>JAEINR010000051.1 GCA_016342325.1 Desulfobacterium sp.
GATGTATCCTCTCAACAAAAAATTTAGGGTGTTGTTGAAAAAATAAATTCTGAATGACTAAGCCGAATATTTACGGTCAACGTTTAAATTGTCTTTTATATTAGAGATTTTATTTTGATTTAAGATGTCATTTGGAGTGAATTTTAAAGTGCGAGACTTATATTTTTTATTAATGGCGCATCTATTTAGCCATTTAGCCCAAACTTTTTTAGATTTAACGCTTACATAGACAAAAAGAATCGGTAGTGCAAGCAATTGGTAGTATTCGATATATTTTCTATCAAGTTGAATTGATATTGTGTCATCTTTTTCTTTTTTATCAGTACCTTTAAGTTGTAAAAAAAAATGTAGCCCTGTTGCTGCTTCGTTTTCAAAAATTTCAACATCATAATCTATTCCATAATCTGGTATAAGTTTTCGTAATACCCATTCTGTAGGTATCAATGATTTTAAAATATTTTCAGATTCATCTTCAATAATGTGTTGTCGGTTTCTTTTCATTTTTTTTATTTCAATCTTTTATGTGCCGTGAATGTTTAGGATCTCCGGCTAAAAGCAGCCAAAAAAAATATACCAACTGCAATGATAGTTGACCGTAGAATCCTATTTGTTGGACGATGTTTTATTTAAGCCATACCCTATATATATATGGGGAATTCTAAAAAACTCCCCCAAATCCTTTAAAATCAGTGCTTTTGAGCAAAACATGAAAAGATTCAAAAATCACTAAAATATGCCCTCCTGATGACGCAGTCATCATTCGTCCAACAAGAGGTTGACCAGTTTTTTTTCTGAGTATCTCCGCTGTCGGATAACACTCATCCGGTATCAAATTTGACATAATTTGACAATCAATTTTGAAGCATGCTACCATGTTCCCTAACAGTATAACACTCCATATTGAATGATATACAGTTTTCTGGATAACTCCAAAATGATTAAAATCGAACCGATTTTATTAGAAAATTACAATTTTGAATTACAGGCAAACAATATACCTCCGAACAACCATGGGTATTATGTAAAATGGCTACGGTTCTATCTGGATTTTTTGTCATAAATACGGTTTCAGGGAAACCGAGCCAGGAAGTCTGCCTCCCTTTATTGAAAAACTTCGGTCTAAAAAACAAAATACGAATTTCCTGCAACAGGCATCCCATGCTGTTCATCTATTTTATTCATTGTCCCAGCAAAAACCGACTGCAAAATCGAATTCGCACGGAACCGATTCCGTTCAAAATATAATCCCAATAGAGAATGATAAAAGGCCCTCAGCAAACGAATTTGCAAGAGAGGCTACCTCAAATTTTCCGGCCGAGTCCCCCATGCCCGGTCAGACAGGTAACCCGAAACAAAAGTGGCAAAAAGCATTAGCAGGCCTGGCCGATGAAATAAAGGTGCGTCATTATTCACCCAAGACGCTCAAATCCTACAGGAACTGGGTTTATAAGCTACAGGCCTTTTTAGGCTCAAAAGCACCGAAATCACTTGATTCGGAAGATGTGAAACGTTTTTTGACCCATCTGGCTGTTGAGATGAAAGTTTCTGCATCTTTACAGAACCAGGCATTCAATGGATTATTATTATTTTTATCGTCACGTTCTTGAAAGAGGCCAAAAGCCCACTTGACTTGTGAAACAGCTGGGGACAACGAATAGCTCCGCTCTTTCACTTACATTCTCTCAAATAGAGATAAGTAAATAGTATTGAACATTGGTTCGTTATATAAAGGTGGTTAGATAAAATCAACAAGAATAAACATTAGGATGAAGTAAACGTTGGTGCAGAGGGAAAAGGGGACAGGGGACAGGTTGTACTGTCAGGAAGGATTGTGAATGGTGGGTCATGTTGGGCTCGAACCAACGACTCTCTCCTTAAAAGGGAGATACTCTACCAACTGAGTTAATGACCCATGAAGCCTTAAATTTGTGTCTGGTGGGCGAAACAGGGCTCGAACCTGTGACTTCAACCTTGTAAGGGTTGCACTCTACCAACTGAGTTATTCGCCCGAAGACCAGGGGAATCTACCTGTTTCAGCCTTGGATGTCAAGCATCTATTTCATTTTTTTTAGGGCCAATGGAACAATATCTGCTAACAGACTATAATTCTTAAAAAAACAATTATCTCTTTGTTTTCAAGGAACGGTGGGCTCGCCTCATCATAAAGAGGGAATCTGCAGAATAGAGGGCCAGGGCGGCCCAGATCATGACAAAGGTGACTAGCTGTTTTGAAGAGAACGGCTCGTCAAACATGAACACGGCCAGAAAAAAGCTCAGGGTGGGTGCCAGGTACTGCATGAACCCCACCGTGGCAAGGGGCACCTTTCTTGCGCCCATGGTAAAGAGAAGCAGGGGCAATGCCGTGACAAGGGTTGTTCCCACGAGCAGGAGATCGGTGCCGATCCCCATGGTAAACATGGCTCCCCTGCCCTGGATGTTCAGGAAAATGAGGTAGGCCATGGCCGGCAGGGTCAACAGCATGGTCTCCACACAGATGCCGGTCACGGCCGTCACCTGGGTCATCTTGTGGAACAGGCTGTAGATACCGAAACTCACGGCAAGGGAAAGGGCGATCCAGGGAAACTGTCCAAGTCCCAGGGCATAGTAGACAACCCCGGCGGTGGCAATCACCAGGGCCAGCCACTTGAGGGGGGTGAGCCGCTCTTTTAGAAAGATCATGCCGAGGATCACCATGATCAAGGGATTGATGTAGTAACCAAGGCTTGCCTGGAGCACGAGGCCGTGGTTGACCGACCAGATAAACAGAAACCAGTTAAACGCCAGAACCAGGGTACTTCCCAGGAGGGAAACAAGGGTCCTGGGGGTTGTAAGTGCCTGAATGACCTCCGATGTTCTTTTTTGGACAACCACGAGGGCCATGAGGAAGACAAAGGACCACACCGTGCGGTGGAGAAGGAGCTCCAGGGCCGGTACCTGGGCCAGGCACTTCCAGTATATTGGGGAAGAGCCCCAGATCACGTAGGCAATGACAAGGGTCAGATATCCCTGGGTCATGGTTGCACCACCTTTTGTACAAGGGTTACGACATCAACGTCCCAGGAATTGATGAAGGTGTTAAGGGCGTCGGTTCCGGTGAGGGGCGTTTTTGAGGCAGGCACACACAGGGGGGCAGCTTTGCCGGGCAGGTTGAACCCGGGCAGGCCTTTGGGGGTGTCCACCCTATTCCAGACCACGCTCTTGATATGGATGTTGCTGGATTTAAGATCGCGAATGGTGCGCTCTGTTTCCGACATGGACAGGGTGTCGTTGTTGGCGACCATGGAGATGGTTGTGTCCGGGTTGCGGAAGATCGCTTCAAGATTGATATAGTATTCTTTCATGGCTTTGATTCGGTTGAGTATCTTGTCCCGGCCGTGCTCTTTTTTGCCGTACCGGACCGTCGCCACAATCTCCTTTTTTTTGTTGATTTCGTTTCGAAGATTTTCAAGCTGCTCGATCCATGTCCGGGACAGGGCCGGCAGGGTGAAGAACTTCAGGGACAGGGCCGTTGGGGGCATGTCCAGGATGAGGTAATCCAGGTCGGGATACTTTTCCAGGAGCTGGGTGAACGCCTTTACCAGGGCGTACTCCTCAAGTCCTGGGGAGAACTTCAGGATGTTAAAGTAGGAGTCGAGGTTAAAGGCCGTTAAATAGGAGTAGGTTTGCTTGATGGAATCCCTTGTCTCCTTGAGAAAGGCCTGGATCATCCGTTCCCGGTCGATCTCGGCTGCGAGGAGATTGGGGGCCACTTGTTTGGGTTTGTGAACCAGCCGGGTCTGGAAGATATCGGACAGGTTGTGGGCGGCATCCAGGCTTGCCAGCATTGTTTTATTGCCCTCTTTTGCCAGGGCCATGGCGGTGATGGCTGACACCGTTGACTTGCCGGTGCCTCCCTTGCCTACATAGAATATGACGGAGGGTGTTTTCATGAGACATCAAAGGTGGAAAAAAGGTGGGACAGGGGCTCGTTGGCCGTGTCTATCTTTTCCGTCATCAGGAGGAGCTCCCTTTCCATCAGGGGCAGAAGATCCAGGGATATCTGCATGGGCGGAGACGGGATACCCACAAAGGCGCCCTGGACCATGAGGGCGAAGACGTGCTCAAGCTCTTCCAGCTCTGCTTCAATGGAATCAACGGCCTTGCCCCGGGCCACCTCATCCGCTGTTCGCCACAGGGAGACAAGGTTATCTTTTAGTTTGTTAAATGGGTTTTTCATGTTCCTCCACCCTGAAGATTTTCCTGTCAAAGGCGATGCGCCCCTCGGACGGATAGTAATAATAGGCCGCATACAGGGCCATGAGAATAATGGCCGACCCGTAGAACTTCTGAACCTCAAACACCATGACGAGGATCGCCAGCCAGGGCGTCAAAAGCGCGATGAGGAGGAGACGCTGTTGAAACCTGAAGAACCGTTGGCCATCGACCCGGGGAGTGCCCTTGAGGGAATGGGCAAACAGGGTCCTCACCATGAGGGGCGCTGCAATACTGGTCAGGGCCGCAAGCACAAATAACAGCGCTTGAATTGCCGGGGCCAGGACAAAGGGATTGATCAGGCCCGCCTCCTTTGCACCCCCTGCAAGGAAAAGCCCGGCCGAAGCCGGGCCTAACATCCAATAGTACAACCGTTTTAAACGATACACGATTGAACTGCTTTTATTCAACACTTGTCTCCAGGGCTTTATCACCGTCAATACTGAAAAACTTCATGCTGCCTTCCACGGAGATCCACAGGACAATAAAGAGGATAATGCCGTTGACACTCTGGAGGAGCAGGTTATCCTGGGTGCCGAACTTGGTCTGGTTGAGAACCAGGGCCCAGATGGTCATAAAGACCATGAAAACGGCGGGAATGCCGGAGACGAGCCATTTCATGCCACCTTTTCCCTTGAGATACACTGTGATGATGATCAGGGCAAGGGCAGCCAGGGTCTGGTTAACCGCACCGAAAAGCGGCCACAGTTTTAACGCCCCTTTACCCCCTGCGCCGGTGATGAAGGCCAGGGCCAGGGCCGTTGAAACGGCAATAAAGGTAGAGATATATTTGCCCGTGAGGAACGGCATGCGGACGCTTGTAAAAAGCTCGGACACGATGTAACGCTGGATTCTTGTTGCCGTATCCAGGGTGGTGCCGGCAAAGGATGCCACGAACACACCCATGACAACCAGGGCGATCTTAAAGGAGATGCCAGTGGAAGCGATCATGTTGGCAGCACCGTTAACAAAGGCGCCCACCTTTGAGCCAAGGCCTGCAGCTGCGGCCCAGGAGGAGTAATGGGTGGACCAGGCCGCGATCCCGGTGAGGGTCTCCCCCGACTTGGTGGTGTACCCCATGCCGATACCGGCGGCAACGGCAATGATAACCAAGGTGGCAAGGGAACCTTCCATGAGCATGGACCCGTACCCGACAAACAGGGCGTCGGTCTCTTTCCTCACCTGCTTGGACGAGGTACCCGAGGAAACCAGGGAATGGAATCCGGAGATGGCGCCGCAGGCAATGGTGATGAAGAGAAACGGCCACATGGGCGGGGCTTTGGCAGGCGCCATCTGGATGGCCGGGGCTACGATCTCAAGGTTGCCGCTGAAGGCCGAGGCAAAAACGCCGGCAATCAGCAGGGCCATGGCGATGACCAGCTGGTGGGAGTTGATGAAATCCCTTGGCTGGAGCAGGGTTGTCACCGGAAGGGTGGAGGCGATGAAGGCATAGATCAAAAGGAGGATCGTCCATACCCCGGTGGCTGGAATACCCGCCACGTCCGGCATTACGATGGGAATGTAGGCACCGATGGCAACGGTGACGTACATGACCCCCACCGCCACAATGGACCAGAGCACAATACTCTTTCCCTTTTTGTAAATAAGATGACCCAAGTAGATGGCGATGGGAATTTCAAACCACACGGGAATAACGGCTGCCGGATACATGGCAAACACAACGGCAATGACCAGGCCAAAGATCGCGATCACGATCCAGAGCTCCAGGAACACCAGGATGAAGAAGAGAAACCGGGTGCGATTGTTCACATATTTAGCGGTGTAGTCGGCAATGGACTTGCCCTGGTTGCGCATGGAGATGACAAGGGACCCGAAATCGTGGACCGCGCCCATGAAGATGCTGCCCACAAACACCCAGATCAGCGCCGGCACCCAGCCCCAGATGATGGCCACTGCCGGTCCCACAATGGGTCCGGTTCCTGCGATGGAGGTGAAGTGATGACCGAAGATCACCTCTTTGTTCGTGGGAACGTAATCGATTCCGTCCTCAAGGACCACCGACGGGGGAGAAACCGACGCCGACAGTTTGAAGATCTTCTCCCCGATGAACTTACCGTAGAGTTTGTACATTAGCAAATAACCGGCAAAAGACGCCACCATGATCAACAATGCATTCATTAACAAGTCCTCCCTTGTTGTATGCGCAGCTGAAGCTGCGAATAAATATGGGTTATTAGAAAAGAATTACAAATTGTTCGTCAATTCTAATAACCCCCAGGGATCGAGGATGTCAAGGAATAATCCAGGAAAGCGTCCGCCGGTTAACGGCTATATCAATAGGGTGTAAGGCTCTCCCACCCGGTATCGGTGACAACGATGGTCTGCTCGAACTGGGCCGACAGGGAGCCGTCATTGGTCACGGCAGTCCAGTTGTCGTCAAGGATGTGGAGATCCCGGGCGCCAAGGTTGATCATGGGTTCAATGGTGAAGACCATGCCCGGCACAAGCTCGACCCCCCGGTTTTTCCGGCCAAAGTGAAGCACCTGGGGCTGCTCGTGGAAATCAATGCCCACGCCGTGGCCGACAAACTCCCTGACCACGGAACATCCCTGGGCCTCTGCATAGGTCTGGATGGCATGGCCGATATCACCGAGATGGGAGCCGGGACCCACCGTATCAATGGAGAGCCGCAGACATTCCAGGGCGACATTCACAATCTTCTGGCCGTCGGCTGTGGGCTTGCCCACAAAAAAGGTCTTGTTTGCATCGGCATAATACCCGTCAAGGATGGGGGTGATGTCCACATTGACGATGTCCCCGTCATAGAGCACCCGGTCTCCGGGAATGCCGTGGCAGATCACCTCATTGACAGACACGCACACGCTCTTTGGAAACCCCCGATAGTTCAAGGGAGCGGCAATGGCCCCTGCCCTGCGGGTCTCCTCCTCAACGAGGGTATTGATCTCATTGGTGGTAATGCCCGGCCGGATCATGGCCTCCACCTTGTCCATCATGGAGATGAGCAGTTCTCCTGATTTGCGGATCCCCTCGATCTGGTGGGGCTCCTTGAGGATAATGTCGTACTGGTTCTTATAAGCCTCTTTAACGGTCAGCACCTTGGGCTCCTGGCTCATGCAGCAGTTCTTGTATTTTTTTCCGCTTCCGCAGGGACAGGCACTGTTCCTACCGACCTTCTTGGTTTTACCTTGGGTCTTCATAGTGATCAAACTCCCTGCACACTGCCCCATAGGGAATGGGGATAGGCATGCTCGATTTTTATATCCAGGATATCTCCCGGATGGATATCTTCCCCATGGAAATGGACGATTTTTGCTGATTCAGTTCTACCGGTCATCTGGGGAAGATTGCTCTGGCTCGCTTTAGAACTGTGTCTCTTTTTCTGGCTTTTACCCTCAACAAGCACCCGCACGCACTGGCCCACAAGGGCCATATTCTTCTGTTCCGTCATCTTTTCCTGGAACTCGAGGAGCTCGTTGAGCCGTGCCATCTTCTCGGCTTCGTCAACGGCATCGGAAAATTTGGCGGCCGGGGCATTGGGTCTGTCAGAGTAGGCAAAGGCAAAGATCCCGTCAAACTCCACCGCTTTGATGAGATCCATGGTCTGGTCGAACTCCTCCCGGGTCTCCGAGGGAAATCCAATGATCATGTCAGATGAAAGCCCAATGCCGGGGCACTCTTTCTTGAGCTTTTCGATTCTCTCAAGATAATCCTTGCTGGTGTATCCCCTGTTCATCTTCTTCAATATCCTGTCCGACCCCGACTGAACAGGAAGATGGAGATGATTGCACACCTTGTCAAGGTCGCGGATGGCATAGATCAACTCGTCGGAAAGGTCCTTGGGATGGGAGGTGGCAAAACGGATCCGCTCAAGTTTGGGGATCTCGGAAAGCTTTGCAAGCAGCTCGGGAAACGAGCAGATGTTTTCTTTTTGGCCATAGGAGTTCACGTTCTGACCGAGCAGGGTCACCTCTTTAAGGCCGGCGTCTGCAAGGATGGTGATCTCCTCGACAATGCTCTCGGGGGTGCGGCTGCGCTCCCGGCCCCTTACATAGGGAACCACGCAATAGGTGCAGTAGTTGTCGCATCCCTGCATGATGGTGACGAACCGTGACACCTTGTCGTTGTCAAGGCAGTCGAAATCGGGCATGGACTCGTAAATGCCGGTGGCGTCATCCGTATCGGCAATCTGGGTCTTTCCGGCGAGGATAGCCCGGATGTGCCCTGCAAGGCGGGAGAACGCCTGGGTGCCGAGCACGATGTCAAGATAGGGACTGCGCTTAAAGGCCTTCTTCCCCTCCTGCTGGGCTACACAGCCCGCCATGACGGTAACAAGGTTGGGTTTTTCCTTTTTTATGGCAGGAATGCGTCCAAGAAAGCTGAAGGCCTTTTCCTGGGCCTTTTCCCGGATGGAACAGGTGTTGCAAATAACGACGTCCGCCTTGTCCAGGGTGTCGGTCTTTTCATACCCAAGGCCGCTCAGTATGGAAAAAAATTTTTCCGAGTCATAGGTGTTCATCTGACAGCCAATGGTGTAGATGTATGCGTATCCCTTAAACTTCATTGATCATGATATCCTTTTTCAAATCCTCCATCACGGCAACGGCCTCAGGAGAACAGCCGGGAGCAATGGCAAGGCGAACAAGGCCATCTTTTGCGTCCAGGGTGGTAATGACGGCAAGGTTGTCATAGGCCTCAAAGATAAATTTCAAGAACCCGATTTTGCTTTTTTCCACCCGGTACATCTTATGAACTGTCTGCATCCAAACCCCTTATTCGTTGATAAAATCCAAACTTGCTTTATATCACTTTTCGGGGATACTCTTCAACACAAAACTTGGATATTTTACCAATAAGGGTGATCATGGACGCGCCTTGCACAACGCCTGGGATATCTTGGGATGTCGTTGATCCGGGACCTTACAATCCTGAGATTGCAATGGAGAGAACCAGGGCCACACCCACCCACAGGGCTACTTTCATGGTGTTAAGACAGGTCCTGACCCCGTTGTTTGCCAAGAGCGGCAGGGGATTGTTGAAACCGCCGGTTGAATCTTCCGGGGTTACCATGAACATCAAGAAATCGAAAAAACCGTGGTTGAGTGCTGTCATTGCCGATACCTCCATTTTTTTTTGTGCAAATCAGGTCAATAGAATGTTTGGTTCCCATACTTACTTCTTGATTTTATAGTTCAGAGAGAGTAACGAGTAAAATTAAACTAACTAAGTCTATTGATTAAGAACAGCTAATGTTACCAGATTTCAACCGGCTCAAGGTCTTTTTCCACGTCTTCTCCAACCAGAGCATCGTGGCTGCGGCAGCAGAGCTCAACATCACCCAGTCCGCCATCAGCCAGAGCATCCACAAGCTGGAGGCCGAGATCGACACCCCCCTTTTTACCCGGCTTCACAAACGCCTGGTGCCGACCCTGGCCGGCACCCGGCTGTTTGCCATTGTCGAACCCTTTGTAAAGGAGCTCGAAATCGGAATCCCTGCCATCAAGCGGGCCAGGGAGGAGCCCCACGGCCTGCTTCGCATCGGCGCCCCCGTGGAGTTCGGCAAACAGTATTTTCCATTGATCTTTGCCCAGTTCAGGGAGCAGCACCCCGAGGTGATCTTTGACCTGAAGCTCGACTCCCCGGATGTGCTGCTCTCCCTCACAGGAGAGGGGGAACTGGACTTCGCCTTTGTGGACGTGTTTCTGACCCAGGAAAAGTTCCGGGATGATATGGGCATATACAGCATGGAACCCTTGATCGACGAAGAAGTGATCATGGCCTGCTCCCGGGAATACCATGACAAGCACATCGGCCACGACCACTCCTTTGACAACTTGAGATCCAAGGCGTTCATCTCCTGCCAGACCCATGGCCTGGACCTGAAAAAGTGGTTCAAGCACCACTTTGAACGCTCGGAAAAGAACCTGAACATCATTCTTTCAGTGGACAACCACCATGCAGTAATCTCGGCGCTGAAGAGCAGTATGGGACTCGGGGTGGTGGCCTCCCACCTGGTGTGGGACGGGATCCAATCCGGCCGCATCGTTCCCATCACCACCGGCCAAAACGAGGTGATCAACCGGATCTCCCTGGTTCAGCTCCAGGAAAAGGTTCCCAACCTCACGGAAAAGAGCTTTTTGGCCTTTTTCAAGAACCGCCTTGTCAACACCGAGATTCTCAAACATTTTTCATACACCACCCGACAGAAGCGCTCGGAATAATATGACATTTTCATTCCGGACAGAGCAGGGTGGAATCATTTGACATTTTTGTTCCCGGCTTAGCAGAGCCGAGCAATTTGACATTCACACCCAGCCTCGATATGCTTACAATTTTTTAGAATGGACTGACATGGAAACAGAATGGAGAGAAAAAAAGGCTGACCCATCCACCGTTGCAAGGCTGACCCAGACCCTGGGATGCCATCCCATCGTTGCAACCCTTCTTACAAACAGGGGGATCGACACCCCTGAAGCGGCAAGGACCTTTCTCAACCCTTCCCTTGAGACCCTGACCAAACCCTTTTCCCTCAAGGACATGGATAAAGCCGTAACCCGTATCATCTCTGCCGTGGAAAACCGTGAAAAGATCCTGATCTTCGGTGATTTTGACGCGGACGGCGTCACCTCCACCGCAATCCTGAACGACTTCTTAACCCACGTGGATGCAGAACTCACCTGGTACATCCCCCACAGGACAAAGGAGGGATACGGCCTGAAACTCGAGCACATCACCATGGCCGCTGAGCAGTATGTGGATCTGATCATCACGGTGGACTGCGGATCCGACAGCTTTGAAGCCGTTGAAGCGGCCAGGCTCGAGGATATGGACATCATCGTCACCGACCACCACGAGGTACCGGTTCCCCCTCCCCCTGCCTTTGCCCTGGTCAACCCCAAGCAAACGGATTGCCCGTCAGGGCTTGACCACCTTGCCGGGGTCGGGGTCGCCTTCTACCTTGTCGTCGCCCTGCGGATGGCCATGCGGGAAAAAGGCGTGTGGCAGGAACTCAAGGAGCCCAACCTGGTCAAGTACTGCGACCTTGTCGCCCTTGGCACCATCGCCGACATGGTTCCCCTGGTGGCTGAGAACCGAACCCTCTCCATCGCCGGCATCGACGTGATGCGCCAGGGAAAGCGCCCCGGTCTCAAAGCCCTCTTTGATGTCTCACGGATCGACAATACGGTGCTCGACTCCGACGATATTGCCTTCAGGATCGCCCCGAGGATCAATGCCGCAGGCCGGATGTCCCACGCAAGGATCTGCATTGACCTGCTCTGCTCCCCGGACAAAAATGGCACTGAGCAAAAGGCGGCACTCCTGGACCAGCTCAACAAAAAACGCCAGCAGACTGAGCAGAGCATAGTTGCCGACATGGAACAACGGATCGCACGCCACCCCGAACTTGCCCAGGGCAGCGCTCTGGTGATGTCGGACCCCTCCTGGAATCCCGGCGTACTCGGCATTGCCGCCTCAAAGGCTGCAAGAAAATACGCCTGCCCCGTGGTGCTGATCTCCACCGCACAATCCCCGGCAACCGGATCGTGCAGGAGCGTCAACAGCATCAACATACACAAGGCCCTTGGGCAATGCAAAGGGGTGCTCCAACGGTTCGGCGGCCATGCCATGGCGGCCGGCCTCACCATCAAGGAGACCCACATCAAGACCTTCTCAGCCATGTTCAATGCCGAGATAAGCGCCATGATCAAAGGAAAAGATATTAAAAAGACCCTGGATCTGGACTGCGTCCTTTCCATCGACACCATCACCAAGGACCTGGTGGAACAGGTGGACCGCCTCAGACCCTTTGGCACCGGCAACCCCGAACCCCTTTTCTACTGTAAAGACGTCACCGTGGTTCGCTCGACCATCATCGGCACCCGCCACAGAAAAATGATGCTGGCAAATGCTGCGAACAGTGCAGGACCCACCATGGAAGCCCTTCACTTCAACATCGATAATCCGGACGACCTGCCGAACCACTATTCAAAAATTGCCTTTCGAATACGAATGAACCGTTTCAACCGTGGGGTATCTCCCCAGATTATTATCGAGGAGGTATGATTTTTATCTTGAAACCCAATGGATTTTCAGACTATAAATAACGGACAAACTGTAGTGAATTTTAATAAAACGCACCAACAACGTAAAAATATAAGGACAGTCCATGGGCAAGACATTCAGTGTAGGAAACCGAGAATCAAAACTACTTTCGAAAATAGAGTCCTCCAAGACACGGGAGAGGGTCAGTACCATCAACGCCGTAAGGGACAATGTCGAATCCTTTAGCAACAAGGTCTCCATGAAACTGGTGGAGACGGGACTCATTGAGACGGTGAGCAAGAACTCCATCCAGGAGCAGATCATCAAATGCCTTGAAACCCTTTGCAAAGCAGAGGACTTTGACATCGACTTCAAGATCGCTCCATTCAGGGCCCTTGTGTCCAGCCCCAACGTGGTCAGCATCTACCTTACCGCCTACGTGGTTGAGACCCTGCTAAACCACAAGGATGTCATCGACATCTTCGGCAGTGACGAAGACATCTACTACTGCATACAGAAAGAGACTGCCAAGCTCATGGCCGGGCCCAGATAGCGCCTGTATCTAACATTTATTTCGGGATGGTATGTTCAACCTGGGAAAACACCTCCTTGTGAGGACACCATCCCGATCATCTCCTTGTTTTAAGTCGTAAGCGTCGAGCATCCTGCCGGGCGGGATATCGTCCTTTCCACCGACCCCCTCCCGGGTATCGCATCCATTTTTCGCATAAATCCGGGAAATCTTATTGACAACAGCGAGCGATGAATCCTGGACAACCCCTTCGCCCCTGGAGTCAACCTCCCGTCGCAGCACGGGATCCCAGACAGATACCGCCGATTTAAAAGCCCTGCCCGGAAGTATAAGAAAGCCTTAGCACCAGCACCTTACCCCTCTTTTTCCCGGGTTTCACCGGGCGGTACCATATCCCCGCGACCTAGGACCCAGCCTGCAATCGCCTATCTCCTCAGACATCTCCCATGCAATACGATATGCTAATCGTGTCAACCGGCAAGTGAATCCACGCACTGAGGCTTTTTTACTATTTACTGCTTGACTTATTAAAATAATGCTATACAATAACATTACGATAATACAGGAAAAAAATACGGTCCAGTTTCTGAATCGATTCAAAATCGCGGATATATTAACGGACACAAACACAACTTTCGGAATCTATATATAGATTTTTTTTATATCGTTATTTCAGGAGGTATCATGAGCGATTTTTTAAAAAACCTGAGAAGCACGCATAGAGGTTCACAATCCCATCGAGGCTCCCAACAGAGACCTGCGGGGCCCACCCGAAAAGAGATTGGCGAACGTTATTCTTCCGGAAATGATAGGAGAGCGGTAATTGACAGGAGGACGCCCCTGCGTTCCCAGCCCCAGAGCCAGTACAAGGAGCCTGATTCACTGCAGGATTCGATGCCCGTGATCAAGGATAACCTTGCAACCATGGCATCGAGCCTTGAACGGATGGCAGAAAGCCAGGAGAGCCTGGCCAAGGTACAGGCCGAGCAGCACCATGCCGTGAGCACCTTTTTCGAGAACCTGAACCAGATCCTCATGGATAAGATTGTCCCCACCCTGGACGCGGCAAGCACCCCAAGGCCCATCAGAAAAGGCACCACCAGTTACGCATCCGGCACCCACCACACCAAGGACGAAGTGATAGGCATCATCCGGGCCATGAGGGAGGAAAGGGCAACCTATGCGGAAATTGCCGAAGCCCTGACAGAAAAGGGCATACCCACGTTCTCCGGAAGGGGAGACTGGCATGCCCAGACCATACACAGGCTCTGCAAGTAGTTACGGTCTCTTAAAGCCCGCACCTATGATTTCAAAGGCGGTCTCCAGGGTCTGCCTTACAAAATCCTTTTCATTGTTGAGCTGACGCTTGCTGTCCACCCAGAGCACCACCCCTGAATAGGTCGCCCAAAGGATGTCGGCAAGGGCAACCGGATGTTTGTCGATGAAAACACCTTGGTCTATGCCTTCCTGAACAATGGAGGTGATCGCACCCAGGGCGTCGGAGGAGGTCTGCTTGATCTGTTGGAGGACCTCGCCGGACAGGTTCTTCAACGTCTCCCCGGACTGGAGATGAAATAGATTGATAAGCACCATGGCGTCAAACTCGTAAACATCAATAAAAGCATCCCTCAGGGCATTGAGCTTGTCTTCCGGCCGCATATCCTTTTCATCGACATACTCCTTTATCTGTGACGTCAGATACTTTAGGATATCTATGGAGAGGGAGGTGTGAAGTTCCTCCTTGTTCTTGAAATAAAGATAAAGGGTGCCGGGACTCAACTCAGCTTCCCCTGCAATCTCTTCCATGGTTGCCCGGTTAAAGCCTTTTGCTGAAAACACAAGTTTTGCTGCCTGCATGATCTGTCTGCGCCGCTGTTCTTTTTCTCTTATTTTGCGCTCCTGAATTCCCATGTCTTTCCTCATCAGATTTTGAATACGATTTATTCTGTATCAAACGGTTTATTGCATACTAGGACGGCTGAAAAATCGCAAGCAAAACTTTAAAAAAGTTTCATGAGAAAAAAACAAATCCCCACCCCACGGGGCTGTGGCCAGATCTTCAAACCTCCGACAAATAAGTATTATACGCTTCCCGAGGCCTGGATATTCCAGATCTCCCGGGCATACTCCCGGATCGCTCTATCACTTGAAAAATAACCGATCCTTGCCGTGTTGAGAAGGGATTTCTTCGCCCAGTCCCGTTGCTTTTGATAGTCGAGCCCCACCTGCTTCTGGGCCGCAACGTAGGAGTAGAAATCGGCCATGTTAAAATAGTAATCCCCCTGGTTGACAATGGAATCATAGAGCCGGCCGAAGAGACCGGGATCCTTTTTGCAAAAGCGGTCTGAGTTGATGGCGTTCACCACCCGCCCAAGCCCGGGATTGTTGTCGATATAGCTCCAGGGGTTGTAGTTCTTTCTCAGGGCATCCACCTCCGCCACGGTGAGCCCGAAAATATAGATATTCTCCTGGCCCACCCTGTCGGCCATCTCGATATTTGCACCGTCAAGGGTTCCCAGGGTCAGGGCACCGTTCAGGGCGAACTTCATATTTCCGGTTCCCGATGCTTCCATGCCGGCACAGGAGATCTGTTCGCTCACGTCTGCCCCGGGAATGATCACCTCGGCAAGGGAAACCCGGTAGTCAGGGATGAAGACGACCCGAAGCCATTGGTTCACCCCAGGATCGTTGTTGACCACATCTGCAATGCCGTGGATCAACCGAATGATCAACTTGGCATTTACATAGCCGGGAGCGGCCTTACCGGCAAAAATAAAGGTCCTTGGGGAAGCAGGAACCTTATTGTCTTCCTTAATCTCAAAATAGGTGTGCACGATGTTCAAAAGGTTGAGCATCTGCCGCTTGTACTCGTGGATCCGTTTGGCATGGACATCAAAGATGGTATCCGGATCCACATTCACATAGGTGGTTTTCTTGATGATCGCTGCCAGGCGAAGCTTGTTCGCCCGTTTGACCTGGGAGAACCGGTCCAGGAACCCACTGTCCCGGGCCAGGGCCTCAAGGCCCTGGAGCTGTTCAAGGTCTTTGATCCAGCCGTCCCCAATGGCCTCGGTAACCAACCCTGCAAGGCCTGGATTTGCCGCAAGCAGCCACCTTCTGGGGGTCACGCCGTTTGTCTTGTTGTTGAACCGCTGGGGCCAGAGCCGGTAAAATTCGGGCACCAGCCGGGTCTTGACAAGCTCGGAATGGATGGCTGCCACCCCGTTGACCGAATGACTTCCGATGATGGCAAGGTTGGCCATCCGGACAAGTTTCTCGTCTCCCTCCTGGATAATGGCCATGGCCTTCACCATGGCGGGCTCATCGGGAAAGCGCTCCTTGACCAGGGCCACAAAACGCAGGTTGATTTCATAGATGATCTGGAGATGCCTGGGGATGACCCGCTCCACAATGGAAACCGGCCAGGTTTCAAGGGCTTCGGGAAGGAGCGTGTGGTTGGTGTAGCCAAGGGTGCGGGTTGTGATTTCCCAGGCACGGTCCCACTCAAGTTCATGTCCGTCCACAAAGACCCGCATCAGTTCAACCACCGTCAATGCAGGGTGGGTGTCGTTGAGCTGAATGGCCACCTTGTCTGAAAATTGATCAAACCCGTCATGGTGCTTAAGATAGAGCCGGATGATGTCGTGGACGGAACAGGCGACCAGAAAGTACTCCTGGACAAGTCTGAGCTCCCTGCCAGCCTCCTGGGAATCCGAGGGATAGAGAATCTTGGAAATGGATTCAAACTGTATCTTCTCCTCCACCGCCCTGAAATAGTCGCCCTCATTAAAAACCTGCATATCGAATTTATCACCGGCCCAGGCGGAGAAAAGCCGCAGCCGATTGACGGTCCGGCCACCAAAACCTGCCACAGGAATGTCGTGGGCCCTGCCGATGATGAGCTTCCAATCAATCCACATGGGATTGTACTCGCCGTCCATGCCCTCTGAGACCTCAATACTACCGTAAACCGGAACCATACACCGCACACCCGATCGGGCCAGAAGCCAGGGAGAGGATCGGTTTGGCCAGAAATCAGGGTTTTCCCGCTGCTCCCCTCCCATGATGCTCTGCTTAAAAAGCCCGTAATCGTAGTTAATCCCGTAGCCGAACCCCGGCATGTCAAGGGTTGCCAGGGAGTCAAGATAACAGGCGGCAAGACGTCCTAACCCCCCGTTGCCAAGGGCGGGGTCGGGTTCACGCGCCATCAGTTCGTCAAGATCGATGCCCATGGTTTTGAGGATATCCCGGCACCGGTCCTGGATCCCGAGGTTGATCAGATTGTTGGACAGAAGCCTTCCCGGTAGAAATTCAATGGAAAGGTAGTGCATTCTCTTTGCATCACTCTGTTCGTATCGTTTTTCCGTGTCCATGGCAATATCGATGAGCAGCATCCGCACGGCCGAGGAGACGGCATTGAACAGATCCCGCTTGGTGGCGTCCTCAAATCTCTTGCCAAGCACATAGCGAACAAACCGGTGTATCGACTCTGCAAACCCTGAAAGCGCTATTTCGTCCATGGTTCTCCCCTGCTTTAAGATAAAGTAAAGAAAAACGAAGAATAGCTCCTCGCATATGACAGAACACATTTTATCTTACATTTTTGCTTATTAGCTCTGGCGTGTCCAGGTTAGGTAAACCAGGTATCAACTCCAATGGAAAGAGCTAGGAAGAACACTCCTCAATAAGCTCATTTCGGTACCTTGAAACAAAGAGATCAACCCCGTGACGCCATCCTGTCATGCGATTTATCTCACCCCGTTTGAGCCTTGCGTTATCAAGGATCGAATTGCCCGGCCGGGTTGCAGTGGTGGGATACTCGGCTGTGGTGCAGGGGGCGATGCTATGCCTGACATCCATTCTTTTCAGGAAACAGGCGGCAAGCTCGTACCAGGAGCAGTAGCCCTCCGAGGTGGCATGATAGATGCCCTGACCTTTTACCATCACAAGTTTTTCAAGCTGCAGGGCCAGCCTCAGGGTCCAGGTCGGGGAGCCGTACTGGTCGTTGACCACCCGGATGGTTCGTTCGGGATCCGCAAGGGCCAGCCTGAGCATGGTCTTGAGGAAATTATTGCCATGGGCGCCGTAGAGCCATGCCGTCCGAACGATCATGTATTTTTCGGCATTCCGGGCAACAAGGTGCTCTCCCTCAAGCTTGGTTCTGCCGTACACCCCCAAAGGAGAGGTGTCGCTGGTTTCATCATAGCTCAACGGAAGTTCCTTTTTACCGTCAAACACATAGTCGGTGGAGATGTGAACCATGGGGGCGGCAATGGCCGAACAGGCACTGGCAACATAACCGGCACCCAAGGTGTTAACGTTCCGGGCAAGCTCGGCATCCGCTTCGCTTTTATCCACATTGGTGTAGGCGGCACAATTGATCACCACATCCGGGGAAACGGTTGCAATCATTTTTTCAACCCGCTCCGGGTTGGTGATATCCAGATCACGGGAACCAAAGGCCTGAACCGTATTGTTCTTCTGAAAAACCCGCAGGCAGTCCCTGCCGAGCTGTCCGTCACCACCACAAATCATGATCCGCATAATCTCTTCCCTAACCCCTAATTGTTACGTTATTGAGCCTCAGTTTAGACTTTTTTCGCCAACCGCACAAGAGTTTTGTATCGGTTTTAATTGACCTGCCCGGGTTTTATAGTATACTCATCAAAAACTAGGAGGCCGCCATGGCAAAACCGATTTATTGGGCTGACAGCTATGTGGACAAACGATGCAGTGCAAAAGATGCCATCGCAAAAATTCACCCCGGCCAGAGGATATTTATCAGCTCCTCCTGCGGTGAACCCCAGCACCTTGTCAAGGAACTTTCAAGGCTATCCCCCCGGTTTACCGACCTTGAAATCGTAAGACTGCTCTCCCTTGAAAGCACCCCCATCACCCTCATCGCAAGCCGGTCCCACTCCCAGCAGTTCAACATCCGTTCCTTCTATCTGGGATCGGCAAAACCAAAAGTCATCAGCAAAAATGCACGGTTCATCACCCCCATCAATCTGTCCCAGATACCAAAGCTGTTCAAAACAAAGAGACTGCCCCTGAATGCCGCCCTGATACAGGTATCGCCCCCGGACGATTTCGGCTGGATGAGCCTGGGTATCTCCGTGGATATCAGCAAATCGGCGGCCGAGTCTGCGGACCTGGTCATCGCCCAGGTCAATTCCCGCATGCCCAGGGTGCTGGGCCAAAGCTTCATCCATGTCAACGATGTAGACCATATCGTGGAGCATGAGGAGGAACTGCTCACCATCCAGGAGATGCCTGAGTTTGAATCGGCCAACACCATTGCCCGCCATATCTCCCGGGTCATTGATGACGGGTCGACCCTCCAGACCAGTCTCGGGGCCACCACCCAGGCCACCCTGCTCTGCCTTGCAGAAAAAAACGACCTTGGCATCCACACCCAGTACCTGACCGACGGCATCATGCGCCTGATCTCCATGGGGGCTGTGACCAACCGGGCAAAGGGGTTTAACGACGGCAAGCTCGTTGCAAGCTCGGCCGTGGGGTCCACCAATTTTTACGAATTCCTGGATGACAACCCAGCCATCGAATTCCACCCCTCGGACTATGTCAACGACCCCAGGATCATCTCAAGGCACAACGCCATGGTCTCCATGAACACGGCCATGGCCATCGATCTCACCGGCCAGGTTTCGGCCGATGCCCTGCCCTACAACAACTTCACCGGGGTCAACGGCATGCTGGACTTTATCCGGGGCGCGGCCATGTCCCCCAACGGCAAGTCCATCCTCATGCTCACGGCCACGGCCGACCATGGGAAACAAAGCCGGATCGTGCCCTTTCTCGAACAATCCGCCGTGGTGGTACCCCGGGGGGACGTCCAGTATGTGGTCACGGAATTCGGCATCGTCAACCTGTTCGGCAAGAGCATCCAGGAGAGGGCGCTGGCCCTGATCAGCATTGCCCACCCCGATTTCCGGGACCATCTCTTTGCCAAGGCAAAAGAACTCGACTTCATGGACAACAGCCGAAAACTCAAGGAGTCCATCCGGGGGGTATACCCCCTGAAACTCGAAGAGGTTGTAAGAATTGACCAAATCCCCGTCACCCTGAGACCGGCAAAACCGGTGGATGAACGCCGGATACAGGAATACTATTACACCATGAACCGACGGGATGTGATCTCCCGCTTTTTCCATGAAAAGACAAGCTTTGTCCACGACCAGATCGGCGGCACCGTTGAGATCGACTACATCAACGATCTCACCATTGTTGCCATTGTCGGAGAGGTGGGGTTTGGAAAGATCATTGCCGTTGGCGAGTACCTGCGCAACCCGGTGGTGAACATGGCTGAAATCGCCTTTTCCGTATCCCAAAAATGGCAGGGCAAGGGCATTGCAAAACTTTTGCAGGCAAAACTTGCCGAAGCTGCCAGGATAAACGGCATCAAGGGGCTTATCGCCTACACCTCCCCTGAAAACCGGGGAATGATCCGGCTCTTCAACACCCTTCCCTACGAGGTGAGTTCCGAGTATGAAGAGGATATGCTCATCTTGAGCTGCCTTTTCAGTGCCCCCAAAGAAAAAGTGCCCCACTAACACCTTGACAGCAGACCAAATCCGCTCTATTTTTCATCTATTTTTGAGACAGACATTTACGTTAAGAATTTGATGAAGCAAGGAGTTATAATGAAGGCAGTCTTTCCTACAAACAGTGAACTTGGACTCACAGGCACGGTCTACGGTCATTTTGGCTCGGCCCCTTTTTTTGTCCTCGTGGATACCGATACCAACGAGCATGAGGTATTGATCAACCACGACAAAGACCATATCCACGGTCAATGCCAGCCCCTCAAAGCCCTGGGCGGAATTGATGCGGAAGCCATCGTTGTGGGCGGGATCGGCAAGGGAGCCTTGATGAAACTTGCGGCTGCCGGAATTAAAGCTTACAAAGCAGTTGAAGGCACTGTTGAACAGAATTTAGAGCTTTTTAAATCAGGCAGCCTTTCTGAATACACCATTGACCAGACATGCAGCGGTCATTCATTAGACGGAAGCTGCGCACACTAGGGAGGCAAACACCATGGAAACAGTTACAACAGATACAGACAGTAAAGAGAACGTTCGCGCAATGCTCTCTGAATCAGGCTACTCAGACATAGCCATCGACTACTTCATTGACCAGCCCGACATGGGAAGCCTCGAAAACGCAGACCAGGTGAGCGAACTCACCGGCCAGTGCGGCGACACCATGAAAGTATACCTGAAGATGGACGGAGAGATCATCGAGGATGCCAAGATCCAGGTCCTCGGTTGCCCCGGCGCCATTGCATCGGCCATGGTCGCCATGGAGATGATCAAGGGCATGACCATTGAAGAAGCCCGCAAAATCACCGATCGGGACATTTTCCGACGGTTGATTGAAATCCCGGACCAGAAGCAGCACTGCATCCGGCTCTCGGTAAAGACCATGAACCAGGCCTTTGACGAGATTTCCCCCCCAAAAGCGTAACACCATTACCGGGGCTGGTTTAAGTTAACCCGCCCCGGCAATCCCCCCACTCTTTCAATCCGCCCCTTCACCACGCCGGCGCATGGGGATCGTGTATCCCACCTTATCGTAGAGTTTCTGCAAGGTCTTGAGGTCCTCGTCCATGGAATCCCCCGGATAGAAGCTGCCAAGACAAATGCAGCGCTTATTGGCCGTATCAAAGTACCAGCAGAGGATCGAGGCGTTGGCCTGGCTTGCAATGTGCCAGAACCCAGTCTTCAGTTTCGAGCCGGAGTGCCGGGTCCCCTGGGGAACGATGCATACGCTGAACTCTTTATTTTTGTTGAACTCTGAGACAATCCGCTGAACAATCCCCCCAGGAACGCTTCGATCCACGGGAATGGCGGAATTGAGCCGCAAGAACCAGGAAAGGGGCCAGAAGAATGCCTCTTTTTTAATAAAGGTGTGGGACCGTTTCTTCAACAGATGCATGCCCACCATGGTAAGCACCGTATCCTTCATGGTGGTATGGGGAAATCCCACAAGAACATTTTTCTTCTCCCACAGGCCAAGGGCCTTGTCCTTGTCGATCTCCCACCCCAGTATCCGGTAAAGGAATTTTGACACATGGTATAACATGAAACACCTCGTCTAAATAGATTATCAAAAAGTGTTATACTATAGAGCATCTATCTATTTATACAAGATATTTTCCATTTTAACCCCAAAAGCAGGTTTTCAAACTGCCGGGCCGCTTTTGCCGGATAAAATCCGTGGCGTCACGTTTCAGGGTGTGGTAGAGTTTACAACCAAAAACACACCAAGTGGCTATACGGCAAAGAGAGTGAAATGGGCTATAGAATATATTGTTATACGATTCTTATATTAACAATGACCACCTTGGGTTTCGGGGGTGAAAAAACGGTCAGGATTGCAACCCTGAAAGATTATCCGCCCTTTTGCATGGCGGTGGGAGAATTCGAAATAAATCAAACCATTCCCCCCGGTGATGATGCCGTCGGGTTCCAGGGCTACAGCTGGGACATTATCAGGCAAAGTTTTCATAAAATGGGCTATACCATTCATCTGTCTATTCTTCCCTGGACAAGGGCCATGACCTATATACAAAAGGGCCAAACAGATCTTCTTTTTCCAACGGGTAACAACACTGACCGGCAGAAACTGTTTTATTATTCAAAGGAATCGGTCAATGAAGTCAATTTTGTCGTTTATGTCCAGACCGAGAATCCGATTAAATGGAAGGGGCTGGAATCACTCCAGGGACTGACCATTGGGATCAAAAGGGGGTTTAACTATGGGAACGAATGGAAAGCCGCCAGGGGCATAATAAAATACAATGTAAATACAATTTGGCAGGGCTTTAAAATGCTGGATGCCAACCGGTTGGATGGTTTTATGGGGTATGAATATAATTGGGACTATGTTTTGAAACAGAACAATTTGAACCAAAAATATCGAAAACTCCCTTTTTTAACCGGTTCATTGGAATATATCGTCGTACTTAAAAGCAATCCAAACAGCAGAGCCATACTGAACGCCTATGATACCGGTAAAAAAGAACTGATCAGGACTGGAGAATTAAAGCACATAAGAAATAAATGGTTTGAGAATTAAGCCCATGGGAAGACCAACAGCCCTTGCCTGCCATCTTACGTTACTTAAAAAAACAGAGATACAAAGCCGTTTAAAAAAAGGAGACACCACATGACACACCCCCAGGAACCATTTTTTGAATTAAGGATCTATCCCGTATTTCCGGGATGCATGGAGCGGCTGGTTACATGGATGGAGGAGCGGGTGATTCCCTTTCAGACCTCTATGGGCATGGTGGTTACAGGAAGTTTCATCTCCCTTGAAAATAAAGAGGAGTATATCTGGATCCGTCGGTTTGAAAATGAGGAAGAAAAAAACCGCCTCTACGACAACGTGTACAAAAGCCGTGAGTGGATTGAAGAGATCGGAGAGGTCAACGGCACCCTCATTGACCGGAAAAATATCCGTGTCGTCCGCATGAAGGCAACCCCCCACTCGGTCATCAGTTAGGAACCGCCCCATTTCAAGACACAAAGAGAGTTCAGGCATGCCAACCATTACATTTAATGCATTTTCATTTTTGCAGAAAAAGCTAAAAAAAAAGAATATTAAATACACCAATGTTGCCATGGAACTTGCGTGTGGGACAACCCCCAATGACCTTATCAAGCAACTGGAACTGACTAAAAAAGACGTGGAAGTGGTTTTTATAAACGGCAAGGTTGCGCCTTTTAACACCATTCTCCACCATGGAGACAGGGTCGCCCTCGTCCCCCATGGAACACCGGGGCCATACAGAGTGTTCTTGGGATTCAAGAACAAGGATATGACCTAACCCCCAGCCAGGAAAGACACTTTCATGGACAGTGCTTTTCCTAGGCCATTGCAAATCCAATTTTGTAACATTATTCATTCCTCGAAAATCTAAAACACCCTCTCTCTGCTCCAGAAAATAAAAAAACAATTCAATTCTTATTAAATTTCAAACTCTTATAGACAGGCATATTTTTCTTACACCCACATTGGAATGACCATTGCAATTAATCTTTCCAATGAAAGGCGACATAAATAGAAACCACCCAAAGAAGTCAGCCAAGGAGTTACCCATGAAATTGAAATTGCTTTTAACCGTTCTACTGCTCCAGATCTGTTCAGGCCCCAATGTCCAGGCCCAACCCATCAACCTGTCGGTGGCCGCGAGCATGACCGATGCCTTAAAAGAGATAATAACCGGATTTTCTGCAGCACATCCGGGTGCCCGGTTGCGGCCGAACTTTGCCTCTTCCGGTAGCCTGGCAAAGCAGATTGAGCAGGGAGCGCCGGCAGATATCTATGTTTCCGCAAACCCCAAATGGATGAAATACCTTGTCGAGAAACAGATGATTGCGCCGGGCACCCATCGCATTTTTGCCTACAACAAACTAGTGTTTATCGGCGAAAAGAGATCCATTGTTCTGTCCCTGGCCGACCTGGTCAGCCTTGAACGTATCGCCCTTGGCAGCCCAAGGAGCGTACCGGCGGGTCAGTACGCCAAACAGGCCATGGACCGCGCCGGCATATACCCCGTACTTGAGCAGAAAAAGAAACTGGTCATGGCCAAAGATGTTCGCCAGGCCCTGCTCTATGCCGACCGGGGCGAGGTGGACGGCGCATTTGTCTACCAAACCGACGCGATTCTGGCCGTTACAGCGAAAATCCTCTTTACCGTACCCACGGATCTGTATGACCGGGTTTCATATCCAGTGGCACTGACCATTTCAGGGGCGAAAAAGAAATCGGCAACCGCTTTTTACGACTACATGGGCAGTCCCCAAGCCATGGCCACCCTGGAAAAATACGGTTTTGAACCGAACCGTTAAAGGAACAGACCATGCCCTACCTTACCCCAGATGATCTTCTGGCGATCCGGTTATCATTACAGGTCGCCGTAACCGCAACCATAATAGCGCTTCCGGCCGGGTTTTCCGTGGCCTACCTGCTGGCGTTGACAAACATACGCGGCAAGGCGGTCCTGGAAGGGATTATCAACCTGCCCCTTGTCCTGCCCCCGGTAGTTACCGGATACCTGCTGCTGCTGCTGTTTGGTCGCAACGGTTGGCTCGGTCATTTGCTGGCGCTCTTTGATATCCGCATCATCTTTACCCTGGGGGGTGCGGTCATCGCTTCCTCCATCGTGGGTTTCCCGTTGCTCGTCCGCTCCATCCGCATCGGCATGGAGGGTATTGACAAACAATATATCCAGGCATCCCGGACCCTGGGTGCCAAATGGTGGGACACCCTCTTCACCATTACCATCCCACTCTGCAGCCGGGCCATCCTGTCCGGTATGACCTTGATGTTTGCCAGAAGTCTTGGAGAATTCGGCGCCACCATCGTGCTGGCCGGTAATATACCCGGTGTTACCCAGACCATACCGTTGGCCATTTATCAGTACACCAGCACACCGGGCGGTGACCGCATGGCCCTGTCCCTCTGCCTGGTATCAATTCTCCTTTCTTTTATGGTGCTGCTGATCGGAGAAGCTGGGAACCGCACACTATCAAGGAGGTAGACCATGCTTATGGAAGTGGATGTCGAAAAAAACTTTGGTGATTTTCAGTGTCGGGCCGCATTCTCCCTTAGGACTGAAAAATGCGGTGTTTTCGGGCCTTCCGGAAGCGGAAAGTCGACACTGATGCATATGCTCGCCGGTCTGCTTGAACCGGACAGAGGGGTTATAAAGCTGAACGGGGTGACGCTGTTTGACCGGCAGGCAGGCATCAATCTTCCCCCTGAAGCCCGTCGGATCGGCGTGGTTTTTCAGCATGCCCATCTCTTTCCCCATATGAGCGTGAAAAAGAACCTACTCTACGGCATGAACAGAATCCCAACCGTTGAAAGAAGCATCAACCCGGAACAGCTCATCAACATCCTCCAGGTGGAACACCTTCTGGATCGCAGGGTATCAAAACTATCCGGCGGCGAACGCCAGCGGGTGGCCCTTGGCAGGACCATCCTGGCCTGCCCCCATCTCATTCTGCTGGATGAACCCCTGTCCGGATTGGACGGAACGTTGAAATACCAGATTATTCCACATCTGCGGCGGGTTTTCGCTGAATTTTCCATCCCCATGCTCTTTATCAGCCACAGCCTTCAGGAAATGCGCATGATGACGGACGAAGTGCTCATTATGGAACACGGTTTGATAGAAAAGCAGATACCCACCGACGAGTTGGCTCCCACCCGCATGGATAACGGTGGTCGCGGTTACACAAATCAATTGAACCTTGAGGCCATCTTCTAAACTAAGAAATTGCAGTTCAAAAGGAGAAAAAGGATATCGTGAAAAAGACCACGCCCCCCGACGATCTAAAGGGTCACCCCAAAATGGAAGAACCCCTTTCCGATTGTCAATTCAGCCTGTGCAGCGTACCGCCGTGGATCATTGGTTCCCGTGGCTTCAATGACAACCCAGGGCCCCTGAGGATCCATGGGGTCCGGACCACCCATGCTCATTTTTTCAGCCAGCTGGATCATTTGTCAACCTGGGCGGAAAGGGCCAGGATCTTTCAGGATTACATGGCGGTGGCCTTTCATCTGCACCAATGGCGAAAACCAGGTGATCCTGACGGAAGACTCAGCCTGAAACACAGTTATCTCCGGTTTCTCAGGGGGTGGTTGTTTGATGCCTGTTCCGTTGAAGGGGCTGTGATGAAGGGATGGGTGGAAAGCCGAATGGGGCTGCCGCCCACCTATCATCGCGGTCGTATCCGGGGAAAGGACAGCCGGGCGTACCTCTCCTACCTGGCCGACCGCATGGGGGGCTCCGCCCGAACCAATGCCATTTTCTCCCAACTGGATCTCCTCTATGAGTTTGTTCAGTACGAGATGGAACGTCGTGATCCCGGTATCACCCATATCACGCTTTTCAGGGGGATATACGATTTTGCGGAACATGAAATCATTGCCCAAGGGGACAACCGGAAGGCCGTGGTCAGGCTCAACAACCTGAATTCGTTTACCCATGATTTTGAGCGGGCCTGGGAGTTCGGCACCTTTGTTATGGAAGTAAAGGTGCCTGTTTCAAAGATTTTTTTTGACGGCTCCTTTCTCCATGCAGGTATCCTGAAGGGAGAAGAGGAGGTTCTGGTCATCGGGGGTGAGTATGATATCACCCGGCGTCTGGTATAAAAAAAGGTGGAGGCATTGATGAAAAACGTTCAAAGACCCGATTGGAAGGACATTGTGGACAAGGCCAGGGCAGCATTCATGGGCGTTGCCCTGGGGGATGCCCTGGGGGCCACCACCGAGTTCATGACGGCCCGGGAAATTAAGGTTCAATTCGGTGTGCACAACCAGATTATCGGGAAAGGATGGCTGTATCTCAAGCCCGGTCAGGTGACCGATGATACCGAGATGTCGGTCCAAATGGGCCGGGCCATTCGAAATTCCGGAAGGTGGCATCTAGCCGCCATTGCCGACGGGTTTGCCGACTGGATGAAAGGCCGCCCTGTTGATATCGGCGCCACCTGTGCCAGGGGGATCAGAAACTACATTGTTCACCACAGCCTTGAAGTTCCGCCAAGCCCGTGGGATGCAGGCAACGGGGCGTTGATGCGCATGGTTCCCGTTGCCCTTTACACCCTGGGAGATGAAGAATGCCTTGACCGGTATGCGGTGGAACAGGCCCATCTTACCCATAACAACCCCCTGTCCGACGCTGCCTGTATATTTTTTGGCCGCCTGGTTCACAACGCCGTTATGGGGGCCACCCTTGACCAGCTCCGCAACCTTGCCGACGATTTTGTGGCCCAACACCCGGTGTTTGCCTACCAGCCCTATCCGGGAAACAGTTCTGCCTATGTTGCGGATACCGTGCAGACCGTGTTTCATTTTCTATTTTCAACAACCACCTTTGAGGAATGCCTTATCAATACGGTGAACCAGGGAGGAGACGCAGACACCACCGGTGCCCTGGCCGGTATGCTTGCCGGGGCGCTTTACGGTGTCCGGGGGCTGCCGAAACGCTGGGTGAAACGTCTGGATCCCAGGGTTTCTTCCGAGGTGCCTGGGCTGGCGGAATACCTTGTGAACCACTCTCCGTTATCCCAGGCCCAGGATGAATTTCAGTTTTAACCATTTCAACGGGTTCTTTATGGAACCAGACCATTAACAGGAGGAATGAGCATGGAAAAGGACACCCACGTGATACGGAACGGCAGGATCGAGGATATTGATCGCCTTGTGAATCTTTTGGAACAGCTTTTTTCACTGGAAAAAGATTTTACCTTTGATGAAAAAAAGCAACGCAACGGGCTGCAATTGATGCTGGAGGGATGCGGCAAGCACCGGGCCGCCAAGGTTGCCTTGCATGGGAACAAAATTGTGGGCATGTGCACGGTCCAAACCCGAATATCCACATCTAAGGGAAGCATCACCGGCGTTCTTGAGGATCTGATCATAGATGAAGACCACCGGGGCCAAGGGATCGGTGAAAGGCTTTTAAAGGAAATATCCCAATGGGCAAAGCAACGGGGCATCGATCATCTCCAACTCCTGGCCGATAGAAACAACACGCCGGCGCTGGCCTTTTACCATCTCCAGGGATGGCAACATACAGATCTTGTCTGCCTCACCCAGGATCTGTAAAAATTACACTTTTATACCCTAAAGCCAAAGAAATTACAAATTTGGTTTACGAAATGAGCGAAGTTACATATTTGTAGCAGTATTTCCAAAGCTCACCCCCGTCTTAAGGGCGATGGATCAATCCCACTTTAAAATTACGCTTAATTATCAGACCGTTAAGAACTAATTCAGTTTTTTTTGATAAATTGGTATCCAAGTTGCAAATACAGTTCTCAAGCGATCGGGATTTAATCCAGTTAAACAGACCCTTAAGAAAAGGAGTAAACACAACATGAGAAAAATAGCGATTTACGGAAAAGGCGGCATCGGCAAATCCACCACCACCCAGAACACCGTTGCAGGACTTGTGGAAGCCGGCAACAAGATAATGGTGGTTGGCTGCGATCCCAAAGCGGACTCCACACGGCTGCTGCTCAACGGCCTGGCCCAAAAAACCGTATTGGACACGTTGAGGGAGGAAGGAGAAGATGTCATCCTGGAAGATGTCCTGAAGCCGGGATACGGCGGAACCCTGTGCACGGAATCCGGCGGACCCGAGCCTGGCGTGGGGTGTGCCGGAAGGGGAATCATCACCTCCATTAACCTTCTGGAACAGCTGGGCGCCTATGACAATGACGAGCTGGATTATGTATTTTACGATGTACTGGGGGATGTGGTTTGCGGCGGTTTTGCCATGCCCATGCGGGAAGGCAAGGCCCAGGAAATCTATATTGTCGTCTCCGGCGAGATGATGGCCATGTATGCGGCCAACAATATCTGCAAGGGAATCGTAAAATTCGCCGAGTCCGGCGGTATCCGCCTGGGCGGACTCATCTGCAACTCCAGGGCAGTAGATTACGAAAAAGAGATGATCGAGGTGCTTGCCGAAAAACTGGGCACCCAGATGATCCACTTTATTCCCAGGGAAAATGTGGTGCAGCGGGCCGAGATCAATCGAAAAACCGTGATCGAGTACGAACCGGAGCATAGCCAGGCAAATGAGTACCGCACCCTTGCCAAAAAAATCCATGAGAATAAGAAGTATGTCATTCCAACACCCATTGAAATTGAAGAGCTTGAAAGTCTGCTGGTCACCTATGGAATCGCATCCTGATCCGGACAAGCCCTCAGCGCTAGGAAGCTAAAAACATTAAACAAGGAAGTTAAAAACAATGAAAATAATGATCAGATCCATTATCAGACCGGAAAAAACCCATGATGTCATGGCCGCCCTCATGGAAGCGGGATTTCCCGCCGTCACCCGCATGGGCGTTGCAGGCCGGGGAAAGCAGCGGGGCATCAAGATCGGCGAGATCACCTACGATGAAATCCCCAAGGAGATGCTCATCACCGTGGTGGATGAAAAGGCCAGGGAGTTTGTCCTCAATATCATCATGACAACCGCCAAGACCAGTGAAAAAGGCGCCTTTGGAGACGGTAAGATTTTTGTAAGCCCGGTGGATGAGATCTACACCATCAGTTCCGGAGTCATGGAATCGGATGAAGCAGAGGCGGAAGAGGTGACCCCATGAAGGAGATCATGGCTGTCGTCCGTATGAACATGATCAACAAGACCAAACTGGCCCTGATCGATGCGGGAATCCCATCCATGACAGCCATGGATGCGTTGGGCCGGGGAAAAGGTCTTGTGGATATGGCGCTTTTAAAGGGGGCGGAACAGGGCTATGAAGAAGCCATTTCCCAGCTGGGTCAGGCTGGCCGTCTGATCCCCAAGAGGGCGATCTCCCTGGTTGTCCCGGACAAGCTGGTGTCAAAAACGGTGGAGACCATCATTCATGCCAACCAGACCGGGAAATCCGGGGACGGGGTCGTCTGGGTCATGCCGATCCTTGATGCCGTGAGTGTGAGAACCGGCGAGAGTGGCGACAAGGTCCTGGACGACCTTTAATTAAATTTTAAAGATGGGAAGAGAAAGATGAGCGATACGATAAAGGATACGAAAACCATCAAACCGGGCGGTGTCGACACCCTTGATCCGGAAAAGATAAAAAAAGAGTTGCTGTCACGGTATCCTGCCAAGGTGGCCAGAAAACGATCCAATCAGATCATGGTCAACAAAAAGGATGATACCGGTAAAACCCCGGTCATGGGGGCCAATGTCAGGACCGTCCCGGGAATTATCACCCAGAGGGGATGCTCCTATGCAGGGTGCAAGGGAGTGATCCTGGGGCCCACACGGGATATTGTCAATATTACCCATGGCCCCATCGGGTGCGGGTTTTACAGCTGGCTGACCCGGCGGAATCAGACCCGTACCGCTTCGGATGCCGACGACAATTATATGCCCTACTGCTTTTCCACGGACATGCAGGATGAAGATATTGTCTTTGGCGGTGAAAAAAAACTGAAAGCCGCCGTACAGGAAGCCTATGACATATTTAAGCCCAAGGCCATCAGCATCTTTTCAACCTGTCCCGTGGGACTCATCGGAGATGATGTCCATGCCGTTGCAAGTGAGATGAAGGAAAAGCTCGGCATCAACGTTTTTGGTTTTTCCTGTGAAGGCTACAAGGGGGTGAGCCAGTCTGCCGGTCATCATATCGCCAACAACGGAATTTTTAAGAATGTGGTTGGCAAGGATGATTCCATCAAGGAAGCTGATTATAAGATCAACCTTTTGGGGGAGTACAACATCGGCGGCGATGGATTTGAGATCGACCGGATTCTGGACGACTGCGGCATATCCGTTGTCTCAACCTATAGCGGCAATTCCACCTATGACCAGTTTGCCAATTCCCATACGGCAGACCTCAACACGGTCATGTGCCACAGATCCATCAACTATGTGGCGGATATGATGGAAATCAAATACGGTATCCCCTGGATAAAGATCAACTTCATCGGGGGTAACTCCACGGCCAAATCCTTGAGAAAAATCGCCGAGTATTTTGGCGAGGAAGCTCTCATCCAACGGGTAGAGGCGGTTATTGAAGCGGAGATGCCCGAAGTTGAACGGGTGAGACTGGCGGTTAAAAAAAGGTGCGAAGGCAAGGTGGCCATGATCTTTGTGGGCGGTTCCAGGGCCCATCATTACCAGGATCTGTTCAATGAGATCGGCATGCGAACGATTTCAGCCGGATACGAATTCGCCCACAGGGATGATTACGAGGGAAGACGGGTTATTCCCGACATCAAGATCGATGCGGATTCAAGAAATATTGAAGAGCTTAAGATTGAAAAGGATGACGACAAATACCGGGCCAGAAAAACCGACGCAGAAATCGCGGCCCTCAAGGCCAAGGGTTTCGAATTCAAGGATTACAAGGGTATGAGTATCGATATGGAAAACGATGCCCTTCTCATCGATGATATCAGCCAGTATGAAACAGAGCAGCTTCTTAAACTGTACAAACCCGATCTCTATTGTGCGGGCATCAAGGAAAAATATGCCATCCAAAAGAGCGGCATCCCAATGAAACAGCTCCATTCCTACGATTCAGGGGGTCCCTACGCAGGCTTTAAAGGGGCGGTCAATTTCTACAAGGAGATCGACAGGCTGGTCAACTCCAAGGTCTGGGACTATCTTGAAGCCCCCTGGCAGACAAACCCCGAACTTTCTGCAAAATACGGTTGGGAATAAATTTCGTAATCTTTTAACCGGATTCGTCCCACGAAAAAACATAAAATTACAAGGGAGACCTAGGCAAAATGTTGCTCAGACATACCAATAAAGAGATAAAACCCAGGAAAGCGCTAACCGTAAACCCGGCGAAAACCTGCCAGCCCATCGGGGCCATGTATGCATCCCTTGGGATACACAATTGCCTGCCCCACAGTCACGGTTCCCAGGGATGCTGCGCCTACCACAGAAGCGCCCTCACCCGCCACTTTCGGGAACCGGTCATGGCAGCCACCAGTTCATTTACCGAAGGATCATCTGTTTTCGGGGGCCAGGCCAACCTGGTCCAGGCCATTAACACTATTTTCACCACCTATGAGCCGGATATCATCGCCGTTCACACCACCTGTCTGTCTGAAACCATCGGGGATGATGTGAACCAGATCGCCATTAAGGCGGTCAAGGACGGAAAGGTGCCTGAAGGTAAACACGTGATCCATGCCAGCACCCCCAGTTATGTGGGGTCCCACGTTACCGGGTTCTCCAACATGACCAAGGCCATGGCCATGTATTTTTCCAAGTCCACGGGGACGCCCAACGGGAAGTTCAACATCATTCCGGGATATGTTGAACCGTCGGACATGGCGGAGATTAAACGGCTGGTCAAAGGGATGGGCATTACCCCCATTCTTTTCCCGGACACCTCCAACGTCCTCAACGGTCCCATGACCGGAAAATACAACATGTATCCCGACGGCGGCGTCACAGCTGAAGAACTCACCGCCACCGGGGACAGCATCGGTACCATTGCCCTGGGCGCCACGGCATCTGCCGACGCGGCAAGGGCCCTTGACACCCGCTGGAAGGTCCCCTGCCAGGTGCAGGATCTGCCCATCGGACTTGGGGCAACCGACCGGTTTATCGATGCCTTAAGAAAGGCGGCAGGGGTGAGCGTACCGGACAGCATCACAGGGGAACGGGGCCAGTTGCTGGATATCATCACGGACATGCACCAGTATTTTTACGGAAAAAAGGTGGCCCTGGCCGGGGACCCGGATCACTTGATTCCCCTGGTGGAGTTTCTCCTGAGCATTGACATGATGCCCGTTCATATCGTCACGGGAACACCGGGAAAGAACTTTGAGAAAAGAATCCGGGAGATGACGGACCATCTTCCCTACCCGGTGAATGTCAAAGCCGGCGGCGACCTGTTCCAGCTCCACCAATGGATCAAAAACGAGCCGGTGGACCTGCTCATGGCCAACACCTATGGAAAATACATGGCCAAAGATGACGACATCCCCTTTGTGCGGATGGGATTCCCCATCCTGGACAGGGTCGGCCACTCCTATTTTCCCACGGTTTGTTACAAGGGCGGCATACGGCTTCTTGAAAAGATTCTTGACGCCCTGCTGGATCGTCTTGACCGTGATGCCCCGGAAGAAAGTTTTGAACTGGTACTGTAATTGATTAGGTTAGGTAAAAATTAGGAAAAGGATGGATACAATGGAAACCATATCCGTATTGGAAGACAGGAAAAACCAGATTTACCGGAAGGGCCAGGATAGTTTTGATATCTCCTGTGAAAAAAAGAGCCTGGCAGGTGCAGTGAGCCAGCGGGCCTGTGTCTTCTGCGGATCAAGGGTGGTTCTCTACCCCATCGCCGATGCCCTGCACCTTATCCATGGGCCCATTGGCTGCGCCTCCTACACCTGGGATATCAGAGGGGCCCTGTCATCGGGGCCGGAACTCCACCGGATGAGTTTTTCCACGGATCTTTCCGAAACGGATATCGTTTTCGGCGGTGAGAAAAAGCTGGAAAAAGCGCTTTTTGAACTGATTGAAGAATATGAACCCAAGGCAGCCTTTGTCTATTGCACCTGTATTGTCGGGATCATCGGGGATGATGTGGAGGCGGTATGTAAAAAGGTGGCCGCCAAGGTCGGCATCCCCGTGCTTCCGGTGCATTCAGAGGGGTTCAAGGGTACGAAAAAGGACGGGTACAAGGCTGCCTGTGACGCCCTGTTCAAACTCATTGAACTGAACCGGAAACCCGAAAAACAAATCCCCTTGAGCATCAATATCCTGGGGGAGTTCAATATCGGCGGAGAGACCTGGATCATCAAAGAGTACTACCGCAGGATGGGAATCGAGGTGGTTGCCGTGATGACCGGGGACGGCAGGGTGGCAGAGGTTCAGTCAGCACACCGGGCGTGTTTGAATGTGGTCCAGTGTTCCGGTTCTTTGACCTACCTTGCCAAGGACATGGAAAAAGCCTACGGCATCCCCTATATCCGGGTCTCCTATTTCGGCATCGAAGACACCTCGGATGCCCTGTATGATGTGGCCGCGTTTTTCGAGGACACCCCAAAGATCATGGAACGAACAAAGACCCTGGTCCAGGAGGAGGTGAAAACCATCCTCCCTGAACTTTCAGCCCTGAAAAAAGACCTGACCGGAAAACGGGCCGCCATTTATGTGGGCGGTGCGTTCAAGGCCTTTTCATTGATCAAGGCCCTGAAACACCTGGGCATGGCCGTGGTCCTTGTGGGTTCCCAGACCGGAAACAAGGATGACTATGCCCTTCTAAGGGAGATGTGCGACCCGGGCACGGTGATCCTGGATGATGCCAATCCCCTGGAGCTTGCCAAGTATGTCATGGAAAAGGATGCCCACCTTTTTATCGGCGGGGTCAAGGAACGGCCCATTGCCTATAAACTGGGAATTGGTTTCTGCGACCATAACCATGAGCGGAAAATCCCTTTGGTAGGGTTCGAGGGAATGGAAAACTTTGCCAGGGAAGTCCATGAAACCGTCACAAGTCCCGTCTGGGACCTTGTCCCGAGAAAAGCGTTTAACCGGGCTATTTCAAAGAAAGGATGATACCCCATGATGCCAAAAAAGATCAAAACAAAACCCTATACAGCCACCCGCAATGCTTGCAAAATGTGCACCCCCCTTGGCGCCGCACTGGTTTTCCACGGGATAGAGGGAACCATCCCCCTGTTACACGGTTCCCAGGGGTGTTCAACCTATATGCGACGGTACCTGATCAGCCATTTCAGGGAGCCCGTGGATATCGCCTCCTCCAATTTTTCAGAGGATACGGCCATATTCGGCGGTGGGGACAACCTCAGGCTTGCCATTGAAAATGTAGCCCGCCAATACACCCCGGAAATGATCGGCATTGCCACCACCTGCCTTTCGGAAACCATTGGGGATGATGTACCCATGATTTTAGACGGCATGGACAAGAAGGTCGACCCTACGATCCTGGTCCATGTGTCCACCCCAAGTTATACCGGCACCCATGTGGACGGATTTCACGGAGCGGTTCATGCCGTGGTGGAACGGTGCAATCCCGTGACCGAGAAAACAACGGACGCACTGAAGACCCGGAAGAAAATAAACGTTTTCCCGGGCATGCTCTCCAATGAAGATATTCGACACCTGAAGGAGATCTTCACGGATTTTAGCGATGTTCGCACTCCAATTGATACCCAATCACCGGATGCCATAAAAAATGGGATCGATTCATATGCCATGGGCAATAACACCGAATTTACGATTCTGCCGGATTATTCGGAACGGCTGGAGGGCCCTTCCTGGGAGGACTACCAGGCCATTCAAAAGGGCGGAACCCCGGTCAGGGAAATCAAGGCCATGAACCGTGCCACGGCCAGCATGGAATTTGGGTCCATATTGGCCAGCACGGTTGACCAGGGCGAAAAAAGTGCCGGCTCACTTTTAAAGGAACGGTTTGACATTCCCCTGGCGTCCCTTGGCATCCCCGTGGGGGTAAAGGCGACGGATCTTTTCTTTGAACGACTGGAAGAACTGACCGCAACGCCCATACCTGAAAAGTACAAAAAACAGCGGGGCCGTTTGATTGACGCCTATGTGGATGGAAACAAATACGTGTCCAGACAAAGGGCCGTTGTCTACGGGGAGGAGGATTTTGTGGTGGCCATTGCCGGATTCCTGGCCGAGGTGGGCATCATTCCCGTGCTATGCGCTTCCGGCGGAAAAAGCGGTTTTTTACAAAAGGCCCTGGAAGAAATCCTCCCCAAAAACATCCTGGAACAGGTGACGGTTCACCCGGGCATGGATTTTACCCGGATGGAGCAGACGGCCGGGGCGCTTGAACCGGATTTTGTCATCGGAAACAGCAAAGGCTACACCCTGTCCCGGCACCTGAACATTCCCCTGGTCAGGGTGGGCTTTCCCATCCATGACCGGATCGGGGGCCCCCGCATCCTTCACATTGGGTATAAGGGTGCCCAGGAGCTATTTGACACCATCGTCAACACCCTGCTCCAGCGTCGCCAGGACACGTCAAAAACCGGTTACGCCTACATGTAAAAATAAGGCCTGAAAACTGCGGCCAGAGAAAGGATAGAAAAATGAATATTAAAAATCACCCCTGTTTTAATCCCAATGCCTGTAAAAGCTACGGCCGTGTCCACCTCCCGGTGGCCCCCCGTTGCAATATCCAGTGCAATTTCTGTAATCGAAAATTTGACTGTGTCAATGAAAGCCGACCCGGTGTCACCAGCGGTATTCTCAAACCCTTCCAGGCCATGGAATACCTTGACCGGGTCATGGCCCGGAAAAAAAATATATCCGTGGTGGGTATTGCCGGCCCGGGGGACCCCTTTGCCAATCCCGAAGAGACATTGACCACCATTGAAATGGTCAATAAAAAGTACCCGGACATTCTCCTGTGCCTTGCCACCAACGGGCTGAACCTGCCGGATTATCTGGATGAGGTGGCCAAGGTGAACGTCAGCCATGTGAGCGTCACCATTAATGCGGTGGACCCAACCATCAGCGAAAAGATATACGCCTGGGTCAGGTCCGGTAAAAAATCCCTCCCCCCTGGAAAAGGGGCCCGGCTGCTTCTGGAAAAGCAGATGGAATCCGTGGCTGGTCTGAAAGAAAGGGGGATCATCGTAAAGGTCAACACCATTGTCCTGCCAGGTATCAACGACCATCATGTGGTCGATATCGCAAAAAAAATGGCCGAAATGGAGGTGGATCTCTTCAACTGCATGCCCTATTACCCCAATGAAGGGTCCAATTTTTCCCACCTGGAGGAACCCTCCAAAAAAGAGATCGCCGGGATCCAGGCGGCGGCCCAGAAGCATATTCCCCAGATGATGCACTGCAAGCGGTGCCGGGCCGATGCCGTGGGCATGCTGGACGATAAACCGGATCTGACACTTCTAACCAGCCTCAGGGAATGTGCTTCCCTGGAAGAACCCGCTGAAATTGAGATCAAAACCCCGGCCGCACCCTATGTGGCCGTGGCCACCCGGGAGGGGGTTCTGGTGAACCAGCATTTGGGAGAGGCAACGGAACTTGCCATCTATGACACCAGCGAAGAAGAACTGATACTTGTGGAACAGAGACGCATCTCCAAATCCGGTGGCCCGGGAGCCCGGTGGCATACCCTGGCGGAACAGCTCAAGGATTGCCATCTCATCCTGGTCAGCGGTGTTGGAGACGTCCCCAGAAACGTACTGACAGAAGAAGGGTTTGAGATCCTCATGGTCAACGGCCTGATCCAGGAAGTCGTTGATGCCGTGAAAAGCAAACAGAACATCAACCATTTTATCAAAAGAGCCCCCCTAACTTGTAACGCAGAGTGTTCAGGTACAGGAATGGGGTGCATGTAAAACAAAAAAAGGAAAAAAAGAATGGAAAAGCCAAAGCACCACATACTGGTATGCGCAAGTTTCAGACCCAACGGAGATCCCAAGGGGAAATGCCATCGGAAAAAAGCCATGGAGTTTCTTCCCTATATTGAAAATGAGATCATTGACCGGGGGCTCGAAAATGTCATTGTTTCTTCCACCTGCTGTCTTAAGCTCTGCGATGAAGGGCCGGTGATGGTAGTCTACCCAGAAAACACCTGGTATGGCCATGTGGATTCGGAAGATGCCATTGACGAGATCCTGGACGCCCTTGAAAACGGCGAAACCGCCGAGGCATATCTATTGTAGCGCTTATTGATATTCCCCCTCGAATGGATGCCTGTTTTACCTATCTGTAACAAAAGGAGTCGGCCATGGTGAACGTAAACGGTAAAAGAAGAATATGGATGGTGGACACCACCCTGCGGGATGGCGAACAAGCACCCGGGGTGGTGTTCAGCCCCCATGAAAGAGTTGAAATTGCAACGGCCCTTGACCGCATCGGAATAGATGAAATCGAGGCAGGCATCCCGGCCATGGGGGAGCAGGCCTGCCGGGATATCAGACGGCTTGTTGGATTACATCTGTCCTGCACCCTCTCCTGCTGGTGCAGGGCAGACAAGGGGGATATCGAGAAGGCCGCCCGCTGCAATACCCCCGGGGTTCATATCAGTTTCCCCACCTCTTCCGTCCTTCTTAAAACCTTTGACAGGGACGAGGCCTGGGTGATGGATACCCTTGGGCAGCTGGTGGACATGGCTAAAAAAGATTTTGACCAGATCTCCGTGGGTGCCCAGGATGCCACCCGGACCCGGCCTGACTTTTTATATCAATTTGCCGGGAATGCCTTTGACGCCGGGGCGGACCGGCTCCGCCTGGCCGATACCGTGGGAATGATCAGCCCTTCCATGGTGATAAAGACCATCACCGATCTCGTCCACAGGGTGCCGGATCTTGATCTTGAATTCCACGGGCATAATGATCTTGGCATGGCAACGGCCAATGGGGTTACGGCAGTGGAGGCAGGCGCTTCCGCCTTGAGTGTCACGGTTAACGGCCTGGGGGAAAGGGCCGGTAATGCGCCTTTGGAAGAGGTGGCCATGGCCCTGTTTGAGGTGGGCGGATATGGGGGAACCATCAACACCGCCCGTATGACCGACCTCTGCCGACTGGTGGCCCGGGCATCCGGGCATCCGATTCCCGAATCAAAACCCATTGTCGGGAAAAATGTTTTCCGCCATGAATCAGGCATTCATTGTTCAGGTCTGTTAAAGGACAGGTCCTCCTATCAGCTCTTTGAACCTGAAACCGTGGGCAAAAGAAAGCGTGAATATGTTATCGGGTATCATTCAGGCGCCGCCGCCATCGGCCATGTGCTTGAGCAACAGGGCATCTTCATTGATAAAGCCGGGGCACAAAAACTGCTTCCCCTGGTAAGGAAAAAGGCCCTTGAACAAAAATCACTGCTGACCCCCGAAGCGCTTAAGGCGCTCTATCTTCTGACCCTGGGATGTCAGGAAAGCGACCTTTCGCCCTGCCCCGACCCGAAAAAGCCGGAACCAATGGGTTTTTCTGATTCTCTTGCCCGAAGACACGACAACCAGAGATAAGATCCTAGGAACAAAAGGAGAATGCAATGACGGTACATGATGCAAAAACATTCATCACCGGGATTCAGGAAAATCAGGACCTCAGGAAAGGGCTGAACCGGTGCAAAAGCAGCGAAGAAATCAAAACCCTTCTTGGGGAAAATGGTTATAAATTCAATGCTGCCGAGTTTGTTGAAGCATGGAGCAGCCAAGTGGCCACGTCCCAGACAAAGGAATGCCATGACGCATTCAATGAAATCCGAATGTGGTGGGAGTTGCTCAATCGGTTCTGACAGGCTGGCTGGTGGTATTGCGTCCACATCCAGGACACGGTGGGGGATGGTCTATTTTACCCAGGGGAGATAATGAAATGGTCAAAATGTATGAAACGTTTTTCGAAGATGGCAAAAAGTTTTTGAAAACAGCCCGGGGCGGTTTGAAGCGGCCGTCTGTTTTTACCGAAGAGATTCTTTACAATATTCTGCTGATGTCCATGGAAAAAAATATCATGGGCATCCTGATTTACCATGGAGATATGGCAGATAACCACACCGTCACCGACCTTCTTGATGCCCTTGAGCGGGTTATTCAAATGGATAAAAAGGTGATTGCCGACCTCCTTGAATTTGAAAGATACCAGACAATCTGTTCTGTGTTTGACGGATACCAGAGAAAAAAGATGACCTTTGAGGTTATCCATAGAATGATTGAAACCGCAACCATCATCGAAAACCATGCGCTTGCAGTTTGCGCCAGCCGCCGGTCACCTGATCCGGTAAAGAGTGAAGACAAGGGTGAACAGTTCCAGGGGAGAAACCATGGCTCAGTGGTCCCAGTCCGAATATCCGTTATGTAAAACATTTGTAATATGCTGATTTTTTGTTGTTTTTTTTATGCCAGAGTATTATTTGTCAAACCGATTATATTAAAAAAGCATCAAAGAACCGTTCCGGAAAAAGGAGTACAAAATGGCTATCAGGACCCAGGAATCATTTAATTTTTATTCCCACCTGGCAGGTGTAATTGCGGCAGTGATCGGGACCATTTTTTTATTTACTGCAGCAAACCATTCCGCTCCGTCACTGATTACGGCTTTGATTTACGGCGTCTCAGTGATCTTTCTTTTTTCCGCAAGTACCCTTTACCATGCCTTTAAAAAAGGGGAAAACGAACTTTCATTCTGGAGAAAAATGGATCGCCTTGCCATCTTCTTCATGATTGCGGGCACTTACACCCCGGTCTGCTACTTCTACCTGGATGGCAACTGGCGGTGGGGAATGATCGCTATCCAGTGGACATTCGTCGGTTTTGGGGTTGTTTCACAGTTGGTTTTCCCAAGAGCGCCCAGGGCCTTTTACGCACTGATTTACTGCATCATGGGCTGGCTCACTGTCATCCCCATGAAACAGGTGCATGCAAACATGCCTCCCGTCCAGGAGATCTTGTTATATTTCGGGGGCGTGGCCTTCTCCGCCGGGGCCATCATCTATGCCATCAAACGGCCAAGGCTGAAACAGGGCATTTTCAGTTTCCATGAACTCTTCCATATCATGGTCCTGGTCGGTGGCGCATCCCACTATGCCATGATTTACCTCTCCTACGCTGGGTCCATGGCATGATGGGAACAGCACATCTTCCGGGTAACTGCACGGCCTTGCTGGAAAAAGAGCACCTCCTGTTTGAGAAGGAGTATGGGGAAAATTATCTGGCAGAGGAGAGCAAAAGCCCGAAGATAGGAGAACCTTACCTGCTTTACAATCCTTCGGCAACCACGGGTGTGCTGCTTATTCACGGGCTGATGGCCGCACCTGAAGAGGTCCGGGAGTGGGCAGATTTTTTGCACCAAGCCGGGTATACGGTCTATTCCCCCCGGCTTGCAGGACACGGCACCTCAGCGGATGACCTGTCCACCCGCAGCTTTTCCGAATGGGTCGATTCCGTGGAACGGGGACATGCCATCCTTGACACCTGCTGCCGTGATATCGTCGTTGCCGGATTTTCCACAGGCGGCGGACTGGCATTATACCAGGCGATCCAAAGACCCAAAACCTATAAGGCGGTGATCTCAATCAGTGCGCCGCTGAAGTTTAAAAGTTTTTCCGCAGGGTTTGCCGAGCTTGCACACGGATGGAACGGTTTGCTCAACCATCTCGGCATAAAGACCGGACAGAAGGCCTTTGTGCCAAACCATGCGGACAATCCGGAAATCAACTATCCCCGGTGTCCCGTGCACGGCATCGTACAAGTGAAGGCGCTGATGAAAAAGGTGTACCGCACCCTGCCCTACCTGACCGTTCCTGCGCTGATCATCCAGGCGAACCGTGATCCAAAGGTGGACGGTCGAAGCGGCCTGAAAATTTTTAACCGCATAACTTCTCCGGATAAGACGTACAGGGAGATCGATTTCCACCGCCACGGTATCGTCAGGGGCGAAATTACCAGGGATGTGTTTGCTGAGGTCGGGTCTTTTATGAAAACCCTGGAAGATTAGCGACACAAGTATCAGATCTGCCTTGCCTTTGTTTCCCCCCACAAACCGTGGGTTTCAAACTCTGGACGCTGATCCTGGCGTTCGGAGCCGTCCTGCTCCGATGTTGTCCCCCCCATCCCTAACCTGGACAAGCCAGAACCCAAAAAGTTGTCTAATTCCCTTGCCAAAATAACGCGAGAATCAGGGCTACGAAGATAAGTACTCTTTGCGCAAAATGGATTTTTATTGTACGATTCTCCAGTTGAATCGGTCAAGAATCGGTTCAAGACTTTTGGAGCAATTAAGAGACAGGTTTATGATAAGACACCCTTTAAAACGACATCTGTTGATTCTATTCATTTTTCTTTTCACCGCAACTGCGGTTCCGGCTGAAGATAAGGCACCTGTTGTAACGGTGGGTGTTTTTCAACTTGCGCCCTTGGTATATATCGATGATAAGGGGTCTCCCAAAGGGGTGTTTGTCGACCTCATCGAGGCCATCGCCCAGGAAGAGGGGTGGACGGTCGCCTATGCAAAAGGCACGTGGAATGAGGGACTGGAAAAAGTAAGAAATGGCCGGATTGACCTGATGACGGCAGTCATGCACCTGCCCAGAAGGGACGCCTTTCTCGATTTTCCCAAGGCATCCGTATTCAATATTTGGGGACAGCTCTATATTCACAAGGATGCCAAAATTTCCGGTATTTTCGATATGGAAGGCAAAACGGTCGGCGTGCTCAACGGCGGGGCAAATGGTGAAAACTTTATTGGGTTACTGGGCAAACTCGGCATCCCGTGTGAGGTTATCCCCTTTGACTCCCAAGAGGCTACGGCTGAAGCCATCAGCCAAAAAAGAGTGGACGCCGGTGTTTTTACAAATATCCACGGCTATAATTATCAGCAATCCCATCCACTCAAGGCGACACAGATTGTTTTTGATCCCAGTTTCCTGAAATACGCGGTAGCCGAAGCTAGCAATCAACAATTAGTATCGACCATTGACGCTTATTTATCAAAATGGAAAAGTGATCAAAATTCAGTTTATCATAGAATTATCGAAAAGCATCTTGGTAGATCCGAAAGCAAAAAAATCCCTGGGTGGGTATGGTGGCTTGCCAGTGCCGGGGCCGGCACATTAGGATTCACGCTGGTTGCCGCTTTTATTCTTGTCGTCTTCAATAAAAAACTAAAAACAGACGTGATGCAGGCAACCCAGGACTTAAAAACCCATGCTCAAAAATTAGAAAGAATGAATGAGCAACTCAAGGTAAAGAATACAGAACTGGATGAGTTCACCTATTTCGCAAGCCATGACCTTCAGGAACCGTTAAGAAAGATAACAGCCTTCAGCAGTCTGCTGCAAATGGATCTGGGTGACGATCTTTCTGAAGATGCACAGGAGAACCTATATTTTCTCACCGATGCAGCCTCGCGAATGCAAACCCTTGTCAATGATCTGCTGACGCTGTCCCGCTCTGGGCGACAGGCACTTAAAAATGAGATGATTTCCATAAATGCGTGCATAGATGAAGCGACAAGATCCTTAGATTTACTCATAGCGGAAACCGGCACAAAAATCATTCGGGATGATCTACCGGAAATATGGGGGGATAAAACAACGGTCACCCAGCTTTTCCAGAACCTGATAAACAATGGGATAAAATTCAGTAAAGTTAATCCCATCATCGAAATTACTGCCCAGCAAACAGACCTTGGCCTGGTATTGGGTGTTCGCGACAATGGAATCGGAATTCAAGAGCAGTATCAGGAACAGATTTTTGCTCCGTTTAAAAGGCTACACGGCCGGGGAGAATACTCTGGCACCGGCATTGGATTATCCATTTGCCGCAAGGTCGTGGAACGGCATAACGGCAAAATATGGGTGGAATCGGAGCTAAAAAAGGGCAGCCATTTTAAATTCATTCTTTCACCAAAAAAGGCAATTGAAAAATGATGGGTGGGAACAATAAATGTGCGGTGATACTATTGGCCGAGGATGATCCCGGGGATCAGAAGCTTACCAAGAAAGCGTTCAGCGATGGAAAAATAGACAACAAACTTTATATTGTGAACGATGGTGAAGAGGCCCTTGACTATCTGTTGAGAAGAGGAAAGTATGAAAACCCCTTGTCTTCACCTGTGCCGGACCTGTTTTTATTAGATTTGAACATGCCCAAGATTGATGGAAGGCAGGTTTTAGAGGAGATGGAACGAAATCCAGACTGCCCGAAAATGCCAACGGTGGTGCTGACCACATCAAAACAGGAAGAGGACATCATCCGTACATACAATTTAGGCATCAAATCCTACATTCAGACCTCGGAAAAAATTTATTTTTGAGCATGTTTTTTTGGACATTTCCTGCTAAATTGGAGAACAACCGAC
>JAEINR010000052.1 GCA_016342325.1 Desulfobacterium sp.
GAGCGGGAATAACTCAGTGGTAGAGTGCGACCTTGCCAAGGTCGAAGTCGCGGGTTCAAATCCCGTTTCCCGCTCCAAACAAAACCCTCCTTGAATTTTAATCCCCCATTTGTTACAGATGCCTTGATACCAGACACGATTCTATCAGCCTTTATTAACCATAAGGAATATGAATATGTCACACCATATCTTCGGCATCCATGACATCTTTAAAAGAAACGCACGCCTCTTTCCTGACAAAACAGCAACAAAGGATCGACACGGCACCCTGTCTTTCAAGGCCCTGTTTGACCGGACCAACGCCCTTGCCAATGGCCTGTCCAACCTCGGCATCGCAAAAAACGACAGGATCGCAATTCTCTCCATGAACAGAAACGATTACCTGACCCTGTATGGCGGAGCAGCAGCCCTGGGCGCAATCGTCGTCCCCATCAACTGGCGCCTGTCAGACAGCGAGATCAACTACATCCTCAAGGACGCATCCCCCCAGCTTCTCGTTACGGACAAGACCCAGGCCAACCGGTGTGATTTTTCCGGAAAGCAGGCCTGTTTTGACACAGAAGGACCCGACACGGCCATCCCATTTGAAGCACTTTTAAAAGAAGCCGTAAAAACCTTCCCAACCCCAGGAAACGATGATCCCTTCTGCCTCATTTACACCGCAGCCATCGCCGGCACCCCCAGGGGAGCGACCCTTTCCCACAACAACATCATCTCAAGCAACCTCCAGACAGCCATCGCCATGGCCCTCAACCCAAACGACGTTTATTTAAACATGCTGCCCCTGTTTCACATCACCGGCATCAACCTTGCCTTTTCCGTGATGCAGGTGGGGGGTGGGAACGTGGTGATGGAAAAGTTCGATGCCCCCCAGGCCCTTGCCCTGACAGAAAGGGAGAGAATCACCCTCATGGCAAGCTTCCCCCCCATCCTGACCACCCTGTTGAAAACCCTGGAGACAACCCCGACGGACCTTTCATCCCTCAGAATCGTCACTGGGATCGATGCCCCGGAAACCATGCTCGCCTTTACCCAAAAAACCGACAGCCGCTTCTGGGCCCTCTACGGCCAGAGTGAAACATCGGGCTTTGCCACCCTTTCGGACAGCGCAGAACGCCCGGGATCAGCCGGAAGGGAGGGAACGATATCAAAGGTTGCAATTCTCGATAAAAATGATATGGAGTGTCCTGTCGATACGATGGGAGAGATCGGTGTCAGAGGACCTTTGGTTTTCCAAGGCTTCTGGGACAAGGGAAACCTTGACCGGTCAAGCATCAGAAACGGGTGGCACCACACAGGAGACCTGGGACGAATCGATCCGGACGGATATCTCTGGTTTGAAGGGAGAAAGCCCGAAAAAGAGCTGATCAAACCCGGAGGCGAAAACGTTTACCCGGCTGAGGTCGAAGCCGTGATACAGGAACATCCGGACATCATGGCGTGTTGCGTCATCGGCGTCCCGGATCCAAAGTTCGGGGAAGGCGTAAAGGCCGTCTGCGTAAAAAGAGAGGATTCGCCGCTAACACAACCGGATCTGATCGAATTTGTAGGAAACAGGATTGCCAGGTACAAAAAACCCAGCCATGTCACCTTTGTCCAAGCGCTTCCCAAAGACGCCCAGGGCAAGATTGACAGAAACCGGGTAAAAGCGCTCCACTCCTCCTGAAGGCTGGATCAAGGGCGACCATTTTAATGTATTAAGAAAAAAGGAGCTGCTTGTTGGCCGGAATACAGGAAATACTCACACTGCTGATCATCATCATTGCCATTTTCCTTGTCCCAAGGATGCTTCCCCGTGGAAAGACAGGGACAAAGCCACCAAAGAAATGGACCACACTTTCCGGCAGGATGCGCATCGCCATCACCCTGTCCGTCATGACTCCCATGACAGCAGCCCTCCTGCTAAAGCCGTGGCACCACAACCTCATTGGCTTCATATCAGTTGGAATCGCACCGGTTGCAGCCGGCTGGGCGATTTTCTGGATCGCTTCAGGCTTTAAAAAGCCAAACAGCCATTAAGAGCGAAAAAACAAAATAATAAGCGATATCAGGATAAAAAGAAAACGAAAGAAAGGCACTCCGTCCAGGGAGTAGGCGGAGTGCCGAAGATGACTACTGCGCAGTCACATTAACCGCAGCAGGACCTTTTTGACCCTCTTCAATATCAAAGGTTACACGATCTCCTTCGTTCAAAGATCGAAAACCATTTGAATTAATTCCTGAATGGTGGACGAATACATCCGGACCATTTTCCTGCTCGATAAATCCAAAACCTTTTGTGTCGTTAAACCACTTAACAATTCCTTCAGCCATTGAGACAATCTCCTTGCAATATATGTGTTAATAGTTCCATACCTAAGGTTTTTGCCACAGTGACAAATAGAAGAATCTCCCCCTTTAGAACGAAACCGATGCATCCTCCACGATGCCTTTTATAGATGTACAATTTTAAAATAAATAATGCAAACTTTTTTAGACCCAATGGAGCACTTTTTTTTACACCTAATTATAGGGCACAGACCGCTCATTTTATAGGATAAAGACCACTCTTACCGTGGGTCAAAAACCGCTCCCCCCATGGGTCAAAGACCGCTCTTTTTATAGGGAACAGACCGTTCCTTCCAGGCTAAAATCCCCGATTTCCATGCAAGGCCACAAAAAAACATTCGACTTTATTAAAATTCCGCTGTTATTTCTTTAAAAGATGTGTTACCTTCTTCATCCTTTGATTACTTCGCACCTTCCGGTCGGTGTCTGCTGTATAGCGGTTGTGTTATTCCAGCCCCCATTCATGCAATAAAATTTACTTTGCCTAGACTGGCCCATGATAGTGGGTGGGCGGATTCAGGATTATATATAGATATATGTCATTTGAAAATTTTGGTCTTAAGACCGAACTGTTAAGTGCCGTTGCGGCAGAGGGCTATACAACACCGACCCCTGTCCAGACCGAAGCCATCCCGGTCATCCTTCAGAAACGAGACGTGCTTGCCGGCGCCCAGACCGGCACCGGTAAAACCGCCGCCTTTGCACTGCCCATCCTTCAACTGCTGGGCAACACCAAGGGCAAAGCATGCAAGCCACGATGCCTGGTACTCACACCCACCAGGGAACTGGCAGCCCAGATCCAAGAGAGCTTCGAGAGCCTGGGCAGGTCCCTGTCCCTGCGTTCAACCGTGATTTTCGGCGGTGTCGGCATCAATCCCCAGATCGATAAACTCAGGCGGGGCGTAGACATCCTGGTGGCAACACCGGGACGACTCCTGGACCATGCGGGCCGCAGGACCCTGGACCTCTCCCAAGTGGAGATCCTTGTCCTGGATGAGGCTGACCGCATGCTGGACATGGGATTCATCCACGACATCCGGAAAGTGTTGAAGTTGCTGCCAAATCGTCGACAGAACATGCTCTTTTCCGCCACCTATTCCCCCGACATCAAACGCCTTGCGGACAAACTGCTCAACAACCCTGAAATCATCGAGGTTTCGTCTTCAAACAAGGCTGCCGACGGAGTGGACCAGACGGTATATCCGGTTGCCCGGACGCGAAAGCGCGAACTACTCTCCACCCTGGTCAGAAACGGAGAATGGGAGATGCTGCTGGTGTTCACCCGCACAAAGCACGGGGCAAACAGACTGACAAAACAGCTGATCAAGGACGGAATAAAAGCGGCTGCCATCCACGGCAACAAGAGCCAGACAGCGCGAACCCGGGCCCTTGCCGATTTCAAGAGCGGAAGTATCCGGGCCCTTGTGGCAACGGACATTGCAGCACGGGGACTTGACATTGACATGCTTCCCCATGTGGTCAACTTTGACCTGCCCAACGTGCCCGAAGATTATGTCCACAGGATCGGCCGAACCGGCCGGGCCGGTGCCCAGGGAATCGCCATCTCCCTGGTATGCCAGGAGGAGCAGAAACAGCTCAAGGACATCCAGCGACTGCTCAACCATAAGATTCCCGTAAAAAAAGTGGACGGCTTTGACCAGGAACGAACGGTTCCAACCCAACCGGACACCTTCCGTAAAAAACGGCCCACCAGCCGGCCACGATACTCCCAGACCCCTCGTTAAACAAGGGGAATCCCATTCAAATCTGATGTCCGCCTTCCAATCAAACAGATTGCGAAGGCCGGGCATCAAGGGACGGGTCCTTCCGATCGATGGCATTCCTGACGGCAATGGCCAGCCGATGCTTGTCAAATGGTTTTCTAAAGTACGCCATCCCCCCCGGGTCTCGGGCGCTTTCGGACGCCATCCCTGAACTGTCCCCTGTGCAGATAATGATGGGGATATCGGGCACGATACTGCTGATTTCGGTTGAGAACCGCCCCCCCGACGTGCCGGGCAGGGCTATGTCGGTAATCACCAGATCAAACAGGTCCGGATCCCGGCTAAACGCTTCCAGGGCCTCCCCGGAAGAGGTAGCGGCCCTGACAGCGTATCCAAGTCTTTCAAGCATCTGCTTCACCATTATCAACAAAGACGCTTCAGCGTCCACCACAAGCACGGTTTCACCCCTCCGGGCAGATTCGTGTTCCGTCCCATGTGTTGCCACACCACCCGCCATCCGGGGAAAAAGAATATCGACAACGGTACCGCCCTGGGGATCGCCCTTTATGGTGATGGCTCCCCCATGGTTTATGACAATACCATGCACCACGGAGAGCCCCATGCCCGAGCCCTTCCCCACGGATCGAGTGGTAAAATAAGGATCAAACACGTTCCCTTGTATGTGGGAATCAATGCCGTGACCCGAATCCTTGACACGGAGCTTTACATAGCTGCCCGGCCCAAGTCCGTGGCCCAGAAACCCAGGCTCATCAACAAGATTGACCGTCGAAACGACGATTGTAAGTAAGCCCCCCCCATCTTCCATCGCATGTACGGCATTCATGCACAAATTGATCAGAACCTGGTGAATCTCGGACGCATCGGCCATAATTATACCGGAATCGGTCAACAGGGTTTGTTGAATCTCGATGGAGCCCGGAATAAAGGACCTCAACAACACCAAGGAATCCTTGACAACGGCGTCGAGGGCCACGGGCTTTTGTTCCACTTCTTCATCCCGGGAAAAGCTCAATAACTGTCCCACCACCTCCTTTGCCCGAACACTTGCCTTCTTAATCTCCTCTAGATTCAAACGGGCGGGATGCCCCTGGGACAGGTCCTCTACGGCCAATTCATAATTACCTAGAATGATGCCAAGGATATTATTAAAATCATGGGCAATCCCCCCGGCCAGGGTGCCGATGGCCTCCATTTTCTGGGCCTGACGCAACTGTTTTTCCTCTTGTTTTCGATCCGTTACATCCTGGATCTGGGCTAAAAAATAGAGGGGGGTGCCCAGGTCGTCCCTTAAAAGCGTTGTGGTCAGAACCACATGGACAATGCAGCCGTCCTTGGCCACGTAGCGCTTCTCGATCCCTCCCTGAGTGCCATTGCCGCCCATCTGGTCCTCGGCCATCGCTTCGTCCATGGGATGGTCATCGGGATGGGTCACTTCCTGGAATTTCAGCTGTAGAAGTTCCTCTTCCGAATAACCGATCATGGCGCAAAACGCCTGATTAACCCGGACAAATCGCCCGTCAGTCCCCACCAGGATCAGGCCGATGGGGGCAAGGTCAATGGCGTTGCTCAACAACTGCCTTGATTCCCAGAGCTCTTGTTCCGTTTCATAGGTTCTCCTGAGCGTCACGGAAATCACCACCAACGAGGCGATCACCCCAAGCACGAGGCAGAAAAGCGAGGATATGGAGACCCGGTTGCGAACCGTTTCCGTATTCTCCATGAATTGACTTGCCTTGATCCGGGCGTACCTTGTTAACTCCAGCATCTTGGCTTCCAGATCGGCCACATGGATCGCACCCTCTCCAACGGTGATATCTGCGGCCCGGCTTGTCTGTTTGCTGTGGATCAGGCGGAGAACCTCGGCCCGGATCGGTTTCCATGCATCGACCAACGCCCTTGCCTCCTTTTCAAGTTGCCGCCCTTCCCTGCCCAGAATATTTTCTTCCACCACATCAAGACAGAGATAGACCTGCTGCTCCTCGCTGTTGACCGCCTCTATCCTGGACTGAAGCTCGGTAAGGTTTTTAGCAAGAACTGCATCCTTCATGCTGCGGTGCATTTTCGTGATTGAAACAGTGGCCTGTAGCGAGATGTTGGACACCACCAGGGGATGGTCGTAGATCGTTCGGGTCAGCCGCGACAGGGAGTGAATACCGTACAAAGACAGGATGCCAAAGAAGACAAACATGACGATCAGGATGATAAAGCTCATCTTCAACGGTTTTGAGATGTTACCCCTATCCTTGCGGGCCATAATCAGCTCCATTTATCTTTAAAAAAGGTCAAGTGAGTGCAGCCATCCCATTGGCCCACCCCACCGCCTGCTCAAACCCGGCCCTCACCTTTTGTCCATCCAGCCCCAACTGCTGTACCATGGCGTTGGCCCCCTCCCAGTCCCCCTCCTCAAACCGCTCCGCCAGGGTGAGAAAGGACAGATACTCACTGCCAGGCTCCCTGCAAAGGGTGGACTTGAGCTTCTCGTCCAGGGGAAGATAGGTCATGATCTCTGCCATGGACTGATTAAGCAGCGCATCGAGCAGGGAAAACATCCCCAGCAGCAGAAGACTCTCCGGATTAAAACCCCAGAAATCATGGTCCATGGCGACCTGCTCCAGGAATTTGCCCCGCTGGGCCGACAACTGCACAAGCTCAGAGGCGTTTTTATTCTGGGCGACATCGGTTAACACGACAATGCGAAGCCAGTGCTTGATCTTCTGCCACCCCAGCATGGTTATCGCTTCCCGGATGGAGTTGATCTTCTGGCGAAATCCAAAGGCTGCGGAATTGATAAACGAGAACAGGCGAAACCCGATGGAGACATCCGAACCAATCACCTGGGCCAGCGCTTCAAAATCCGGATCCTCTTGTTCGATCATGCGGAGAATCTGCAACCGTGCCCCTTCGCTGGATGAGATCTTTTTGACGCGAAGGATTTCCGGCTGCTTGAAAAATGCCCCCTGGAACAGTTCAAACCCCACTCCCCGGCAGATGCCAAGCATCTGCTGATCGTTCACCCTTGCGGCGAGAACCCCGCAACCATAGGCTTCCAATTCCTTTAACCGAGCGGCCAGCGCGTCGCGATTGAGATCGCCGATGGAAACCCGGAGATAATCCGCCATGGCAAGCAAGGTATCGTCAACGGCCTTGTCTCCCACCTCGACAACGAGCAGGTAACCGTCTTTCTTCAGGCGTTCCAGGGTTTCTTTAAATCCCGGATCCAGTACGGAAGCCCCAAACATCCTGAGGACAGCCCGTCCCTGGGGAAGGGCATAGGGAAGATCCTCCAGGATGCTCTTCTCGGAAAAACGAACAACAACCTTCTTGCCCCGGTCCAACACCTCCTGGAGACCAATATAGGTGCTGGCTGCCAGATCTGCGGCCACAGAGGCCCGGTCCGACGCATCCCCGTTAAGTTCCGCCCCCCCGATCACGGGGATCAGCTCATATCCCCACAGGCGCTGGGAACGATCAAAAATCGGCTGTCTTGCAAGTGTCAGCGGCGTTGAATCGGCATCATTGTTCATGATCGTACCACCCTTTGCTGAAGTGACGTCCCCCTGGCAGGGAAGCGTTCAAATGTGTCAGGCATGCTGACCTGCCCCTGTCCCTGTCCCTGTCCCTGTCCCGGGCAGGGGGGTGATTCCCCAGATTCTCTCCGCATACTCCATGACGGCCCGGTCGCTTGAAAATTTTCCCATACACGCCGTATTCATGATGGAGCTTCGCGCCCAGAGATCCGGACGGGCATAGGCACGGGCCACCTCCCCCTGGGCATCCACATAGGACCGATAGTCTGCAAGGACCCTGTAGTAGTCCCCATGGTGGAGAAGATCGTTGATAATGGGAGTGAATAGACCCGGTTCCTCCGGGGAAAAATAGCCGGAGTCGATCATGGTCAGCACCTGCCTCAGCACAGGATCGGATTCACAGATCGCCCTTGGATCATACCCGTCCTGCCGGCTTGCAGCCACCTCCTCCGCCTTGAGCCCGAAGATAAAGATATTCTCCAGCCCCACCTCCTCCATGATTTCGACATTGGCTCCGTCCAGGGTTCCCAGGGTCAGGGCGCCGTTCAGGGCAAACTTCATGTTGCCGGTTCCCGAGGCCTCCATACCGGCCGTGGAGATCTGTTCGGAAAGATCAGCTGCCGGAATCACCTTTTCTGCCTGGGAGATGCAGTAATTTGGCAAAAACACGATTTTCAGCCGTCCTTCAAGATCTGCATCCCGGTTCACATGCTCCCCCACCGAGGTGATCAGTTTGATGATGAGCTTGGCCCGGTCATAGGCAGGTGCGGCCTTGCCCGCAAAGATAACTGTCCTGTCCACCCCGTAGGCATCCTCGCCCGCTTTAAGACGGTTATAAAGCGTGACCACATGGAGAATATTGAGGAGCTGGCGCTTGTACTCGTGCATCCTTTTGACATGGACATCAAACAGGGATCGAGGATTGACCCCAAGCCCGGTCTTACGAAGGATGTACCGGGCCAGACGCTTTTTATTGTCCAGCTTCACCCCCATCCACTGGGCACAAAACGCCGGGTCCCCGGCAAAAGGAATAAGCTGCCTGAGCTGGGAAAGATCGCAAATCCAGTCGTCCCCGATCACCGAGGTGATCAGCTCCGAGAGCAGGGGATTGGCCTGGTAGAGCCAGCGGCGGGGGGTGATGCCGTTGGTGACATTGGTGAGCCTTCCCGGAAAAAACCGGTTAAAATCCTTAAACATGCCCTGCTTGATGATGGAAGAGTGAAGTTCTGCCACCCCGTTCACCGAGTGGCTGCCCACGATGGCCAAATGGGCCATGCGAAGCCGCTTGGGGTTGCCCTCCTCAACAATGGACATTCGAGCCAAAAGCGCCGGCTCATCCGGAAACCGCAGCCGCACCTGTTCGAGGAAACAACGGTTAATCTCAAAAATAATCTCAAGGTGACGGGGCAAAAGCCGCCCCACCATTTCAACGGGCCAGGTCTCAAGGGCTTCAGGCAACACCGTATGGTTAGTGTAGGCAAAGGTCCTGACACATATGTCCCACGCCTTGTCCCAGGTGAGGGACTCTTCATCCATGAAAAGGCGCATGAGTTCAGGCACGGCAATGGCCGGGTGGGTATCGTTGAGCTGGATGGCCACAAAATCGGGAAACCGGTCAAAAAGCTGGTTCTGTTTCTTGTAACGCTGGAAGATATCCTGGAGGGTTGCCGAGACAAAAAAGTATTGCTGGCGAAGGCGAAGCATCCTGCCCTTTTCCAGTTCGTCGGACGGATAGAGCACCTTTGAGATGGTCTCGCTCACCACCTTGTTTTCAACGGCACCGATGTAATCGCCCCGGTTGAAAAACTCCAGGTCAAACTCACGACTGGATTTTGCGATCCACAACCGCATGTTGGTAACAAACCCGTCCCTGTATCCCGGTACCAGGATGTCGCAGGCCATGGCCATGACGCTCTCATCCCCTTCCCACCGATACCGGGTGGCCCCCACCACATCGGTGTAGCTCTCGGAACGACCGAAAAACCGCACCTTGTAAAGCATATCCCGGCGCTTGATATCCCAGGGATTGCCCCGGCGCATCCAGTTATCGCTCTGTTCCCGCTGGTACCCGTTCTCAAGGACCTGGTGAAAGATACCGTAATCGTAACGGATGCCATACCCGTACCCCGGCAGCCTCAGCCGTGCCATGGAATCCATGTAACAGGAGGCAAGGCGCCCAAGCCCTCCGTTTCCAAGGCCTGCATCCCACTCCTCCTCCTCGATGTTGTCCAGGTCAAACCCCATGGCGGCAAGGGTCTGGTCGGCCTCGGCCTCCATGCCGAGGCTGATGAGGTAATTTTTCAGAAACCGTCCGGGCAGGAACTCCAGGGAAAGGTAATAGACCCGCTTGCACAGGCTGTCGGAACAGGCCTGCTGGGTCTTGATCCACTGATCGATAAGCCGTTCCCTCACACTGAAGGCAAGCCCGGTAAAACAGGAATAATTGTTCGGGCGGGCAGGATCATCGCCCAGGGTGGAAAGAATATGACGGGAAATATCCTGTTCAAGATTGCCACCCAAAGCGTCCTCCTCCTGATCTGTAGGATTCAAGGGTCTGGCACAAGGAGCCATTTTTATCCTCCTGACAATCACGAAAAAAAGATTGGGTATTGATGCTGGGTTATCGGTAATGATATCGAACAACCCCCGGGAAGTCAACGCCTGGATCACCCCATGGAGGGATGAAAACATTTTTTTGTCATGGAGGCCGAATTATGATATATTTCTTGGCTTGTGATGCCCCACCAAGGGGCAATAATATAGATGATTTCAATTACGGTAAAGACACCTTTTTTCAAGCAGGGGAGCGCTATGTCAGAACAACAAATCTTCGATAATGAACAATACCTGAAAGAACAGGCGGCAGAAATCCGGAATCGCATCAAGCAATCCGGGGATAAGCTCTACCTGGAATTCGGAGGCAAGCTCCTGTTTGACTACCATGCGGCAAGGGTGCTGCCCGGGTATGATCCCAACATCAAGATCCGGTTGCTCCAGGAGCTAAAGGACCAGGCAGAGGTATTGATCTGCATTTATGCCGGCGATATTGAACGCAAAAAAATCCGGGCCGATTTCGGCATCACCTATGAAACCGACATCCTGAAAATCATTGACGACCTCAAGGGCTGGGAGGTGAAGGTAAAGGGGGTCATCATCACTCGGTTCGAGAACCAGCCGGCCGCCGTGATCTTCAAAAACAAACTCAAGATGCGGGACATCAACGTCTACACCCACTACTACACCAAGGGGTATCCCACTGATGTGGATCTCATCGTCAGCGAAGAGGGATACGGTGTCAACGACTACATCGAAACCGACAGTCCCCTGGTGATCGTCACGGGTCCCGGACCCGGCAGCGGGAAGATGGCCACCTGCCTCTCCCAGCTCTACCACGACCACCGCCACGGCATCCAGGCGGGATATGCCAAATTTGAGACCTTTCCCGTGTGGAACCTTCCCCTGAAACACCCTGTCAATGCAGCCTATGAGGCGGCCACGGCCGACCTTGCCGATGTGAACATGATCGACCCGTTTCATCTGGAAGCCTACGACACCCAATCGGTCAACTACAACCGGGATGTGGATGTTTTCCCGGTCCTGAAACGAATCCTCGAGAAGATCACCGGGGACGACTCCTGCTACCGTTCCCCCACGGACATGGGGGTCAACCGGGTGGGATTCGCCATTGTAGACGATGAAGGCGCCAAAAAGGCTTCAAAACAGGAACTGATCCGTCGCTACCTGAGGTATAGATGCGAATACACCCTGGGACTTGCCGACAAAGATACCCTGCAGCGGGCAGAACTTTTAATGAAGGAGTTCCACCTCTGCTCCGAAGACCGTCCGGTTGTCGCACCTGCCAGGCGGTGTGCCGACGAAGCCAAGACCGATCCCCGCCTGGGAAGCGAAGGCGTGTTTTTCGGTGCAGCCATCCAGCTCAGGGACGGCACCATCATTACCGGCAGCAACTCGCCCCGCATGCATGTGGCATCCAGCGTTATCATCCGGGCACTCAAGCACCTGGCCGGCATTCCCAGCAAGATCCAACTCATGCCCCAATCCATCTGCGATTCGGTCACCAGCATGAAAACAGACATCCTCGGCGAAAAGAGCATGAGCCTCGATCTCCAGGAGACCCTCATCGCCTTGGCCATCAGTGCCACGAGCAACCACGCCGTCCATCTTGCCATGGAGGGGCTCAAGGAGTTCAGGGACTGTGAGATGCACATGACCCACATGCCCACCCCAGGGGACGAAGAGGGGATCAGGAGACTCGGGATAAACCTCACCACAGATCCGGTGTTTGCATCAAGCGATCTCTACACCATGTAAGTCGCAATCGTGTGGGAGGCAGACCCCCATCTGCCTCCCACACTGCATCAAGAATCCTTCCCCTGGCATTTCGCTGTAAAAAGAAGCGCCAGGGTCAAGGATCGATTGAGCGTAATTTTTCGGTGGCCTTCCTGGCCCTGTCCAAATACCCCTTTATCTCAGGATCGTCCGGAGCAAGGCGAAGCGCCTCCTCCCACCGCCCAATGGAAGCCCCAAAATCCCCCTGGCCAAAAAGCCGGAGTCCCTGGTTGACAAGAAGCCCCTTCAGCTGTTTTATAATTTCGCCATGGGAAGGAACGATGTCAAGCCCCTTTCGCCAGGCACGCTTTGCAAGTTCCAAGTCCCCTTTTTTTAAATAGGACCGGCCAAGGGCGAGAAAATAATCCGCCGGGCTGAAGGCCGCAGGCGGAGGAGAAGACGTTGGGGGTAGTTCCTTTGGGAGGGGTTTTACAATGGTGATGGCATCAAGGGCACGGTGGAGCTTGAGGGAGGGTTCGTGATCCGGGTAAAGCGTCAGCGCCTTGTCAACTTCAAGGCGGGCCGCGTCCTTCTCCCCTTTCACCAGGGCGATGATCGCCTTTTGGAGATACCACTGCACGGTCACCAGACGATGGTTGATGCGCCAGAGCAGCCGCCTGTTCTCCTGGTCTTCCAGGAGTTTTGGGTCGGCACCAAGTAGGGTGGTCAACGCCTCGGGATAGTGTTTCTCCCGGTAAAGGGACTCGGCAATCTCGGGGATGCTCCTCCAGTCCCTAGGTTGCCGGGGAACCGGATCCGGATTCGGATTCCAGGCACATCCGCCCGCCGTCACCAGCATTAAGAACAACAAAAAAAAACGCACCATCAGGCGACCTCAACCATGCAGGGAGCGGTCTCCTTGGACGGCGGACGCCCATCATAGACCCACACCCTGCCCCGACTGGTGATCTGAAGCCGTTTGTCCAGGGCGTCCCGCCCTTCAAACCCTTTTTGGGCGGCCAGGAAAATATCCACGATTTCCGGATCAAACTGCATTCCCTTCTCCTCTTCAAGGATGGAAAGGGCGCGTTCCTCGCTGAGATGTCGCCGATAGGGGCGGTTGGAGGTCATGGCATCGTAACTGTCGGCCACGGCCAGGATCCTTGCCTCAATGCTCAGCTTATCCCCGGAGAGGCCATTGGGATAGCCTGTGCCGTCAAATCGCTCATGGTGGGCGACGATGATCTCCCGCACCTCGGAGAGAAAGGTCGCGGGCTCCAGGATCTGCCAGGCGATAACGGGATGGCGGGCGATGTGGGCAAATTCCTCATCGGTGAGGCGCCCCGCCTTGCAGAGGACCGCATCGTCCACCCCGATCTTGCCAAGATCATGGAGTTGGCCTGCCAGCATCAACAGGTTGACGCGCTCCTCCTCCATGTCCATCTCCCGGGCAATCTTTTCGGCATAATAGGCCACCCGATCACAATGGCCCCGGGTATAGGGATCCTTTGCCTCAACAGCCCCGGTAAAGGCCATTACAGACTGAAGATAGCCCTCTTGGATTTGCCGGTTGGCCTGCTCAAGCCCCTGGAGCATCTGGTTGAACACCCCACCAAGACGCTGAATCTCCTCTCCGCCCGCTTCTTCAACCCTGACGGTGAGATCCCCCTGCCCCACCCGAACCGCTGCCCGGGCAAGATTCTCAAGGGGGCCCAGCAAACGCCTTATTATACGAACGTTTATCATACAGCCAAGGCTGGTGAAGACCAGGACGGCGGCCACCAGGCCGAACTTTACCTTGTTGATGCGATGGATCACAGGAGAAAGGGTAAAGGTCAACATGCTATAGCCGATGGTCTTGGAATCGATCACAATGGGATCCACCTCGGTCAGCTCATAATCCTGGTAAAGATGCTGGGTGCCCCTGCCCTTTCCCCCCGGCAGAAGCTGTGCACCGATATTGCTGATATCCGAATGGATCACGGCCTTACCCAATGGGTCCAGTATGGCTGCGGAGAGCACCAGGGGATTGTTGAGTTCAGTGGAGATGAGAACACTCAGCTGCATCTGATCCTTGACCAGAAGGGGAGCTGCGGCGTTGACCGAAAGATTCCTGGCATGGGTGGCTGCATTCTCCCGGGCCTGGTTGATCAGCGTCATCTTGTGATGATTGCCAAAGGCAACACCTGCCAGAACGGAAAGCACAACGGTGATACCACAAAAAAGCGCGCTTAGCTTGAACGTTGTTGTCTTATAAACTATCAAAATAACCTGCCTGGATCATCTAATCGGATCGATTAAAAAACATTTAACCGGATCGCTTAAAACCGGATCATCTTAAATTTCAGGTACTTTTATAGTTATTCTATCGCCGTGTCAAGGGAAAAACATTACCATTCTTTTCAACAAGCACGATACCTGTAATTCCTATAACTATCCGAATATAGGGGCGGCGATGGCCCTTGGTTAGGAGCTCCCCAGGGAAAAGCCATCTCACCGAGGTCTCTATGTATCGTAGGTATCCCCGGGACAGCCCACCCGGGTTTCCCCCGGGGATAAGTCGTCCCCCCGGGGGCGAAATCGTCTCCCCGGGGGATCGTCAAGAACGCTTACATCAACGCGCTGTTAAGCCAGAGATGGCAGAGAATGCTTGCCACGTACCCTAGGGCGATCACCGGAGTCCACTTGAGGTGGGCCCCAAAGGTGTAGGTTCCCCGGGCGGTTCCCATGAGAGCGACACCGGCCGCCGACCCAATGGCCAGCATACTGCCGCCGGTCCCTGCGGTGAGGGTCACAAGAAGCCACTGACCATGGGACATGGTCGGATCCATGGTTAGAACGGCATACATCACCGGGATGTTGTCCACGATGGCCGACAGCACGCCCACCAGGGCGTTGGCCCAGGTGGCGCCGAGATCGGTGTACATGAATTTGGAGATGGATGCCAGGTAACCGAACTGGGCAAGCCCGCCAACGCAGAGGATGACGCCGTAAAAGAACAAAAGCGTATCCCACTCCGCCCGGGATATCTTTTTCATGATATCAAAGGGGGAGAACTCTCCGCCATTGCCGTTGCAATCCCGGTCCCTGACCCCCAGGATGCCGTCGTACTTGGTAGACCGGTCCTCATGGCGCTTGATGTGATAGGCGTAGAGCCCCAGATAGCTGAGACCGAACATCATGCCGGCGGCAGGCGGCAGGTTGAGAAAATTGTGAAAACTAACCGCCGTCACGATGGTGGCAAGGAAGAGCCCCATGATAACCCGGGCGCCGTACTTCATGGTGACCTCCTCGGCCAGGGCCTCGGGCACATCTTTGTCCACGAAAAAGCTCATAATCACCGCCGGAATCAGCCAGTTCACCACCGAGGGAATAAGGATGACAAAGAACTCGGAAAAGGCCACCTTACCCTTCTGCCACACCATGAGGGTGGTAATGTCGCCAAAGGGAGAGAACGCACCCCCGGCATTGGCGGCAACAACGATGTTGATGCAGGCAATGGCGATGAAGGCTTTGTTTTTCCCGCCCACGGCCATGGCCACGGCACCCATAAGAAGGGCGGTGGTGAGGTTATCGGCCACAGGAGAGATGACAAAGGCCAGGACGCCGGTGATCCAGAAGATTTTCCTGAGGGAAAAGCCCCGGGAGACCAGAAAGGACCGGAGACGCTGGAACACGTTTCGCTCCTCCATGGCGTTGATATAGGTCATGGCAGCCAGCAAAAACAAAAAGAGTTCCGCATATTCCAAAAGACTATGTTTGATGGCGTCATGGGCCGTGTGCATATCCCCGACACCGGCGTAGGCAAGGGAAACCAGGACCCAGATCGCCCCTGCGGCAAACAGAACCGGCTTGCTCTTTCTCAGGTGGATGTTGTTCTCCAGGGGAACCAGGGAATAGGCCCCCACAAAGATGATTACGCCAAGATACCCGTAAAGGGTGGAGGTGAAGTCTACAACAGCGGCGGTGGCCCCTCCCCCGGCAACTGCGACTGCCGGCAGGAGTAAGAGCAGAGACAAAAGCCCTGCCAGGTTCGATATTTTTTTAAATGTATTCATGATCCTGTCACTATTCCTTTTTTCTGTGATGATATTCTCTAGGCCGTATCCCCCGGTTGCACCATCATCTCCGGCCGGCAAACGTCCCATTGCTCACGTAAACGCCATTTCCATCAAAACCATGGACCCCCTATCCGTTTTCATGGTAGGGTCCCCCAGGTTAACCTGCTCGTTAACGAACAATGGAGGCGGATAATAATATTATGGGGCACTTCGGTCAAATAGATAATATAGTGAAAACCATTCGGAAAAAGCGAATATAGAACCATGGAGTGGCTCAACTATCACCATCTCTTCTATTTCTGGACCGTGATGCGGGAGGGCAGCATTACCGCAGCCTGCACCAAGCTGAGCCTTGCCCAGTCAACGGTGAGCGCACAGCTGGGCAAGCTTGAAGAGTCCCTTGGGGGAAAACTGTTCAACCGCCAGGGACGTTCCCTGGAAGCCACGGACCTGGGCCAGCTGGTGTTCAAATATGCCGATAAGATCTTTCCCCTGGGCCGGGAATTGATGGACCAGATCCACAACCGCCCGGTGATCGGTCCCCTTTCCCTCAAGGTAGGCATCGTGGACCTGCTCCCCAAGCTCATGGCCAGGAAACTTCTGGAACCCGCCCTTTCCCTGGACAAAAAGGTGCGTCTGACCTGCCACGAGGGAAAGGAGGAGACCCTTTTAGCAGACCTTGCCCTGCACCACCTGGACCTGGTCCTGGCCGACGCCCCCATTCGGTCCGGGCTCAGCATCAAGGCCTACAACCATTTCCTGGGGGAATGCGGGATCACCTTCTTTGCCGTGGAGGAGCTTGCAAAGCATCTTACAAAAAACTTTCCCGCCTCCCTGGACAACGCCCCCATGCTCATGCCCATGGCCATGACCACGCTCAGATGCGCCCTGGACCAGTGGTTTGAAGCCCTCTCCATCCAGCCGGTGGTGGTTGCGGAATTTGAAGACAACGCGCTTTTGAAGGTGTTCGGACAGGCCGGGGATGGGGTGTTCGTGGCACCGACCATCATCGAGTCCGAAGTAAAAACCCAATACCAGGTGGAGATCATTGGAAGGTGCGACACCATCAAGGAGCGATTCTATGCCATCTCGGTGGAACGGATACTGAAACACCCTGCAGTGGTCGCCATAACGGACATCGCCCGCCACTCGTTCTTCTCCCCTGACAGGGAAAATTCCGGCCCCAAAGGGTAAAGCGACCCGCCGTTCTCCGACCCGGGCGTGTCCCCCCTTGATCCCCTGCCTAGGGTTTTCGCAATCCATGTCGCGAACAATCGTCCAGCGCGATCACCCCTTAAGCCCCCCGTCGCCCGGGAAGTCGCCCATTTTTTTTTCGCAGTTGATAAAAACCGTTTTTTATGTAAATCTCTTTCCCATCGCAGGCCAGTCCTAGACGTTCGCACCCGAATTGATACCTGTTTTATCCATTACAATAAGACAGGGGGGCTATTCATGGGCGAGGCGCTATAATTCCCGTTTTTAAGAACCATTAGAGAGGGGTATCCATGGTGAATGATTCCGAAAAAATTTTCCTGACCGAACAGGAGGCCAAAACAGCCGTGGAGATCGACTTCCAGCAGTACGGCCCCCAGCCCCGGCTTTTCCGGGAACTTTCCCCCCTTATCCTGGGCAACAGCGCCGTTGTTCTGGATCACGGAAAACATGCCGGCGTCTGGATCAAGCAGGGCCGGAAAAACAAACTAAAACAGCTCCGCGACCAGGAACTGGGGAACCAGTTGTGCCGGACCCTGCAAACCACCGCCTACCCCTTGGCGATCCTGGCCGAAATCTGCACCCTGACCTTCCAGGTACGGGCCTGTCCCGGCCCCGATCTCCGGGACTCCCCCCAGGGGATCTGGATCGAATCCGACATGGGGAACTTTCACTGCCGCCAGTGCGGCGATTGCTGCCGGAACCTGGCCGTTCAAAACGGCTGCACAGAACAGGATTACCACAGATGGCAGCGCCTTGGCCTGACCCACATCCTGGAACGGGTAAGGGTCCTTGGCGCCAACGGCAATCCCACCGGGTACAGGATCTGGGTGGAACCCGGCGGCACCCGCCTGTCACCGGTATGCCCCTGGCTCAAAGAGATCCCCGGAGAAAACCGCTGCACCTGCCTTATCCAGGATGTCAAACCCGAGATCTGCACCCAGTATCCCTTTACCCGCAAGCATGCCTCCATGACCGGATGCAGGGGACGGTTTTAAAAAAGGAGGGATGGATTTGATGGGGGTAGCCATTTGCCGGGAAAACCGAAACCGATACATTCAAAAACACCCCCAAAGGGCTTATTTGTCCTTTGGGGGTGTTTTTTTACTCTGTTTTTTTAATCGGTCAAGGGAAATGTCCTGTGTTGAAATCCATCGTAAACCGGTGACATGCTGAAAAAATTAGGATCAAACACCGGCGCTCCGGTCGCATCCATGAGGATTGTACCGGATTCGCCAAGGGGAAGCATGCTCTCAATGCGAACCGGACCCGAAGCCCCCATTTCAACGCAGTGGGCATAGGTTGATCTGGAGGAGGTCGGAATCGAGTGAAGGGCGCCGAGCATTTCGTGGGTATAAGTGATTTTCCCCCGTTTTGATTCCCCCCAGGGTCTGGCACCCAGGTCGGCCAGGGCTTTATCCAGGGCGGCAACAATAATATCGCCGGCGGTCTGGGGGGCTGTTCCATCGGCTTTGTTTTCAAACCAGTTGTAAAGGTTTGTGATGCGGGTGGTATAGCCGGGAAGTCCGTGGAGAAGCACATTGAACAGAACAATGTTACTCTCGCCTGAACCCAGCTCATCCTCAAAGGTCATCTTCAACACGCTGGAAATCCACTGGTTCATCAAGATCCATGCATCGGAGCGGTCAGTTCCATTGGCCCACAGGTCCTTGCCGCCCTCAACAAAATGGCCGTCCCAATTGTCCAGGATCGCCAGGGCCGCGGTGCGGTCAGGGGTAGGAGACGCCTGGACCGCAGCAGTAAAGTCGTTTTTAACAAAGAGCCAGGGGTTTCCCCCGTCGCCATAGGTGTCGCTGTCAGACGAGAGGAATTCCGTTCGGATTGAATCTGTTGTGGAGATGTAAAGCGCCAGGTCCCGCACCTCCTCAAAGGTGAGGTTGTCATGGGTGCTGAGATAATCTTCAAGCACATGGGCCCTGTGAAACGGCCCGAAATAGTAGGATGGATTATTGGCCGAGTTGCCATAGGCCTGGCTGGATCTGCTGTTCCAACCGCTGTAGAACCCCCTTTTCGCGTTACGGCCCGTGGAGATCGGCTTATAAGTCAAGGGCTCAGGCCATTTTTCCGCCTGGGGAAACCGTGTGTCAGCCCCTGGGGAGCGAACCGGGTCATACCCTGACATCCAATAGGCGATATTACCGTCCCGGTCTGCATAGCAATAGTGCTGGGACAGGGTCACCTTGGAGATTGCGTCTCCAAATTGATCCATGCTTGTCGCCCTTGCAAGGTCAAGGTAGGCCCGGATAATCTGAAACTCTTTACCCCAGTGGGAATATTTCCATGAGATCACCGGATTGCTGTTAATCACGGGTCCGTTGGGTGTCCTGTATACGGGCAGGGTCACATCGTCCTGGCCGGCCACCTTGATCACCTCGGTTCTGTGGAGAAACATGGTGGACGCATCATCCAGAAAATAGTCCAGGGTGTGGGCATGGCCGACCTGCATGGACCAGGCGTGGTGGGGGGTGCGTCCAATGACGATGGCCGGCATTCCGGGAATGGTCATGCCGGATATGTTCAATCCGCCGGCCTTGAGCGACCCTTCGGTCACAATGGAAGGAACGGAAAAATCAAAGGCATGGTCCATCTGGGGACCGGAGTAGAGTATTGGATTTCCAGATGCTGTTTTATCGCCCGACACCACCCAGGCATAGCTTCCCATTTTCACATAGGCGTTTATTTCTTTAAGACTTGCAATGATATCCGCTTGCTTCTGTCTCATCTTGCTTGAGATGGCGCTATAGTCATAGAGCTTATTCCCAAGGATCGTGTCCATGGATGAGGGGAAGCGCGGCACCTCGTTATGGGACGCCATCCGGTCTTTTTTCCCATTTAGCGATGACGCCGCCACGGTTTCATCCTCAATATAGGTCACCGCATCCGGATCTTCATTCCATCTGAGATCCTGGAACATCATTTGAAAATCAGCTGGAAATTGTGCCGCTAATGTCTGATAAAGCGCAGAATTGTCTATCTGCCCCCGGCCAGTTGCCTCACCGTCAAAGAATCTCAGCATGTTTGTGGCCCAGGCCAATACATCCACATAACTCCAGTCCGCCGGGTAATAATCAATGCCCAGTTTTGCGCCCATGGCTTTGAACTCAAAGGGCATCAAGGTGCGGTCTTTTTTAACCTCGGCTATTCTACGATTAAAGCCTGCCACATAACCGTTAATGGTATCTCTGGATTCCTGATCCAGGGCTGCGAATCCATCCTGGTACTCCGTTAAAGAATACCCGGTGGTACGAACCTTGATGTCACTGTCGACCAAATTCGGACCAAATATTTCAGACAGGGTTCCCCGTCCCATGCGCCTGTATTTCTCAGCCTGCCATAGCCTGTCCGTTGCAACGGCATAGCCGACGGCCTCAAAGACATCGTACATGGAAGCGGAATCATCGCCGTTGACATACCAGACCCCTTTATCATCCCGGGTGGTCGTGATGGGGTTAAAAATATTTTTAATTCCGGCCGCCCAATTAAATGCGGATGCCGAATCCACAACCAACAACAGACCGGCCAAGGAAATTGCAAGAATAAACAGGGAGGTGCGCAGCCTTTTTATAGCATGAATCATGGTACTCTCCTTTATAAAGGGTTAGAAACCAAGTGACACGCCAAGGACCACAGGAGTGCTCCAGGAGGAATCGGCATCGGCATAGGTGGCCAGGGAAGATGAGGGAGAACCCAGGTAACGGACCCGTATTTCGGCAAAAACTCCCAGGGAGCCGAAGGTGTATTCAATACCCACACCGGCGTCAGCCAAAAACTCCCAGGAACTGTCCCAGTACTCGGTGGATGAACCAAGGTATGATATATCTACAGAATCGAACTTTGCAAAACCAACATCTGCCCTCAGGTATGGATTCCACCCCTTTTTCACGGGGGCAATAAAATACTTGCAGCCAAGATAGACAGGGATAACGTCAAGGCTGTCAAATGAAATACCTTCAACGATTTCACCGGAATGCTTCTCATAACCGATGCCTCCCAGGATGCTGAATCTGGGGTTTAATGCATAGGCGCCTTCCATGGCAATTGAAAACCCTGTTTCAAAGGCATCGTTATAGTCCGGAACATCGTCGCCACTGCCTGCGCTACCGGAGGTAAAGGGAACGACCTGGCCGGCAAGACTAAGGGAAAATGGACATTCTCCAGCCACCACCTGACCCGAAAAAATACACAACAGAGCAACAACTGCAAATGAAAGAAAAATGATTTGTTTCATGTACACTCCTTTTTTGGTCTGATCTCTCTGGTTGATTCCTTACAATTCGCCTGTTGCGTTTTCAGCAACAGACCCAATCGGTAAAACACAACGGTGCACCCCAGGGGCAAGGGGAAAGGGGCATTAATAATGGAACTTGGACCCGGTAGGGATCAAAAATCGGTTACCCGATTCCCTAGCAAAGCCTGGAAACAATCATCAGCGATATCAATGACTATCTAAATGGAGTATCGGGATCCACTTCTTGTGTCAACCCCCAATACAAAATTCATTCCTGAAAATTTCATTTTTCTATTGACAGGAAACACCTTTAAGGCTATAAACCCTCGAATCGAATGCACTGGTTCTTCAAGAACAAACCGGTGGTCGATGAACAAGATAAAATGCCGAAGTGGTGGAATTGGTAGACACGCACGCTTGAGGGGCGTGTGGGGCGACCCGTGGGAGTTCAAATCTCCCCTTCGGCACCATCATACAAAAGCCATTAAGATGAAAAACATCTTAATGGCTTTTTTGTTTCCAGTCCCAAAGAAAATCAGGATATCATTGAGGGAATTATTTAATCGGATCAACGGCGGCGCACAGCATTGCATCACTCCCTCTCAACCTGGACAAAAAGGGGCTTCGCAAAAATAAAAAAGCCCCTGAACGATATTTCGTCCAAGGGCTATAACTTCACAGTCATCAAGATGACTTCCAAAGCTAAATAAAACGGCTAACTAGACTACTGTAACATTTGTTGCAGCAGGACCTTTCTGTCCCTCTTCAACATCAAATGAAACACGGTCCCCTTCATTGAGGGATTTAAAACCAGTTGCATTGATGCCGGTGTGATGTACGAATACATCGTTTCCGCCTTCTTGTTCAATAAATCCAAAACCTTTTGAGTCGTTAAACCATTTTACGATACCATTAGCCATGTTGGAAATCTCCTGTAATAAAAAATAATACCAGTTTCTAACTTTGAGGGGTAATACCACTTCGGGGAATTTACACCTGCGAAATGAAACCTATGTGCCGCCACATATCAGCACATTTTCAAATAAGATATATGCCGACAAGCAAGAAGTCAAGCACTAAATATTTTATTATTCCCTAATAACAAAGGGGGTTAGAATTCCTTGGCATAAAGAGCTGGGATCATGGTATGCCTTGGCAAGGCAACCGGCCCCATTCATTACCAAGAGATCGACACCATGGATATAGAGATCAATCATTTCAGAACACTTCATCCCGAAGTGTCAGGAGGATAAAATGTCAGAGACCGTAAAAACCCGGGAGCAGATCCCAAAATCAGATCAATGGAACCTGGATCAGCTCTTTGCCGATGCAGATGCTTGGGAACAGGCTTTTACAGAATACAAGACCCGGATTCCCCGGATCAGTCAGTTCCAGGGAACCCTGGGGCGATCCGCCCAGGACCTGAAAGCCTGCCTGGATTTTATGGACCGCCTAAACCAACTGGATGAACGTCTCCACTACTACGCCATGCTGCGGCTGAGCGAAGATGCAGGCGATTCAGAAAATCAGAAGCGAAGCAGCCGCTACCTGAACCTGGCCACAAAGGCCCAGGGAGAGGCCAGTTACCAGACACCCGAGATCCAGACCATCGATGAAAAGACCATGGCTGCATTTCTGGCCGATCCTTTGCTTGCCACCCATGGGATCTATCTTGAAAAACTGCTGCGGTTCAAGCCCCATATCCTCACCCAGGCCGAAGAAAGGCTCCTGGCACTCCAGGCTGAGTCGGCTGCGGCAGTATCAAAAACCTTTTCAGCCCTGACCGATGTGGATATGGATTTCGGCACCGTCGACACCCCGGATGGGCCCAAACCCCTTAGCCAATCGAGCTTCAGCCAGTTTCTCCTCTCTCCGGACCGGGAACTGCGCAAAAAAGCCTACGGGCAGTTTTACGGTGTCTTTGACGGACACAAAAACACCCTGGCATCCCTCTATGAAGGAAGCATTCGCCGGGACGTCTACCTAGCAAAGATTAAAAACTATCCATCGGCCCGGGCCAAGGCGCTTTTTCCGGACAAGGTTCCTGAAAACGTCTATGACAATCTGGTGACACGGGTCCGGCACCATCTACCGTCCCTCCATGGATACTATGCCTTGCGAAAAAAAATCATGGGCCTTTCGGAGCTGCGCCACTACGATGTATATGCGCCCCTGGTTCCGGACGTGAAAATCAGCCACACCTATGAAGAAGCCGTCCATGTGATCATCAAAGCCCTGAAACCCCTGGGAGAAGAATATGGAAACACCCTTAAAAAAGGACTTCTTGGCACCTGGGTGGACCGGTATGAAAACAAGGGGAAACGATCCGGTGCCTTTTCCGCAGGCTCCTATAACGCTGAGCCATACATCCTGATGAACTATAAAGAGGATGTGCTAAGGGATGTGTTCACCCTGGCCCACGAGGGCGGCCATTCCATGCACTCCGACTACAGCATCAGGAACAACCCATTTTCCCACTACGACTACACGATCTTTGAAGCCGAAGTGGCATCGACCTTTAACGAGCAGCTGCTGTTTCATCACATGATGAAGGAAAACACGGATAAGACCCTTCAGACCTATCTGATCGGCAAGCAGATCGACGACATCCTGGCAACGGTCATGCGCCAGACCATGTTCGCCGAATTCGAAACGGAGACCCACCGCCGGGCAGAAGCCGGCGAATCCCTGTCCCTGGACGACTTCCGAGCAATCTACCGGAGACTCCTGGCCGAATATTTTGGACCGGAAATGGTGCTGGAAGAGGTCAGCGACCTGGAAGGACTGCGAATTCCCCACTTTTACAGGGCATTCTACGTATACAAATACGCCACAGGCCTTTCTGCGGCCATCGCCCTGTCCCGCCGGGTACTGAACGGAGGGGACACCGAGCGGGAGGACTACCTGAACTTCCTCAAGTCCGGAGGATCCAAGTACCCCCTGGAATCCCTGGCCCTGGCCGGTGTGGACATGGGCCGGACCGACCCCATCGACGATGCGCTGGCACTGTTCGCCGATCTGGTGACCCAACTGGAATCCATCACCCGGACCTCAAATGGGTAATTTACTTTTTCTTGCTGCCCTCCGGATAAGATCCGGAGGGTTCAACCATAGGAAGGAATCGGTTGTGAATCCTGGAAAGAAAGAAGGTCCAAATAGGCCTGGTATGCATTTGAAAGCCTGCTTGAAAACACATCCACCATCCGCCGCATAATTTTTAGCCCGATGTCCGGATGCTGCTTGAAAATTTTCTCCAGTTGTCTCTTTTCGATCTTAACCACCTTTAAATCCGTAACGCTGAGTCCGGAAGCCGTGTATTTGCCTGCCTCTGCCAGACTGGACCAGCCGAATAATGTTCCGGGCTCTGTCAAACTAAAGGTCAGAGAACTTCCATCCTCAACCTCCAGTTTGAGGGTCCCCTCTTCAAGAATATAGAGCGCCCTTGCATCCTCCCCCCTTTTGAACAAGGTGGTTCCCGGTTTAAAAGACTCTCCAATACAGATCTCTGTTATCTGCTCCATCACGGCAAAATCTATTCCCTTAAAAAGGTCTATCTCTTTTGCAATCATGTCCCATCTCCTTTTATTCCTTTATTGCCGGTTTATTCGCTTCACAAGCGAATGCCTGTTGAGCCAAGCCCCCTTTCAAGCCTTAACCTGGACAAGCCAGAACAACACGAAGATTATCGCTAAGAAACTAAAGGACCTGTCAGGAGGTATTGTATGGGAACTTTCATAAACTCCTCTTGAAGATAATTTTTCATGTTCAAAAGTGAGTTCAGTATAGGCCAATTAGTCATGAAAAACAACAGGTTTTGCGCCTTACATTCCATCCTGAAAGCGGTTCAAGGATTCAGACATTTCGCCACCGCCCGGGTCAGCAGCAGCCATCACCACAGGATGCGTTTTCTTTTCCTTTTATCCAGACCTGGATAATATAGAGGGCTCAGCCCACCCCCGGGCTGACAGATATTGCCCCGGAAGGACAGTTGGTCACACAGGCCCCGCACTCCATGCATGCATTCAAATCAACTATCAAAGCCCGGTTCTGCGCCATTTCAAAAACAGCGTGGGGACAAACTTCAGTGCATAGGCTGCAGCCGACACATTTTTCGTCGTCAAGAACCAGGGTTGATACGTTATCCAAATATCGTAAGTTTTTCATGCCCCCTCCCCTTCGGCGTCTCGTTAAAATGCAGAATAGATCCAAAGACCGGATGACACAGCCAAGGCGACCACCTGCACAGGAATAAATCGCTTCATCTCTTTTTCAACTCCGGATGGGGACGTAAATGGGGTCGTTCCCGTAAAATTCATGGCAAGAAAAGAACTGATGGCCATGCTGAACAGAAAAAGGGCCCCAAAACCTGCCATCCCGTTAATGGCCGATGAAATGGCAACCATCAGGAGTATGGCAAAGACACTTCCGGCAATGATCCCTTTGGCGGCAAACTCCCTGAATGGAATATAGGGCAACAGCACCGGCGTGACAAACCCACCTGAAAATATGCCTGTGACAAGGGCCAGAACAGCTAGCAGGCCTCTTTCCCAGGCCCCGGAGAAAGAAAACCCACCCGGCCCCACGCCTGAAACAACAAACAGGACAAGGGCTGCGATAAAAGCCGGCTTAAGCGCATTTTTAAGCTCCACCGGGGTCAGGACAAACCGTTCATAAAGCGTAAAGGTGACCTGTCGCATGGGTTTGTCAGCCGTTCTGTTGTTCTTTAAAAAGGCCGGGATATCTTTGGCCCGGATCGGGCCATATACGACCCTGAATCCGGACTGTTTTTTCACATCCGCAGCAGAGACGCCTGTCGCGCCAAGCTGGGGAACAATGACCCGTTTATGGTCCACGATTTTTTCAAGGGAACAGGCCTCAATTCGTTTCACAAGTTCCCGGGTTGAAAAGGTCCCCTTTCCCGCCGCACACCAGACATTGATCCCTTTTGTATCAAGCACCAGAATCCATGCACTGATGTGGGGAAGTGCCCTCCGCAAATGATCAAAGGTCAGTTTGAAATTTGCCGTGACCAGTACCTCAGACGCCCTGTCCGGATGGCCAATGCCATAAAGCCCCGGCACCACCTTATAATCATGGCGACGGATGCCCCACCGGACATAAACGGTTGAAAAAAGGTCCTCCTTTCCAAGCCCGGATTTGACGATGGGAATCCGCCCTGCATGGGTTTCGCTGAAGCTGTCAACATATGAACACAGCTTAAACCCCGGCTTTTCATGCCCAGCCAGGGCATCCTTGTCCACGTTTAAACAGGACGGGCCCCTGCCCTCCATGGAGGCCATGATATTGACCCCCGGGGTGGACTGCCCATCCTGTCCGCATCCATCTTTTTCATCCATTCGTGTCTCCCTAGGTTTACACCCCTTGGGCATTTTCCTTTATCGTTAGCATCCGACATGGAATGTCAACAGGACAATATGGAGACATCCAAAACAGATCAGGAGGCTTTGTGCACCGTGAGCTGGGGAAATGGAATATCCCAGTTGTTTTCAGTGCAGGCATCCACACACCACCTCTGGAAGGCCCTGGACAACCGGTTATACAAGGGGGCCAGCTCTCCATTAAAATCGGCAATCACCACAAGATCAAGGGAAGATCCGCCTGCCTCGGCAAATTCAACCCTGAGATTCAACAGGGATTCTTCATACCCCTCTTCCGCAAGCTGAATCCGGATATAGTTATCCAGGGTGGCAAGAACCGTATTGGTCGATACAGCCTGGAGATCATAGGAGATGCCAAAGGGGATTTTCAGCCTGAAATTCACGGAAAGATTCAACGGGGTCTGGCCAAGGAAATCAGCGGTCTGGTAGACTTTTTTTGCACCGCCGCGCATCACCAGTTCCACCATTTCATGGGAAAGGCTGGTCACGCACCCCCGGGTGCCGTCTGCCAAGATCACCCAGTCATTTCTCTTGCAGGGAAACCAGGGTTCTTTAGGATGAAAGGTCCGGGATACCTGATCCATGATTTCTTCAATGGGCACCCTCAGGGTCACCCCAAGGTACGGGTTTTCAAGCCGGGTGAACACATTGATATTTTTCACCAGCCAGGGAACCCCGTGATAGACGATCCGCTCCCCCTCCCTGACAGCGCCGATGTTGAGCATGAGACGGCTCTGGTGCCAGAAGATCGGCAGGGTATTCTTGGCCGCCCATCCCACGCCCATAAGGAAAATAATGGTCAGGGAGAGCAGCACCCAGTCCTCGAAAACGTAAAACACCAGGATCAGGACAAACAGGGTCAGAACCAGGGTCATCACCCGGAATACCAGGTCAATGGCCCGGATATGAAACGGCCTGTATTTGGCCGTATATCCCGGAAGCAGCTTCATCGTCACCAGGTACAAGAACCTTAAAAACAGCACCAGTCCCACACAGGCGCCCAGGGCAATAAAAAGAAAGAATCCCCGGGTCTTGAAAAAGTTTTTAATGGAGTCCTGGGTGGAGTCAATCAATGACTGTTCCTTTGCCTCCATCTCCGCCAGCTGCATTTCGGTAATTTCAAGCTTGTTCCGGATCTGGTTTGCCACGCCCGTCCACTCGGGCAGCAACTTTTTGATATCTTTTTTCAGGTTTTTATCATCTGTTTTTAAGATCAGTTCACGGATATTGTCATTGGCCTCCCGGGCAACGGGTTCCCGCTTCTGGTAAAAAGACAACTCATCCTTGAGCTTTGTTTTCTGCCTGGCCTTGACCGTCATCCGTTTGAGTTCCTTGATCCCGGGCTCAACAAGGGAGATCAACTCATTTTTCCAATTAAACGGCTCTGCTTTTTTTTCTGCAAACAAGCCCACATCCACGCCGGTGGCGATCCGCTCAAAATCGACATTGGCACTGGCCAGCATTTTATCCAGCTTTTTCAGCTCACCTGTCAGATTGGCCTTTTCCGTTTCTGAGGTGCTTTTTTTAAGCTGGGACTTTTTCTCGAAGATTCTCTCGTTCAGGTTTTTTTTCAGCTCAATGATGGAATGAAGCATTTTAATGGACGCCCCATCCCTATCTGCTTCAACCCCTGTTGTTTCAGATACGGTCTCCCCACCCGCCGGACTGTTGGCGTCACTGGTTTTTGCAGCAAGATTGCCCCCGGAAAAGATCAAACAGACAATACTTAAAACAATTATAATTCTCAGATTCATATGGTTTTCATTCTCCAATAGATTTGTGTCATCAACGGGTGCATCCCATGCATTTAGTCGGAGCAGCTCCCGATATTCTCCTGACATATTTTCTCACTTCTCTTTTCCGCCAGCCGTGATTCCCTGCGCTTATGGGCTTCCCTGTTCCTTCTTTCCTCGCAGGCAGTTTTCTGATCAAGGCCTGGCACATCCACGGGCCTGAAATCGTCTCCAAGGGCAACAAAGGTGAGATAGGCAGATGCCGTATGGCTTAACTTGCCAGAGAGGATATCTTCCGTTTCCACCCGGACACCGATCTCCATGGATGTCTTTCCCACATGGTTGATGCCCGCCTTTAAGGTTACCAGGTTACCGATTTGAACGGGATTGTGAAAATCCAGCCGGTCAATGGAGGCGGTCACACAGATTCGGCGGGTGTGCCGGCAGGCAACCACGCCGGCTGCATTATCAATAAGTTTCATGATCACACCGCCGTGAACCAGCCCGGCCGGGTTGGCATCCTGGGGCAGCATCACCTGGGAAAGGGTCACAGCGCTTTCTTCAACGGTTTTCAAATCCATATTTGTCTCCTGTTTCGTTGGTGTTTCGTTGGTGTCCCCTTGGTTGTCGGGGTGGGTTTCTCACATGGTCTATTAAATACAACAACAAGAATATATTGTACAACATGAATTAAAATTTCAGGATGGCCCGTCAAAATCTTGATATGGACCCTGCAAAATGATATAAATCCACCCTTTTTGAAAAAAAGCAGGACCCCCGAATTTCGGGGTAAGGTACGTAACGAACGTTGCGGGAGATACGGTAACACTGATCAAGGATCTGGTTGTAAAAGGGGGAGGGTTCACGGCCAAGCGCGGCACAGCCGTGGGCAATATCTCATGGGTACATGATACCCCGGCCTAGCAACCCGCCAGCTTGAACAGCTCATCCAGTTCATGGACCTGGGGAGATGCCGAAGCCGTGAAGCAGACATTGATCATGGCCTTGGCCACAATATCTCCCTTGATGGGCCGATATCGCTTAAACAACCCAAGCCGGTTCAGGCAGTGCAGGAACGCCCCCCCGAAACGCTCCCCCGGACGGTTCTCGGACCTGTCCCCCGCAAGGAGGCTGGGCTGGAGAATATGAAGTTGCTTGAAATCAAGAAGCCGGATATCCCTCTCAAGTTCCCCCTTCATACGGGAATAAAAGGAACGGGCCTTGGGGGATGCCTGGGCAGAGGAGACCAGCACATAGCCTGGCACCCGGTTCTCGGATGCGGCCCGGGCAAAGCAATACTGGTAGGTATAATCCACAAGATACTGTACCGCCTTACTCCCCGCCGTTTTAATGGTGGTGCCCAAGGCTGAAAAAAGAATGTCTCCTTTTACAAGGTCCCGGAAGATCTCCGGTTGGTCAAAGTCGACAATATGTTCTTCCAGTTTTTCATGGGCAAGACCGGAACTGCGCCGGGTAAAAATAACGACCCTGGCGAACCTGTCATCTTCCAGGAGCCGGGAGACCAGGCAGGACCCCACGAGACCGGTGGCCCCGATCACAAGCGCTGTTTTCATAGGATTTATTTCCTTTTCTGCTATTGTATCCGCAATGTTGTTACCCTACCAGACATGAACCAGGGTCCCGCAGATATGATATATCCATCCCCTACCCGTATTCCCGATTGAAAAACAGGACAGCCCTGCCCATCCCGTTAGAGGGCTGGACAAGGCTGCCGGGTCGGTTCGGACCATTCCGGCCTTTGCGATTATTAGTACATGTTTTCGATTTCATCCTCATAGTTCTTCAGGATGACATTTTTTTTCAGCTTAAACGTCGGGGTCATCATGCTGTTTTCGATGGTGAACTCAGGCACGATGGTCACTTTTTTAATGCTTTCAAAGGAAGCCAGATCCTGGTTTGTCTTTTTCACCTCGGAATCGATCATGGGCTTTATCTTCGGGTGCTTGAGAAGATCGGCAACGGTTTCATGGGCGATATTCTTTTCATCGGCATAGGCTTTGAGATTTTCCTCATCCAGGGTGACCACGGCGGAGAGATATTTCCTTCTGTCACCCACCACACAGACCTGGTTGATATATTTGGAGGTGGTCATGATCCCTTCAATCCGGGAGGGGGCGATATTTTTCCCGCCGGCGGTGATGATGATATTCTTTTTCCGGTCCGTGATCTTCAGGACATTATTTTCGTCGATTTCGCCGATATCCCCGGTCTTGAGCCAGCCGTCCTCAGTAAAGGTCTCTGCGGTTGCCTCGGGGTTTTTATAGTACTCTTTCATCACATTCCGGCCGGAGGTGAGCACTTCACCGTCGTCAGCAAGTTTATGGAACAGCCCCTCTCCGGGAGGGCCCACCACGCCGAAATCATACTTATCCAGGCGGTTAATGTGGGAAAAGGAGGTATTTTCCGTCATGCCCAGCCCTTCCAGGATCAAGATACCGGCGCCGTGGAAAAACCGTGCGATCTCGGGATTCAAAGGGGCAGCGCCGCTGATGCACCATTTTACATTTCCGCCCAGGGCCTGGTGAATCTTTGAGAAGACAAGCTTTGTTGCCACCTTGTTTTTGAGCCCCAGGATGAAGGGAACGGGCTCTCCGGCCAGTTTGCATGCGCCGACCTGTTTGCCCACACCACAGGCCCAGTTGAATATTTTTTCCGCTGCCCCGCCTTTTGCCTCAGCACCGCTGATGATCTTGGTATGAATTTTTTCAAACACCCGTGGCACACTGATAAACCAGTGGGGAGCGGCCAGGGCGAAATCTTCCAGCAGGGTGTCGATGCCCCGGGCAAAGGTGGTCCGGTTTCCGACTTTTATGGCGGTATAGCAGCAGGTTCTGGCAAAAACATGGGCCAGGGGGAGAAAGATAAACATATCTTCACCGTCATGGAATTCCCCGCAATGAAAAACAGACTGGCTGGTACTGGTGAGGTTGTCATGGGTCAGGACGACGCCTTTGGGCACCCCTGTGGTGCCGGAGGTGTATACAAGCCCTGCCGTGTCCTGGGCCGTAACCTGGCCGGTCCGCTCTTCAAAGGCGGCATCCTCGATATCCTTGCCAAGGGCTAGGAATTCGTCATATGAGATCACCCAGTCATTCTCGTCAGCCCCGTCAGCCTCGCCGTTGAACAGGATGACCTTTCGGATATTTGGAATGTTTTTTCGAATCTCCAGCAACTTTTCAAGCTGTTTCCGGTTTTCGGCAAAGACAAGCACGGCATCAGAGTGGTTGATGATATATTCACAGTCGGGCGCCAGGTTGGACTGATAGATACCAACGGTTCCCGTTCCCATGCTCATGCCAGCAACATCGGTAAGGACCCATTTATAGCAGGTATAACTCAAGATATTGATCTTATCCCCTTTTTCAACGCCAAGGGCAATAAGGCTTTTGGATACAGATTTGACCTGGTCATAAAACTCCTGCCAGGTAACGGAAGTTGCATTGGTGTTTGCATCAAACCATCTGTATGCCGAATCATGGGCGTATTGGTCAACGGTCTCGCAGAGCATCTGGTGAAAATTGGCGTAATCCTTAAACTCCATAAATCCTCCTGTGATGAATAATCCTGCTATTATTAATACCTGTTTGTTGCCCCCGACAGGAGGCGTTAACTATATTTTTTTTTCTGATAACAACGGATCTTGGAGGTCTGTGCTGTACAGCCCCCCAACAACGCTGCAATCAAAAGGGTTTAAATCCAGTTCCCGTGTTATGTCCTCCCCTTTTCCATCCCAAAACAATTCATGTGACAACTTTGCTTAACGGTCCTTTGATTCAACTGCGCAGAAATAGTTAGGTAGGCAAGAGGAACGTTGTGTGAAGTTGTAGCCATAACAGTCCTTGTTTCTAAAAGTTTTTCAAACCGACTCACCATAACATAAGTAATATTTTTTTCCAGTCTATTTCACACTTTTGAATTTGGTGGGAATGGAACGGAAGTTAAAGCAGTAAACGTACAGGATAGAAAGCAATCAGAGTGATGACATCAGGGGAGTAAAGTACCATGTTAATTCTGTTGGAAGGATTCACGTCCACTGCCGGTCAAGCGGCAACCGAATAATAAACGTCGCTCCCTTACCCGGTTCGGAGATCACATCCATGGTGCCGCCATGGTTTTCAGTAATGATAAAATAGGACACGGAAAGGCCAAGGCCTGTGCCGATGCCCACCGGTTTGGTGGTAAAGAATGGTTCAAAAACCCGTTTTTGCGTGGCTTCGTCCATGCCGGGGCCGTTATCCTCAATTTCCAGGCGCATCATGTTTGTGGCGGTTTCCCGGGAGAGCCGCAATATAAATATAGGATTACTCCCATTCTTCTTTTCCATGTTTTCCTGCATGGCCTGGGCCCCGTTACTGAGTATATTCAGCAGTACCTGCTGAATTTTAGCGCCCTCACATGGCACCATGGGCAGACCCGCTTCATACTCCTCTCTGATCTCGATCTGCCTGAAATCGTAATGCTTTTTAAGATCATAATCGGTGGCCGCCAGGTTAAGGGTTTTGTCGAGGAGGTCTGCAAGGTCATGGGAAGAAACCCGGGCATCGCTCTTCCGGGCAAAGCTGAGCATGTTGTCCACAATCTCAGCCACTCGACGGCCCGACGCGTTGATGGTCTCTACCATGCGCAAGACCCCCCTTTTTTCCATAAATGCTTTGATCGTCTCAATATCGGTGCCGACCTCCATGGCAGCACTTTGATTGGCAGGGATTTCAATATTGGTCAAGCGGTTGGCCATGACATTGGCGGTCTGGATCATTCCGGCCAGGGGATTGTTGATTTCATGGGCCATGCCCGCGGCAAGTCCCCCAACGGAGAGCATCTTTTCAGATTGCACCATCATCTCTTCCATTCGCACCTGCTCGGTTACATCGTCAATGCGGATAACTGCCCCTTCCACACCATTGGCAACCAACGGGTAGATGGTTACATCCTCGTAACAGGGGCCGTTCTCCGACAGGCGGGGCCGCTTCTGTTCCTGCCGGGTTTCCCTGGTACGGATGCTTTCGGTTATTTTTGCCATCTGGGACGCCATCCGTGGAAACACATGACTTAATTTTTTTCCCTGGGCAGTGCTGACGGAAACTCCCGTGGCTTTTTCCGCAGTCTTGTTCCATTGGGTCACATTCCCCGCGGTATCCACCCCAACCAGTACGGACGGCATGGAGTCGATGATATTGGTCAGATAGTTGCGCAGGTGATTTAACTCCTGCCCTGCCAACTTGCCCTCTGTGACGTCTCTTGTGACGCCTTCAACACCAAGGATTCTCCCATCATGATCTTTAAAAAAATGAGCATTTGTGGAAGCCCACCAGATTGAACCATCCTTTCGCTTTAATGGTGCCTCATAATTGTCGACAGATCCCTTTTCCTCAAGTACCGTTAGAAAGACATCCCGGTCTTTGGGTTCAACGTAGAGCTCTTCCGCCATCCGCATCCCAATGGCTTCCTCCACGGTGTAACCGGATAACTTGTGGACAGACTGGGAAACAAAAATAAGATTTCCTTCCATATCTGTTCGATAACGAAGATCCGGGGCATTTTCGATAAGGATCCGATACTTTTCTTCGCTTTGCCCCAGTGCCGCTTCCGCGGATTTACGCTCCCTGATTTCAAATTTAAGCTTTTTCAGGTACATCATGGTACACCCGATGGCGAAAAGGATGCCACAGACCATCACCGAATAGAACCAGCCGGTTTTCCAGAATGGCGGTACGATGGTAATTTTCAGGGAAGCCCCCTCTTCATTCCACACACCGTCATTGTTTGACCCTTTAAGCCTGAGGGTATAGGTGCCGCCCCCAAGGCCCGTATATCTGCCGGATGGATTGTGATCGCTATAGTACCACTCCTTATCCCTTCCCTGGAGCATATAGGCATACCTGTTTTTCTCGGAATTTGTATAATTCAGGGCTGCAAACCGGAATTCAAAAAAGTTTTCTTTCCACCCAAGGGTCACCTGTTTCATCCGTTCAGGCGCCTTGCCCATATTGACATCGCTTCCCCCCTGGGTAAAGGAGGTCAGGACAACCGGCGGGATGGCCGTATTTTTCGTTACCTTATCGGGGTAAAAGCTATTGACACCGAACCCGCCGCCAAACCACATTTCACCATCTCTTTTTTTGCAACTCCGCCAAAAATGGTCATCCTGAAGCCCATCACCCTTGGAAAAAACAGAATCGACTTTCTGGTTTTTGATGTTGAATTTGATGAGTCCGTTATCTGTGGTGCCGATCCAGAGGTAGCCGTCCCGGTCCTCCTGAATGGTAAGATTAATGCCCAGGGCCGGAAATCCGTTCCCTTTGTTGAAATGTTTAAACACCCCTGTTTCTCGGTCCAACAGATCCATCCCGTTTGAAAAGCCGGCCACCCATAAATGACCAAAGGAATCTTCAAAAACACCGGACTGCTTGTTAAAACCAATGCTGTCCGGATCATCGGGATTGTGAACAAAACGAGTAAATGTTTCCGTTTGCTTGTCAAACCGGTTCAGTCCGCCAAAGGTGGAGACCCATAGAACGCCTTTGCCATCATCGTATACCGACCATACGGTTCCCTGGGTAATAGAACCGGGATCCTTGGCATCGTGGATAAAATGGGTAAATTTCCCTGTTTTTTTATTAAATTTTTCAAGCCCGGCAGAGAGGCCGATCCAGAGGAGATCAGGATCATTCCGATCCTTTATGACATGCCCACCCAAGGTGGTGGACACCATTATGGTGTCCGGATCATCCGGGTCATGGGAATAGTGGTTTACAGGCGTAAGTGATCTTGTATCAAACTGGGTCAGCCCGCCCCGGCTATTTAAGAGCCACATCATGTCGTCATCATCCCAGCACATGGCAGTGGTGGTCGGTCCCATCCTGGGATCCATCGAACCATAGGGCAAATGACTGAATTTACCCGTTCCCGGGTCGTATATTTCCAACCCCCCGATAACCGATAGCCAAAGCCTCTCTTTTTTATCCTCAAGCATGACCAGCACCTGGGAGCTGGAGATGCTGTCCGGATTGGAAGGGGTATGCCGATAAAGCGCAAACTTCCGACTTTCCATGTCATATTTATCAATGACGCCATCAAGAACATTCATCACCCAGAAGATCCCTGTTACCGGGTCCTCATAAACCGTGCTTACATAATTAGAACTTATGGACGAAGGCTTTTCAGGGTCGGCAAAGAATCGCACAAATTCAGTTCTTTCCGGATTAAGCATTTCAATCCCGGCCACGGTTGACCCCCTGTGGCAGATCCAGATATTGCCGGCAGCATCCCCATACAAATAATATATTTTATTATCACCCAGACTGGCGGGGTCATTGGGATCATGGCGATACTGTGAAAAGGTTTCCGTCTCTTTATTAAACCGGGAAAGTCCCCGATCCCATGTACCGACCCAAAGGGTACCCTCCTTATCTTCCAGAAGCGACCACACCGTATCGCTGGCAATGCCCGTATCAGAACCGGCTTCATATCGATAGCGGGTCCAGGTGTTTGTGGTTTCATCAAACCGGTTGAGGCCTCCGCCAGAGGTGCCGATCCAGATCAGACCATCCTTGCCCTGGATGATGGATGTAACATTATTGCTGCTCAAACTGTTCGGATTGCCGGGGTCATGGACATAATGCTGGAATCGATCCTGTTTCTTATCGTAGATATCAAACCCGCCCATGGTGCCGATCAAAAGCCTGTTCTGCGTATCCACAAACAGTCGCTGGGGGCAGAAGCTGTCTGAAATGTCGCTGCTGATACTGTTCGTGTTGGTGGGATCATGCGTGTAGTGGGTAAAGGTATCTGTATCTTTGTCATATTTGTTCAGCCCGTTATCCTTGGTGAGAATCCACAGGACACCGTCGGCATCCATGACGATGGAGAGGGGGGCCGGCCCTGAAATGGAGTTTTTACCCGGCTTGTAATACTTTACCCCATGGCCGTCATACCTTCCGATTCCGCCGTAATAGCAGAACCACAGAAACCCCTCCTGATCCCGGAGCATGTTCCCCTCTTTTTGGGAGGGAAGACCTTTGAGACCTGTTTCAAATTCAAACCCGTTTTGAGCATTGAGACCTTGTTCTGCACAAAGGACAAAGACAAAGACAAAGACAAAAAGTGTAAACAACTGGAGCAATCTTTTATATTTTGAGAACAACATGCTTTACCTAACCTGGACAAACCAGAACCAAAGCGTTTTTTGATTTTCTTGCCAAAATATCACGAACTCGTATTCGAAACATTTATCAATAGGGGATTTATAGCGTTTGTTCCACTGGGGTGCAAGGGGGATTAGAATGTTTTTTGGGGAATCTGTCCGACCGCTCCCCTGTAGACAACCAAATGCTCATAACGATACATAATCGTAATAAGGACTTAAAAATAATTACATTTATGTAATATAGCCTTGACGAGTCCAAAGACTCTAGCCCCAGAGAATAAAAAAAACAGCCCAAATCCCTTTCAGCCATTCCAGAAAGTACCCCCACCCCAAGCAGATGCCCCTCCTCCCTCCACCATCTCTCCGACTCGAAACCCATCATGCCGGGGATAACACCCGTAGAATGGCGCTAATCTTGCATGCGATTCCGGCGTGTATGTTTTTTTATAACTATTTTATTTTTTTTAAAAGGAGTTGAAATTTGGATTTGTTGAATGCGTTAAACAGTTTTGCCTGGGGTCCCATCATGATAACGTTCCTAGTCGGAACGGGTGTTATATTATCCCTGGGAACAGGATTTGTACAGTTTCGCAAAATGGGCGAAGCCTTTAAGATGCTCTTTTCAAAAGACCATGTCGGCGACGGGGATATCACCCCTTTCCAGGCCCTCATGACCTCCCTTTCCGCCACCATCGGTACCGGTAATATTGCGGGAGTGGCAACGGCGATCGCCCTTGGTGGACCCGGCGCAGTATTTTGGATGTGGGCCACGGCGGCTGTGGGCGGAGCCACAAAATACGGCGAAGCGGTCCTTGCCATCAAGTACAGGATCGTCAATGAAAAGGGCGAGCAGTCCGGTGGCCCCATGTACTATATCGAAAACGGAATGACTGAAAGATTCGGTCCCAACAAGTTATGGAAAGCCCTTGGCTGGGCATTTGCCTTCTTTGGCGTGATTGCATCATTTGGTATCGGAAATATGGTTCAGTCCAATTCCGTCGCCGCAGCCATGGAGTCAAGCTTCAGCATCCCCCCCTATGTGTCAGGGGGCATTATCGCTGTTTTAACCGCACTGGTTATCCTCGGCGGCATAAAATCCATCGCAAAGGTCACCTCTAAGATTGTTCCGGTCATGGCCCTATTCTTTGTCGCCGGTTCCCTGGTGGTTCTTTTCGGAAAAGCAGCACTGATTCCCCAGGCATTTGGGATGATTTTTTCAAACGCGTTTACAGGAACGGCTGTTGGTGGCGGACTCCTGGGAACCGTGATCAGAATGGGCGTTGCCCGGGGTGTTTTTTCCAATGAAGCAGGACTGGGAAGTGCCCCCATCGCCCATGCCGCCTCTTCAAATGACAATCCCTATACCCAGGGACTGATCGCCTCCCTCTCTCCTTTAATCGACACCCTTGTTATCTGCACCATGACAGCACTTGTCATTCTGGTATCCGGACTTGTGACCCTGGGTCCCGACGGAGTGATGACCGTCACGGACGGTCTTAACGGTGCCGCACTGACCTCAAGGGCATTTGAGCTTTCCCTGCCGGGAATCGGCAAATATATCGTATCATTTGGTCTCATCTTCTTTGCTTTTTCAACCATTCTTGGATGGTTTTATTACGGATCCAAATGCCTTGAATATATTGCCGGTGTCAAAGCGGTGGCAGTATACAAATGGCTTTGGGTGGTCTTTGTTTTTGTTGGCGCAACCCTTAAAATCGGTATTGTATGGAATCTTTCCGATACCTTTAACGGACTCATGGCCATTCCCAACCTGATTGGCCTCATCGCCCTTGCACCCATGATTTTCGCCATCACTAAAGAAAAAAAACTGAAAAACTAAACCACCCCGTAGGCATCTGATATAGCCGGAGCTGCCGTCCACTGGCAGCTCCGGTTCTTTCCCCAATCACCTAATCAGAAGCGGAAATGAACACAGAAACAATGGGATTCGCCCACCCACGTGACACTGTGTTACAACTGAAACGGTTTGTCAAAAAAAAGATTGACTCTTTAAAATAAATGTTACATAAATTCCCATTTAGTACACTTTGTACAATACCATCAGGGTTAAATGGGAGCGGCAGTGACAGACGACGACATATTCAAGCACTACATCAACGTGGCTGAAATTCTGGGGGAGATGTTCGGGCCGATCCTGGAAGTGATTGTCCATGACCTCAGAAAGCCGGAACATTCCATTATCGCCATTGTTAACGGTCAGATTACGGGGCGATCCGTGGGAGACGGCACATCCGACCTCGGCGTTTTAAGGCTGCAAGGGGAGGTTCCTGACAAAATCGTAAGTTATGCCAACCAGAGCCCGAGCGGAGAAAAACTCAAATCCTCCACCCTGGCCATTCGTAATACAAAGGGCGATCTTCTCGGTTCCTTTAGCCTGAATCTCCAGATTTCATATTTCGATCAATACGGCAAATTTATCGAACAATTTATTTCGACCCAATCAAACACCTACACGCCCCAAAAAGAGCAGTTTTATCTGTTCACGCCCAGGGAAGAAATAAAGTCTGCCTGCCAGCAATTCCTGGTGGAAAACGGTCTGCTGGGCAAACCCCTGAACAAGGCCCAGAAAAAAGAAGTGATCGTCTTTCTTCATAACCAGGGCCATTTAAACAAGCGCGGGGTTGTGACCATCATCGCAGAGGAACTTGGGACCAGCAGGAACACCATCTATCGCTATTTGAAAGAGATTGAAACTCAAATCCCAAAAGGAGAACAGCCATGACAAAAACAGGTAAAGAGGTACGTTCCCAGATAAGAAAAGGCCTAATTACCGGCCCCACAAGCGGAATGGCACCCGGATATGTCCAGGCCAACCTTGCCATACTTCCCAAGGACTGGGCATTTGATTTTTTGCTCTTTGCCCAGCGCAACCCCAAACCCTGCCCCATTATCGAGGCCGGAGACATGGGCAATCACTTCACACAATTTTGTGCCGACCAGGCAGATATCTGCACGGACATCCCCAAATACCGGGTTTACAAAAACGGCGAAATGACCGAAGAACGGACCGATATCACGGCACTGTGGCAGAATGATTTCGTCTATTTCCTCCTGGGATGCAGCTTCTCCTTTGAAGACGCCCTGGTCAAGGCCGACCTCAAGATCAGGCACATGGAAGAAAACGTGAATGTGCCCATGTATAAAACCAACATCATATGCCACGCCGCAGGAAAATTCAAAGAGACCCCAATGGTAGTGAGCATGCGACCCTTCAAAGCCAGGGACGCCATCAAGGCCGTGGAGATCACCCGGGATTACCCCTATGTCCACGGCAGCCCCGTTCATATGGGCAACCCGGAAGAGATCGGGATCCCTGACCTTTCCCGCCCTGACTTTGGCGACCCCGTCACGGTCAGAGAGGGTGAAATTCCCGTGTTTTGGGCCTGTGGCGTCACCCCCCAAATGGCCGCCATGGTGGCGCGTCCGCCCCTGATGATCACCCACGCTCCTGGTCATATGTTCATTGGCGACAAAAAAGATTATGAGTTCAAATTGTAAAAGACAAGGATACCGGCTTTTTCCATGAAACATGCACCCCCCAAAGACACCACAATGAAATCCATTGCGGCACATATCGAACGGTCGATCCAGCAGGATCCCGGCAACAGAGGCCTGGACAATTGGGCGATCCAGAAAGAACTCCTCCCGGCAACCCAGTCCCTGGCCCAGGGAGATCACATCATCATCACCACCGGGTTTTACATCCTCAGCGCAGGGGTCATTGAAACCGACGGCCCCCCCGGTGCCATCATCCTTGCCGATGCCCTGAGACGCATGGGGAAAAAGGTCACCCTCCTCATCGACAGCAGCGACGCCACCATCATCCGCCAGGGCATGGCTGCCATCGGCTCCTCCGTGGGAGTCATGGAGATCCATGAAGACAGAGAGATATCGGCCAAGGAGCTTTTCACCCCGGACACCACCCACTTCATCGCCCTGGAACGCCCGGGCCAGGCATCAGACGGTTGCTACTACAATTTCAGGGGATATGATCTCTCCCCCCACATCGCCCCCCTGGACGCTCTTTTTATTGACGCCCAGTCCCGTAACATCATGACCATCGGCATCGGGGACGGCGGCAACGAACTTGGACTCGGCAAGGTCTCAGCCAATGTGGATTCCCATATGCCCGATGACCGGCCCTTCAGCTGCAAGACCGTCGCTGACTTCTGCATTTGCGCCGGGGTCAGCAACTGGGGCGGGTATGGCATGGCAGCCCTGCTTTCGGTCATGGCCTGCCAGAATCTGCTGCCCAAACCCTCAGCCCTTGCAAAACTCCTGGACGCCATCACCGAAGCCGGGGCCGTGGACGGCGTAACCGGCAAGAACACCCCCTCTGTGGACGGCCTGGATGAAGAATGGGAGCACGACATCTTTTTCATGATGCACGAACTCTCCCAAACTACCCCCTCCCCGGATACCATGGCGTCTGGTAAACGAAACCATAAAGAGATACAACGGTTGAATATAAACCCATTGAACAATTAGAAGGGATAAAAAAATGGATATCTATTATATTGACGGAGAATTTGTAACGGCAGAAGAGTCAACAATCACAGTAAACGACATGGCACTACTGCGCGGTTACGGTGTATTTGACTTTATGCGAACCTATGGCGGAAAACCCTTTTTCCTGGATGGTCATGTAAAAAGACTGATCCGCTCAGCCACCTTGATCGGCATGACCACACCATGGTCGGAACAGGAGATCGTCGACATCACCATGGAAACACTCGGGCGCAACAACCACGAGGAATCCAATGTGCGTATCGTGATCACCGGCGGTGTCAGCCCGGATTCCATCACCCCCCAGGGACATCCCAGCCTGCTTGTGATGGTCACCCCCCTGCATGCCCTGCCGGAAATCTGGTATACCGAAGGCGTCAAGGTGATCACCTCCCATCTGGAACGCTTTATTCCCGACGCCAAGACCACCAACTATATCCCCGGCATCATGGCCCTTGAAAACGCCAAAAAACAAAATGCCATTGAGTCCATCTATGTGGACCGCCATGGCAACCTCCTCGAGGGCACGACAACCAATTTCTGGGCGTTCATTGATAACAAGCTTGTGACACCCGCCACAGGCATGCTCCCCGGAATTACCCGCAAGGTGATTTTAGAGCTTGCGGACACCGAGGTTGAAGTCGAGATGCGGGATATCAAAAAAGATGAGATCCGCATCATGGATGAAGCGTTTCTCACCGCCTCCAACAAGGAAATCGTTCCTGTAACGGAAATAGACTGTGTCACCATCGGCGACGGAACCCCCGGCAAACATACCCAAAAACTCACACAACTGTTCAAAGAGTTCACGACCCGGTACGGTAAAGGTGAGTAAATAAGATTGTAAGAGATATCCGACGTTATGATCAGGCCCGTTTCCGGGCTTGATCATAACACCGGAGCATTTTAAACCTTCGGCGGCTTTATGGGAGATAATCCATCTTTTGAGCCTGAAAAGCCCATCTCCACACATTCGATTGATTAATGTATAAGCTTTTATTTCGTGCAGAGGATGTTGAACCTATGCCACCACTATATATAGCGTTGGATAAATGGCAAAAAAATGATGATCTAACATTGCGCAGGTCAAAATTCTGTTTTTGCTAATTTACTTTACTATGTTTTTCATTCTATTGCCTCAAATAGCCACCATTATCTTTGACATTCTGAGATACAATCGCAGGCACTCCTAAAAAATCAAGGAGTTCATAATGCACGTCGGTCAATCCTTTTATGATAGAAGCCCCCCCTTTTTTTAATGACTGACAAATGGACATTGCAAAAACAATTATTCACGTTATTCCATGTCGGTGTTTTGGTTTTCATCCCACTGGGAAGTATCGGTAACATTTCGATATCATGACTCTTCATTTCTTTCCGAATATTCCTCTCTATCAAACCGACTATCCTCAGAGCAGTAAAATAGAGGAAAAGTAGAGCCTCAATCCGACGTGGATATTCGAGGAATACTGGTGCTACTGTTAGAATCGATTTGGCGGTGTACATTCTTTTTTCAAGGTAGGGGTTATTTTTGTATTTTCTTAAAATTTATACAGCCGGCATGTCACTACTATTAGTGATAAAAGGAATAATCCCTTCAGTTCGGGATGCCTTGGCTACGGGGCCTCATCATTTAATCTGGAGGGTACGAGCCAAAACAGACAAACTGACATACTTCTTAAAACCATCAATCCCATGATCTGGGCATCTGTCCAAGCCATGATTTTCCAATCCGTTGATTCCAGATTCTACTGCCGAGAGTTTTCGCTTGAATCGGGTATACTCCTCGGCTGTTTCTTCTTCAAGTTCAACTTTGTTCCGATTCCCTTTCTTCGGAAGCACCAAGAGGGTGAGTTTGTCTTTCATGGTCTGAAGAGGGTATGTTTTGTCATCGTCCATCATACCATGCCCCAACATTTGCCGTATGGTCTTATGGTTGTTAACGATTTCTTGAAGTTTATCATAATCCCAGTTGCAATTGAGCCTGATCATTCCCATTACAAGGATTTTCCATAAATCCATTCTGGGACCGGCCATTCTTAGAATTAACCTCCTCGGGGGTCATCGTTTCAAGAATATCAAAAACAGCAAAACATCAAAACATCAAAAAGAAGCCCGAAAAACCATATTAATGTTTTAAATCAATATCTTTTATCAACCCATATCGTTATGGAAGCAAATGCTAAAATGCTGTTTTTAGTAAAACTTTCAAACTTATTTATGCTTGTTATAACCCCTATGCATAGGGATTTGGGACATTTTCGGTCAAATACTAAATAGTTTTTAGAGCAGGCCTACCAGGTGTGATTTGTATTTTTGTTTCTTCTATAAAATCAATGCCAAAAAGGGATGAGGCAACTTCAATCTGTTCTTTGGTTTTTAATTTGTCTTTGTTGAGTTTTTTGGAAATGGTAGTCAGCTGTTCGTGATTTTTTTCAATGGCATGTTCTCTTCTTTTTTTGTGGCTCTTTACCGTTTCATGTGGGTAAGTCATCTTTATTACTTAACCTCAACATACGGATTTAATGTCTTGAAAT
>JAEINR010000053.1 GCA_016342325.1 Desulfobacterium sp.
AGTTCGGACAGATCCTGGGCATTGAGTTTCACCTGGGCGCTGGAGTTGGTCATTTCACTTGAGGAGACGGTCACCGCTGAGATCTCCTGGGAGACATCCCCGGCCGCCATGGAGGCCTGGGAGACGTTTTCGTTCACTTCTCCGATGCCCAGGGAAGCCTGGGAGACGTTCTCGGCGATCTCCCGGGTGGTCACGGACTGCTCTTCAACGGCCGTTGCAATGGTTGAGACGATGGCGTCGATCTCGGCCACCACCTTTGCGATGGTTGAAATCTCCGTGACCGTATCCTGGGTGGAATCCTGTATGTCCTGGACCCGGGATTTAATCTCACCCGTGGCCGCAGAGGTCTGGTTGGCCAGCTCCTTTATCTCGTTGGCCACAACGGCAAATCCTTTCCCTGCTTCTCCGGCCCTTGCCGCCTCGATGGTGGCGTTGAGGGCCAGCAGGTTGACCTGATCGGAAATATCGGTGATGGTTTCAACCACCTTGCCGATCTCCTTTGCTGCCGTCCCGAGTTCGTTGACCCGGTCCGTGGCATTGCTGGTCTGGGACACGGCATTGTCGGTTATGCCCCTGGCATTTTCCGCATTGGATGCTATTTCGCTGATGGTGGCGGTCATCTCCTCCGAGGCAGAGGCCACAATGCCGATATTGGTTGAGGCCTCTTCCATGGCGGCTGCCACGGAGGTCATGTTGGCACTCATCTCTTCGGAGGCAGCTGCCACGGTATTGGCCCTTGCGGCCGTTCCTTCAGAGGCCTCGTTCATCTGGTCCGATATCCCGGCCAACAGGTGGGACGAGTCTGTGAGCTTTTCGGAATCGCCCTTTATATCAGTGATCATGGACTGGACGTTCTCGATGAAGAGATTGAACCAGTCGGCAAGCTCCTGGGTCTCGTCCCCGGAGCTCGAGTCTATCCGCTGGGTGAGATCACCTTCGCCTTCGGCGATATCCCTTAACATGTGGATCATTTTTCGGATGGGACCCACCACCCCCTTGGAAATGACAAAATAGCCGGTCGTAAGGGAGAGGACGATAAAGGCGGATATCACCATACCTACCTTTACCACCTGGGAAGCGATCTCAGCTTTTATCTCCCCCGCTTTTTTATCCAGAACCACATCCACATCATCGGTATAGATGCCCGTGCCGATGTTCCAGTCCCAGGCGTCAAAGCGTTTTCCAAAGCTGAGTTTCCCCACCGGCTTGTCATGTCCGGGTTTGGGCCAGAGATACTGGAACATGCCTCCCTGGCTGCTGCTTTTCGCGGCCTTGATCAGTTCCCTCATGGGATAGACCCCGTTGGAATCCTTTAAATCGATCAGGTTTTTACCCTGAATCTCGGGCTTTACGGGCATGAGGATGTTTGTTCCGCTTGAATCGTAAATAAAGAAATACCCTGAGTCATCCCCCCCATAGCGAAGGGAGCCGATGGCGTCCAGGGCCTTTTGCTTGATCTCGGTTACGGAAAATCCCTTGTCCTGCCCATCTTCAAGGTGATCCTGGGCCATGGCGTGGACGATTCTTACCATCTCCTTGAGCATCTGGGTTTTTTCGTTCATCACCCCTGTTCTGTACTCGTTGATGGCAAGCTCTCCCTCCTTCTGAAGGGCCGATGCCGAAAGAAGAATGGCTGCCCCGCCAACCAGCAGAAGTGATACAATAATGAGAAGATTGACTTTGGTTCCGATTTTCAGTTTCATCCCTACCTCCCTATATTGTAATAACGGTTGCTTTGTCGGCGGTGACCAGGCACTTCAATCCATCACACCTTGAATTTTCCCACCATGGTTGACAAATGCTTGGCAAGTTCGGACAGATCCTGGGCATTGAGTTTCACCTGGGCGCTGGAGTTGGTCATTTCACTTGAGGAGACGGTCACCGCAGAGATTTCCTGGGAAACCTCCCCGGCGATCTCCCGGGTGGTCACGGACTGCTCTTCAACGGCCGTTGCAATGGTTGAGACGATGGCGTCGATCTCGGCCACCACCTTTGCGATGGTTGAAATCTCCGTGACCGTATCCTGGGTGGAATCCTGTATGTCCTGGACCCGGGATTTAATCTCACCCGTGGCCGCAGAGGTCTGGTTGGCCAGCTCCTTTATCTCGTTGGCCACAACGGCAAATCCTTTCCCTGCTTCTCCGGCCCTTGCCGCCTCGATGGTGGCGTTGAGGGCCAGCAGGTTGACCTGATCGGAAATATCGGTGATGGTTTCAACCACCTTGCCGATCTCCTTTGCTGCCGTCCCGAGTTCGTTGACCCGGTCCGTGGCATTGCTGGTCTGGGACACGGCATTGTCGGTTATGCCCCTGGCATTTTCCGCATTGGATGCTATTTCGCTGATGGTGGCGGTCATCTCCTCCGAGGCAGAGGCCACAATGCCGATATTGGTTGAGGCCTCTTCCATGGCGGCTGCCACGGAGGTCATGTTGGCACTCATCTCTTCGGAGGCAGCTGCCACGGTATTGGCCCTTGCGGCCGTTCCTTCAGAGGCCTCGTTCATCTGGTCCGATATCCCGGCCAACAGGTGGGACGAGTCTGTGAGCTTTTCGGAATTGTCCTTTATCTCTATGATCATGGACTGGACGTTCTCAATAAAGAGATTGAACCAGTCGGCAAGTTCCCGGGTTTCATCCCCGGAACTCACTTCTATTCGCTGGGTGAGATCACCTTCTCCTTCAGCGATATCCCTTAACATGTGGATCATTTTTCTGATGGGACCCACCACTCCCTTGGAGATGACAAAATAGCCGGTCATAAGAGAGAGGACGATAAAGGCGGATATCACCATACCCACCTTTACCACCTGGGAAGTGATCTCGGCCTTTATCTCCGCTGCTTTTTTATCCAGAACCACATCCACATCATCGGTATAGATACCCGTGCCGATGTTCCAGTCCCAGGCGTCAAAGCGTTTGGCAAAACTCAGTTTTGCAACGGGCTTGTCATGTCCGGGTTTGGGCCAGAAATACTGGAACATCCCCCCCTGGCTGCTGCTCTTTGCGGCCTTGATCAGTTCCTTGATGAGATAGACCCCGTTGGGATCCTTTGTATTGATCATATTCGTTCCCTGGAGCTCGGGCTTTACCGGCAGAAGAATGTTTATTCCAGTTGAATCGTAAATGAAAAAATACCCGGAGTCACCATCTCCATAGCGAAGGGCACCGATGGAATCCAGGGCGTCTTTTTTTATATCGGCCAGGGGAAGTCCTTCTCTCTGTCCGTCCGCCAGGTGATCCTGGGCCATGGCGTGGACGATTCTTACCATCTCTTTGAGCATCTGGGTCTTTTCGTTCATCACCCCGGTTCTGTATTCGCTGATGGCAAGCTCTCCCCCCCTTTGAAGGGCTGATGCCGAAAGAAGTATGGCCGCCCCGCCAACCAGCAAAAGCGATACAACAATGAGAAGATTGACCTTGGTTCCGATTTTCAGCTTCATCTCTATCTCCCTATTATAATTACTACCGTTGTTATTGTGGCGTTTAGGGTTGCAAAAAATGGGCCAGGAGGTCGTTTGGTCTGCGCCTGCCGGGTTTTACCCCGTCTCTTTTTGAAACAATACTCCCAGGCATTTTTGTTGCGATATTTCTTGTTCTTGATAAAAGAGTGCTGATTGCTATAATGCCATTCATTATACAGGGGGGGCGGTTGAAATGGCAACCGGTATTTACGCTTCTCCCCCTCCCGGGCACTGTGATCCCGGGGGATGATTCTAACGTTAAAGGAGGCAGTGAGTATGCAAAAGAGATGGGCGTTTTCCACGTTTTTTATTATGGTTTTTGGTGTCGTTGCGATCGTTGTCGCAGGTGTAAACCTTGGCGCAGAAAGGTTCTCCATTGACGGAGGGAAACGGGGGGCGGTGGCGTTTCCCCATCATATGCACCAGGAGGCCCTGACCGATTGCGCGTCTTGCCATGACCTTTTTCCCAAAAGCGCAGGCGTAATCCAGGAGATGAAAACCAGCGGCAGCCTCAAGAAAAAACAGGTGATGAACAGCAAGTGCATCTCCTGCCACAAGCGGCTCAAGAAGGCAAACGAGGCTTCAGGGCCGGTGAAATGCGGTCAGTGCCACACCCGAACTTGATTTGGAAAAAGGTGATTTTAGATAGCTGACCCCATACAACGGAGGGAATCGATGGATGAAGTAGCAGACGACGTATCAGTGGGAAAACAGGCGCAATTTTCACAGCGGATGACAGAGATCCTCAATGGCGGTGCCCTGACCCTTGCCATGGCCCTTGGGTATAAACACCGCATCTTTGATGTGATGGAAGGCTTTGACGCGCCAGCGACCCCTGGGAAGATCGCGGAAGCGGCAGGATTGAGCGTCAGGTATGTGCAGGAGTGGCTGGGAATCATGGCCACGGGCAGGATCGTTGTGATCTCAACCCATACGCCGGGAGAGGCCCTCTACCATCTTCCCCGGGAGCACGCCGCCCTGTTGACCCGAAGCGCGGGCAACGCCAACCTGGGGGTCTATGCCCAGGAGATTCCCCTTCTTACCTCCTGCGCCATGGAGGCGGTGAGCAGCGGCTTTGTCACGGGGGACGGGGTGCCCTTTTCCCGATACCCGGATTTCCAGGCCTTCATGGGGGAGATCTCCGATGCCAGGCACCGCCAGATCCTGGTGGATCAATTTATTCCTTGCGTGGACGACGGCCGTCTTTTGGAACGGCTTAAAAAGGGCATCCGGGTCTGTGATCTGGGCTGTGGGGAAGGGGTGGCCATGAATCTCCTGGCAGAGGCGTTTCCGAACAGCCGCTTCCTAGGGATCGACAACCATGATGCCGCCATTGACAAGGCAAGGAATGATGCCGAAAAAACAGGCCTGGTCAATGCCGAGTATTGTGTGGCAGATGCGGCCACCTTGAAGGATGACCCCAGGTTTGACAATCGGTTCGACTATGTGATGGCCTTTGACGCCATCCACGACCAGACCCGTCCCCATGAAGCCCTTGGGAGTGTTGTTTCCATGCTGGCAAAGGGCGGCCTCTTCTCCATGATAGATATCGATGCGGCCACGGACCAGGCCGCGAACATGGACCACCCCCTGGCGCCTTTTATGTACACCGTGAGTCTCATGCACTGCATGCCCGTGGGGCTGAACAACAAGGGGGCAGGGCTCGGGATGATGTGGGGCCGGGAGAAGGCCGTTGCCATGCTGGAACAGGCCGGCTTTGACCGGGTCGAGGTCCTGTCCATGGACCACGACCCCTATCATCTCCATTTTCTCTGCCGGACGTAAACGGGTTCAGATTTTTTGCTTCATCTCTTCTGTCTGAGTTAAGCAGGTTCAGGTCTATTGCTTTGTTTCTTCTGCCCGGGCCAGGCGGGATCAGGTTTGTTGCAGCGCCATGCGTTTCTCGATCCCGGCCACCCCCATGGAGCAGCAGAAGCAGACGGCAAAGTAGAGAAAAAGCACCGTGATCCACACCTCAAAGGTCAGAAACGTGGCAGACATGAGCTCCATGCCCTGGAAGGTGAGTTCCTGTATGGAGATCACGGAGACGATGGAGGAGTCCTTGATGGTGGAGATGATCTGGCCGGCCATGGGGGGGAGCACCCGCACCAGGGCCTGGGGAAGGACCACATGCCTCAGCTGCTGGAACCGGGTGAGCCCAAGGGCGGCGGAGGCCTCCCACTGGCCCTTTTCAATGGACTCCACCCCGGCCCGGATGATCTCCGTAAAATAGGCGCCTTCGTAAAGGGCCAGGGCTGCGGTTCCGGAAAAAAAGACCGGCAGGTGGGACGGGTCTGAAATAAAGGTCGTTACAAAATCCCGTAAAAGCCCCTCCTCCATGGCGGCGGCCCGGTCAAGTCCTATAAAAGGGACGATGATCTCGCCTAAAAAATAGTAGAAGATGAAGATCCAGACGATCACCGGAATGTTGCGGATGGTTTCCACGTAGGCCGTGGCAATCATCCGCAAAAAACGGCTGGGTCCGCCCTTCATGGTGCCCATCACGACGCCGATGACAAGGGCCGTGAGGGTGGACCAGAAAGAGATCCTGAGGGTGATCAACAGCCCTGTGAGGATCATGCCGGGCACCCATCTGCCGGTGGGGTCGTCAAAGCGGAGGATGTACTGGGGAATCACCTCCCACTTCCAGTTGTAGTGGGACTCAAGGGTGATGGTCACCATGAGCCAGGCAACCCCGGATCCCAACAGGGCAAACACCACCAGGTCCAGCAGGGTCAGCTTGGGATTCTTTTCAATCAATTGATCCGTGTCTCCCACTCCCGGGTTTTGAACCAGTATGTTTTTCTCTCCTTGAACCACCCTTCGGATTCAACGTAGTGGATCCAGTTGTTGAGGAAGTTGATGGTGTCGAAATCTCCTTTTTTCACGGCAAAGCCGATGGGCTCCCGGGTGAAGTTCTCCTTAAGGGGGAGAAACAGTTTTGTGGGATGCTTGATCGCCTGGAACGCAGGGGTCGGAGCCGATGATACAACCCCGTGGACCCGGCCGTTGATGGCTTCCTGAAAGGCCTGGGCCTCGTCGTCGAACATTCGGATCTGGGCTTTGGGCAGGTGTTTTCGTATGGCGGCAACCCCGGTTGAACCGAGCCGGGCCGACAGGACCACATCGGGTTGGTTAAAGGCGGTAAGCCCTGAAAAGCCCTTTGCCATGGTGGTGCTTGCTGCCATGGACATTCCGGTGTAGTCATAGGGATTGGAGAAGTTGACTTTGAGGTTGCGGCTGGGCAGTATTCCCATTCCACCGATGATGATGTCAAACTTTCCGGTCAACAGCGCTGGAATGATGCCGGACCACTTGGTGGGGATGAATTGCACCTTGACCCCCATGTCCTTGGCAAGCCGTGTGGCCACATCAATTTCAAATCCCATGAGCGTGCCGGTCTTGTCCTTCATGGCCCAGGGAACAAAGGTGGACATGCCCACCCGCAGAACCCCTCGTTTCATGACCTGCTCCACTGTACTTTCGCCATTGGAGCCGGCAACAGCCTCGGGGGTGCTGAATCCTGCCAGGGCCAGGACCACGGCCGCCATGATAAGAACGTTAATGTAACGGGTCAATGATTTCATGGATATTCTCCTTAGAATGGTGAGTTATAAAATAGGGGATTTTTTCCCACTGGTGGCGTCGATGCCAAACCGTCAGGGGGCGTTTCCCCTAGAGCAAGATTGCTTCCCTTGTGCGATATCATAAAATCACACATTTTGGGACAGCTTTTTTTCCATGGCACGGGTGGCCATGGAGAGGGTCAGGGTGATGGCAAGGTAGATGGCGGCAATGGTGAGCCAGATCTCGAACACAAGATAGGTCTCGGCCATGATTTCCTGGCCCTTCATGGTCAGATCGTACACGGCGATGGTGCTCACCAGGGCCGAGTCCTTGATAAGGGAGATCATCTGACTTGTGAGGGGCGGCAGCATGATCCTGACGGCCTGGGGAAGGATGATGTGGCGGTAGGTGCTGAAGCGCCCTAATCCCAGGGAAAGGGCCGCTTCCCACTGGCCCTTGGGTATGGCCGTGATGCCCGCCCGGATGATCTCCGAGGCATAGGCGCCCTCAAACAGGCCCAGGGTGAGGACGGCCGCGGCAAACCGGCTGAGCCCCATTGCCGGAGAGAGCACGAAGTAGATGAAAAAGAGCTGCACCAGAAGCGGGGTGTTGCGGATAAGTTCAAGGTAGAGTCTGGCCAGAGCCCTGAGGGAGAAGAGGTTTGAGAGTCGGCACAGGGCGGCCACAAGGCCGAACAGGCTCGATAGCAGAAGGGCGATGAGCGACACCTTGAGGGTTACCCCAAGGCCCGCCAGAAGCGGTCCCTGAATAAACCCCTGGTCACCGAGGGTGGCGATATATTTGGGAATGCGATACCACTGCCAGTTGTACGCCATGGTGCCGGCGCCGGTGTGGATGATCCAGATGAAAATAGCCGATGTCATGGAGAATTTGATAAGATCCCAGAACCAGGCAATGGCAATGCCGGTTGCGGGTTTTGTGGGTCCATGCTCCTCTTGCGCTTGTTTGATCGTTTCCTCCTGTTTGTGCACCCCTTGTTGAGCTGTTGTGCCCCATGATCAAGGCAAACAGGCAAATTCGCATCGTATCATATCTGGACAGATATTCAATGTAAAACCCGGGAAATGGCGGTCCTGTCAGGCATGAAAATTGCTACCCTACACAGACGAGACAAAGGGTCTTGAAAAAAGAGTTCCAAAGCGGTAGTTACTTTATAGATCTGCTTTATTAACAGGGAGGTTCCATTGCCGGAAATTATTTATTCAAAACAGTCCCGGGTCAACGATTCAACAGAAGCGCTCTTTTCCTGGCATGAACGGCCCGGTGCCCTGGAGAGATTGACGCCGCCCTGGATGGGGCTCAAGTCGGTTTGCACCACCCGGGGTATCAAGCCCGGATCCAGGGTCAAGGTGAAGCTCTCCCTCCTGGGGCTGCCCGTTACCATGGAGGCGGAACACATGGCCTATGCGCCTTCCTCAATGTTCAAGGACCGGCTCGTCAGGAGTCCCTTTGCCGAATGGACCCATACCCACACCTTTACCCCCCATGGAAACAACGGTTCAACCCTTTGGGACAGGGTGGCGTACAAACTGCCCCCCTACCTCCGGGGGCCGATGAAGCCGTTTGTTGCCCGACAGATCGAGCGGATGTTCTCCTATCGTCATTCGATTACCTGCGAGGATATCCACCGCCACAGGGACGCTCCTGCTCCCTTGACTGTTCTGCTTTCAGGTGCCGGCGGTGTTGTCGGCTCTGCCCTGGTTCCGTTTCTCACCACCGGCGGCCATCGGGTCATACGCCTGGTCCGTCGTCCTCCCCGGGAGGGCAGGGATGAGGTGTTCTGGGACCCGGCCCGGGGAACGCTTGATCTAACCCGTGTCGGTCCCATTGATGCCGTGATCAACCTTAACGGCAGCCCTATTTTTGGGAAGCGCTGGACCCGGAAGCAAAAGGCAACGATTATCCAAAGCAGGGTCGATTCCACCCGCACCCTTGCCCGTGCCCTGGCGGGTCTTGCCCATCCCCCAAAGGTGTTCATCTCGGCTTCGGCAACCGGGTTTTATGGGGAGGGGGGCAGCCGGGTGCTGACTGAAGACGCTCCCCCGGGCGACCTTTTTATCTCCAAGGTCTGTTCCCAATGGGAAGCAGCGGCCGCCCCTGCCAGGGACGCAGGCATCCGAACGGTGCTTGCCCGCATTGGCGTGGCACTCACCCCAAGGGGTGGGGGGCTGGCCGAACTCTTGCCCTTTTTTATGCTGGGGCTTGGCGCAAAGGTTGCCAAGGGAGATCAATACATGAGCTGGATCGCCATGGACGATCTCGTCTATGGCCTGTACCACATCATTAACACCCCGTCTATTCACGGGCCCGTGAACCTTGTCTCCCCCAACCCCGTGACCAACCATACCTTTACCAGGGCCCTTTCCCAGGTGCTTTCCACCCGGGCGGGACTCATGTTGCCGGCGGGTGCCATCCGTTTCCTCTGGGGAGCCATGGGGGAGGAGGTGCTGCTGGCAAGCACCCGGGCCGTTCCGGAAAAAATGTTGGACTCGGGTTTCAGGTTCGGTCACCCCGATCTTGTGGACTCCCTTGGTTTTACCCTGGGCCGCCCGGTTATGGGCGTATTTGAAAAGGATGACATCCATGTCTAAACCGTTAAAACTTCTCTTCTCCTTCCTGATGATCACGGCATTGTGCTTCGGGTTTGCCGACATCTATTTTCCCCTTGAAACCCTTGATCTCGAGCGGCTTCACATCTTCCTCTTCAATCTCTGCAGCGGGGGCACCATCATTCTTTTGTTTTCAGAGAACCGGGGTAGGCTGTCCTTCAGAACCGGGTCTTTCCTTGTGCTCTCCCTTTTCTATGCCCTGTCCGCCTTCCTGGAACTCTATCCAGTCACAATCCTTCTCTCCCTTGTCCTTGCCGGGATCGTCGAGTCCATCAGGGTGGAGAGCTTTTCTCTCTTTCCCAAGAATTTTTTCTCGTTAACCGAGACGGTGTCGGCAAAGTTTCACCAGGCCTCTCTCCTGTGCCTCTCCATTGGCCTTGTCTTCTCCTCCCTGGTTATTGTCAACAATGAATATCTCCATCTGGTTCACATGGAGAAGTTGGTGCTGAACACCTTTTTCCTGGGGTTCTCCTTTCCCCTCTCCCTCATCACCCTGTCCGTGATTTTTTCCATGATACGGGCGAACTCAGATTCGGTCACCGGGATCGTTTCCATGGTCTGTTTCTGGGTGATTAATCTCGGAGTGATCACTTTTTTTATATTCATTCTCCTGGAGCGGTTCTACCCTCAGATCGCAGTCACCCTTGCACTGTTTGCCGCGGTTGTGACGGTCCTGATTCTCTATGCCCGGCTTGGCCAGCGGCTCCAGCAAAAGCAGTTTCTTTCCTCGGGAATCGGTTTTCTTGTGGTCACGGCCGTGTCAGGCATTGCCTACATTCTGTTTCAGATGGCCCCGGGGTATGATTCGGAACAGACCCGATGGCTGTTGCGACTCCACACCTTTGCTTCCCTGTACGGGTGGAACCTCTGCGGACTTGCCGTGATCTGCCGGTTCCGGGATTTTCCCATCTCCCTCCATTCGGGGATGGTGATATCGATCCATTGGCTCACGGCCCTGGTGCTGGCTCCCCTTGGGACCTTTTTCCCGGTGGCTGCAATCCTGGCAGTGGCCGGTTATTTTTTCATTGTGTTTGCCCTTTTTTTCAGCAGTAACGGGCAGGGGGTTCAATGAGTAATATACAGAGGCTTGAAGGACTGCTGGGCTGCTTTTCAGGGGAGAGCAGGGTGCTTATTATCATTAATGCAGACCCGGACGCCATTGCCAGTGCCATGGCCGTGAAACGGCTTCTCTGGCGCAAGGTGAGTGAGGTAACCATCACCTATTTCAACGAGATCAGCCGTCCGGACAACATCGCCATGGTTCGCCTCCTGGATGCAGGCCTTGTTCCCCTGGCCAAGATCAATGACCGTAATTTCAACGCCTTTGTTGTGGTGGATTCCCAGCCCGACCACCACGAATGCTTGGCCATGTTCCCCTACGATGCCGTCATCGACCACCACCCCCTTTCCTGTGATGTGGGACGGTTCAACGATATCCGTGAGGGGTACGGGGCCTGTTCGACCATGATGACCGAATACCTTAAGGCCGCAGGGGTTAAGCCGTCGGCAAAGCTTGCCACGGCACTGCTTTTGGGCATCAAGACCGACACCTCCGGATTTTTGCGCCAGGCTGGCATGGAGGATGTGAAAGCCTTTCAATACCTCTACCGGTTTGCCAACATCCATCTTCTCACCCGGATCGAGCAGGCAGAGCTGGGAGAGGAGCATCTGGAGACCCTGGCTGCGGCCATACGGAGCCGGACCATCCTCCACAACCGGATCTATGCCCATGCCGGCAAGATCGCCAACCCCGACCAGTGCGTGATCACCGCGGATTTCTTCATGCGGATCTCCTCGGTTAACTGGAGTATTGTCTCGGGGGTGTACAACGCAACGCTGATCATCATTATCCGCAATGACGGCCTTCGCAAAAACGCAGGCACCGCGGCCAAACAGGCTTTTGAAGCCGTGGGTTCCGCCGGGGGTCACAAATCCATGGCCCGGGTTGAGATCCCCATGGCCGAGCTCGATTCGGGGCTTGATATTGGCACGTGGATCATCCAACAGATGGAGAAGCACGCCGGTACAAAGATCGTGTGAGACACTTATTTGTCTGAGCTCGACACATAAGTGTTTCATACGGACGTTTGGTGCCGGTCAGCGGTATGGTCCTGTGTTGAGATGTTTTGTTTGGTAACTCGTTGAAAATTCATGGTTTATTGATGCGTGATTCCGGTGGGCATGGAACTTGCTATATCTATTGTCGTTGGAATAATTATTTATTGGAGGAACGTCAATGAATCTCAACGATATAAAAAAGAACCTGGATATCATCAATTCCGTTGATTGGAACATGACACCTGAAGAGGCGATCGCCCTTCACCTTGAGTGGGGCCCGTTGCGGGATCTGTCCTACTACAACTCCAGGGACAACGATAATGAGACGGTTTATTTTGTGCTCAACACCTGGAAAAAAATCCCCATCATTACCCTGGTAAGACGGAAGGGATTTGATTCCGAAGAACTTGCAACTTTCCGGCTTCCTAATAAACTCGAACAAAAAGTGATCAACTCCGAGGGGAAGCACCAGGGTGTATACGCGGTTGAAGGCGAGGTAAGGGAGTGGCTCCGGAAAGAACTTGCCGCTTAAAATAAGACCCGTGGTTCCCTTTGGGCGTGTTGCCCAACGGGAGCCCTGCCTTGCGTTTCAACCTGTAATCCTCTCCTTTAAGTGGGGTGAATATCATGAAACAGATGGGTGAGATGCTGCTTCGAAGGGAGTCCTTTGAAGAGATTGTCATGGGGAATACCGCCCTTGTGAGGGCCATGGTGGCATCCGGCACCCGGGTGATATCTGCCTACCCGGGGTCGCCGACGCCTGAAATTGCGACAGCCATTGGCGCAATCCCGGATGGGAAGCGCCCCTTTTACTTTGAATTTTCCACCAATGAAAAGGTGGCCATGGAAGTTGCCTATGGCGCTTCGATAAACGGTCATTTATCAACCGTCTTTTTCAAGAGCGTGGGGTTGAATGTGGCCTCGGATACCTTTGTGCAATTGAACCTGATGAATCTCATTGGCGGGATGGTTGTGGTCCTGGGAGACGATCCCGGGGCAAATTCCTCCCAGAACGAACAGGACAATCGCCATTTCGCCCGCATGGCCTACACCCCGGTTCTGGAGCCGGCAAATCCTTCGGAAGTTTACACCTGCTACAAGGCGGCGGCCCTGCTATCAAAAAAGCATCACATGCCCGTGATCCTGAGAATGACCACCCATGTCTGCCACGCCAAGGAAAAGGTTGCCTTTGACGCCTTGCCTGACCTTGTGTTTGACGATACCCCGAAATTTGATGTGGGTAACGGTCCCTATATTCCCATTACCTCCCTGGTTTTTCCCAAAAAGCGGCGGGCCTTGGCAAACCTTGCTGCCGTGGAATCCGGGGCTGAAGAAAGCAGCCTCAATTCTGTGACGGACCACGGGAATGACAAGCGTGGTATCATCACCATGGGGCTTCCCTTTATGTCGCTCATGGATGTCCTGGAAAAGGCGACCCAAAAGCCTGACATCTTGAAGCTTGGGTTTGTCCATCCCATCCCGAAGAAGCTTGTGCTTGATTTTATCACAACCCACAGGTCGGTGAAAATTCTGGAGGAGCTCGATGACATCCTGGAAAATGATGTCAAGAAAATCGCCTATGACGCGGGGGTGACAACCCGGATCATGGGCAAGGCCGATGTTGAGGACTGGGTGGGCGAGTACACCTACGACAAGGTCTACGACATTCTGTCACGGACCTGGCCGGATCTGTTACCGGTAAGGGAAGAAGCCGATCAAGGGGTGGTGGTTCCCGATCGTCCGGCCCAGATGTGCCCGGGTTGCGGCCACCGCAGCGCATTCTACGCCATTAAAAAAGCCATTGAAAAAAATGACATTACCGTGGCCGATATCGGCTGCCACACCCTGGGATTCCTGCCCCCCTACGAGATGGGGCAGCTTCTCATGTGCATGGGCGCGTCCCCTGGAATGGGGGCCGGGTTGTCCCTTTTTAACGATTCGCGAAAAGTGGTGGCGTTCATGGGCGATTCCACCTTTTTCCATGCCGGACTGCCCGGTATCATCAATGCCGTGTTCAACAACCACAACATCACCCTCATCCTGATGGAGAACGGCACCACGGCCATGACCGGTCACCAGGAGACCCCTGCAACCGGTAAAAACGTTAATGGGGTGACAGACAAAATTCCCTTGAAAGGGGTGCTGGAAGGGCTCGGGATCCGGCACATTTACGAAGTGGACACCTATCAGCAGGAAAAGCTGACCGATCTTGTGAAACAGGCCCTGGCGGATGATGCATTCAGTGTCGTCATCGCAAGGCACCCCTGCATGCTCAAGTTTACAAGGGAGCAGCGCCGTAAAAAGGGGTACCAGGGAAAACGGGTTGCCATCGACCAGAAGATCTGCGATCAAAACCATGAATGCCTTGCTTCCTTTGGATGTCCCTCTTTCACAAGAAAGGAAGACGGCAGCGTTGAGGTAAACCCTGATCTTTGTATTGGCGACGGGTCCTGCATGCAGACCTGCCCCACATCGGCCATTAGTCCCCACAAACCCTGATCCGGACAACTCTGATTGTCTTGCCAAAATAATACGAAAATCGGAGATATGAATAAAACCGTTATTTTGCCGGAACTTTTTTAAGTGAGATGAAAAATGGATGAATTCAATGCATATCTGATAGGTGTCGGAGGCCAGGGCATTGGTCTTTTGAGTGAAGTCCTCATACGGGCTGCTGACCATGCAGGTCTCAGGGTCAAGGGGGTGGACACCCACGGCCTGGCCCAGCGGGGGGGCACGGTGATTTCCCATCTGCGAATGGGGGATCGGGTCTCTTCGCCCATGGTTCCCCGGGGCAAGGCAGACCTGGTGGTGGCCCTTGAACGGAATGAAGCGCTCAGGGGGGTGAATACGGCCTCAAAAAAGGGCGGTGCCCTGGTTTACTACGATACGGTGTGGCAGCCCCTGGGGGTTCGCCTGGGCCATACGGAACCCGTGGGGGAAGATCATATTGGGGCGCTGTGCCGGCAAAAAGATGTCCGGCTTTACAAGGTGTATGACCCGGAACTTGTTGAGCCCCGCATGCAGAATATTGTTGTGCTGGCAACGGTTGCAAAGCATGGGTTGATCCCCACTGTCCTGGATATCCATTACCGCCGGGCCATGGCGGATCTTATGCAAGGGAATATGCTGACTAAAAACATGGCGTTGTTTGACGCAAAAATTTGATGCAAAAAACGGAGGTGATTGAGATGGGCGATCCAACGGACGGATCCAAGGTCACGGTGTTTTCGGTGTTTGATTTTTACCCGGGCCAAAAAATATATATCGATGGCGGTCCCCGAAAGGGCGACTGGGAGGTGGTTAACGTAACGGAGAAGAAGGTCCGGCTCAGGTGCCCGGTCAGTTTAAGGGAATTTGAATGGGACCGTTTCTGTTATCGTGTGGCGGAGCGGGTATTCACAACCTGGCCCCAGAAAGATTAATGACTCTAATTGAAAATCTTGCACATAAAATTTAACGATTGAGCGAACAGGAGAAATTATGGATGTAAATACCTACAAGAATATTATCAACATGGCCATCGCTAATGAGATAGAGGCCCAGGTGTTTTACGGGGCTGCCGCGGTAAAAGTGAAAGATGCCTATCTTAAGGAGATGTTTGAACACTTTGCGAAAGAGGAGAAGATGCATGAAAAGCTGCTCAGGAACATACTGAAAAGCAGCACCATCCATCTCCACTTTAGTGAAGATATTGACTATAAAGTGGCTGAAACCGTTGATGAACCGAGCCTGACCACGGACATGAAGCCTGCGGACGCCATCGCCCTTGCCATGAAAAAAGAGGAACAAGCCTTAAAAGAGTACACCCTGCTTGCACAAAATTGCCAGGATCCGGAACAGAAAAAAACGTTTCTGGATCTTGCCGCCATGGAGCGTGGGCACAAGCTGAAACTTGAAAAGGCGTTTTTGGACGTGGGGTATCCTGAGGCATGGTAGGCATGGATTTGGCGTTTCACCCCATATCCCTTGAACGGCAGCCGGAGTATTCGGCGCTGTTTTCCCTTTGTCCCGTAAAATCGTCGGATTACAGCTTTTTGAATCTCTGGGCATGGGCAGAGGAGTATGGCCTTGAATGGGCGTGGAAAGATGATCTTGTCTGGATCCGCCAGACCCGGCCCGAAACATTCTACTGGGCGCCGGTGGGGGCCTGGGACCAGGTGAACTTTCAGCGGTGTCTTGGAGAACATTTCAAGGCGGGGACTGTTTTCATTCGGATTCTCCAACCTTTGCTGGAAATATGGAAAACCGCCATGGTCCCTGGCGTGGAATGGGAAGCGTCCCGTGACCATTGGGATTATCTCTATGCCGCAAAAGAGTTGATTGAACTTCGGGGCAACCGGTTTCACAAAAAGAAAAATCTGGTGAACCAGTTCAGGAAGCTTTACAACTACCAGTACTTAGCCTTTGACAGCACCCTGATCGGACGTGCCATGGATATGCAGGAAGACTGGTGCACCTGGCGGGATTGTGAGTCATCCGAAGCCCTGGCTGCAGAAAACCGGGTCATTTCCAGGGTGCTCAATAAATGGACGGCGTTGCCGGGAATCATGGGGGGGGCCATTCTTGTGGACGGTCAAATGGTTGCCTACACCATTGGGGAACAATTGTCCGACGATACACTGGTGATCCATTTTGAAAAAGGTGATACCCAATTCAAAGGGGGGAACCAGGCTATCAACCAGATGTTTCTTGAACATTCCGGAATCGACGCATCCTTTGTCAACCGGGAACAGGATCTTGGGAATGAAGGGCTCCGCAAGGCCAAACTCTCCTATCACCCCGTGGGGTTTGTTGAAAAATGCAGGGTTCTTCTAACTGCTTCGCACTGAATCTTCGTGTTATTTTGGCAAGGAAACCAGAGATCTTCTTTGGTTTAGGCTTGTCCAGGTTAGGATAAAAAAAGCCTCTCCCCTTGGTCTTTTGGACCAAAGGGAGAGGCGATCAGAGGTTAGTCCTCTTTTGAAAATTCATCTTTTCCAGCGCCGCACACTGGGCAGGTCCAGTCATCCGGAATATCGTCAAAGCTTGTTCCGGCATCGACCCCATTGTCTGGATCCCCGCTTGCAGGGTCATACACATAACCGCATAGATCGCATACATACTTGTCCATCGTTTGTCTCCTTATTGTTGTGATTAATCCTATTTAAACGCTTTTCCGGATCGAAACCCCGCCGCCCTGAGAATGTGGGCAAGGGGGCAAAAACCGGTGAATGCCGCCTGGAACATATTGGCGCCGACAAAGGCGGTGACCCATAGCCAGTGGAGGCTGTGGGAGACCGCAAATATAGTGGTGATCAGTATCATGGCACCGGCAAAGGCAAAAATAATTCTATCGATGTTCATGGGGTTGAACCTCCTTTTTTGCTTGCAGGTTACTACTCAAGGTTTTTTCCGGTCACCTTATCCCTTGGCAGGTCAGTTCCCAAGGTCTTTCTCGGTCACCTTATCCCTTGGTAGGCTAGTTCTCAAGGTTTTTCTCGGCCATCTTTCCCTGGGTTAATACTCAAGATCGTCTTCGGTCACCTTTCCCTTGAACAGGTTGTAGGCCCAGATCTGATAGGCAATAACCAGGGGAAGAAAGATCACCACCACCGTGAGCATGATCTTCAGGGTCAAGGGACTTGAGGATGCATTGAATGCGGTCAGGGTGGCTGCGCTGTCGTGAATGGAGGGGTACAGGGCGGGGAACAGTCCCGCAATGCCGAAAAAGGTGGCCCCAACGATGGTAACGGCCGATGAAAACCAGGCCTTGAAGTAGTGCTGTTTGGTCAGGAAATATTTGATGCCGAAAAGGGCTGCCACGGTCACAAGGATGATCAGAAACAGTGCCGGGTACTTGAAATAGTTGTCGTAGAGGGAGGTGGCAAAAAAACTTGCTCCCAAAAAGAGAACGGCCAGGGCAACAAGGAACATCCAGAGCTTATGGGCCGTTGCCACCGCCCTGTCATGGAGATCACCCTCGGTCCTGATGGCCAGCCAGTTGGCGCCGTGGACCATGAAGAGAACCAGGAATAGCGTTCCCCCGAGGAGTCCGTAGGGGTTGAGGAGCATGAGCAGGTTTCCATGGTAGAGGCCCTGGCTGTCAAAGGGGATGCCCCTGAAGATGTTGGCAAAGGCGACGCCAAAGAGAAGTCCGGGGACGGCGCTTCCCACAAAGATGCAGGTGTCCCAGACCCGCTTCCAGCCCGGGGAGTCGATCTGGCCACGGAATTCAAAGGCAACGCCCCTGAGAATCAGGGCAAAGAGTATCATCAGCAGGGGGGTGTAAAGGGTTGAAAACATCACCGCATACACCTTGGGAAAGGCGGCAAAGGTGACGCCGCCTGCGGTGATCAGCCACACCTCGTTTCCGTCCCAAAGGGGGCCCACGGAATTGATCATCATCCGTCGGTCCGTATCGGATTTTCCCAGAAAGGGATAGAGGGTTCCAACACCAAAGTCAAATCCGTCTGTCATGAAAAAGATCGCCCATAGAAGGCCCCAAAGGAAGAACCAGGTTGTCTGCAATATCATGGTTGTAATCTCCTGTTTTTGTGAATGTGCGTTTGAAAGAACATGTCAGTGGCTGGCCTGCTCGGTTATACCTCTTCCGGTACCGGTCCTTTGATGGCCTTTTTGGCCATGAGAAAGAATCCGACTGCCCCCAAAAGACCGTAGACAATGACAAAGGCGATAAGGGAGATCATCACCTGGTAACCGGCAATGGGTGAGGCGGCCTCGGAGGTTCTCATCAACCCGTAGACGATCCAGGGCTGGCGACCGACCTCGGCCACCATCCAACCCATCTCAATGGCTAAATAGGGCAGGGGCATGGCCCAGAACATTATTTTGAGGTAGCCGGGGGAGTCCACCAGGCGGTTACGCTTGAAAAAACCAACCAGGGTGAGGAGGATGAAGAGGGTACCCAGGCCCACCATGATCCTGAACCCGATAAAGGTAAGGAGCACCGGGGGACGGTCTGCTTTGGGGAAATCGTTAAGGCCCCGTACCGTTGCATTGAAATCGTGGAATCCAAGGAAGCTTAAGAGACCGGGCAGGGAACCAAATTCCCAGAGATTTTTTTCAGCCTCCTGGTCGGGCCAGGCAAAGAGGAGAATGGGAGCGTTGGCCTGGGTGTCCCAATGGGCTTCCATGGCGGCAAGTTTGGCCGGCTGGACCTCTGCCACGTGGATACCGTGGAGATCCCCGGTAAAGGCGACGGCAAAGGATGAGACAAGTCCGAACACCAATGCGATTCTGAAGGATCGGTTGAAAAGTGACACGTGCTGTTTCTTTAACAGGTGAAAGGCGCTGATCCCCATGACGAAAAAGGCGCCAACGAGGCAGGCCGAGGGAATCATGTGGAGGATCTCCAGGAGGGCAAATTTGTTAAAAATAAGCGCGGTGAAGTCGGTCATCTCCGCCCGGTTGTTGCGGATGGTGTAGCCCACGGGATGCTGCATGAAGCCGTTGGCCGTGAGGATCCACACGGCTGAAAAATTGCCCGCAATGGCCACAAGCCACATGACGCCGGCATGGGCCTTGGCGGAGAGTTTTTTCCAGCCGAAGATCCATATGCCGATGAAGGTGGATTCAAGGAAAAAGGCAACCGTGGCCTCAATGGCCAGCAGGGAGCCGAACACATCCCCCACATATTCCGAGTACCTTGACCAGTTGGTACCGAACTGGAACTCCAGGGTGATGCCCGTGACAACACCCACGGCAAAATTTATCAAGAATAGCTTACCCCAGAATTTGGTCATTCTCAGGTACTCTTTGTCCCCGGTCCTGGCATACTGGGTTTCCATGTAGGCAATTATGATGGAGAGTCCCAGGGTCAGTGGAACAAACAGGAAGTGGAACATGGTGGCAACGGCAAACTGAAGCCTTGATAAAAAAACAGGATCCATGGTTTCTCCTATGGGTTGTTGAATAAACGTTGGTTCGGTCCGGACAACAGGGCCCTTGCCCAAGGAGCGGGCCGTTGTTGATCGAAAAAAGTTAATCTTAATGTTGTATAAACTAAATTTTCGGATTTTGCCATGGGTCGTTGTCATTTTTGCAACAGACCCGGCTGTCATCCCAAGACCAAAAGTTGAACTACACAATAGCAACTATTGTGCCAAAGGGCGTTCTTCTTGTCAAGGGACCTGGCCCGGGACAGGGGGCTGTCTCATTGCAACATAACCGTATCATACGAATCTGATGCAATGAGACAGGGACACCTGGGGCCAGGAAGCCCCGGCAACGGCCCTGACGCCTTCCTCCTACCCCTTGGAGACTGGAAGACCAAGGTGGCACGGTTGCTGCACTGTTTATTTTACATAAAGGCGTATTTAGTTAAACAGGTGGGAGAATTTTTCCAGATGCTGCATAAACCGTGCGACAACAATATTTTAAAGGCCCTTGAACTTGCGGAACAGATGATTCTTCTGGCCCAAAAGGGGGATGAAGAACGGGAGGATTCCGGGTGCGGTATCTTATACGGTGTTCTTCTGGATTCAGGTTTCAAGCTCAGGGAACTTGCAAGAAGAGAGAGAGAGAACCATATGAAAAAGGGGTGGTGGAAGGAGTGTGAAAAAGACGTTGAAAAGACTGGAAATCGATTTGAGTGAATGTGTCCTTTGCGATATCTGCATTGAATTGTGTCCCTATGTGTTTAAGAAAAATGATGCGGGGTACATTGAGGTGGTTGAGACCGATGACTACCCGGAAGAGGATATTGCTGATATCATCAAGAGCTGCAGGGGAGATTGCATTGGATGGGATGAAGACGCTTAAGAGAAAAGTGCATGGGCTCCTTGCCCGGAATGACGGTTTCTCCTTTCCGGAGGAGATCCTGGGGTTTCCCCCCAAACGGGTGGTGAACCCACTTTTCTCCTATATTCAAAGCTGTGACGGGAGAATAAAAACAAGGGCTGTTACCGCCATGGGAAAGGTGGTGGCAGCCCTTGCCGACCAGGAGATGGAAGCGGCCAGGATTGTGATGCGGCGCCTCATGTGGAGCCTGAACGATGAGTCCGGCGGGATCGGCTGGGGCGCGCCCGAGGCCATGGCTGAGATCATGGCCGAGCATGAAGGGCTTGCCAGGGAGTTTCATAAGATCCTCATATCCTACGTGGATTCCGAAGGAAACTATCTGGAGTTCGCGCCGTTGAGACAGGGGGCTGTGCTTGGCCTGAAACGGCTTTTCAAGGCACAGCCCCGGGTCATGGAACCCTATGGGAATATCCTGGAAACATTGGAGTGATGCGTCTACTTAGAGCCGTTTTCGGCAAAGTTTTTGATCATCAGCTCGCCAAGCTCGGTGGATCGTTTTGAGGCCGCCTCCACGGCATTGATCATGGTGGTCCTGAGGCCGCCCTGCTCCAGGGTGTGGATACCGACAATGGCGGTTCCACCAGGGGAGGTGACCATGTCCTTGAGCTGGCCCGGGTGATCGTTTGATTCAAGGAGCATTTTTGCCGCCCCCATGACGGTCTGGGTGGATAAAAAGAGAGAATCTTTTCTGGAGAGTCCCATCTTTACGCCTGCATCTGCCATGGCATCGATGATCATGAAGATGTAGGCCGGTCCGCTGCCGCTCAATCCGGTAAAGGCGTCCATGAGAACGTTCTCCTGGATAAAGACGCTCTTTCCAACCGAGTCGAACACGGCCTTTGCAAGTTCGATGTCTCCTTCGACCACATTCTTTCCTGCCGCGATTGCCGTGGCGCTCTCCTTAACAAAGGCGCAGATGTTGGGCATCACCCGGATCAGGCGAAGTTTCTTGTCCAGGCAGGACTCAATGGCTGCCAGGGGCACGCCTGCGGCAATGGAGATGATGAGCTTGGACATGTCAAGCTCGGCCGCCGTCTCCTTGAGAACGGTGTGGAGGATTTGGGGTTTTGTGGCGTAGATAACGATCTGAGCCCACTGGATCACCTCAAGGTTGCTGGTTGTGGTGGCAATGCCGTATTTCTCGTGGACGATCTCAAGTTGATCCTGTCTCACATCCGAACAGATGATGTTTTCAGGTTTTGCCGCCCCGGAAAGAACAAGGCCGCTGATGAGAGCCTCTCCCATGTTACCACATCCAATAAAACCTATTTTTTTGTCATTCAGCATGCTGATTGCTCCTTAGGATTGATGACGTTGTGAATATTGCTGTTCCAGCCTGGATAACCCGTTCTTTTATAATGAACGATTTTGCCATTAAAGTGTAGCTCTTGATTTTAGTCAAGATAAAAAAACAGAGGAATTGTCCCCATGTTGAAAAACAAACTTGATGTTATTTATCGCCGCTACAACAAGCGGGAGTATGTCGCCCCGGATCCCCTCCAGTTCCTCTATGACTATCCCACGGTCAGCGAACGGGAGATTGCAGGGCTTGTTGCCGCCCTTCTCGCCTATGGCCGGGTCGCCCAGATACTCAAGGCCGTGTCCCAGGTGCTTGATCTTCTTGGACCCTCGCCCCGGGACTATCTGTTAAATCAAGGGGAGAAGGATATTGTCCGTGATTTTGAGACGTTTAAATACCGGTTTACCACCGGAGAACACCTTTCCACCCTGCTCCTGGGGGTCAAGGATGTGCTCAACCGGTTCGGATCCCTTGAGGCCTGCTTTCTTGACGGCTACTCTCCGGACCATGGGACCGTGATTCCGGCCATGTCCGCCTTTGTTAAAGAGATATCGGCCAGGGGCGAGACCGGCATTCTTGCCGCAGATCCCGATAAAAAGAGCGCCTGTAAACGCAACAACCTGTTTCTGCGGTGGATGGTCAGGCACGACCGGATCGATCCCGGCGGCTGGGATAACATTTCCGGCGCCGCCCTGGTGATCCCCCTGGACACCCACATGTTCCGGGTGGGAACCCTGCTGGGGTTTACCCGTCGAAAACAGGCCAACCTGAAAACCGCCCTGGAGATCACCCAGGGGTTCAGGCTGCTCTCCCCGGTCGATCCTGTCCGGTATGACTTTTGCTTAACACGGTTCGGCATCAGGGAGGAGCTGGGCCCTGGGGATCTTAAAATGATGTTGGAAACATCTTAGCCAGGACAAGCCAGAATAGAAAAAATATCGGACGCCCTTGCCAAAAGAATACGAAAGTAAGAATTGAGAAGCTAAAGAGAGGAAGCAGAAGAATGGGTTACAACGGACATGTGTTACCGAGATTGATACCAGGCACCCTTGTGAAGCGGTACAAACGGTTTTTGGCGGATGTGGAACTTGAGAGCGGGGCAGTGGTCACGGCCCACTGTCCCAATACCGGATCCATGAGGGGGTGCTCAACCCCTGGAACGAGGGTCTATCTTTCCGAGAGCGATAATCCCAAGCGAAAGCTCAACTACACCTGGGAGCTGATGGAGATCCCCGAAACCTTCATCGGCATCAACACCCAGGTTCCCAACAAGCTGGTGCAACACTCCATCGAGGGTGGCCTTGTTGCGGCGCTTTCCGGTTACACCTCGGTTCGCCCAGAGGTGAAGACCAGTGAGCACACCCGCCTTGATCTATTGCTTTCCAATGCTGCCGGAGAAGAGTGCTTTGTGGAAGTAAAAAACTGCACCCTTGTTGAAGAGGGGGTGGCCAGGTTCCCGGATGCCGTCACCGTAAGGGGGCAGAAACATCTGGCGGAACTTGAGCGCCTTGTCTCCCAGGGCAAGCGGGGGGTGATCTTTTTTCTCATCCAGCGCATGGATGCGGTGGCGTTTAAACCTGCCGGCGACATCGACCCCGCCTATGCCCGCCTCCTGGGACAGGTGGTCCGGGCCGGGGTTGAGGTGATCGCCTGGGACACCGTGATGGATCTTAACCGGATCTGCCTGGGAAAATCGATTCCCGTCACCCTTGAATGACCCGGTAAGCCCGCCTGAAATATAGTCCCCGGCATCCGTACCACAGATCTATTATAGGAATTCATGGTTTATCTACCTGAATTCCTATATTTTTTTGTTGCGGAGGTAAGTCTTATGAGATATAGCTCTAAACTTTGAAGGGGAATGTGGAAGCGCAGTCAATGCCGATGCCCGCCCCATGTCCTCGCCGACAAAGTGTTGATGGTTTGAGCGATTATTCTATAATTCAGATGGGGGGTATGATGAAAAAATTAGGTATTTTAGGGGTCGTTATTGTCTTTATCCTATCATCGGCAGTTGCGTTTGCCGGTGAGAGCTATACGCTTGGCGTACTTGCCAAAAGGGGGCCTGTCAAGGCGCTTAAAAAATGGAGCGCCACCGGCGACTACCTTTCCTCGGCCATTGGCCAGAAATTTGAGATCGTTCCCCTCTCCTTTGACGAGGTGAATCCGGCGATAAAGGCGGGGAAGCTCGATTTTTTCCTGGTCAATTCCTCCATGTTTGTCACGGCCAAGGTGAAATACGGTGCCAAGGCCATCGCCACCATGGTCAACTCCCGTCAGGGCAAGGCCTTGAAATCCTTCGGCGGTGTCATCTTCACCTCGGTTGACAACGACGCCATCAACACCCTGGCTGATCTCAAGGGGCAATCCTTCATGGGCGTTAAGAAATCATCCTTTGGCGGATGGCAGATGGCCTACAGCGCGTTTATCAATGCCGGCATCGATCCCTTTGCCGATTTTTCCGATCTCAAGTTCGGCAACAAGCACGACAATGTGGTCCTGGCCGTCCAGAACGGCGTCGTGGCGGCCGGCACGGTGCGCACCGACACCCTGGAGCGGATGGCGGCGGATGAGACCATCTACATGGAAGATTTCAAGATCATCAAAGGGGAAAACAGTCCTGAGTTTCCCTTTGTCCTGAGCACCGCCCTCTATCCCGAGTGGCCCCTTGCCAAAGCAAAAAAGACGCCGGAGGCCATTGCAAACCAGGTGGTGGCGGTTCTGAAGAATATGACGCCCGGTGATGCCGCAGCAAAAAGTGCAAAGATTGTCGGCTGGGTCGATGCCCTTGACTACACCCCTGTTGAAAACCTCCAGAAAAAACTGAAGATCGGCGCTTTTAAATAGTCTTTTATATGAAACGCCGGCTAAAACGATGTAATCAGTGAATTTAGCTCTGCGTCTTCGACACATTTTTCGTTGTGGACGAAGCACAAATACCATGCGCCGGCCATGCCGGTTAATATGGGGAGATAACATGTCAGCCTTGTCCGAAATCTTTAAGAGCAGCCTGCGGATGAAGATCCTCATCCCTGTGGGAATTTTTGTATTCATTTCGTTTGGGATCCTTGCTGTTGTGGTGTCGTCCTTCCAGGGGCGGCAGCTCTCTGCCATGGGAGATCAGGTCAACACCCTGCTCAAAGACTCCAGCCGGGATACCCAAAAGGATTTTGAGCAGCTGGATTCAGATCTTACCGGCTGTTTCAGGACCATGTCCGCCACGGCCACGGAACAGCTGTCCGGGTCCACGGCCGCTGCATTGGCGGCAGAGAAAAACCGCTCCTCCGACGAGTGGGAAGCGTGCTTGAAAAAAAGTGCCGAATCCCTGGCCATGCTCCTTGCCGCGGTGGCGCCCCCTGCCATTGTCGCCAACAACTTTTCCGATCTCACCGGCTATGTCAAGGCAGCCGCCAGTGATCCCAATCTTGTGTTTGCCCTTTATCTTAACCCCAAGGGCCGGCCCTATGTCCGGTACCTGGACAGGGAAAATCCGAAAATACAGGCGTACGTCGCACTCGGCACCGGCAAGCGAAAGTATGAAAAGGTGTTGTCCGCATCCCTTGATGATCCAGGGGTGGTCCGGGTGGAAAGAATATTGGAACTTGAGGGCAAACCCCTGGGGCGCCTGGTCCTGTGTATGGACAAGAAATCGGTGACCCAAAAGATCGACGGCATGTCGAAACGGTTCAGTGCCATGATCGACGCCAATGCAAAAAGGATCGAAGGGGTGGTTGGCACCGAGGCCGCACGGGTGATGGAGCGGGTTGATCTTTCCCTGGGCCATGTAAAGGCCAAGGGCCTTACCCTTGTTACGGACACGGCAGCAAGCATCGATCTTGCCGGAAAGCAGGGAGAGCGCCGGGTCCGGATCATCCTCATGGTTGCAGGGCTTGTCTGCGGTGGACTCATGCTTTTTGTCACGGGATTTCTGGTGGTAACCCTGTTGATCAAACCCGTGGAAGAGGTGGCGGCGAATCTCAGGGATATTGCCCAGGGTGAGGGAGATCTCAAGACCCGGCTTGAGATAAAAAGCCGGGATGAGGTCGGGGCACTTGCCTCCTGGTTCAACGTTTTTATCGAGAAGATCCAGGGGGTGATTGTGGAGATCTCCGAAAATACCGGGGTGACCACCGATTCCTGCAAGGACCTTCTCCAGGTGTCGATACTTCTGTCCCAGGGGGCCCAGGAGACAACGGTCAAATCCAATACCGTTGCTGCGGCTGCCGAGGAGATGAGTTCCAACATGGTGCTGGTGGAGGAGGAGACCCGGGACGCGTCAGATAACATGGTGACCATTTCTGCGGCCGTGGAGCAGATGACCACTTCCATGGCGGATATCGCGGCAAACGCCGGAAAATCAAGTGTTGTCACGGAACGGGCCGTGACCTATTCCACCAATGCCTCCAACCAGGTCGCCGTTCTCGGCAACGATGCCGAGGAGATTACAAAGGTGACCGAGGTGATCATGGCGATCTCGGAGCAGACCAACCTTCTTGCCCTCAATGCCACCATCGAGGCGGCACGGGCAGGGGAGGCCGGACGGGGATTTGCCGTGGTCGCAGGTGAGATCAAGGCATTGGCGGCCCAGACATCAGGGGCCACCAGCGACATCCGGGAGAAGATCGAAGGGATCCGTTCCTCCACCGCCATGACCGTTGGGGAGATCGAGAAGATCTCATCGGTGATCAGCGAGGTCAACACCATCACCGGCACCATTGCCGCGGCCGTTGAAGAGCAGTCCGTGACCACCCGGGAGATCGCCGGAAACGTGGCCCAGGCCACCCTGGGAATCGGGAACATCAGCGAGAGAGTGGCCCAATCCTCTTCTGTTTCCGGGGAGATCGCCAGGGATATCTCCGAGGTTAATGGCACCTCCTCGGGTATCTCTGACAGCAGCGTTCAGGTGAAATCCAGCGCCGAAACCCTGGCCGCCCTTGCCGCAAGTCTCAAGGAGCAGGTCTCCCAATTTTCCGTGTGACCATTGGGATCGTTTTTTAGCTTCTTAGCTCTGATTCTTGTATTCTTTTGGCAATAGAATTATATTTTTTGGGTTCTGGTGTGTTCAATTTAGGGTTTACACAGGGGGACGGAAGATATAAAAGAGAACCATGAAAACAATCATGGATACAATCGGCTTCGTCCCCCTGTTCCAGGGGCTTGACAGGGAAAATCTTGAGGAAATCGCCTCGGTGTGTGAGCGGCGAACGGTGAAAAAGGGGGAACTGATCTTCACGGACGGGGACCCCTGTAACGGGTTCTATGTGGTCGAGACCGGCAAGGTCAAGATCTTCAAGCTTTCTTTTATGGGCAAGGAGCAGATCCTCCACATCTACGGCCCGGGAAAACCCTTTGGCGAGGTGCCGGTGTTCACCGGAAAGCAGTTCCCCGCATCTGCCCTGGCCGTGACCAACGCCACCTTGATTTTTTTTCCGAGAAAGCGGTTTGTCGAGCTGATCGTATCCCACCCCAACCTGGCCCTCAACATGCTGGCCGTGCTCTCCATGCGGCTCAAGGAGTTTACGGTCATGGTGGAAAACCTCGCCCTCAAGGAGGTGCCGGCCCGGTTGGCATCCTATCTCATGGCCACCCGCAAGGAGCAGGAACACCCGGGCCCGGTCCGTCTGCCTGTCTCCAAAACCCAGCTGGCAGGTCTCCTGGGAACGACTCCTGAGACGATCTCCAGGGTCTTGACCCGCATGACCCAGGACGGTCTCATCCAGGTGGACAACCGGGTGATCACCCTCCTCGACCCCGACGGGGTGACGGATCTCTCCGAGCAGGGATAAAGTGCCTGCAGGGAAGTAAAACCCTGCTCAAGATGCGATCTTTCATAAATCTTTGTTGCGGATCACGGATAAAATTTGATACCATCGGATTGTCCGGATCGGACGGGACTTACCGCAATTCACACGCTATCATTTCTGAAAAGCGAATCACAGACTTTTGCCGGGCATGTATGCAAACCCAAGCTGATGGCGTTTAAATTTTTCTGTTCCTCCTGCGGAAGGGGAGCGGTCAAGGAGGATGACATCTGTAAACCATCACCCATTAAATAACAGGCGGATTTTAACATGGGAAAAATCGTTGTGATCGATGAGGATGAATGTACGGGCTGCGAGTCATGTGTCGAACTTTGCCCGGAAGTCTTTGAATTTGACAGTGACGCTGAAAAGGCGATCGTGATCAAGCCCGAAGGAGGAGATGAGGAGTGTATCGAGGAGGCGATGGATTCATGCCCCGTTGAATGCATCTTCTGGAAAGATGGGTAACGGCTTTCTTCGAGCAGGGCTGGGGCTGGGCATGAAGACCGTTTGAGGTCTTCATGCCATGGCTGTTTTTAATTGAGAATTTCTCCCCTTCGGGTGATCACCGTGGTGGACAGGTCTATCTCTTTGCCGGCAAGCTCCATGGCCTGCTTTACGATGCCGGGCAGACCTGAGCAGCAGGGCACCTCCATGATCAGGACCGTGATGCTGTTGATGGTATTGGCCGCAAATATCTGGGTGAACTTCTCCACATAGGAATCCTTATCGTCAAACTTGGGGCACCCCATCATCACCACCTTATCCTTGAGAAAATCCTCGTGGAAGGCGGCATAGGCAACGGGTACGCAGTCCGCCGTGACAAGGAGGTCCGCTTCTTTGAGGAAGGGCGCAGTGGGGGGCACAAGCCTGATCTGAACCGGCCAGTGGCCCAGGGCGGAGTCGGCGGAGGCGGAATTCATCCGGGCAGGCGTGTTTGCCGTCTGGCAGGTGCCTGCCTGGGGAAAGGTCGCAAGTTGTTCCGAAGGGCAGCCGCAGCCTGAGGGTGCAGGCGTTTTTTGCTCTTTTGGGGCCTCCAGATAGGCCTCCACCGCCGCTTCGTCAAAGGGATCCGCCTCCCGCTCCACCAGCTTGAGGGCGTCCTGGGGACACTCCCCGAGGCAGGCGCCGAGACCGTCGCAATATTGATCCTTGACCACCTTGGCCTTGCCGTCGATGATCTTTATGGCACCTTCGGCACAGGAGGGAACGCAGTTGCCGCAGCCGTCGCAGCGTTCTTCATCTATCTCTATTATTTTTCGTATGGTTTTCATTATATATTCTCCCTGGTTGAGGAAATTGTTTTTGTTTCACACCCTGGATATAAGATAGTGCATATTTGTCCCGTTTGCCTTGATATGGATCAAGAAAAGTATGTTTTTTAAATCCGGTGATCATGGTGATGGGGATTTTTGATCCTCAGGGCAGCGGTTTATTCATATCAAAAGCTGAAACAGCCTATTCGAAAGAATTTAAATGCATTGCCCATGAAATACCTTTGTATTAAAAAAGGACTGTTGGCGAGAAAAGAAATATGAAAAGTGAGTAAAGATGGAAAAATATTCAGATACAGGTAAAAGGCTGTGAAATATATTGAAATCAATAAACGAATAACTGATTTTTATTCGATAACTTTAGAAGACATACTTTTGAGAATTCAACCATATATTGAAAACTTTAAATGGTCAATTCAACTTATCGATGGGGTTGGGAATATTGAAAAGATTATTGGAATGAATATTGTTGAATTGGAAAAATACTGTGACAATTCACCGAAAGGCTATATTATTGATTTTAGCAAGTTAATGACATTGTCAAAAACTTTTAAGGATATTATAGATATACTCATTGTAGGATGTGAAGAGGAAGGAAAAATACCCAAAGCCTATAAGGATGATAACTGGGAAAATAATTGCAACGTAATTATCTCAAGAGAGGATAGTTCCTTATGGCAATTGTTTTCTCAAAATTCAAATATATTCATGAATTTGAGAAAACAGTAACATGATCATTTCTAAGGCAAATACCGGCCCTTTCAAAGATAACTCTCTTTGATCCTGACGGGGTGATGGATCTTTTCGAGCAGGGATGAGGCTGGGCATGAAGACCGTTTGAGGCCTTCATGCCATGGCTGTTTTTAACGGAGAATTTCTCCCCGGGGGGTGATCACCGTGGTGGACAGGGGGATCTCGTTGCCGGCAAGTTCCATGGCCCGCGTTACAATGCCGGGCAGGCCGGAGCAGCAGGGCACCTCCATGATCAGGACCGTGATGCTGTTGATGGTGTTGGCCGCAAATATCTGGGTGAACTTCTCCACATAGGACTCCTTATCGTCAAACTTGGGGCACCCCATCATCACCACCTTATCCTTGAGGAAATCCTCGTGGAAGGCGGCATAGGCCACGGGCACGCAGTCCGCCGTGACAAGGAGGTCCGCTTCTTTGAGGAAGGGCGCAGTGGGGGGCACAAGCCTGATCTGAACCGGCCAGTGGCCCAGGGCGGAGGCGGAATTCATCCGGGCAGGCGTGTTTGCCGTCTGGCAGGCGCCTGCCTGGGGAAAGGTCGCAAGCTGTTCCGAAGGGCAGCCGCAGCTCGAGGGTGCAGCTTCCTTGTGCTCTTCAGACTTAAGATAGGCTTCCACCGCTTCTTCGTCAAAGGCTTCCGCCTCCCGCTCCACCAGCTTGAGGGCGTCCTGGGGACACTCCCCGAGGCAGGCGCCGAGACCGTCGCAATATTGATCCTTGACCACCTTTGCCTTGCCGTCGATGATCTTTATGGCGCCTTCGGCACAGGAAGGAACGCAGTCGCCGCAGCCGTCGCAGCGTTCTTCATCTATTTCGATTATTTTTCGTGTGATTTTCATTGTCTACTCTCCCTGGTTCAGCAGAACCGCTGCTGCCTTTTCCTTTCCATGGTCTGTGAGAAAGGATTTGGCGATAATTCTTTCAAGCCGTTCTTTATCCATGGTGCCGTCCTTGTTCTCCTCCTGGAGATTGGTGATGAGGTCTGCATCGTAAAGCACCTTGAAGTTGGTGGTCTCCACCTCCCTTGGGTGATGGTGGTGGCCCACAATATCGCACACCTCCTGGATCAGGTCCTCCTTGGCATTGAGTTTCTCAAGGAGGGTGCGGGCAATGGGCGGTCCTTCCAGCTCTTGAAACTTTGGGGCACTGGAGTTGTGTTTGCGTTCCGCCTCTTTGATGCCGATGTCGTGGAGATAGGCGGCACAAAGAATGATGGCCAGGTTTCCCTGTTCTTTCTTGCCAATGGCTTCAGCAAATCTCGCAACCCTTGAAGCATGGCCAATGCGCTTGAAATCGGTATGGAAATAGCGCTTCATCTCCACGGCCACCCTGTCCTTGAGAAGATCGTCCCTGTTCTGGAGAAACTCTTCAGGCAGGGTGCCGAGGCACTGCTCCGCATACTGGCAGTAGGAGGCGCACCCGAAATCCATGTTGGGGTTGACCATCTTTTTTCCGCAGCCTTTGCATTTCCGTGCCGTGTCATCCTTGAAAAATTCGATGGTGGCGCCGCATTTTGGGCACGGTGTTTCAAAGATGGCTTCCTTGTTCCAGTATTGGGTGTCCTGACCCGGGCATTTCATAGTGGGCCTCCTTTTGGGTTTCGCTTCTGAGCTCTGATTTCCGTGTTATTTCGCCAAGAGAATCAGATCGTTTTTTTGGTTCCGGCTTGTCCAGGTTAAGGCGTTTACTTAAGGTGCTTCAGCCGTTTCTGGGTTTAGGTTTTTTGCCGGGATCTCCAGGTGGTTTCACCTGGAGATCCCTGGGGCGATTAGTTGCCCTGCATCATGGCTTGGATGTCGCTTTCCACCTCGCCAGTGGGTTTTATGTCGAAGTTCTCCACCAGCACATTGAGGACCGCCGGTGAGATAAAGGCCGGCAGGGATGGCCCAAGCCTGATTCCCTTGACCCCCAGGTGCAGCAGGGCCAGGAGTACGGCAACGGCCTTCTGCTCGTACCATCCGATGTCAAAGCTGATGGGAAGGTCGTTGATGTCGTCCAGGCCAAACACCTCCTTGAGCTTGAGGGCGATCACGGCCAGGGAGTAGGAGTCGTTGCACTGACCCGCATCCAGTACCCTGGGGATGCCGTTGATGTCGCCCAGATCCAGCTTATTGTAGCGGTATTTTGCACAGCCGGCCGTGAGGATGACGGTGTCTTTCGGAAGTTGCTCAGCCACCTCGGTAAAGTACCCCCGTCCCTTTTGCCTGCCGTCGCAGCCTGCCATTACGATGAACCGTTTTATGGCACCGGACTTGACCGCGTCAACCACTTTGTCGGCAAGAGCAAGCACCTGGTTGTGGGCAAATCCGCCCACGATGGTGCCGGTCTCTATCTCGGTGGGGGGGGCACAGCCCTTTGCAAGCTCGATGATCCCGGAAAAATCCTTGGTTTCGCCCTGGCTTCTTTCAGGAAGATGCTTGACACCGGGATAGCCCACGACCCCTGTTGTAAAAATTCTGTCGGCGTAGCTGTTCTCCTTCTTGATGGGGATGATGCAGTTGGTGGTCATGAGAATGGGGCCGTTAAAGCTCTCAAACTCATTGTTCTGGTGCCACCAGGAGTTTCCGTAGTTTCCCTTGAGGTGATCGTAGCGCTTGAACGCAGGATAGTAGTTTGCCGGAAGCATCTCGCCGTGGGTATAGACGTCCACCCCGGTATTCTCGGTCTGTTTCAGAAGCTCTTCCATGTCCTTTAAGTCATGGCCTGAGATGAGGATGCCGGGGTTGTTACCCACACCGATGTTTACTTGGCTGATCTCGGGGTTGCCGTAGGCCGTAGTATTGGCCTCGTCAAGGGTGGCCATGGTGGTGACGGCCATTCCGCCGGCTTCAAGTACCAGGGCAACCATCTCATCCACGCTGAGATCCTCGGTGGTGGAGGCCAGGGCCTTGAGAATAAAATCGTAGATATCGGTTTTTTCCTTGCCGAGCACGGCGGCATGGTCTGCATAGGCGGCAATACCCTTGAGGCCGATGATCAACAGCTCCCTTAGGGAGCGGACATCCTCGTTCTCTGTGGCAAGCACACCCACGGTCTTTGCCTTTGCCTGGAACTCTTCTTCGTTGTCGGAAAACCAGAGTGCCGACCCGTCAAGATCCGTACCGAGCTTTCCGTCCAGTTTCTCAACAAGCCCTTTTTTTATGGCCTGGGCCTGACGGACCCAGTCAACCAGGCTTGCATCGTCAAAGTTGGCATTGGTGATGGTGGTGAACAGCGCCTTTGCGGCAAAGCGTCCGGCCTCGGTGGTCACATCGATTCCCGCCTCTTTTGCTTTGGCTGCAAGAACCGCTATCCCCTTGAGGTTGAATATTAGAAGATCCTGGAAGTTTGCGGTTTCTTCTTTCTTGCCGCACACACCGGCGATGGTGCATCCTTTACCCTTGGCAGTTTCCTGGCATTGAAAACAGAACATGGTTGCCCTTCTCCTTTTTGGTTGTGGAAAATATTTGTGTTTCAAACCCTGACCATAAGATAGTGCATACTTGCACGATTTTCCTTGATGTGGGTCAAGAAAATTATATTTTTATGCTTTTTTATGGGGCGAAGGGGGGATTACAGGGGCAGATTCAGCTGTTGGGCAATGGTTTCCATGATGCGCCTTGCGCTGTCAAAATCGACCCGGGTCATGCAGCCATGGAGGTTGAGGGCTTCATCTTTAAACCCGGCGCTGACCAGGAAGGCTGTCACCTTTTCCAGGTGGTTGTCGGCATCCATCAGGTTCTGTGAGAGGAGCGTGTGCATTGTTTTGATCTCCGGGGTGATGATCTCAAGGTCCGGCAACGGTGCCCTGGTGTGGCGCATTTCGCTTTTGGGGGGAATTCCCTGTTGGAGAGTGTTGATGGCGTTGATAACCCGGTTTACCTCCCCTTGCACCCCGTGGAAGATCGGATCGTTAGGGCAGGTGTCCTTTTGCAAGGCGTTTTCAAGTGTTTCCGCAAGTTGGAAAAGTGGGGTCGCCTCGATGTTTCCGGCCACACCTTTCAGGGTATGGGCCAGCCTCAGGGCAAGGGCTAGCTTCTTTTCCTTTAATGCCGCTTTGATGGCTTCAACATCGTTGGCGTGGTCGTTTACAAAGCGTTGAAGAAGTTTCAGGTAGAGGGCCTGGTTGCCATCGACCCGCTTGATTCCCTTTGAGATAGCGATCCCCGGCAGATCATTGGGTAGAACGGGTTCATCGGCCGCCTCGGTAGCGGGTCGGGTCCTGTATTTCCGGCCCGGGGAAAGATTGATCTTGGGGCGTATCCATTTTTTTAAGGTGCTGAAAAGGCGATCCGGGTCCATGGGTTTTGTAATGTAATCGTTCATTCCCGCCTCAAAGCACTGTTCCCGGTCCCCCTTGATGGCATGGGCGGTAATGGCGATGATGGGAAGCCTGCCCGTGGCGGGTGATTCCCATTTTCGTATGGTTCGGGTGGCTTCAAACCCGTCCATTTCGGGCATTTGTACATCCATGAGCACGGCATCGAATCGGTGTGAATTCCCGGTCTGGGCGGTCACCACGGCGACCGCCTCCTTGCCGTTGCCGGCATTTTCAACGATGATGCCCCGGTGCTCCAGCAGCTCCACGGCCACCTGGCGGTTGATTTCATTGTCTTCCACAAGAAGAATTCTGGCCCCTTTGAGTCGTTCCATGTTCATCACCTCCGTGGTGATCATGGTCCGGGTTCGCCCCCCTTCGCCCTGTTTTTTCTCCTCGAAAAACCTGAAGATGGTATTGAAGAGAAGGGGTTTTGTGATGGGCTTGAACAGGAATGCATCGATTCCAGCGGTTTGTGCCTGTTGGATCTCGGTTTCCTGTCCAAACCCGGTGATCATGATGATGGGGATTTTCGATCCCCCGGGCAGCCGTTTTATTCTCTTGGAGGCGGTGATGCCGTCCATGTCCGGCATGCTCCAATCCATGAAAATCATGCCAAAGGCAGGGGTGTTGCTGCTTTGCCTGACCTTTTCAATGGCTTCTGTTCCGCCTGGTGCTGTTTGTGCCATAAAACCGAGGGCGTGGAGTAGCCCTTTTAGAAATCGTCTGCAGGTGGTGTTGTCGTCCACCACCAGGACCCCCATGTTCCGGAGAAAGCCGGGGAGGGCATGGCGGGGCTCCCGCTCCCGGGGCTGGAGCCCAAAGGTGGCGGTAAACGCGAAGCAGGCTCCCGCTCTCTGGTCGCTCGTGGCCCAGATCTCGCCCGCCATCATCTCCACTAGCTGCTTGCAGATGCTCAGGCCAAGTCCCGTGCCCCCGTATTTTCGGGTGGTGAAGGTCTCTGCCTGGGTAAAGGGGGTGAACAGGGCCGGGATCTTCCCAGCTTCTATGCCGATGCCGGTGTCTGTTACCGAAAACGTCAGCCTTACCCGATCGTCCAGGTGTTCCACCAGCCTTCCCTTGATGATGATTTCCCCCTGCTCCGTGAATTTGAGGGCATTGGCCGTCAGGTTGATGAATATCTGCCTCACCCTGAGGGGGTCGCCGACCAGGGCGGACGGGACATCGTCGTCAATGATGAAAAATAACTCCAGTTTCTTTTTCGCGATCTTGTCGGCAAAGAGATCAGACAGGCTGTCCCAGACATCGTCCAGCAGAAAATCCACATGGTCCATCTTGAGTTCGCCGGCCTCTATCTTGGAAAAGTCAAGGATATCGTTGATGATGCCAAGTAGATTCTGGGAGGCGCCTTCAATCTTTGTCAGGTAGTCCTGCTGCTTGGCCGTCAGACGGGTCTTCAGGGCCAGGTGGGTCAGCCCCATGATGGCGTTCATGGGGGTCCGGATTTCATGGCTCATGGTGGCCAGGAAATCACTTTTCGCCTTTGTGGAGGCTTCTGCCGCTTCCTTGGCTATCTTCAGCGTTTCTGCCCGCTTCTTTTCGGTAATATCTTCCAGCATTCCCTGGTAATAGAGTGAATTGCCGCCATCATCGACAATGGTGTGGACCGTGATCGAGACTGTGATAATACTTCTGTCCTTGCAAAACAGCTCGGTTACGAAGTTTTCCACACTCCCCTGGGTGTTGATGAGATCCCTCAGGCGTTTTCCTGTGCCGGGGTCGACATAGATATCGTCGGCAATATCGGACACCGACACCATGATCTCCCGGGGAGAGTCATACCCCAGGATCTTTGCCAGGGGAGGGTTGGCCGTGATGATGCGACACCCCGGGCTGATTTGGAAGATGCCTTCTCCGGCGTTGTCAAATATGTCTCGGTATTTTTTCTCGGCCCGTTTCAGCGCCGTCCGGGACTGTTCCAGCTCAAGGTAGCGTGCCTTGAGCTGGCTGACCATCTCCTGGATGGCTTTCTGCACGTTTGCAAGCTCCAGTGCCGATTGCTTTCCTTTGAGTTGGGCAAAGGCCATTCCCGATGAGGTGCTCACGCTGATGGCATATTTCTCAATGGCTTTCAACGGGTTGATGACGCTTTTCATGAGAACAAAGAAGATGATGGACACAAGTCCGAGGATGAGCGCAAAAAAGCCTGACAAGAGGTTGACAAGGTGGTGGCTCTGTTCCTGTTTCCTTAGCTGGGGGGTCAGGTAGATGCCGAGGGTTCCCAGGACATTTTTATTAAAGCGGATATCGGTTTCGGCAAAGAGGAACCCGTTCCGGGTTGGTTCCGTGGCAAGCCGTTGGATGGTTCCTTCCCTTTGTCGGCCATAGCCGATGAACCGCTCTGGTTCCCTGAAAAAGAGGGCATGGACCTCCCGGTCCTCCATGAAAGATTTCATGATCTTCGAGGTGTCGGTGAAGTTCAGGGTCCATATGGGGTTTGCAAGGGCTGTGGATAATTGTTCTGAGATGGTGTCGAGCTTGGTATGGAGGGCGTTGATGTTGCTGGTGTAGTGCCAGCAATAGTCCATGGTCACAAACGCACCCATGACCAGGGTGGTCACCCCCAGCAGGGTGAGGATTACGATCTCTGTGATGGAGCGGAGTCTTTTTTTCAGGGCCATGGAACGCTTTTCCTCAGGTTCGTAAAGAACGGTCGTAAAAATGGCGAATCCAGGTGATACTATTCATAGTTTGTCAGTTCTCCCCTGGCGACGAGGTCATGGTAGCTCTGCTCGAGTCGTTCCAAGAGGGCTGGGGCATTGGGGGTGTTTTTGTTTATGTTGAAGCCACAGTGCCAGCGGAACAGGGGCTGGATCACAAGATTGGGAATGGGGGCGTTCTTCAGAAAGTCGTCCCCGATGTATTTGTAGCTCAGCAGGTAGTCGGCCCGGTTTCGCAGGAGCATTTTAAAGGCCGCCCCATGGGTGTTTGTCTCATAGTAGTTCACCCTGTTGCGTTTGTCCCGGATCCAGCCCCCCCAGTCCTTGTACGTAAAGCCCCGGATCAGGATAACGGAATTGCCGGCAAGCTGCTCCTTTTGGGTCACCTTCTTCCTGTCTCCCAGGTAGTAGATCCCCATTTCCAGGGGGAAGAGCGTCACCTTGCTGGAGATGGAGGATTCCTTCACCAGGGGGATCGAACTGAGGCCGTTGAACAGGTGGATCTTTCCCTTTGCCAGGTAGTCATAAAACCGGGCTGCAGGGTAACTCTCCATGGTATAGGCGATCTTTGCATTGTCGAGGGTCTTGGTGGTGATCTCATTGACAAGCCCTGCGGGTTTTCCGTTTTCGTCAACATAGGTCAGGCCGGGAAAATCAAAATAGCCCACCTTCAGCACGAAGTTATCCCCATGTGCCTTGACGGTAAAAACAAGTGTCAGTATGATGAAAAAATAGGATACAACGGTTCCCATGATACGCTCTCCAGGCTAATGTTCTGCCAAAGCCGATCTGTTATTGGCCGTTGTTGTAGGCGTTGATCTGCTTTAACGTGCCTTCGTACCCCACCTTTATCCCCTGGTCAAGGTTGGCGTGGTTCCAGTGATAGTTGACCTTTCCGTAGTTCATCTCGATGTTGACCATCTTGATCTTTTTTTTGCTTTTCCTGTTGTGTTCGGCAAGCCTGTAGGAGAAGAGCTTGATGTCGTCGTCCGATATGGTATTAAAGGGGAGCATGACCCCGACCAGTGCCGATTCCACCAAATTTTTTGGGGGGTCGACCTCTTTGTAGTCGGCAATTTTTACAACCCATATCTCATCCAGATCCTTGTGGTCGTTCAAGAGCACGTCAAGGTTGACCGTATCGATGACAGCCCCTTCGCAATAGCGGTTTTTCTTTCCGTCCACGGTTCTGTTTTCCGTATAGTGGAGGACGCTGGAACCTGCCATCAGCGCATCGGCATCGATATCGTTATAGGCATGCTCCCTGTTGTTGATGAAGATCTCCATCTTTTTTTGGGAGAGATCGTAGGCATTGATATAGACGATCTTGTCGCTCTTGAACAACTGGTCGAAATCGATGAATTTATCCACGAAACCCTGGCTGCTGACGAGTCCCGCGATCCCGCTTTTTTCTACCTTATACTGGAGCTGGGCCATGAAACGCATAAAGGGGTTCAGGGCAAGTCCTTCGCTGATGGTATAGTAGAGTGCATCCATTTCCCGGGGCGGGTTGCCCAGGAGGTTCCAACCGTATTCGGCCATCCTCTGGGGAAGGAAAAGATATCGATAGGTGTTGAAATCGACAACCTTTTCCATGAGCTTGCCGTAATCGTGGAGGTAATTCATCTGAAAAACTTTATAGTTGATGGGAAAGCTTTCATAGACGTCATCCGGTAAGAATATCTGCTCCCTGAAGAATCGGTCCAGGGCCGCGATCCTGTCTTCCTCTTGGGGCAGGCTGTTGTAAAAACACCCCACCCAGCTTCCTACGCAGGCACAGGAGTAGATGTCAAATTCGATTTTTTTCTCTTCAAATGCCTTTAATGCCCCGATTTCGATTCCTGCAACCGGCCCTCCCCCGGATAGTGCAATCGCACGTTTCTTGGCCATTGTCTCCTCCTTTGGGTGAAAATATCAGATCTCTGTTTCTTTAAAAAAACCTGGGCATGGGCAAGTGAGGCCCTTGCAAGGCTGTGTGGGTCACGGATGTTTAATCGATGCAGGCGCTTTGGTCGGTGTGATTAAATTGTGCTGTGATAGAAGAGAAGAATGATTTTGCAAATGTAACTTAACCGTTGGATGATGTCAACCCATTGTTGGTAAGGGCTGGGCTGGGGGATTGATCCGTTTGGTCGGATAACCATTGCTATTTACTACCTATAACGACTTTAAACCATGGCGATCAATTTGAAATTGAGTTCTTTTTACTTAAACTGCTTTTTACTTATATTGTTTTGTTCGAGAGTCGTTATTGCGGGCTTGATCATAAGGTCGGTCATTAATACTAAACCGCTAATACCTCTCAAAGAGAACAGATTTGCCATCCTCAACATCAACAGCAACACTATGTTTTCTTATTTCAACACCCTCTTGAAATAAGAAAACATAACATTAATTTTTTATCCCTTTGTTTTTGAAGACCGAATAAACAGAGAAGGAAATCCTCTCTGAAAAGGTCACATACCCAGGACTTGAGCCGCAGGTTCGGGAGGTATCTTCACAGCCGCTTTGATCATTTCCCGTCGTCGTCTGTACTCGTAGGCGATCGCTCCGAAAACCGTCAGGATGATAAAAATCACTGCCAAGGCGTTCATGGCCGGGCTGATAAAGCTACGTAATTTGGTGCCGATATAGATCGGCAATGTCTGCTCAACACCAATGGCAAACAAGGTCGTGTTGTAGTTATCAAAAGATTGCATAAAAGCCAAGGCCATGGACGAGATCAAGGCGGGTTTTAAAAAGGGTAGTGTTATTTTCCAGAATACCTGGCGATGGGTTGCACCCAGGTCAAAGGCAGCCTCTTCCTGGGTCAGGTCAAAGCGCTGGGCCCGGGACATGATCAGAAGCATGCAATAGGAGGATATAAAGGTCGATTGGCCTATAATGGCGGTCCATAAGCCGCCGGGAATATCCATATAACTGTCCCAGAACAAAAAGGTTGAAATTCCCAGGATAATACCCGGCGTCAGGATGGGTGAAACCAGGACCCCATATACAAAATTCCGGGCCTTAAACTGCAGTCGGGTTAGCAGCAGGGCCCCGCCTAACCCAATGGGTACGGATATTGCGACCACTGAGAATGCAACAATGAAACTATTCCAAAGGGCACTCCACATCTGGTCATCTTTGGCAAGTTCTCCAAACCACATCAGTGTAAACCCTTTCCAGGGCGTAATCTGGGGGATATCATTGGCATTAAAGGCAATAATCGTCATAAAAATAAGTGGCAGAAACATATAGGCAAAAAACAGGACCAGATAGAGGCCGATCATAAATTTAAAAATAGATTTCGATTTCATTGGGTAAGCTCTTTCAAACCGACTTTAAATAGTTTAAGCATCATAAACATAAAAACAACGCAGAGCAGCATTAAGACGGTTGCATAGGCCGCTCCCAGGTTCCAGTTGGCACACTCAAAATTGGTGTTGATCACCTGGGTGAACCAGAAACTGCTGGGGCTGCCCAAAAGCTGTGGGGCTGCAACGGTTCCGGCCGCCAGCATAAATGTCATGGTACAGCCTACGGCGATGCCGGGTTTGGCATGGGGCATGACGATTTTATAGTGAATGCGCGGCCAGGAAGCCCCAAGATCCCGGGCGGCATCCAGCTGATTTTTGTCCAGACTCTCCATGACATTGTATATTGGGAAAACCATGAAAAGAATATAGGCATAGGTCATCCCCAGGATCACCGCCCCATTGCCCATGCGAAAATTAATGGGATCAGCAATTATCCCAAGGAATATGAGTAATTGATTCAGGATACCCATATCTGCCAGGATGATTTGCCAGGCAAACAGCCGCAGCAATTCATTGATCCAATAGGGGATTATCAATCCCAGCATCAACAAACCGACCTTGGCGCCCCGGGCCACCTTGGCCAGGTAAAAGGCGATTGGGTAACAGATGGAAAGGGCGACCAACGTGACGATGAGGCTGGACCATATGGTTTTAAAAAAAATCGCCATGTGCAATCTATTGGTGAAAAACACCAAATAGTTTTTTAGGGTCCATACATCCTTGGGTCCGCCGAGTTCCCGTAACGGCAACATGGGTCTTAACGAGTAATCAAACATGATCAGCTGGGGGATTATAATCATGAACACCACCCAGACACCGACTGTAACCGAAATATATGCGATGCCGATTTTACCGAGGTCCCTTAGGGCCGTATTCCAAAAATCACGCAATGGGGGTGCCTCCATTTTTTAATACAAACGCATTTTTCCGGCTGAACCGCACCTTGATCTGTTCGCCCTCTTGGAGCTTTGGAACTGAACCATCGTTATTGAGTCGCATGGTAAACAATTGGTCCTGTTCGGTTGTGAGCGTTACCACGGCATAGGCCCCTTCAAAACTGATGGTCTTTGTCCGACAGGCCAAGACGTTTTCTGCAGTGGATTCTTCTGCTAAAAATACGGTCTCGGGCCGGATAAAAATAGTGGCGGTTTCTCCTTTTGTAATGTGCTGGGGATTTTTACAAAAAAAGGATCCCCATGCTGTCTTAAGAAGTGCATAGTCACCATCAATACGGATGATATCACCCTGAATAATATTGGTCTCACCGACAAAGGATGCCACAAAAGCGGTTTTTGGAGTGTTGTAAATAACATCGGGTTCTGCCACCTGTTCCACCTTGCCAATGGACATTACCCCTACACGATCAGACATGGTCAAGGCTTCGGTCTGATCATGGGTGATATAAATAAACGTGACATCGGTGCGACGTTGAATATTTCGCAACTCAGCCCGCATATGGTTCCTAAGTCTTAAATCCAGTGCGGACAATGGTTCGTCAAGCAATAAAACGGCAGGGTTCACTGCCAGAGCACGGGCTATGGCCACGCGCTGTTTTTGTCCGCCGGACAGTTCGCTGACCATTCTACCGCCGGTTCCATAAAGATCCACAAGCTCAATGAGTTCTTCCACTTTTTTTGTTCGTTTCGCTTTTGACACGTGGCGCACTTCCAGGCCGAATCCGATATTTTCTTCCACTGTCATCAGGGGGAAAAGCGCCAGGTTCTGGAATATCATGGCGGTTGGACGATTGTTCGATCCAATCCCGCGCATGTCTTTGCCGCCGATCTTTATTTGTCCTTCACTGGGATCCATAAAGCCTGAAATCAGACGCAGCAATGTGGTTTTACCGCAACCGGACGGTCCTAAAAAACTGAAGAACTCCCCGGCCTGGATATGTACATTTATATCACGAGCTGCGTAAACCTCTCCGAAACGCATGCTGACATCCAATAATTCAACATCTTGCCCCATCCTATCATTCCCTTGCATGTATATAATTTTGAGATAATCGTCTCTTTGCGATCATCTTTTTTGTTTGGCGATAAAAAGGCCACAGGCCCTGTTACAGGAAACCTTAAGGAACAGGGCACGGGCCATTTTCCCTTGATTTAGGCGGCCTGAAATTTATCTCTGTATTCAGTACGCACCGGAACAAACCAGGGTTTTTCATTGGGATACCACCACAGATTATCAAGGGCATTGCCTGGATAGGCGTCCTTAAAACTCTGTTTTGTTTTTTCATCCAGCAGATCGTCAACCCCTTTTACAACGCTGTTGTAACCGGTTGTTTTTGCCACGATCGCTCCGGCTTCGGGTGTATAGGCCCAGTTGAGGAAGGCATAGGCCTGTTCCAAGTTCTCGGCATTTTTGACAATACTCATGGAATCAACCCATGTCATGGCCCCTTCCTTTGGCGCCATGAACGTCACGGGTTTTCCTTCCTTTTTCATGGTCAGAATAGGACCGTCCCAGGTCTGGCCAATCAAGCAGCCATTTTGCAAAAATGCCAGTTGGTGATCCTGGGCATTATTCCAAAACATCTTGATATTCTTTTTCTTGAGGATTAAGAATTTAAGAATTTCATCATATATTTTACGCATTTGTGCTTCACTTTTATACGTATCATACATCCTATTGGAGGGAACCTGGCCGGTTGCATCCAAGTATAATCCGGCACCAATAAATACCGAATGCGGTCGACAGGTCACTTTTTGATTAAACTCAGGTTCCCACATGGTTCCATAGGATAGGTCACCATATTTATAATCGAGTTTATCAGTGTTAAAGGTAATCGCCTCTGTGCCCCAATCATAGGGCAGGCCGACACGTTTGCCATTGATAACACCCCCTTGTTTTCCGGATGATTCATAGAAGGAGGGTTCAAGGTTTTTCAAGTTTGGAATTTTGTTTTCGTCAATGGTCTTGTACAACTCAAATTCCATGTGCAGTGCGATTTCGGTTATGGAGGGCTGGGCAATGTCGAAACCCTTGGCACGGGCAGCACGCAATTTCAGAGCTCCTGACATCTGATAATTTGAAATGCAATTTATGCCGCCCGAAATACCAGGCGAAGGTCCGTT
>JAEINR010000054.1 GCA_016342325.1 Desulfobacterium sp.
TTTTGTTCAAACCTTAGGCGGATGGATTCGTTATGCACAACTTAAACTGCTGTCTTAAAACCTGGGTCCACTATATTGGGAATTGCGTCACCTTGTGTGTTGCAACTATCTATGGATTTCAAGCGTGCTATCTGGATCTATCGGCACTCGTCTTCATAACATAACATATTATGAAGCGGCGTTTTATTAAAAATGCCATTTGATTGTAACCGGGTTGATTTGCTTATCATAAAGCAGATGAACTGCCCTGGGAGGAATTATGGGGATTTGTTTGTTTCCGGGGCTTTATCTTTGCCGGTCATGCCAAGGTAGATGGCCCCAAGCACAACAACAACGCCGGTCCATCCGGCCATGCCTGTCTGCCGGTTGAAAAAGAGGACATCCCATATGAATGAAAGCGTCGGTTGCAACAGGAGAATCAGGCCTGCATGGGATGCTTTTACCTTTGGCAGGGCATTGGAAATCATCACCCATGCAAGGGCCTGGATGACAACACCCAGGCATACAAGGGAGATCAGGCTGGTCATGTCGGGGATCGCAAAGGAGTCGTTTGAAGCATAGATCTTGCCGCCCAGGAAAAAGGAACAGGCCACAGACAACAGCATGAGATAATAAAACAGGGAAAAGTCCTTTTCATCGGATTGAAGCTGTCGTAATAACAAGAGGAACATGCTGTAAAATCCTGCGGTTGCTAACCCCAGGGCAATCCCGGTGACATGGTCCCGGCTCAGATGATCGATGTCGACACCGATGATGAGAAAAAGACCGAAGAACGCCAACGGCAGGGACAATACAAAGGTGAACCGGATTTTTTCCTTAAAAAACAGGAAGCCGACAAGGGCAAGGACAAAGACCTGGCAATTGCCCAGTATGGTGGCAAGCCCCGGGCCCACATATTGAATGCTCAAATGCCATACCCAGAGGTCAAAGGCGAATATGAGGCCGCAACCCACGGCCAGCAGGTTTTTTTTCAGGCTTCTTTTCTTAAACTCTTTTTTGATAATACAGGCACCGATAAGGAAAACAGCGCCGAAAAATACCCTGTAAAAGGCGGATACCGAAGAGGAGACATGGGATGTTTTTACCAGCACGCTTGAAAAACTGATGATGAACGCACCCATAACCAGTGCCGCAACCGGTCGGAGAACTATGCCTTTATTCATTCTTTTTCAATCCTTTTCTAATTCCCGGTGGTTTGTGATGGCCTGGCGGAGTTCTGGGGCACAGGATGAAAATTCGGTTGAAAACACAGGGGAGGACCGGAAAGATCGTGATGGCTACTTGAGCAGCAGGTCCTTGTCCCGGGCCATGCGTTCGATGCAAATCACGGCATACTTTTTAACGTTGGAAATATGCTCCCCAAGCACTTTGCAGGCCTGGTCCACCTTTTTTTCGGCAATGAGGTCATAGAGCTGTTGATGTTCCGTATCCACTGTGTCCATGGGGGTGATGAACAGCATGTTGCCCCTGTATTTGAGATAGAGCAGGTCAAAGAGATGGCGCAGGGTGTTCACCTGGAGGGGGCGGTCGGACAGCTCCGCCAGGGTCAGGTGGAGTTCCATGTCATTCATGAGGCGCTCTTTCAGGTAGATATCCCGTTTGGCATTGAGGTGGTTTTTCAAGGCTTTTTTCAGCCGAGCCAGGCCCTGGCGGTTGATGGTGCGGATGGTCCGTGGCAACAGGGAGACTTCGATCAGTTCCCTGAAATCATAGATCTCGGTAAGCTCTTCAAGGCTGATCTTTTCCGTGTAGTACCCCCGATTGGGTTCGTGCCTCACAAGTCCTTGGAATTCAAGCCGTTTCAGCGCCTGAATGATAGGGGTGGGGCTCATCTCCAGGCGTTCGGCAAGGTCCCGGTAGGAGATCTTCTGGCCCGGTATGATCTCGTTGATGAAGAACATCCTTCGAATGCCCATGTAGGCTTCCTGGGTATAGTCGTCACGGCTTTTTTTTGTTTTCTTTTCCATGTGGCTCTTTCTGGTTTTCGATTGTGTCTGTTTTTGGCTCCATATGCCTCTATCCTCAACCGTAGATATACCAAAAAATACACAAAAGCAAGGGGGGGGATCCCTTGATCCAGAATGGAAGCACGTGACTAAATAATTATTTTAATTGATTTATTCTTTTGATGTATGGATTTGGGGGAGGATTGTTTCAAGTTATCTGATTGGAAATTTAATTATATTATAGTTGGGTTTCCCCATGGGATCTGGGGGATTCTGTTGCACATGTCCCTGCCCATGGGGGTCATACGCCCGGGAGATCCCCGGGCCATGGTGCTCATTTACGGTTTTTAACGGCAATAAGCTCAGAGACAATGCTGACGGCAATTTCAGCAGGTGTTTCCGCGAGAATCTCCATGCCTATGGGGCTGTAAACCGTTTTTAAACGCGTCCCAGAGATCCCTTCTTCCATGAGATTGTCATATATTCGGTCTCTTTTTTGCTTGCTGCCGATCATGCCGATGTACCGTGCAGGGGTTTTCAAAGCCCCCCTTAAAACGGTCTGATCATGGAGGTGGCCCCGGGTGAGGATGATGATAAAACTGGATGGGGTGACGTCCAGGGTTCCAAAGGGATCGGAAAAATCGTCTATAACATGGATCCCCTCTGCCCGGTTAAACCGCTCCCCATTGGCAAATTCTTTTCGATCATCAATGATCACCGTGGGCAGGTCAAGCAGGGCCGTGAGTTCCGCCACTTTTTGGGATACATGACCGGCCCCGAAAATAAATACGGTACCGGTGGCAGGAATGGGCTCGTAGGTGATTTTTCGGTTGCCGAAGGTCGTGATCACAGGGGCATTTTTAGTGAAATGGGTTTTTAGCAGATCGTCTGAAAATGATTCAGGAACCAGGTTTTTCCCAATGACCCCAAAGGAGTCAGTGATAAGACACTGGTTGAGCGCCAGGGTGCCGTCTTTTGTTCCACTTAATTCTGAGACCAGCATGCACCTTTTTCTGTCACCCATTTCTTGGGCAATCTTTTGGTACAGGCCGATCTGCTCTCCGGCCGTGGTGTCAATGAAAACCGTGATTGCACCGCCGCAGATCATATCCAGGCTTTCTTTTAAATCCTGGTTCAGGTTGAAATCGAGAAGCACATTTTTTTTCAGGCCGATCAGTTCCTGTCCCTTTTTGATCACCTGGGCTTCCACGAGTCCGCCCCCGATGGTTCCCCGGATGGTCCCATCGGCCAGAATGAGCATCTTTGTGCCAGCTGTCCTGGGGGTGGAACCGGAGTGACTCAGGATGGTGGCCACGGCAAATGGGATGTTACCTTTTATCAGATTGAGTATATCCTGAATGACTGTTTTCATAGGGCTATTTCCCAAATCCGCAAACGGGGTATTTACAGGTTTTGCAATTTGAGCAATAGCCGCCATGGCCCATTCGGGTAATGGTGGAACGATCCACGACTTCCCCTGCCATAAGCCTGGGAACAACGAGATCAAAAATACTGGCCCGGTGGTACATGACACAGCCGGGAAGACCCACCACGGGGATTCCATCAATGTGGGCCAGCATGAACATGGCTCCGGGAAGCACCGGGGCACCATAGGTCACCACTTTGCCGCCGGCGGCGCGGATGGAAGAGGGGGTCAGGTCATCGGGATCAACGGACATTCCGCCAGTGACGGCGATCATCTGTGCGCCGTCATCCATGAGGGAACGGATGGCATTGGCGGTCATCTCCATTTCATCCGATACCAGTATTTTTTTAAACACCCGGCTTCCCAGGTCCTGGAACTTTTTCTCCACCACCGGCCCGAATTTATCCTTTATTCTTCCATGGTATATTTCGCTGCCGGTGATGACCATGCCCACCTTGAGCTGGGAAAAGGGTTTTATCTCGATGATGGGAAAATGGGCTTGGCAGATCTCTTCCACGGCTTTTATCTTTGCCTCGTCAATGGAGAGGGGAATGATGCGGGTACCGGCCAGGTCCTGTTTTTCCTCCACGGTCTGAAGACTATGGAGGGTTGCAAACATGATCTCTTGGATGTGATTAATTTTGTCGAGGGCATCTACATTGACTTTTAACAAGCCTTGGGTTTCCGCAATAAAGGTTACCTTCCCTTCCACCGGTTCCGTCAGCGTAATTCCTTTTCCGCAGGCTGCCGAGGCAATTCTCCTGGCCGCATCATTTTCATGGATCCTGCCTTTAAAGTCAGCCACATAAATGTGCCGTTTGCCAAGGTCCAACAGCCTTGGGATATCCTGCTCGGTGATAACATGGCCTTTTTTAAATGTGGGACCTTTGAATACATCGGGAACAATTTCAGTGATGTCATGGCATAAAATCGTTCCAACGGCTTGTTCAACGGGGATACTTTTCATTATGGCGGTCAGCTCCTGGTTGTGGGTTGTAATGGGCTTTTCGGGTCGGTGTTGACAGGCGTGTGCCATCCCAGCGTCATCCTTTAAACGGGGGGGGATTTCGTTTAACGGCCGCTTTACTCAGGTCCAGGTGGTCCTCTAAAAGACTCAGGGCCTTGCCGGTGTCACCCTGGCGAACGGATTGCACAATGTTTTTGTGTTCTTCAACAACTTTGTCCATGCGCCCTTCGGCGGAAAGGGCGTGGGTCCCCATGATGTGAAGAATATCCCTGATGTTCTCCATGATGGCAATGAGGCGGTGGTTGCCCACTAACCGAGTAAAGGCCATATGGAAATTTCGGTCCAGATCCATGAAGGCTGAAATGTCTCTGGTTGTTGTGGCAATGAATTTCTGGGCGGTAAGACTCTCTTCTATTTCAGTGAAATCCAATGCATCCCGCTGGGAACAAATTTTATTGAATGTACCGGTTTCAATGATATGGCGGAGTTCAAAAATCTCTTCGATATCCTTATCTGTAAATCGTCTTACAATCACCCCTTTACGGGGGAGGAAAGTAATCAATCCCTGGGAGGAAAGTTCCAGCAGTGCCTCCCGCACCGGAGTCCTCGATATGCCAAGCTGTTCGGCTAGTTTTTTTTCGTTGTAAATCATGTCTGTGGTTAACGTGTGGGAGAGTATGGAGCTTCGTAGGGCATCGTAGGCCATTTTTGCCAGGGGCGCCGGTTTGTTCAGTTCAGTTAGTTGCATTGTGTCATCGTCCCTATGAATGTTTGCATATGTGATATATTGCACGCGAAAGTTACGGGAGTCAAGCAATAACTCCATGGATAAAAAGAACCTTAGGCCCCAAGGCTTTTAAGGGACGGGTTCTGGAAACACTGTTCTTTTAATGTGCGAAAAAAAATAAAATCGCTTGACATGTGACATTGCGTATATGATATATCACATTAAATATACCTAACCAAGATAGTGCTATACCTAACAAGGATGGTGCGGAATGGGACTGACAGAATCGAAACAAACAGTATCTTTAACAAGAATGGCCTGCGATGCTATTTGCAGCTCCATATTTACTGATCGCTTAACCCCGGGTGGGGTCTACAACGAAAAACGACTGGCTGAACAGCTTGGCATCTCGCTGGAGCGTGTAAGAAAAGCCTTGCTGGCCCTTGAATCCCAGGGGGTGGTCGCGTTTTTGCCCTGCAAGGGCGTTGTCGTAACGGGTCTTTCAACGACGGATATCCGGGAGGTCTTTGAACTGCGGCGGGCCATTGAACTTGCATCTGTTAAAAAAATTTGTCTCACCTGTGAACCCGACGCACTCTTGCCCCTTGGGCATTGTCTCGAGAAGCAGCGACGTGCTGTGGAAGAAGGAAATAATCCCATTACATTTATGGCCATGGATCACGAATTTCACAGGCTGATCAGTCAACTGACCGGCAACCGTCGTGTGGTGACAATCATGGAAAGCATCAGGGGGATTTTTCAAATAGCGGGGCTCCATGCCCTGGCCACAGAAGGCCGTATGGCAAGGGTTGTGGAAGAACATGCAAAGATATTAGACGCAATGCAGACGCATAATGTTGGGGAGGCTTTGATGCACATGGAGACCCATCTGGATCAAAGCAAAGAGGCCGTAAATAGTATTAAATCATAATATTAAAGGAAGGTTGTTATGGCAAAGCCGGAAATTGAATTTATCGATTACGACACCGAATATGATTGGCGCCCCGTGGAAGGGGATACCTTTGGCATCAAAGAAAAAATACTAAGCCATGATCCTGAAACAGGTGATTATACCCGTATGTTGAAATTCCCTCCGGGTATAGAAACCTCGGAGACCCTGGTCCACGAATTCTGGGAAGAGGTACTGCTTATTGAAGGTACCCTGTACGATATCGCAAAGGAAGAAACCTATCTGCCGGGTTACTACGCCTGCCGCCCCCCTGGAATGCTCCACGGACCTTACAAAATCCCCACCGGTTGTATCACCTTTGAAATTAGATATCATAAAAAATAGAATGGAATGAAGATTAAATAATGTCCGGTTCAGATTCGGACATTATTTAATCTTCATTTTCCCCAGGAGAAATAAAATGGTGGATATAAATCTTACACTTGAGACAACCGAAGGAAGTCGCCCGTTAACCTTCAGTTACAGCAAGATGGTCAACGCCGGTTTCACAGGGAAAAATCAAGAAGAGGTGCGGCATCATCTGGACGAGTTGGCTGAAAAGGGGATTGACGTCCCGGATTCGACCCCGACCCTATACCCAGTTGTTCCCCGGGCATTGTCAACGGATTCAGCCATGGACGTCTTTGGGGAGGAAACCTCCGGAGAACTTGAATATGTGCTGTTTTTCAAGGACGACAAGGAAATCTATGTGGGCCTTGGCAGTGATCATACCGATCGCAATCTGGAAGAGTTTCATATTCCCCGATCCAAGCAGATCTGTCCGAATATCGTCACCACTAGCGTCTGGCCGTTGTCTGAAATCCAGGACCACTGGGATTCATTGACAATGCGCTGTTCGGTGGTGAAGGACAATGAAGAGATCCTGTACCAGGAGGGCGAGCTGGGACTGCTGTTGAATCCGGCGGAATTGATTGATTTTGTTAAAGGTAAAATTGAGGGTCCCCTGGATGGTACAGTGATCTTTTCCGGAACATTTAAAATGCTTACGGATGAGTTTGTCTTTGCCGATCGGTTTTCCGGGGAACTTGTGGATGGGCGATTGAACCGCAAACTGGTTTTCTCCTATGACGTTTTGCCCCTTGATTATATGGACGTTGAGTAAAAAAAAGAGGATTAAAAAATGAAAGTCGCCTCAATTCAAATGTCGGTGGTTGAAGGAGATAAAGAGGCAACCCTTGCAAAGGCTGCCGAAAAAATCGCCCAGTGTGCCGATGCCGACCTGATTATTCTGCCTGAGATGTGGAACCTGGGATTCATCAGCTTTGATCGATATGAATCTGAAGCGGAAGATAAAAACGGCCCCACCCTTACCATGCTCCGGGGGATGGCAAAGCAGACCGGATCTTACCTCCATACCGGGAGCTTTGTGGAAAAGGAAGAGGGGAAATATTATAATTCCAGTTATCTTATCTCTCCCCAGGGTGAACTCGTTGGTCATTATCGCAAAATTCATCTGTTTGGGTATAACTCCAAAGAAACCCAGATTCTTACCCCGGGTGACGCTGTTTCCGTTGTGGATACCCCCCTTGGAAAAATAGGACTTGCCACCTGCTTTGACTTACGGTTTCCGGAGCTTTTTCGCCGGATGGTTGAAAAAGGGGCAGAGATATTTCTGGTCTGTTCGGCCTGGCCCTATCCCCGGCTGGAGCCCTGGTTGATGCTGAACAGGGTCCGGGCCCTGGAAAATCAGTGCATGCTTATTTCCTCCAATTCCGTTGGCATGAACCAGGGGGTGCAGTTTGTTGGGCACAGCATGGTTGTCGACCCATGGGGTGTTATTGTGGCGGGGGGAGGAGACGAAGAGACGATTGTTCGCGCAGAGATTGACTTGAAGGAGGTGACCGCCGCCAGGAGTAATTTCCCTGGCCTTGCCAGTAAGGTGGCGTGGCTTAACTGACGTTCCATTGAAAACCCGTCGGCCACCGGTTGTTAAAGATTCCTTATCGGTTTTTGCCGATACGTTAAAAGAAGTTAAGTTAAATTTCTGGACAGGTTGTAAGTTTAATTATTAATGATCTAACGTAAGGATAAGAGTAATGGCAAACTTAGAAGTAGATTTTTGTGGTGTTCGTTTTAAAAATCCCCTGGCCGCCGCATCCGCCGAACCAACCCTCAATGCCGCAAATATGAAAAAATGTATAGATGCCGGCGCCGGCGCCGTTATTGCGAAAACCATGACCGATTCTCCTGCCATGCGGGAGCTCACCACCCGGGCAAAATGGCGATTCCTCAATGATAAGCATGAGGTCTGCCGTGGGAAGGTGCCCCGGAGTTTCAGCCTGTACAGCCGGAGCGGGCTGGCCCTTGAGCCTCCGGCTGAGTTCATGAAGGAGATCAGGGAAACAGTCAGATATGCTGAAGAGAACAATGCCGTGGTCATCGGAAGCATTGGATCCGTTGAACTGGATGGGTGGGTGGAGCTGGGCAAACAGATGGAAGACGGCGGGGTGCCCCTGATTGAGCTGAACTTTGGTTGTCCCCACCCCAAATTGATGCCCGGGGTCAGAACCGGCATGAATGTCGGACAGGATTTTGACTATGCCTGCGAAATCACCAACGCCGTTGCCCAGGCAGTGAAGGTTCCGATCATCATAAAAGTGACACCCCAGGTGACCGATCTTGTGCAGTTTTCAGGCATGCTCAAAGATGCCGGAGCAGGCGCTGTGACCCTGACCAACCGATTCATTGGTTTTGTTCCCGACATTGAAACCGGAAAACCCCTGATCTACGGGAAAGCCGGTATTGGCGGACCATGGACTAAACCGTTGACCCTGAGATGGATTAATGAAGTGCGGGCAACCTTTGGTAACGATCTTCCCATCACAGGCACCAACGGCGCCTATGACTGGCGCGATATTGTCATGTTTATCATGAGCGGTGCCAGCGTTGTTCAGATGTGTTCCGCCGTGATGTGCTACGGGTATGAATGGCTGGAAAAGCAGGTCAAAGGTCTTGAATTGTTCATGGATGAAAAAGGCTATGGCACCATTGAGGATATGCTGGGCATTGCCACGGATTCCGCCATTGAGTATTCCCAGATGCCCCCGGAAAAGGCAAGTGTTGATGCTGAAGTGTGCAAGGATTGCGGTATGTGCCTGAAAGCCTGCTTTTCAGAGGCCATGCAGCAGGGTGACGGAAACGTTTATGTCCGGGAGGAAAACTGTGTGGGATGTGGCGGCTGTTACTCGGTTTGCCCGGTGAAAGGTGCCATTGAGATCAATCCGTACTAGTAAACCATAACAGGCCTTTGCCTCTTATTAAGGGGGGGTATTTCGATATTCCCCTTTGTTCCAACCTGTTTTAAATGCCCTGTGCAATGGGTCCCCCCATGGGTTATCCCAGGAAAATAGGCGTTCCGTTTTTTTTAAAGTAAAGTGATCCATATGGGAATCTGTTACCGAGGAAAATGAGGGAATTATGGAGAGTAGAGAAACTAGGTTAATTGCAGGGAAGGGTCAGTATGCCGATGATCTTGACTTCCCCGGCATGGCGCATCTGGTGTTTGTCGGAAGCCCCTATGGCCATGCAAAAATTGTAAGCCTTTCCGTTGAAAAAGCCCTGGCCGTGCCAGGGGTTCTGGCTGTTCTTACCGGAGAGGATATGGTGGCCCACACCAACCCCTTACCGGTTCAGGCAAATTTTAAGAGCCCGGGATGGACCTGGCGTCTTGCCGATGTGTATGCCATGCCACGGGACAAGGTCCGGTGGTACGGCGAACCCGTGGCCGCGGTTGTGGCCGAGGACGAGATCACGGCCCGGCGGGCGGCCGAGCTTGTTGAGGTGGCGTACAAGGTGCTTGAAGTCACGGGGAATGCGTTGGAGGCACTGGAACCGGAATCCCCAAAGCTTTACGATGACTGGGAAGACAACAAACAGGTCCATTTGAAGTTTGACTTTGGCGATCCCGAAGGGGCCTTTGCAGAGGCCGACCAGGTGATGCACATTACCAACCGGGAGGGCCGGGTCACGGGGCTTCCCATCGAGGCCCGGGGATGCGTTGCCCAATACGATACGAAAATGGACAGCCTGGAGATGTGGGGCTCCTTCCAGACCCCCTATCTTTCGCGACACAATATTGCTGCCACCCTGGGCATGCCCGAGGTCAAGGTCAGGATTAATGCCGTTGACATCGGTGGTGCATTTGGGTTGAAAATCCATGCCTGGAAGGAGAACGTGGTGGCCCTGGCATCCAAGCTGACCGCCCGCCCGGTGAAATGGTTTGAGCCCCTGAAGGACTTTATCGTGACAGGCCCCCACCAGCGGGATGTGTTCTGGGAAGGGGATGTGGCCTTTAACAATGACGGCACCCTTTTGGGGGTGAAGGCAACGGTCACCCATGATCTTGGGGTGGAGAGCACCAATAAGGGCATTGCCGCCCTGAGCATCTTTCCTGCCTGCTCTGCGGTGCCCAACATGTACCACTGGAAGGGCATGCACATTGAAGGTATCGGTGCGGTCACCAATAAATCTTTCTATTGCGCCTATCGGGGGTATGGAAAGGATAAGGGGATCAAGTTCATTGAACATGCCCTGAACCGCATCGCAAGAAAACTCGGCATGACCCCTGAAGCGATCCGTTTGAAGAATTATATCCAGCCCCATGAATTCCCCTATCACCAGATCAACAGTTATGTGTACGACAGCGGCGATTATCCCGGAACCCTTAACAAGGCACTGGAGATGGCCGATGTGGACCATTACCGGGCTGAAAAGGAGAAATGCCTGGAAGAGGGACGTTATATCGGCATTGGCGTTGTCTCTGCCATTGAGCCGGCCGGCGTTGCCGTGCCCAACTGCCAGATGGGCGGTATCACCCAGGCCCGGGTTCAGATTACGGCCGACGGCACCATTGAGATTCACAGTGATCGGACGGAGATCGGCCAGGGCAGTGAGGTCAGCCACGCCATTATTGTTTCCGATATTCTGGGGTGTAAAAGGGAAGACATTCTTGTTAAACGGGTGACGTCTGACTACATCGGCCAGGGACCGCTTTCCAGCAGGGGGGCTGTCTATCCGGCCAGTGCCGTTGCAAAAGCTGCAAAAATGTTGAAAAAAAAGGTGGTAACCTGCGCGGCCACCTTTCTGAAAGCTCCGGAAGAAAGCATTGTGATGGAAGATGGCATGATCTTCTCCATTGACCACCCGGAAGAAAAACTGACCTATGGCCAGCTGTCCGAAAAGGCGCTCTTTTTTCCAGGTCCCCGGGGGCTGCCGGTGGAGATGTTGAAAAACCATGACCATCTGCTGGATGTCACCACCACCTGGTACAGTCCCACCACCCCGGAATCGGGATCATCCTATACCAGTTTCTGCACGTCGGCGGATATTGCCGTTGTGGAAGTGGATATCGAGACCGGGGCAACAAAAATCATAAAGTATGTCCATGTTCACGATGCCGGAACCATCATCAATAAACAGATCGTTGATGGACAGATCCACGGGGGTATTGTCCAGGGCATTGGCGAAGCGCTTTCCGAGCGGCTGGATTACGACACGGACGGGCGCTTGCTCACGACCTCATTTTCCACCTATCTCATCCCCACGGCTGTGGAGGCCCCGGATATTGAGGTGGCCCACCTTGAAACCCCTTCTCCGTTCACTGAGACCGGCAGCAAGGGAATGGGGGAGGCCCCCATCATCGGCAGTAAGGCCGTTATCCTGGCGGCCATCGAAGACGCCCTTTCACCCTATGATATCGTTGTTAATGATTCCCCGGCATCACCGGAACGGGTCAGGAAATGGGTTGTTGAAGCCCTGAAGAGACAGGAGGAAGCACAATGAAGATGCAGGTACAGTTAAACGTGAACGATACCACCCACCAGCTTGAGATCGATGCCAACGCCACCCTGCTGGAGGTCCTGCGTAATCTCACCCGCCACCAGAGCGTACATCGCAGCTGTGAAGAAGGGGAGTGCGGGGCCTGTACCGTGCTCATGGACGGTCAACCGGTGAACAGCTGTCTTATCCTTGCTGCATCAGTCCAGGGGAACCGGATTATGACGGTGGAGGGACTGATGAAGGGGGATACTCTTCATCCGCTGATGAAGGCGTTCACGGATGAACTGGGACTGCAATGTGGGTTCTGTACGCCGGGCATGGTCATGTCGGCCTATGCCCTGGTGAACCAATGGGAGGAAGAGGTGCTTTCCGACATGGATATCCGCAAGGCCATTGAGGGCAATCTTTGCCGGTGCACTGGCTATGTCAATATCGTGAAGTCCATCCGCCGTGCCAAAGCAGCCAAGGATGCCGGAAACTGGTGGTAGGGAGCGTTCATATGAAATGTTGTTCTCCACGGAGCCGCTTTATTGTTAAACAGCAGGAAAAGCTGAGAGGTGTCAGATGAAAAATTTTATCGGTTCAAGGGCAATCCCTGACCTGGTCTACCACTGCCCGGAAAATATGGAACAGCTCATGGACTTGCTTGGGCATATCCAGGGCCATTTTAAGATCGTTGCCGGTTGCACGGATTTTATTCCGGCCGTCCGGGGAGGGCGATGGGCCTTTGACGATGGTCTTGAACTCATCGATATCAAAAAAATACCGGAACTGAAGTATGTCACCCTGGATGGCGACAGAATCCGTATTGGTGGGGCAACCCCCCTTTCCATGATCATCGGCGCACCTGCCATCAAAGAGCGTGCGCCCGGGCTTGCCCATGGGCTCACCACCATGGCATCTCCCCAGGTGAGAAACGTGGGAACCATTGGCGGCAACATCTGCATGTCGTCACCGGCGGCCGATGCGGTACCCTCCCTGCTTGTGCTGGATGCCCAGGTAATCATCAACGGAAATCAGGGGGAGGAAAAATCGCCCCTGGATCGTTTTTTCCTAGGGCCTGGCAGGAACATCATGGCCCCTGATCAGGTGTTGACCGAGATCAATTTTCCCGCCCCTGCCGCCAATGAATCCCAGCATTTTCAGAAGGTCGGAACCCGGGATGCGGTTGTGATTTCCATTGTTTCCGCAGCATCCTGGCTGAAGGTCGACAATGGAAAGTGCCAGGGGGTTCGCATTGCAATGGGGTCTGTTGCGCCGACCCCTGTAAGGCTACCCGGGGCGGAGGCCCTTCTTGTGGGCAACTCCCTTACCCTTGACGCCATTGATGCCTGTGCAAAACATGCCTCCCAGGAGATCACTCCCATCACCGATCTTAGGGGAAGTGCCGATTATCGGCGGGATTTGGCCTATACGTTAACCAAAAGAACGCTCACCGCCTGTATGAACGATCTCATGTAATATCGTTTTTTATGGCGGTTCTCCCCGTGGGCCTGTAGCACCCCACGGGGAACATTTAACCCGGACAAGCCAGAAGCAAAGAAGTTCTCTGATTCCCTTGCCAAAATAACATGAAAATCAGAGCGAAGAAGATAGGGTTCCATGATCCAAGATTTCGTTTTTTTTCAGAACACTGTTCATCGTTCTGAACTGTGCCTTTGAGTGTAATTGAAGACAATTTTAATCAAAAGGAGAGTTCAATGAAGTGTGAAAAAACTGTAAAATGGATTGTAAGTGTTGTGTCGTTGGTTGTGATTTGCTGTTCCTATTCAACGGGAGCCCTGGCAAAGGAGAAGGTGTATAAGTGGCGTGCCCAGACCTATGCGGTTCCCGGGAGTGTGGGCTACAAGGCCCTTGATATTGCACTGAAGGATTTGAAAGCCGCCACCAATGGCAGGTTGGATGTCACCCTGTACGGCGTCGGTTCCCTGGTGGGGGCCTTTGAGCAACTGGACGCCATTGGAATGGGAATCTTTGAATGCGGATTTAATGCGCCGGCCTATTATGCCGGGAAAGATCCGGCCTTTGCCGCGCTTTTCAGCCTGATGGGTATCTGGGGTGATACCAGTGAGGTCAAGATCTGGAGTTATTATTTTGGCGGGCTCGAGCTGGCCCGGGAACTTTACGGGAAATACAAGGTGCACTATGTGGGGCCGGCGCTTGTGGGGGCTGAACCCATCATGTCAAAGGTTCCATTGAAGCAACTGTCTGATTTCAGCGGGCTCAAGATCAGAACCGCAGGCGGACTCACCTCCGAGTTGTTTAAAAAACTGAATGCCATGCCTGTAAAAATGGCTGGTGGCGAGCTGTATACTGCTCTGGATACTGGTGTTGTCGATGCTGCGGAGTTTGTAAGCCTTGCGGAAAACCATGACATTGGCCTCCACGAAGTCACGGAATATATCCTTTATCCTTCCTTCCACGGCACCACCGCCACCTGTGATTTTACAGTGAACCAGAAGGTCTGGAACAAACTGCCTGGGGATCTTAAGGCTGCCCTGGAAACCTGGATATTTGAGCTGGATGCCCGGTTTGATTATATGTCCTCGGCCGAGAGCACAAGGGCGCTGAAAAAGATGACGGATAAGGGGTTGGTTCATACCCGGCTTTCCGATGCAGACATGGCAAAAGCCCGGGCAATCTCCCTTGGGGTGGCCAATGATTGGAAAAAGAAAAGCCCCATGTCGGAAAAAATTATCAATTCCATCCTGGACTACCTGAGATTAAAGGGATCCATAAACTAATCCGGAACCGGGGAAGCGTGCGAACCCTCCCCGTCGTAATTTCGCCATGTGAACCCGGAGCAATGAATTGCAACGGGTTTGCAACGAACCCCTTACCTGTTTAAACAGCGGATTGTTCATAAGGAGTTGCCATGGGCCCAGAGTGGTTGACAATATTGATGTTTGGTTCTTTTTTCGCTTTACTGGCATTGGGAATCCCCCTGGCCTGGACCACCGGAAGCCTGGGGCTGATCTTTGCCTTCTTTCTCTGGGGACCGGATTCCATGTCCATTATCGTTCTCAGGGTGTGGGATGTCATGGGGAGTTTCAGCATGATTGCCATTCCCCTTTTTGTGTTCATGGGAAATATGCTTCAAAAATCAGGCATTGCCCATGATCTGTTCAAGGCCATCCAGGTTTGGGTGGGCGGACTCAGGGGAGGCATTGCTGCGGCAACCATCATTCTGTGCTGTATTCTGGCAGCAATGATCGGCACCGTTGGGGCGGATGTAACGATTACCGGCCTCATTGCCCTGCCGTTCATGTTCCAGCGGGGGTATGACAGGCACATGGCCCTGGGTGCCATCGTTGCAGGCGGGGCCCTGGGCGTACTTGTGCCTCCCAGTATCATGTTCATCGTCTACGGCGTCACCGTGGGGGAATCCATTGGAAAGCTCTTCATGGGCGGGGTGGGGCCGGGCCTTTTGTTTGGTGCCTTGTACATTACCTATATCCTGGTGAAATGCTACCTGGACCCCTCTGCCGGACCTGCGGCGCCGATGGAGGAGCGGAATGTGCCTTTAATGGTAAAGGTTCGGATGTTCAAAGCCCTTATTCTACCCCTGGTTTTGATTCTCGGCGTCATGGGATCCATCTTTGGTGGGGTTGCCACCCCCGGGGAGGCGGCCGGCGTCGGTGCCCTGGGTGCGATTCTCTGTGCCGCCGTCAGGAAGCAGCTGAATTGGAACAGTTTGAGTGAATCCCTGTATGAGACCATGAAAACCGTGGGGTTGATCTTATGGATTGTTTTCGGCGCCATGGTTTTTATTGCCACCTATACCCTGGGTGGGGGGGCTGACTTTGTCAAGGCGGCCCTGATTGCGCTGCCCTTGAACCCCTGGCTGGTATTGTTCATCATTCAGCTGATTCTTCTGTTTCTGGGCATGGTTCTGGATATCATCGGCATCACGGTTCTCCTTGCCCCCATCTTTGTGCCCGTGGTCACCGAGCTTGGGTTCGATCCCCTTTGGTTCGGGGTTATCTTTAATCTTAATCTTCAGATTGCTTACCTTTCCCCGCCCTTTGGGTATTCCATTTTTTACCTGAAAGCTGTGGCACCGCCGGATGTCACCATGTCCGACCTGTACAAATCGGTTTTGCCGTACATGGGGCTTCAGGTTGTGGGCATGATTTTGTGCATGCTGTTTCCCCAGATTATCCTGTGGCTTCCCAACCTGCTGGCAAAATAAAGGAGAAAAAGAATGACACAACAACGGGTTTCCCATGCTATCCAGGAGGATCCATGGTTTCGGTTCATGGTGCAATGGATTCAAAAAATAGACAAATTCAGTGAGTTACAGGGGAAGGTGTTCTCTTTTCTGATTCTAATCGCGACCTTTCAAATCTGCTACGAGCTGGTGCTGAGATATGTTTTCAATGCGCCCACTGTTTGGGGGTTGGAACTGACGGTTTATCTGTGTGGCATCACCTATATCATGTCCGGGGCCTTTGCCGAACGCTACGGGGTCCACATTCGTGTGGATGTGTTTTATAATAAATGGCCCCTGCGAAACCGGGCCTGGTTTGATCTGCTGGTCACGGATATGTTGCTTTTCTTCCTCACTTCCGTGCTCATATGGCACGGTGGCCTCTGGTTCTGGGAGGCTGTTACCCAGGGGTTGACCTCGGGCACCATTTGGGATCCGCAGATATGGCCCATGCGCCTCGTGATTGTCATGGGGGCTTTTTTTCTGATGATCTCATCGGTTCCTAAATTTTTCAGGGATTTTGCCCTGGCTGTGTGGAATGTAAAACTTTAAATTTGATTGGTTAATTTGCTTGACAGATCATTTTCGAATCTGTATGAACTGAAATATCTAATCAAATATCTAATCAGATTTTAGATTAGATATTTGATTGAATATCTAAATGCTATAATGAAACACACAATGGAGAAAAAAAGATGGCTTTGTCTTTTATGGAAGGAAACGAGGCGGTTGCAAGGGGCGCCATGGCTGCGGGCTGCACCTTTTTTGCAGGATATCCCATTACACCTGCCACCACTGTTTTTGCCAACATGTTGAAGATGCTGCCGCCCAAGGGCGGAATCTGCGTCCAGGGTGAGGATGAGATCGCCTCCATGGGATACTGCATCGGTGCTTCCATGGCGGGACGGAAGGTGCTGACGGCCACGTCCGGGCCCGGACTCAGTCTTTACAGCGAACAGATCTCCTTTGCCGTGGGAAGCGAAATTCCCCTTGTCATCGTGGATGTTCAGCGGTTGGGTCCGTCCACGGGGTCGGCAACCCGGGGGGCGGACAGCGATATTCAGTTCATGCGGTGGGGCAACACCGGCGGTGTGCCCGTGATTGTCCTTGTTCCCAAGGATGCCCTGGATTGTTATCTGCTCACCATCAAGGCGTTCAACTATGCCGAAGAATTCAGGTGTCCTGTGTTCATCGCCTCCAACAAGGAGATCGGCATGACCAAGGAGAGCGTGGATCTTGATGCGGTGGATCTGCCGGAACTTGTGGAGCGCAAAAAATACCAGGGGGATAACTATGTTCCCTTTGAGGCCGCACCTGATGCTGCGCCGGATTTTCTTCCCATTGGCGGTGAGACCCTGGTTCGTCAGACCTCTTCCACCCACGGTACGGACGGCTATATCACCATTGATCCTAGGGTTATCGAGGCGAACCAGGAGCGGTTGCAGAACAAGATCCTTGCCGCAGAAGAGCGGATCACCCTGTACGAGGAGAACCACCGGCCCGGGGCCAAGACCCTGGTGATCAGCTATGGGGTGACCTCCCGGGCGGTTGATGATGCCTGTGACCTCCTTGGGGAAAAAGGGGTGCCCGTGTCCTCCCTGACCCTGAAAAGCCTGTGGCCCGTGCCGGAAACCCTGCTTGTCAAAGCGGCTGAAAACTATGACCGCATTGTTGTCATTGAGATGAACCTTGGCCAGTACCTGGGGGAAATCCAGCGGGTTCTTTGTGGCAAGAACATTAAATTTTACGGCCAGATGAACGGCATTCTGATCAAACCTGGAAAGATTATGGAGGTGATTGAAAATGACTAGTCTTCTGAATGCGGAACGTCCGCCTGTGTTTTGTCCCGGTTGCACCCATGAACGCATTACCAAGGAACTTGACAAGGCCCTGGAAAAAAAGGGGATGGCGCCGGACAAGACGGTGATCGTCAGCGACATCGGCTGTTCCGGTCTGTTTGACACCTTTTTTAACGTCCATGCCCTCCATGGCCTCCACGGCCGCGCCCTCACCTATGCCCAGGGGCTTAAGCTTGCAGATCCCACCCTTAACGTGATTGTTACCATGGGGGACGGGGGGCTTGGCATCGGAGGCGCCCATGTGCTGGCGGCCTGTCGGAAGAACCTTGATATTACCTTGATCGTTCTCAACAACTTTAATTTTGGCATGACCGGTGGCCAGTATTCGTCCACCACCCCCACGGACGCCACGGTGGGGTCGGAATTTCTCAACCATGCCGAAGTGCCCATTGATATCTGTGCCGTTGCCGAAAGTGCCGGGGCCACCTATATCAGCCGGTGCTCGGGCCATGACACGGCCTTGGCAGATATCATGGTCGCGGCCATGGACCACAAGGGGTTTTCCCTTGTGGAGACCCTGGGCATGTGTACCGGCAGATACACAAAGAAAAATCAGCTCACCCCCAAGGCCCTTGATGCCATGATCGAAGCCATGCCCAGAAAGAACGGGCTGGTGGCAAAGAACCAACGGGCGGAGTACGGAGAGGCCTACCGGGAGCTTGCCCTTGGACAAACCCATTTCCCCATGCCCGTGACCATTGAAAAACAATTTGATCCCACCGCGCCTAAACGGGAGGAGATCGTCATCCTCGGCAGCGCGGGTATGCGCATCGTGACCGCCGGGGACATGGTTTGTTACGCCGGCATGGCCGCCGGCATGAATGTCTCCATGAAGAATGATTACAACATCACCGTGCTCCGGGGCCAGTCCGTGAGTGAAATCCTGATCTCCCCTGAAAAAATCGGTTATGCCGGTATTGAAGCCCCCACCGTGGTGGTGGCCATCAGTGACGAAGGGGTTCAGCGGCGGAAGGCCATGTTTGCCACCCTTTCCCCGGACACCTTTGTGCTCAAGGAGAAGAGCGTCTCCATTCCCGAAACCCCGGCCATGGTGGTTGAGATCGATTTCAAGGCTCTCAAGGTTAAGCGCCATGACTGGGCCTTGGCTTCCCTGGGCGTTCTGGCAAAAGAGGGCAGGGGGCTCACCCCGGATTTGCTCGCCTATGCCGTGGGCGCGCGTTTTAATAAAAAGGTGGCAGCCATTGCCATGGAAACCCTTGGAAAAATATCCGGGAGCTGACCCTGCCCCAGTAGTCCGACCCATTGACTAAGCGGAAAAAGGCCAGTACCACCAAGGGGCTTGTCCAGGTGAGGGAACTTGCCTGACACGGTGAATTTTAATATTACAACCAATAGATAATTTTTTAAAAAAAAGTGAGGAAATATAATGGATTTCAGACTCTCAAAAGAGATGACAATGCTGCAAAAGGCCGTAAGGGAATTTGTAAAAAAGAAGATCACCCCCAATGCCGATGCCTGGGATGACGCCAACTATTTTCCCTACAAGGAGGCGGTGCTGCCCATGGGAGAACTTGGGTTCTATGGCACGGTCATTCCTGAGGAGTACGGGGGAGAGGACATGGGATGGCTGGCTGCCATGGTCGTCACCGAAGAGATCGCAAAGGGATCAAGCTCCCTCCGGGTCCAGGTGAACATGCAGGTTTTGGGATGCGCCTATACCATTTTCCGCTACGGCACTGAAGCGGCTAAGAAACGATACATTGAGAAGCTCTGCACGGCCGAATACCTGGGCGGTTTCGGCATCACCGAGGCCGATGCCGGTTCCGATGTCATGGCCATGTCCACCACAGCCGAGGACAAGGGCGATCACTATCTGCTCAACGGCTCAAAGACCTGGATCTCCAATGCCGCCATTGCCGACGCCCTGATCTGTTACGCCTATACGGACAAGGACAAGGGCTCCCGGGGGTTGTCGGCCTTTGTGATCGAGCCCAAAAACTATGAGGGTATCAGCACCTCGGCCCTGGAGAAGCTCGGTTCCCATTCCTCCCCCACAGGGGAAGTGTTTCTGGACAATGTAAAGGTGCCCAAGGAAAACCTTTTGGGCAACCCCGGGGACGGTGCAAAAATTTTGTTCAGCTCTTTGAATCACACCCGGCTGTCTGCGGCCGCAGGCGGTGTGGGGCTTGCCCAGGCCTGCCTGGATGAGTCCATCAAATACTGCAATACCCGGAAACAGTTTGGTAAACCCATCGGGCAGTTCCAGATGAACCAGGATATGATCGCCCAGATGGCCGCCGATATTGATGCCGCCCGTTTCATGGTTTACCGGGCCGCCGTTGAGAAGGATAACGGCAACCTGAACAACGGCCTTGATGTGGCAAAGGCCAAGTACCTGGCCGGAGAAGTGGCCACCAAGGCATCCAACTTTGCCATGAGAATCCTTGGCGCCTATGGCTACTCCACCGAGTATCCCGTGGCCCGTTTCTACCGGGACGCTCCCACCTACAGCATGGTCGAGGGATCGGCGAACATCTGCAAGATGATCATCGCCCTGGATCAACTGGGCATTAAAAAAGCCAACAGATAGGGGAGGCGATCCGTGAACCAGACAATGGTGATTTTTCTATCCGGCATTGGCGGGGTGTTTGTCGGAATGGCACTCCTCTACGGCGCCATCAAGCTCAATACCCTTGTGACGGAGTTGATACTCAAAAAGGGAAAGGATAAAAAGTAATGGATTTTATTTTGTTCCTGGTCAAAACAACGGGGTTTCTCCACCTGACCCCGGGCATGGTCTTGATGTGGTGCATCGGTATCGGCCTCATCTATCTTGCCATCGCTAAAAACTATGAGCCGTTGCTGCTGTTGCCCATCGGGTTCGGAATTCTTCTTGCCAACCTTCCCCTGGCAGGGCTGATGGTCCCGGAGGAGGGCCTGTTGTGGAAATTTTATCATTATGGCATCCAGTGGGAGGTGATCCCGCCGTTGATTTTTCTCGGCCTTGGCGCCCTCACTGATTTTGGTCCCATGCTGGCCCGGCCTTCCTTGCTGTTTCTGGGGGCCGGGGCCCAGGCCGGGGTCTACATCACCTTTTTTGTGGCCCAGTCCATGGGGTTCACCATCCATGAGGCCGCCACCATCGGTATCATCGGCGGAGCGGACGGCCCCACCACCATCTTCCTTGCAAGCAAGCTTGCCCCCCATATGCTGGGGGTCTGCGCTGTTGCCGCATATTCCTACATGGCGCTGGTGCCCATTATTCAGCCCCCGATCATGCGGTTTATGACCACGGAGGATGAGCGGAAGATACGGATGAAGAAGACCCGGAAGGTCAACAAACTGGAAAAGATTTTCTTTCCGGTTGTGGCCGCCCTGTTGATCATCCTTCTGATCCCTGCGGCCGCCCCCCTGATCTCCATGTTCATGCTTGGGAATTTGTTCCGGGTGGCCAAGGTGGTGGAGCGATTGACACATGCCTCCCAGAACGAACTGCTCAACATTGTCACCATCTTCCTGGGGCTTCCCGTTGGTGCCACCATGAATGCCGAGGTGTTTCTCCAGCCCAAGGTGCTCTTTATCTTCTGCCTGGGCCTTGTGGCTTTTTCCATCAGCACGGCCACGGGGATACTGCTGGCCAAGATCATGAATCTTTTTCCCGGGGATAAGATCAATCCCCTGCTGGGGGCTGCCGGGGTGTCTGCCGTGCCCATGGCAGCAAGGGTGGTCCACAAGGTGGCCCAGGAAGCGGATAAGAAGAATTATCTTCTGATGTATGCCATGGGACCCAACGTGGCCGGGGTGATCGGCACTGTTATTGCCGCCGGGATCTTCTTGACCCTCCTCAAATAATAGGGGGCAGGCTTAATTTAATAGGTATTAATTCAGGTATAAACATCCATAAGGAGAACAACCATGAGCAAAGACGTTTTGCTTAGTGCGCCCATGATGGGAAAAGTAATACAGATTGATGTCAACCCTGGTGACAGGGTGGAGGAAGAAGATGAGGCCATCGTAATCGAGGCCATGAAAATGGAGACCCCCATCTATATCCCCTGTGACGGAACGATTTCAAAGGTCAACGTAAAGGTCGGGGATACCGTGGAAGAGGATGACCTGCTCCTGTCCATTGCGCCGGAATAGGAGAGGAAACTACGATTACCACTTATCCAGGAGACGATTATGAGACCGTATTTTGAAAAAATGCCTGAATTCGGCAAGGCCCTGAAAAAGGGGCAGATCAAACGGGGCGAGGAGAATGCCCTGGACCTCAAGGCCGTGGAGACGGAGATCGACGCGGCCGTTGACGTCATTAAAAACGCCGGCTTTTCCGAAGAGAAGATCAATGCCCGGGGCCAGATGACCGTGTGGCAGCGTCTTGACTACCTGGTGGACAAGGGGACCTGGTCTCCTTTGCACCTTTTATATAATCCTGCGGATAACTCCGAGGGCACCACCAATGTGATCGACGGCCTGGGCAAGATCTCCGGCCGGTGGGCCGTGATCATCGGCTTTGATAACAAGGTGATGGCCGGGGCCTGGCTTGCGGGACAGGCTGAGAACATCCTCAGGGTCACCGATCTTGCCAAGCGGCTCAACATTCCCCTGGTCTGGCTTGTCAACTGCAGCGGGGCCAAACTCACCGAGCAGGAGCAGTTCTATGCCAACCGCCGGGGGGCCGGTGCGCCGTTCTACCGCCATGCCGAACTCAACCAGCTGGGCATCCCCGTGCTTGCCGGCATCTACGGCACCAACCCGGCCGGCGGCGGCTACCAGAGCATCAGTCCCACCATTTTGTTTGCCCACAAGAATTGCAATATCGCCGTTGGCGGCGCGGGCATTGTCAGCGGCATGGCGCCCAAGGGTCGTTTTGATACGGCTTCGGCAGAGCAGATCATCGAAAACACCCGGCATTTCAAGAGTCATCCCCCGGGAAGCGTGGCCACCCATTACGACGGCACCGGTTTTTTCAGGCATGTGTACGAGGAGGAGGAAGGCGTACTTGACGGGCTCAAGGAGTATATGAAGGGAATTCCAGCCTATGATCCCACATTTTTCAGGGTGGCTGAACCGGCTCAGCCCCAGTTTGACGCTGAGGATCTCTATAAGCTGCTCCCCATTGACCAGAAAAAGGTCTATGGGTTTGAGGAGATCCTGGCTCGGCTGGTGGACAACTCCGAATGCATGGAGTTCAGGCCCGATTACGGTCCCGAAGTCTACACCGGCCTTTGCAAGGTGGACGGCTTCCTCGTGGGGATCATCGGCAATCGCCAGGGCTACCTTGGCAAAGGGTATCCTGAGTATGCCGATTATCCGGGCATGGGCGGAAAGCTCTATCGCCAGGGCATGATCAAGATGAATGAATTCGTCACCCTGGCTGGACGGGATCGGATTCCCCTGATCTGGTTCCAGGACACCTCGGGCATTGATGTGGGGGATATTGCTGAAAAGGCGGAGCTCCTGGGCATTGGTCAAAGCCTGGTCTACTCCATCCAGCAGACGGATCTTCCCCAGATGATGGTGTTGTTGAGAAAAGGGTCGGCTGCGGCCCACTATCTCCTGGGCGGACCCCAGGGAAATGATACCAACGCCTTTTCCATTGGTACCGCCGCAAGTGAAGTCTATGTGATGCACGGGGAAACCGCAGCCGTTGCCATGTATTCAAGGCGCCTTGTCAAGGAGAAGGATGCGGGGCGTCCCCTGGAGCCCATCATCGAAAAGATGAACAAGATTGCCGAGGATTACAAGACGTTTTCCCGGCCGAAATATTGCGCAGAAGTCGGGTATGTGGATGAGATCGTGAAGCTGTCCGATATCCGGAAGTACATGGTCGCCTTTACCGGATCGGCCTACCAGAACCCCACCTCCATCTGTCCCCAGCACCAGATGATTTTGCCACGGATTATCAAAGGATAAATATGAACCGGCACCCTTACCTTACGGGAAGGGTGCCGGCGAATAGGTTAGGCTAACGTCTATCTATTATTTGACAGCCCGGTGAAGGGCGCGGGTCAGGTCTGTCTCAACCTCTTCCATGAATGCATCCCATTCAAGGCCGAACTTGTAAAAGGCCATGGACGCCAGTTTCTTTGTTACGATGGCGTTTCGGTAGGCCTCCATCTCTGGGGAGTTGAGGATCTCCATGATCGCTCCATGGCCGAGGCGCTGGATCAACACCCCGGGGATGTAGTGTTCCATGATCTTTTGGACAAGGTCCTCGTCTTTAAGTATTGTGGAAATCTCCTGGTCAAGGTGGGCCTGGAGTTTGAAGATCTGTTCACTTGTTTTTTCGGAAAGATCAAACAGGGGAATGGCGGGGTCCCGCTCATGGATGTTTATGAGCATTTGGGTTTCCGCTGTTCCGTAGTCTGCCACAAGGGTTATGATGTCCTTGATCAGGGCGGATCTTGTCTTTGTATCGTTTAGCAGCTTTTCCTCATAATCCTCTCCAAAGAGAAAGCCGGTCAGCACTTCTGCAATGGAGCTTGAGAACACGCCTCCCTTGTTGGCCGTGGTGTCCTTGATATGCTTGATCCCGGTGGCAGTGGCAATGTGACGTCGTGCCGGGTCATCAAAGAAGACATTGGCCCCCTCGACAATGAACCTGAGTTCGTTGAAGAGGGTGAGGAACGCTTTGACATTGCCCTGGTTGATGGTGTCCTTGAAACCGCCGCAGGGGATAAATGCCTGGATGTTTGCCTGTTCCATGAACCGGCGGTTGTCCGGTTCCGACAGAAAGGTGCGGTGGAACATGGCACCGTCCTCCACAAAGGTACCGTCGGGCAGGGTGATTTTCTTTGCCGAGAGGGGCACCCTGAACCCTTCAGGACTCAGTTTGTCCTGGGGAAACGCAAGGGTATTTGCCCTGGGGGAGGAGTGGCGCATGAAGGCAAGCTTCATTAATTCCGTCCGGTCCAGTCCCTGGGGATCAAACAAGATGGAGCCCCCGTCGATGATCAGGCAGATTTTTCCCTTATAACACTGGATCTGGTTGGCACCCAGATCCCCGTCAGGGCCGCCGGTCATCATCAGGTTGAGGTCTTCCTCCTTTTCTCCATAATGGGCGATCAGGGTTCTGAAGGCGCTCATGATGCCGGTGGTGGTCATGCCGCTGGTGGTAATGCTCTTGCCGATCTGTTCATGGATGCTGTCCATGTCGGTTGTGACGGCAACGGAGTGACCGTTGATTTGAAGATCCGTACCCTGTTCTCCTTTTTCGATCAGGCCGAACAGGTCGCCGTTCTCCAGCAGTCCGTAGGTGTCGTGGGGAATGCCAAAGCTCTTGCCGGTGGTGATGGTGCGCCAGTATTTATACCCCCGCTCCTTTGCATGGAAGGACACACCATCCATCAACGGCGCTGTGCCCTCGTCCGGCCCGAAGAAGATCATCTCGGGCTTTCCATGGTAGTCGACAATGGCATCCTCCAAAAGCATGAGGTCCATGATCCCTTCGGTATAGTCGTACAGGGCATCCCAGCTGTACCGTGAATAGAGGGCATGGGGCACGACCACGCCCTTGGATCCGCTTTCGCAGATATCCTTGTGCTTGAGCCGCTGGGCCTTGGGACCCAGGGCATAGTTCAATAGCACGGCATTGTCGAGCTCGGTGGCGTGGTTTGCCGGGGAGACCCGGATCAGCCGCAATCCGCCCCTTGCGATGTCGTTGGCCCGCAGATGGGTGCCCCGGGCGTAGTGGCCGTTGACAAAGAAGATGCCAAAGACAAATTGATCATATACCAGGGGATCGAGGATGGCGTTGTCAAATCGAAAGGCAAACGACCGTTTTTCCGGCTTGTAAAAATTGGTCTTCAGGGTGCAGGAGACAAGCTTGAACATGAACTTGAAGATGTCGTACCCCAGCTGCTGATCCATGAACCTTGAGGCGATGATCCGGTTGAAATCGTCGAACTGTTTAGCAAGCTCGGCCCCGGTGGGGCGGTTGGTTTGATCCGGGTTAAAGCGCCGGTCAAATAGATCGTACAGGATTTTTATGAGATCGGGATGGGCCTTGACCGTCTCCTGGATGAGGGTCGACCCGTAGGTGGATTTGTTGGACCCGTGGAGCCGTTTGGTGAACGCATCCCTGTGATCCTTGCTGGTCAGGCTTTCAAGCACCGCCATGTCCGTTGCATTGTCCTGTTCCTTAAAGATGAACATATGGGTGAAATCAACGGCATTTCCCGCAAACAGCATCTCATCAAAGGTCAGCTTTTCTTCAAGGTAGAGGGCGGTCACCCCGCTGATGCTAAAGGAGAGAAAGGCACAAAGGACGTTTGAGATTTCCGCTTCTTTTTTCCGTGAAATCTCTCCCAGGACATAGAGGGAACAGATGGATGAGGGCACGGCGGAGGTGGTTGAATAGGGTTCCCAATAGGCGCGCACCAGCACCAGGCCGTGATCGCTGAACAACTGTCTCAGGATGGGCAGCTGGGGGGAGTTGAAGTCGCTGTTGAACATGAGGCGGGTTTCACCGGTTTCAGGCAGGTTGAACACCTCTATCAACGGGCTCACCGACTGTTCCGTGGCTGCAAGAAAGGTTTCATAGCGCCTTCGGGTGGCACCCGGGGTCGCGGTCAGGTCGCCGGCCAGGGCAAAGAGGTAGCGTGAATCCTTGAACTCCTCTTTTGTGTAGTCCCTGACCGTTTCCGGCCGGACGATATAGGTGTAGTAATTGCTTTCCGGGCTGAAGTAATACTCCCGCCGGTGGCCGGATATCAAGTCCTCCAGCACCTTTTCCATGCTGTCCCGGGTTTTGCCGGTGGCAATCCGCACCCGCTGTACATCGCTGCCGCTTTCAAGGTCAAAATCAACGTGGGCCACCCGGTCATAGAGGGTTACCTTGCCGTTCTGCACCTTGATGCTGGTGGCGATGGAGGCCAACAGATGGGTTAAAGACGCTTTCTTGATGTTCTTGAAGAAGTAGTTGGGAAGGCCCAGGTCATTGAGAAGGATGCCGGCCGCCATGTTGATGGCGTTGGCTGTGATCAGGCCCTGGGAGGACAGATCAATGACCGCTTCATATAAAATACTGGGGTCAAGGTCAAGGTTTTTGGCACTGTTGATGATCTCTGTTCCTTTTGGAACGGAATCTGAACGGTTGAAGGGAGTTTCCATGGGTTCTCCTTAATTGGGGTCAGGCCTGGCTTATTGCCCTTTTTGCCACTCTTATCATGAACGATTGGTAAAAGCACAACAAAACAATCCTGACCCCGCCCACCACAGTTGATTAAATCAACTAAATGTCAAACTTGATCCCCTGGGCAAGGGGGATGGTCTTTCCATAGTTGATGGTGTTTGTCTGTCTTCGCATATACCCTTTCCAGGCATCTGAACCGGATTCCCGGCCGCTGCCGGTCTCTTTTTCTCCACCAAAGGCCCCGCCGATTTCAGCACCCGAGGTGCCGATGTTCACGTTGGCGATGCCGCAGTCAGATCCCCAGTGGGAGAGAAAGGTCTCTGCCTCCTGGAGGTTGTCCGTGAAGATGGAGGAGGAGAGGCCCTGGACCACGTCGTTGTGGATGTCGATGGCATTTTCAACGTCGCCTGAATACTTGATCAGGTAGAGGATGGGGGCAAAGGTCTCCTCCTGGACAATGGCGTAGCTGTTTTCGGCTTCGGCGATGGCCGGGGTCACGTAACACCCGGATTCAAACCCTTCGCCCTCGAGGACCTCACCGCCGGTGAGGATCTTGCCGCCCTCTTTTACAAGGGACTCAAGGGCGTTAAGGTAGTCTTTCACGGCACCCTTGTCGATGAGGGGACCCATGTGGTTGGCTTCATCAAGGGGCGTGCCGATCCTCACGGAGGCGTATGCCTTGACAAGGAGATCCTTGACCTTGTCGTAGATGGAGTCATGGAGAATCAGTCGCCGGGTGGTGGTGCACCGCTGGCCAGCTGTACCCACGGCGGAAAAGACAATGCCGGGAACAGCCATTTTGAGATTTGCTTTCGGGGTCATGATGATGGCATTGTTGCCCCCGAGTTCCAGGATCGCTTTGCCGAACCGTTTGGCAATGAGCTCTGCCCCGTGGCGGCCCACCCGGGTGGAGCCTGTGATGGAGATCAGGGGAAGCCTTGTGTCGTTGAGCATGGTCTCCCCAACGTCCGACCCCCGGCCGACGATCAGGGAGAAAAGGCCTTCGGGCAGATCGTTTGCCTCGATAACAGGCTTAAGGATGTTCTGAACGGCAATGGCGGTCAGGGGGGTCTTGGATGAGGGTTTCCAGATGTTGACATCTCCGCACACGGCCCCGATCATGGCATTCCAGGCCCACACGGCCACGGGAAAGTTGAATGCGGAGATGATGGCCACGGGTCCCAGGGGATGGTACTGGTCATAGAGGCGGTGGTTTTCCCTTTCCGAATGGATGGTGGAGCCGTAGAGCTGGCGGGATTGTCCCACGGCAAAGTCACAGATATCGATCATCTCCTGTACTTCCCCCCATCCCTCCTGGAGGGATTTTCCCATTTCAGCGGAGACAAGGGCCCCCAGGGCCTCCTTGCTATCCCTCAGGGCGTTGCCGATCTGGCGGACAATCTCGCCCCGCTTGGGTGCCGGAACCTTTCTCCAGATCTTGAACGCGTCCTGTGACGTTGTAATTAATTTTTCATAATCGTCCTTGGAGGCAAGGTAGACCGAGGCCAAAAGTTTGCCGTCCGCCGGCGAAATTACATCAATTTCTCCCTGATCACAGGTGCTGTTCCAATTGAGGCCGGTTGATGACCCCTGATTTTTCTCTTTGATGCCAAGCGCTTCAAGAAATTTCATTTAAGCTCCTTTGTATCTGAAATATGATTAATGATGTGGGACAGTTTGATCTTTTTCATTTTATCTTCAATCTCAACCTGGATTTCACTGAAAAGATCCAGGAAGTAGTCGTTGACGATGGTGGTCTCCGCCACGGTGTTGTCCGGATTGGTGCTCACGTCCATATGAAACGCTTTTCTGTCTTCAAGGGCGCAGTAGATCTCCTGGAGATGGAGCTCTGAAGGTTCTTTTTCAAGTACAAACCCGCCGGAAGATCCCTGGATGGTTTTGAGGATGCCTTGTTTTGCAAGGGCGGAAAGATGGCGACGAAGCTTTGAGGCGTTGATACCGGTATCCGTGGATATCCTGGCGGAGTTCTGGGGTACAGGATGATGTTTGGCCAGGAAACATAGCGCCTTGACCGTGTTTGATAATTTGGATGATGCTGACATGGAAGCTCCTTTCTGTTTTGTTACAGTAAGGGTAACATACGGAAGGAAATTTCAAATTGCAACAGGTTTTTTATTTTTTTTCCCGGCTGAATCCAGGAGGGGGGCGGGGGTGAATAAATATTTATTTCGATTGAAATTTTCTCTTGACATCTGGATTTGCCCCCGGTAGATAACAAGAAATCTAATCAAATTTCTGATTAGATTTGTATGGGCTCCGGCCATGTGACGTTGGAAAAAATACACTGTGGCAGCCATTGCCATGGAAACCCTAGAAAAGATGTTCAGGAGCGGATCATGTCCCAATTGACCGAATCATTGATTGAGCGAAAAAAAGAAAGCACCCCCAAGGCCCTGGCCAACCTGAATCCGATCTTCATAAAGGAGAGCCACGGGGCTGAGATCCTGGATGTGGAGGGTAACCGGTTCATCGATTTCACCTCGGGCATTGGGGTCAACAATGTGGGCAACTCCCACCCGGCCGTTGTCAAGGCCATCAAGGCCCAGTCGGATAAGTTCCTCCACTCCTGCTTCCATGTGGTGATGTACGAAGACTATGTCACGCTTGCGGAAAAGCTGAACCAGCTGGTGCCCGTGGGGGGACCGGCCAAGACCATGTTTGCCAATTCCGGGGCCGAGGCCGTTGAAAATGCCGTCAAGATCGCCCGGTGCCACACGAAAAAACGGTCGGTGATCTGCTTTGACAACGCCTTCCACGGCCGGACCATGCTCACCATGACCATGACCAGCAAGATACGGCCCAACAAGATGGACACGGGGGCCTGGGCCCCGGGCATCTTCAGGGTCCATTTTCCCTACTGCTTCCGCTGTCCCTGGAACCTTGAGAACCCCTCCTGCAACATGTACTGCGGCAGCGAGTATTTTGAGCGCTATGTGTTCAAATACCAAGTGGATCCCGACGACACCGCAGCCATTATCCTGGAGCCTGTCCAGGGGGAGGGGGGATTCATTCCCGTTCCCCAAGGCTACCTTGACCAATTGAGACAGATCTGTGACAGCCATGGCATCGTCCTCATCTATGATGAAATCCAGTCCGGCTTTGGCCGCACGGCAAAGCTGTTTGCCGCCGATCATTTTGATGCAAAGCCCGATATCATCGTGAGCGCCAAATCCCTTGGCGGCGGCCTTCCCATTTCGGCTGTCACCGGGAAAACCGAGATCATGGATACCGAGAACCTTTCCGTGGGCGCCCTGGGAGGCACCTATGGGGGCAATCCCGTGGCCTGTGCCGCGGCCCTGGCCGTGCTCGAGGTGTTTGAAACAGAGAACCTTTTGGACAAGGCCCGCCAGCGGGGAGCGATCATCCGGGAACACTTCCAAGGGTTCAAGGAGCGGTTTGATTTCATCGGGGATGTCCGGGGGCTCGGTGCCATGCAGGCCATGGAGATCGTGACAGACAGAAAAACCCTTCTGCCGGACGGTGAGCGTACCGGCCGGTTTGTGGCGGCGTGCCGGGACAAAGGGCTTTTAATCCTTTCCTGCGGAACCTTTAAGAACAACATACGAATGCTGGTTCCCCTAAGCGTGGATCTTGATCTTCTGGACGAGGGGCTTGCCATCATGGAGAGCGCCTTTATCCAAGTGTCCTGACACGGTGACGCTTAACGGTGCAAACAATAGTGGCTTTAAGATTCTTAAAAAGGAGGAACAATGAAAAACAGCCCCCAGACCATTCAACTCCTATGGAAGGGCCAGTGTTTTGATTTCCCCCTGGTACAGGGGTCTGAAGGAGAAACGGCCATTGACATCAAAACCCTCCGGCAAAGAACAGGCCTTATCACCCTGGACCAGGGCTATGCCAATACCGGGAGCTGCACCAGCAGCATCACCTTCATGGACGGAGAACGGGGCATCCTCAGATACCGGGGGATTCCCATCCAGGAGCTGGCCCGGGGGGCAAGTTTCAAGGAGACAGCCTTTCTGCTTATCTACGGCACCTTGCCCACCCCGGGAGAGCTGGTCCGGTTTTCCGAGCAGCTGACCGACTATTCGCCGGTCCACGAAAACATGCGGCTCTTTTTCCAAAATTTTCCGCCCAATGCCCACCCCATGGGGATCTTGTCCTCCATGGTCAACAGCCTTCGCAGCTTTTATCCGGAATTGGCCAATGCGGATGAGGAGATCCAGGTGACGGTTCCCCGGCTTCTGTCCAAGATTCGCACCCTTGCGGCCATGTCCTATCGGATATCCATGGGGTATCAGGTGGTCTATCCGCGACCGGATCTTTCCTATTGTGCGAATTTCCTCCACATGATGTTTGATTCAACGGTAAAACCCTATGAATTGAAGGAGGAAGTGGTCCAGGCCCTGAGGACGATCTGGATCCTCCACGCCGACCACGAGCAGAACTGCTCCACCTCGGCCGTGCGGTTGGTGGGCAGCGCCCGGGTAAACCTCTATGCCGCCATCTCCTCCGGCATCACCGCCCTTTGGGGACCCCTCCACGGCGGCGCCAACCAGGCGGTGATCGACATGCTGGAAGGGATCAGGAATAACGGGGGCAATGTCGACACTTTTGTGAAACGGGCAAAGGACAGAACGGATCCCTTTCGGTTGATGGGGTTTGGCCACAGGGTTTACAAAACCTATGACCCCAGGGCGCGGATTATGAAAGGGGTGTGCCACCGGCTGCTTCAAGCCCTTGACAGGGAGGACCCCCTCCTTGACATTGCCCAGGAGCTGGAAAAAACCGCCCTGTCGGATGACTATTTCATCTCCCGGAACCTCTATCCCAATATCGATTTCTATACCGGCATTGCCTTTCGTGCCATGGGCATCCCGACGAACATGTTTCCGGTGATGTTTGCCATTGGTCGGCTGCCTGGATGGATCGCCCAGTGGCTGGAGAGTATCAAGGATCCCCATTGGAAACTCAATCGGCCGAGGCAGATCTATGTCGGCCCTGGAAAAACGATGTACCGTCCGCCGACAAAGGGTCTTGACATGGAGCAATATTCGTAATAAGCCTTGACAGGGAATGTGGTCACTGATATGTCACACATGACCCTTAAGAATTCTTGTGGTATACAAGGAGATGAAAATGACCATTTATTTTGCAAATGACTCAAAGAAATCCTGGTACGGGGAAGCGATCGGTATCCTTATTCTCGATGCCACCTATCCCTGCATCCCCGGCAATGTCGGCAACGCCACGACCTACGATTTCCCTGTGCGGTACAAGGTCGTCAAAGGCGCTACCATCGAACGGCTTCTCACCCAGCGGGATCCCGCCCTGGTACAGCCGTTCATCGATGCGGCCAGGGAACTTGAGGCGGAAGGGGTCAAGGCGATCACCGGCGCCTGCGGGTTCATGGCGCTATTCCAACAGGAGATACGGCGCTCGGTGGGCATTCCCGTGTTCATGTCAAGTCTTCTCCAGGTCCCTTTTATCCAGCAGATTATCACCCCGGGGAAAAACGTCGCCGTTATCACGGCTGATGCAACGGCCATCACCCCCGACCATTTCTTAAATGTCGGCATCAACCCGGAGACGCCTCTCATCCTTGCGGGAATGGAAAACTGCCCCGAGTTCAGCGAATCCGTTCTCAAGGAAAAGGGCTCCCTTGATTCAGACAAGATCGAGGGTGAAATCGTTGGCGTGGCGCGGCAGCTTGTTCAAAAGCACCCGGATATCGGAGCGTTCCTCCTTGAATGCAGCGATCTTCCTCCCTATGCCGCAGCCGTGTTCAAGGAGACCCATCTCCCCGTGTTTGACTTCATCACCATGATCAAGCATGTTTACACCACATTGACCCCGACGCCCTATTCGGGTTTCATGTAGCTGTGCTTTAAGCCACCGCCCTACAGTCGTTTGTACCCACAAATCGTGGGTTTCCAAGTTCCGACCGGGCAGGGTGCCGGAGTCGCATTTTCCGTAGCAAGCGACTCCGGCGGATCGGTTATGATCTACAGGTATGGTTGGAAGGTGACGCCTGAACCGGTCACCATGTGTTTCAGTCGACCGGCTATTTAACCGTTACAACCGGGCATGGCCCACGGAGGATGACGGCCTGGGCGGTTGAGCCGAAAATCAGCTTTCCCACTTTGGACCGGCTTTTGACGCCGATAATAATTTCATCCACCTTTTTTTCCTTGGCGAAATTAATGATATCCTCCCCTGCTTCAAATCCCCTGACAAGCAGATGATCTTCGGATTTTACCCCCTGTTCATCAAAGTATTGTCTGGCTTTTTCAAGGTTTTCTTCCGCCTCGGTGATTTTTGCCTTCACCTTTGACTGTTCCGTTTTTTCGCCGCCCTTCATTGAGGTGACAATCAGGACTTCGCCATGAAATGCTTTTGCATGAATTGCGGCAAGCTTCAGCAATTCCTTACCCACATTCACGCCTTTGTAACCCACCAGAATTTTCATTATTTCGCTGTCTCCATTGAATCAAAACAAATTTTAAATTCAGAATAGCCTCCTTTCCAATAAACAATTTTGCTTCCATGCACAAGGAAAAACAGGCCATATTCGGATTGTTATGATTCGGTTCGGGGTTAGAAAATCCCGCTTTCGCGGATGGGTTTGTTCGCAATAATCCTTTCAGGTCCGAAGATGGACAGGTCCAGGGTCGGGGTGGCGCCGGTGATCAATTCGGTCATATACCGTCCCACTGCCGGGCCTTGCTGGAGGCCGTGGCCTGAAAAGCCGTTGGCCAGGTAGAATCCTTTGAGATCCGGCCACTCGCCAAGGATGGAATTGGCGTCTTTGGTGTTGACCGCATAGAGGCCGGCCCACCCCCGGATCAGTTTCAGAGACTCAAAGGCGGGGACGAACTCGGCAAGCTCAAGCCAGAGGTTTTCAAGGAACCGTTTCTGATCCCAGTTGAAGTCATAGCCAACCGGATCCTCATCCATGGATTTACCCAGGAGGATCAGCCCACCGGTTTCGGTTCTGAAGTACAAGCCGGACGGAATAAATGTCAGGGGCAGGGCTGTGGCGGGCTTGATGGCCGGATCAACGGCAAAGCACTGGCGTTTTGTGGGCTCAACGGGAATGGAGATGCCGGCTTTTGCGCACAGGTCCTTGGCCCATGCGCCTGCACAGTTGACGATGGTTGATGAGGAAAGTGCTTCACCCGAGGCCAGCTTGACCCCTGTGATCGCCCCATTGGCGGTGATAAGATCCACCACTTCGTTTTCCATGTATTCGACACCCAGGACTTTGGCCTTGGCCTTGTATCCCATGAGAACGGCATAGGCATCAAAGTGCCCGTCTTCCGGGCCAAAGGTGCCGGCCACGACCCCATCCATGTTGTAAAGGGGGTAGGCCTCCTTGATTTTTTCCGGGGACCACCACTCAATGGCGCAACCCAGCTCCTTCTGCATCTCATAGGCCTGGCGTGCCGCAGGTTCTGCCTTTTCATCGAGGATGACAAGATTGCCCTCCCGCCGGTAGACGATATTGGGTTTTACACCGTTGACTTCCATCTCATCTTCAAATTCGTCGAGTATTTTCGCGGCGTACTGGGAGATCTGGACGTTTTCCTTCAGGCTGTACTGAATTCTGGAATTAACCATGGAGAGGGTTGTCGAGGCTTTGGCATAGGTTTCGTCCTTTTCTATCACAACCACCTTGAGGGTGTTGTCGGCCTTCATCAGGTTATACGCTGTTGAAGATCCCATGATGCCGCCGCCGATGATGATAACGTCGTAGGTATTATTACTCATTATGATGCATCCTTATACTCGTTTGTGGGTTAGGGCCTGTTAGGGCCTGAAAACGCCTATAAAACCGCATAATTGGGTCCGTCACCGCCCTCGGGACATGTCCAGAGAATATTTTGAAACGGATCCTTGATCTCGCAGGTCTTGCAGTGAAGGCAGTTGGACGGGTTCAGCTTGAGACGTGGCTTGCCTGTTTCCGCTTCCATCTCCATTTCATAGACATTGCCCGGACAGAAGCGAACGCAGGGATTCCCGTACTTTTCATAGCATTCGGTCACGCACACGGCCGGGTCATGGATGACCAAGTGGCAGGGCTGATCCTCCCGGTGCAGGGTTTTGGACAGGTAGACACCGGTGAGTTTGTCTACATAAAGTTCGCCGTCATAGGTGATTCTGTCCACCGCCTTGGCCCGGTGGGTGCCATTTAATACGTTCATGGCGGTGTGGTCCTCTCCATGGTGGGCCATGGGATCAAAGATGCCCCGGCCCTGGGTAACGGTCTGGGCACCCAGATGAATCAGTTTGGAAAGCCCTTTTCTTGCGAGGGCCTGGGCAAAGTTCCGTCCTTTATATAGCTCCCCATTGACCCAGCTCTTTTTAAACAGCTCGGTGTAATGGTCCAGGGATTCCCGGGTAAAGTCCTTTTCCCCGGTGGCCTTGATGGCGGCCTCAGCCGCCAGCATGCCCGATTTCATGGAGACATGGATTCCCTTTAACGACGGCAGGTCCTGGATCGAGGCACACCCCCCCGCAAACAGGGCACCGTCAACGGCAAGTTCAGGAAGGGAGTAGTATCCGCCGCTTGCAATGGTCCGGGCGCCCTGTTCCACTACCTTTCCTTCTTTGATGATGCCGGCCACCAGGGGATGGGTCTTGAACTTCATGAATTCGTCGTAGGTATCCAGCATGGGGTCTTCGTAGGAAAGGCCCGTGATGAATCCCAAAGCCACCCGGTTCTGATCCATCTCATAGATGAACCCGCCTCCTGGGGTGTTGATCCCAAGGGGATAGCCCATGGTGTGGATATCGTTGAACTCAGATGTTGAAAAGAAGTTATCCTCGGGAAGCTGGATCACTTCCTTGATGGCTGTTTCAAACACCTGGGGCATATCCTTGGGAAAGATCCCCAGCTTTCTGTCGATCTCTCCCACCAGGCTTCCCCGGGGCCCTTCGCCGAATATCGTCACATTGGCCATGAGGTCGATGCCCGGCTCGAATTTTTTCTTTGGCTTGCCTTCCCGGTCAAGGCCCTTGTCCCCGGTTCTTACGCCCACAACGGTTTTGCCGTCCTTGGCAAAGAGTACCTCTTTGCCGGCAAACCCCGGAAAGATGGACACCCCCAGGGATTCGGCGATATCCGCCAGCCACCGGGTGAGCCGGGCCAGGCTCACCGTGTGGAACCCCTCATTGTGCATGGCCGGCGGGCTCCAGGGCAGGGCATGGTACCCGTTCTTTGTGAGATAATAGAGCCGGTCCCCCCGGACCTTTTTTTCCGAGGGAAATCCCTTGTCCAGATAGTCCGGCATCAGCTCCTCAAGGGCCCTGGGGTTGAAAACCGCCCCGCTCAGGGCGTGGGCCCCGATTTTTTTTCCTTTTTCGATCAGGGCCACTTCAAGTTCCAGGTTCTTTTCCGCCGCAAGCTGCATGAGGTGGATCGCCCCTGCCAGGTTGGCAGGGCCGCCCCCGACAAAAAGCACATCAAAGTCGATCTGGTCACGTTCAGGACTCATCCGCCACCTACCCGTTTGCTTTGATGGTTTGAATTCGCTCGGTGATCAAGGGCACGATGTCGAACAGGTCGTCAACGATGCCGAAATCGGCTTCGGAAAAGATCGGCGCGTCTGGGTCCTTGTTAATGGCCACCACCATCCGGGAGGAATTCATGCCGGCCAGGTGCTGGATGGCCCCGGAAATACCGCAGGCAAGATAGAGGGTCGGAGAGACCACCTTACCGGTCTGCCCCACCTGTTCGGCCAGGGGATGCCACCCCTCGTCAACCGCAGCCCTTGATGCGCCGACCGCTCCCCCCCATGCCTGGGCCAGCGCCTCGAGAATATCATTGGCTTTTCCGGCGGTGCCGTAGCCGCCAGCAACCACGGTGTCGGCTTCGGTGAGATCCACCTTGGAGGTGTCGATCTGTTTACTCACAAAGGTCAGATCGATGGTGCCGGTTTCCACATCCAGCACCTCAAGGTTCAGCGCTTTTTGTGCTTCGACAAGCTTGATGGAACCCGGCCGCATCACGGCGATGCCCGGGGATTGTTTGAATTTCAAGTTCTCATAAATTTTGCCGCCATACACAGGCCGCGTGAAAACAAGTCCATCGCCCTCAACACCGATCTTCAGGCAATCCATGGCAAGGGGGGCACCCATTTTTGCACAGAGCCGGGCCGACATGTCCCGGCCCCTGGCGGTGGCTCCCAGCAGGATGAGACCCGGGGATTCTGTTTCAATCACAGCGGATAAAACGTTGGTCAGGGCATCGGGCATGACCTCGCCAAGCTCCGGGTTCTTGCCTGCAATCACCTTGTCTGCGCCAAACCGGGCCAGGGTATCGAAGATTTCGTCATCCAAGGTCTCTTCACTGCCGGCCACCACCGCAGTCATGGTGGTTTTCATCTCTTCCGCCACTCTTCTTCCCTGGCAGACCGCCTCCAGGCTGACCTTCTTCAGTTTTCCATCCAGGTGTTCCGCAAACACCAGTACGCTCTTTGCCATATCGTGTTTCCTCCTTAAATTTTGACTGTCACCAAAAACTAAATGAAATTTGCGTCCTGAAGGGCCTTGACCAGAAGATCCGCCTTGGCTTCCGGGGTATCGCCTTCCAGGATTTTCCCGGCCCGTTTCGTGACAGGTAATTCCATGGCAATGGTCTCTGAAACCGCCCCAGCCGGTGATGGGATCCCAAGGTCGGCCAGGCTTTGGGTATCGATCTTCTTCTTTTTGGCCTTCATGATCCCGGGAAGAGAGGTATATCGCGGCTCGTTAAGGCCCCTCTGGGTGGTGAGAAGGGCTGGAAGAGCGGCTTCCACAAACTCGGTACCGCCGTCAATGGTCCGTTCGCACTGGATCTTGCCGTCGGATAGGGTCTGTTTGGTGACAAGGGTGATGCAGGGAATATCAAGATATTGGGCCACGGCAGGCCCCACGACATAGCTGTCATCATCAACAGCCCGTTGGCCCGCGAGGATGAGGTCATATTCCATCGTCCCAAGTGTTGCCGCCAGAATTTTTGCCGTGCCAAGGCTGTCAGCGCCAAGGGCCTTGGGATCATCGATGAGCAGCCCCTTGTCCACGCCCATTGCCATGGCGGTTCTTATGGCATCCTGGGCCATGGCCTGTCCAATGGTGACTGCCGTGACACTGCCTCCGTGGGTCTCCTTGATTCGGATGGCTTCCTCAAGGGCCAGTTCATCATAGGGATTGATGACCCAGTTCAGGTCCTCTGTTTTTATGGACCTGCCGTCCTGGGCGATTTCGATGAACGATTCCGTTGCCGGAACCTGTTTCATGAGAACAATGATCTCCATTCTGCTACTCCCTTCTAAAATTTAAAAATCCAGGGGATAAGCCCAAAAAAATCTTATCCCTTTAATTAAGAAATGATTTAGTTAGAACTCTATATGCATACTATGGGAAAGACCAAAATATTCTTGTTGTATACCAATGGCATATGTCTGTGTCAATAACTAAGTTGCAAATTTAACAGTCTGTTTTCTTCATGAAAATTAAGATAGGTAAAGGTATTGATATATTATTGAGATAACACTTGACAAAACGGAAAGCGCGTTGTTAGATACCACTGGTATATCACTGATGCCATATATGAAATTAAGCATATTAAGTTTTGACATAACAATGTAAGTTTGATGATTTGTTATTTTAAATATAGGGAAGTTAATATGACGATTTTTTTGTTCCCATATCAAAGCAGGGCCGGATTTGCGAATGGCATTGCCCTGGGGTGCGTCCGGCCGAGATATCGGTAGCCATACATGAAATCATATAAACAAAGAATAACGTCCCCCCAAAAGGAGGTGAGGTGAAGTTCAGGTTCACTGTTAAGCACCGAAAATGTTTATACACAAGAACTTATTAAAGGAGAAATAAATGAAAACTCGATGCAAGTTTACCCGGGGTCTGATGGTCGTGCTGATCGGTGCGATTCTGGTGGTTGCTTCTTCCCTGCCTGCTGTTTCTAAAACCTACAGATGGCAGCCCTCATCCTGGGCCCCTTCCGGGGTCAGTTGGGATTCAATTGCCTATGTGTCCGATTATGTTAAGCGGATGTCCAACGGACGCCTGATCCTGAAACCAAGCGCCCCCGGGGCAATCGTTCCCGTGTCGGAGCAGTTGGACGCTGTGGGTATGGGTGTCATGCAGGCAAACTTTATCTGGCCGGGATATTTCCCCGGACAACTCCCGGTTGGCTTCACCCATGGGGACTGCATGGCTGTTCCGAAATCCATCGCCGAGATGCGCTACCTCTATGAGGAGTATGAAGACGGTCGCATCATGAAAATTTTGCGGGAGGAATATGCCAAGCACGGCGTGCATCTTGTGGGCAATGTATATTGGACCCTGGACAACTTGATCGTTTCAAAGAAGCCCATTCGGGGTATCGACGACATCAAGGGCTTGAAGTTCAGGTCGTCAGAGTTGATCGCCCTCCAGCTTGCGAAACTGGGTGCAGGAACCATCTGGACCCCGGCCAATGAAATTTATACCATGCTTTCCACCGGCGGTGTGGATGCCATTACCTATTCACATGCAGCCGATATGGTGGACATGGGATTCCATGAAGTCACCAAATACTGGATCAAGTACCCCACCGCCGTTGGGCCTGCCGCTGACGCTTTTATCGTAAATCTGAAAACCTGGAATTCTCTCCCCGATGACCTCAAGGCCATTTTGGAATCCGCTTGCGAAATCGCAACCGCAAGAAACAAGTTCGAAGCTGAATTGACCATTGCCAAGGCCTGGGACCTTGTTGAGGGCAAAGGCATTGAAGTTATTGAATGGTCAGAGGAAGACGCCCGAAAATTATCTGAAATGGCCAGTGAAGTTGTACCTGAAAAATACTTTAAAGATCCGGCTTTTAAAGAAGTTTTTGAGATAACGCAAAAATGGGCCGTTGAGAAAGGGTATTGGGAGAAAAAATAATTTTTTTCCCTGTAAAAGAACGCCGTTTGCACTTTCGGGCGGCGTTTCTTTCACTGATTAAATTTCAATTTCTATTAAAAAGGGAAATACAATGAGACGTGTCTTGGCCATAATAGATTCTGTCAGCGAGGGGAGCGGAAAGCTGATCAGTGGTTTGATCTTTTTGCTCGCCTTTCTTCTGCTGTATGATGTTGTCCTGAGGTTTGCGTTTAACGCTCCCACCATCTGGTGCCACGAGCTGGCTCTGCACGTTTTCGGTGCCTATGCTGTGCTTGCCGGGCCCTATGTGCTGCTGCATGGTGAGCATGTAAAAATAGATATTGTTTATAATCTTTTCTCCCCCAGGGGCCGAGCCATTCTCGACTGCTTTACCTACCCGCTTTTTTTCATGTTCATCGGCTTGCTCCTATGGCATGGGTCTGCCATCGGGATGCGGGCCTTAGAATTGAGACAGTCGGTATCCCCTTCCCCTTGGGCGTCTCCACTGTGGCCTGTCAAGTTGACCATTCCACTCGCGGCTTTTTTGATGTTGGCCCAGGGGGTGGCGCAATATATTAGAATGCTGAACCTTGCTTTTACCGGGAAGGAACTATAATGACGGATTTACTACCTGTTCTGACGCTTATCGGCGGTCTGGGGTTCGGCCTCACCACGGGATTCCCCATGGCTTTCACCCTGGCCAGCAGCGCCATCGTCACTGCCTTTCTTTTTTTCGGCCCCCAGACGCTTCCGTTTATTGCCACCAACATTTTTGGCATGATGTCCGGCATGGTTTTGATTGCCATGCCCCTTTTTGTCTTCATGGCCTGTGTGCTGGAAAAATCCGGTGTCGCCGAAGACCTCTACGCCTTCATGTTCCAGGCCCTCGGTCCGGTCCGGGGCGGATTATCCATGGGAACGGTGCTGATTTGTGCCATTATTGCCGCCATGTCCGGCGTCAGCACCACCGCGGTGGTCACCATGGGCATCATCGCCCTGCCCATTATGCTGAAACAGGGCTACCACAAGAGTATCGCCATCGGACCGATCCTGGCCGGGGGGGCTTTGGGGCTTCTCATCCCCCCCAGTATTTCGCTAATTGTCTACGGCATGGTTGCCCGGGTGTCCATTGGCAAGCTTTTTGCCGGCGGGGTCGTTCCCGGCATCATCCTTGTCATTTCGTTTTTGGCCTACATCGGCATACGGTGCTATTTTCAGCCGCTTTATGCGCCGGCTGTGCCCAAAGAGGAAAGGGTGCCCTTCAAGGAACTGCTCATGCTCTCCAAGGGGTTGATTCTTCCCATCGGAGTGGTTGCCGCGGTTTTGGGAACCATCTTCACGGGTATCGCCTCCCCCACTGAAGCCGCTGCCGTCGGGGTCGCCGGTGCGTTGGTCAGTGCAATGATCAACCGCAGGCTGACCTGGGCCCTCCTCAACGAGGCTGCCGTGCGTTCCATGTCCATTACCGGTATGGTCATGTGGATTCTTTTCGGTGCGGCCTGCTTTACCAGCATTTTTTTCCGAACAGGCGGTCAAGACATGATCGCCGATCTTCTGCTGGGGCTCGAGAATCCTGCCTTGATTTTTGGCTTCATACTTGTCACCATGATTGTCCTTGGCTTTTTTCTGGATGAAATCACCCAGGTGATGATCACCGTTCCGGTTTTCCTGCCCATCATTGTTCAGCTCGGTTATGATCCGGTTTGGTTCGGTGTCTTGTTTATGACCCAGGTGCAGATGGATTACCTGACTCCCCCCTTTGGGTTCACGCTGTTCTACATGAAAGGGGTCGCTCCTCCCGAGGTAAGCATGGGGGATATCTACCGGTCGATTATACCGTTTGTCCTGATACAGTTAGCGGTTGTCATCTTTATTCTGCTGTATCCCGGGGTCGTCATGTGGCTCCCCAATCTGCTCTTTGGATAACCCTGGATTGAATTTGGGCCCATGGATAACAGGGCACATAAAAGGTCGAATACGCGATGTCCCAGGTATTCGACCTTTTGTGTCTAAGCGAAGAAGTTAAAATTAACTAAAAAACGAAACCCGAAACAGGTAACGATGAATATAAAAAAGATGGTCACCACCGTGGATGCCCACACGGCAGGAGAACCCACTCGGATTGTCACGGGGGGGATTCCCCATATTCCGGGTAAAACCATGGCTGAAAAAAAAAAGTGGACCCAAATGCACTTGGATGATCTTCGCAAAATGCTCATGTGGGAACCCAGGGGGCATGCGGACATGTTTGGTGCCATTTTGACGGAACCGGTATCGTCACACGCCCATTCCGGCGTGATTTTCATGGATGCCGGGGGCTATCTTGACATGTGCGGACATGGGTCCATGGGGGCTGCCTCGGTCCTGATCGACACGGGTATGGTTTCCCTGGACGGGCTTGAACCTGGGGATGCAAAGACGATTGTGCTTGATACCCCTGCCGGCATGATCACTGCCCGGGTCAATGTTACGGACGGATCTGCCGCTAGCGTTACCATTTGTAATGTCCCGGCCTTTTATTACGATACCGTCTCCATTTATTTTCCCGGTGTCGGAAAAATTTCTGTGGATATCGCCTATGGTGGTAATTTTTTTGCCCTGGTCAATGTTAATCAGCTTGATATCCGCCTTGACCTGGCCTGCCTGGATGAATTAACGGCTGTGGGCTTTGAGATCAGAAGGCTTGTTAATAAAGCCATTTCCCTATGATCACAAATAGTAGTTGGATGTAATAATATCAATCGGTTACCATCACAACAATGCAATACTTTATCATGT
>JAEINR010000055.1 GCA_016342325.1 Desulfobacterium sp.
GTTCGTGTCCCGTAGTTTTTTGATTTGAAGAACAATCAGATTTTACAGCATGAATGACTAAGCCGAACATTTACCGGTACGATTTATGCGACTATAATTCTAACCGATCAATCAGGGAGGCAAAACAAATGAGATGGCTTGAAATGATAAAACTTCGGACCTCCGGACAAAAACTTGATGACCTTGTCGATGAATTTATCAGACCATTAACGAAAGATACCGGTGAGGCAGGCCTTTTAGCCATACAGGTATACTACCATGCAACATTTGATACTGATCTTAGCATCCATATCCACTGGGATACAACCCATGAATCGGTACAAAAGACCCGGCTGGGTTCATGTATTGTTAACACCCTTGAGAATTTTGGGCTGATATACCACACCCTATGGATAGGAGAGGTAGACAATTCAAAATCAACGATATAAGGAGCGGCAAATATGAAAAAGCCCAGACAAACACTTGTAAAAACTACGGTTTTATGTGTAGCAGCCATGCTCACGGTATCTTGTTTGTCTTCATGTAAACAATCTGATGCCCGTGGAAAGCAAATATCATTAAAACCGGTAAAAGTGACTACCGGAAAAGTCACAATGATATCAGAGAATATTTCCATTCTGGTGAGCTGTTTTCTTGAAGCTGAAAAGACCTCCCCCATAAGCTTTCAGGTTCCTGGAAAAATAGTAAAAATAAACTTTGACCTGGGAGATCATGTAACGGAAAATCAGGTTGTTGCTGAAGTTGAAAAAGACGATTATCAAAGCCGCCTTGAGATTGCACAGGCACAGTTCATGGAAGCCGAGGACGCATTCAACAGACTGAAGATTTTATTTGAAGAGGGTGTAATACCCGAAAAAACCTTTATCGAGATATCCTCGGGTCTGGCCCAGGCCAGGGCAGGAATGAACATCGCCCAAAAACAACTGAGGGATACAAGACTCAGGGCCCCCTTTGCCGGTGTGATCGGAATGAAGAAGATTGAAACAGGTCAGATGATTTCCACTGGACTACCTGTCTTTAGCATTGTAAAGAATGACAGAATTTATGCCTGTTCGTCAATCCCTGAATCTGAAATCGCACATTTAAAAACCGGTCAAAAAGCCATGGTCGTCGTCCCTTCCCTGGGAGACAGGTTTTTTTGCGGCACGGTCGAGCGTATCGGCCCGGTAGCTGCCCCCAAAACAAGAACCTACAGAGTGAAAATCCTTTTGGATAATCCCGGGTTTATCCTGCGTCCCGGTATGATCGCAAACGTATCCATTGAAACAGACAGGAAAATGGAGATACTGACAATCCCAAGTCGTGCAGTTGTGCGCGATTCCGATAATCTGACCTATGTCTTCCTTGCGGATAAAAAAACGTCCAGGGCATTTCGTAAAAGGGTTTTCCCAGGATCCGTCCACCGGAGTGAAATTAGGATCAAAAAAGGCTTATCAGCCGGGGATCTCCTGGTTCTGTCAGGCCAGCACAAGCTGACCGACGGAAGTGATATAAGAATCATTGAGAATTGATAACCCAAGGCCATTGGAATGAATAAAGGTAAACCAATGAATATTGTAGAAGCTGCAATGAAACATTGTCAGATTACCCTGATCCTGACCTTAATGTTAGTCCTTGTGGGCGTTTATTCCCTCACCCATATGGCAAGGAGGGAAGATCCGAAAATGACCATCCGTCAGGGGCTTATAATCATGCCGTACCCCGGTGCCAAAGCCGCACAGGTGGAGGAACAGGTCACCAAAAAAATTGAACGGTACCTGTTCCGCTATGATGAAATAAAAAAGGATGAAACCTTTTCCTCCACATCGGACGGACTCTGCGTAATAACCATTGAACTCCAGGGATGGATAAAGAACAAGGATAAATTCTGGTCCAAGGTACGCCACGGCCTTTATGAGCTTAAGAACATTGAACTGCCGGAAGGGGTCCTCGGCCCGATTATCAACAGTGATTTCGGGGATACCATTGCACTGCTCATCTCGGTTGAATCGGACAGGCATGCCTATGTTGAGCTGGAAGATTATATAGAAATAATAGAGGATGAGTTACGTCCTTTGCCCGAAGTCTCAAAGCTGAAACGGTATGGTTCACAAAAAGAGCAGATCTATGTCACAAGTAATTCCCACAAGCTTTCCCAGTTCGCCATAAGTCTGCCCCAGATGATTGGCGCCATGAAATCACAGAATACCATCAGCTATTCCGGTGAAATAAAGTCGGTAAGTTCCGAAGCTCCCATTCATACAAAGGATCAATATACTTCAGAAGAACAGATCCGGACCCAGCAGGTGTATGTATCGCCCCAGGGTGAGGTCGTTCGTGTGAAGGACCTTGCAAACGTAGAAAGACGATATGAAGAGCCTGACTCTTTTATCCGGGTGAATGGCCATAAGGTGCTCATGCTCTCTGTGGAGATGCAGGCAGGGTACAATATTGTCGATTTCGGTAAAAAGGTCAGTGAAAAACTTGAGCTTGCGGCAAAAAGAATTCCATCCGATGTCAAGGTCAAGAAAATCGTTGATCAGCCTTCGGTGGTTTATGAAAGTATTCATCATTTTCTAAAGGAATTCATGATCGCCATTGCTGCTGTTATTACCGTCACCATGTTTCTTCTGCCCCTTCGCATGGCGGCAGTTGCAGCCCTTGCCATTCCCATAACGGTACTTATCACTTTTGCCTTCCTGGATGTGCTGAATATAGAACTGCAGCAAATGACTTTAGCCGGTCTCATTGTCGTTCTCGGTATGGTTGTGGATAATGCAATTGTAATTGTGGACGATTATGTTGATAAACTCGATCATGGGGTGACCAGATGGGAGGCCGGATGGAAAAGTGCGACAGAACTCTTTATCCCCGTACTGACCGCAACCATTGCCATTATTTGCGCCTTTGTGCCCGTGAATCTCATTTTATCAGGAAACGCAGGGGAATTTCTTTTTACCCTGCCCATTGCCGTGACGGTTGCGCTTATTGTTTCTTTATTTGTCGCAATTTTCCTCACACCGCTTCTGTGTTATTTTTTTATAAAAACCGGGTTGGATTCAATAAAAACCGGGAAGCTTCAAAAGGAAAAACGAATCTCATTCCTTGATATCCTCCAGGGTGCATATGATTATGTTCTGGGCAGAGCATTTAAGACCCCGAAACTGACCGTGTTTGTCGGCGTTCTTGCCGTGGTCGCCGCAGGTTGTATGATGGGCCGGTTGGAGGTTAGGATGTTTCCCCTTATCGAAAGAAACCAGTTCTGCCTTGAACTTTATATGAGCCAGGGCACTAACCTTGAAGCAACAGATCGTGCCGTGGAAAAGATCGAGGATCTCTTGAAACATGACAAAAGGATAAGCGATATATCAAGCTTTATCGGCTGTTCCTCTCCAAGGTTCTATCTGACATACGCCCCAAAGGCACCAGATAAGAATTATGCCCAGATTCTGATTAACACGGTTTCAAGTACGGCAACCCAGGAACTTGTTGATGAACTGTTAACGGAACTTGACGGGTTCATACCTGACGGGGATATTCTTATAAAACAACTTCAACAGGGGCCTCCGGTGGATGCGCCCATTGAAGTAAGGGTCGTGGGAAATGATATGAATAAAATTAAAAAAATCGGTGCCCTGGTAAAACAGATCCTTAAAAACACACAAGGGACCAATTTTGTCCGGACCACCTTTCGGGAAGATTATTACGGGATATCCGTGCAGGTGGACGAGGAAGTTGCAAACAGGATGGGATTTTCCAGCAAAGATATCGCACAGATGCTTGCAGTCAGCTTTAAAGGGCTTCCCATCTCAATCCTGTGGGAAGGGGATAACCCCATTAAAATAATCTTAAGGCATGAAGAAAAATACAGAAAAGACTTTGATGATATTTCAAACATCTATATAACCTCATCGGTAACGGGGGCAAGGGTGCCTCTGAGACAGATCGCAAAGATTGTCCCTGAATGGCAGACGGGTAAAATCATAAGAAGAAACGGTATCCGCACGATTACCGTGCGCAGTGAAACCCAGATGGGAAGGATGCCCAATGACATCCTGAATGAAATAAAGCCGAAGATAAAAGCCCTTATGGAAAGGTTTCCCGATGGTATATCAATAAATTACGGGGGTGAGTTTGAAGATCAGGTTGATATCATGGAAGAATTCACCGTAGCGCTCGTGACAAGCCTTGTCTGCATTTTCCTTGTTCTCCTTTTCCAGTTCAAGAAGATGAAAAAAGTTTTTATCGTGCTGTTTACAATACCCATCAGCTGGTTTGGTGCGATCCTCGGGCTCTATCTCACAAACAATCCCTTCTCCTTTACAGGTTTCCTGGGTGTGATCAGCCTGAGCGGCCTTGTGGTAAGAAACGGCATCATTCTCATGGATTATGCCGATCAACTCTTCGCAAATGGAGATGATAAAACAACGGATATTCTCAAGATTGCAATGGAGGCAGGGAAACGGCGTATGCGGCCTGTTTTTTTAACATCCGTCGCCGCAGCCGCAGGTGTCGTTCCCATGATTCTAAGCGGTTCCCCCCTGTGGGCACCCATGGGAAGCGTACTTGCCGTCGGGCTCATCTTCGGCATGATTCTTACACTCCTGATCGTACCTGTGATGTACTATCTCTCAATGAAACCGGGGAACACAAGATAGGAACTTGCTTTTTGTCAACAAAAGTATAAAAAAACCCAAACGCTGAAATATGCACTAAGCCCGGAATCTGGGATGTGAACTTTCGGTTTACAGCACAACACTATTAAATCTTTAACTTGTCGATCTTGTACCGCAGGGTGCCCCGGGGGATGCCCAGCAGCTGGGCGGCTTTGGTGGTGTTGCCCCGGCTCTTTTTCAACGCCTTTCGGATCAGGCGTAAAGTAACCTCCTCCACCACGGATTCAATGTCATAGATCTCTTCCGGGATTTCCACAAAGGCGGCGGATTCTCCCGGGGAATCCTCGATTTCCGGGGGCAGATGGGACCGGTTCAATGCCGTGTCGTTGTGCATGATGCAGACCCGTTCAAACACATTTTTCATCTCCCGGACATTGCCCGGCCATGCGTATTCCTGGAGCTTTTGCCGGGCCTCATCGGTGATGGCGGTGAAGCTTTTATGAAATTGCTTTGAGAACTTGTTTAAAAACAGGGTGGCAAAGGCCGGAATATCCTCCGACCGTTCCCGCAGGGGGGGAATGTGGATGGGAAAGACGCTGAGCCGGTAATAGAGGTCCCCCCGGAATTGTTTTTCCGCAATGGCCTTTTTCAGATCGATGTTGGTGGCGGCAATGATCTTGACATTGGTTTTAATGTCCCGGTTGCCGCCGATCCTGCGAAAGCACCTGCGCTCCAGCACCCCCAGGAGTTTGGCCTGGAGCTGGATGGGCATCTCACCGATTTCGTCCAGGAAGACAGTGCCGCCCTCGGCCATCTCAAACAGCCCCTTGTTTTTTTTCACGGCATCGGTGAAGGCCCCCTTTTCATGGCCGAACAGTTCACTCTCCAGGAGTTTCTCCGGCAGGGTGGCACAATTGATGATCACCATGGGCATGTCCCGCCGGGGGCTGGCATGGTGGATGGTCTGGGCCACCACCTCCTTGCCCGTACCGCTCTCTCCTGTGATCAGGACATTGGCGCTTTCGTGGCGGGCCACCTCCCGGGCCTGGTCAATGATGGTCTGCATCTGGGGACTTTGGGCCACCACATCCATCTGGTCCGGCAGGTTCAGGCTTTTTTTGAGGATGCCCACCTGCTGCTTGAGCTGGCTGGTTTCCATGGCAAGCCGCAGGATCAGTTTGATGGCATCGGCCTTAAAGGGTTTTTTAATGTAGTCATAGGCCCCGAGTTTCAAGGCTTTGACCGCCGACTCAATGGAGGCATACCCGGTGATGACGATGACCAGCAGATCCGGCTCCAGCTCCTTGGCCTGCTGCAACACCTCGATGCCGGTCATGTCCGGCAGGTTCAGGTCCAGAAGCACGATGTCGATATCGTTATTCGCGATAAAATCAAGGCACTCCCGGCCACAGGCCACGGTGGAGACATCATAGGTCTCTTCGGTCAATATCCGGTGCAAATTTTCCCGGATGATCTCTTCATCATCCACAACAAGAATTTTTTTATTCATATCCCAAGACCGTAAAGTTCATAAATATTAAAGTACCGGCAGGTGGATCTTAAAACAGCAGCCCCTGCCCGGTTCGGTTTCCACCACGATTTTTCCGTCATGCTCCTCCACAATGGTATGGGTGATGGAGAGGCCAAGGCCGAACCCATCCGGGTTGCGGCTGAAAAACGGATCGAAAATATTATCCAGGTCGTCCGGGGCAATGCCCGGTCCGTTGTCCCGGATGGAGAGCACCACAAATCGGGCCACAAGTTGGGTGGTGATGGTGATTTCTCCCCCCTGTTCCAGGACGTTCAAGGCATTGAGCACGATGTTCAGAATCGCCTGGCGGATCCGCTCCCGGTCGATGTTCACCCGGGGAAGATCCTCTGCCGTGTCTTTGTGCAGGGCCACCCCATGCTTTTTACACTGTTTGGTGACAAAAAACAGGGTGTCGTCAATCACCTTGTTGAGATCCTCCATCTTCGGACTGTGGCCGGGCTTGGATGCAAAGTCCAGGAGTCTGTTCACAATATTTTCAAGCTTTTCGATCTCCTCCAGGGATTTCTGGATAAGCTGCCGGTCACCGTTCCGGTTGGGGATCCGATCATGGAGATCATCCAGCACCAGGGTGATGCCCGTGAGGGGGTTTCGGATCTCATGGGCGATACCGGCGGCCAGAATGCCCAAAGAAACCAGCTTGTCCGACCGGCTGATATGTTTTTCCATGTTCTTTCTCCGGGTCATATCCCTGAAGATCACCAGGGTGGAGGGCTGGGAATTGTTCGGCCCGCCCGTGATGGTGGAAATGGAGGTTTCCAGAAAAATATGCTGGTTGCCCGGCAGGGTCAGGTCCACTGGCGCCCCGCTGATCTCCCCCTCGGGCCGATCCGCCCGGATCAAATCCATGAGGGCGGGAAAGGGCAAAAGCAGCTCGTCAATGTTGGATCGCCGCATCTCTTCCCAGGAACAATTGAAAAAATTCAAGGCCCTGGGATTGGCCGAAAGCATGGCACCTGACCTGTCAAACACGATCAGCCCGCTGAGCATGTTGGAAAAAATGCTCTCAATGAACTCCCGGCGCTTAACAGCTTCCTCCATGAGCCGGGCCCGCTCAATGGCCATGCCAGCTTCATTGGCAACAATGTTCAGTGTTTTGGTTCTCTTTTCGGAGATCTTGCGCTTGCCCTGGATCACATCCACGCCCAGCACCCCAGTCAGTCTGCCGTCAATGGTGATGGGGGCCAGGGCAATGGCGTTCTCTCCGATGACACGGGTGATTCTGTCATGGAGGGTATCTAAAATCATGTCATGGGAGAAGCGTGGGGGCTGGGCCCCGTCCATGGAAGTGTCCCCGGAAGGGGCGTCAACAGGTTCCAGGGCAATGGCATGTATCTTTTTTTCACCCCCGGGATCAAACCCTGTGGCCTTTACAAGTGTCAGGCGGCCATGGTCCCCATGGGGGATGAAAAGCATGGCCCGCTTAAATCCGATGCCCTCCACGCAGGTGTTCAATATCACCTCATAGACCTTTTCCCGGTCAAAGGCAAAGGTGAGCATCTGGCCTGCGGAGTGGATGCTCTTCAAAATATCCACATGTTTTTCAAGGTCATCCAGGGACTTGACCAAATGGTCTTCGTGCTGCTTGAGCTTATGGCTCATGATGGAGAACTCCCGTCCCAGGATTCCCAGCTCATCCCCCCGGGTGATGGAAATGTCCACATCATAGTGTCCCCTGCTGATCTCGCTTATTTTTTCGATGAGCATGCGTATGGGCCGGGTAAAGCTCCGGGCAAGGACCACGGCAATACCGGCCACGGCAATGCCGGTGATAAAGATCAACAGGAAATAGCTGCCTGCGGTTTTACCCAGCATGAAGTGGATCTCATCAAAGGTGCGGTTCACGGTCCGGTGGAACGCTTCGGTCTGTGCCCCTAAAGTAACACCGCCGAAACAGCCGGTTTTCCGGTACTCCCCATGGTTGAATTTAATGGGTGCATAGGCAAGCACCCTGGAGATCCCGCCCACACTTGCGGTCTGGCGGACACCGGCCCGGCCCGCGATCACCTCCCGTGCTATGTAGGGGTAATTCTCGTGTACAAAGGGGACATGGAGAAGGTTAAAAGGCTGTTTCCCCGCCTTGATCAGGGCTGGGTCATATTGGTTCGAGGCCGGATCAACCATCCTGCCGTCCCGGTCACTGCCCCGGATGTCCCAGGGCTTGGGATGGGTGACCATCCACCCTTCATCATCAAACATAAAGGCATAGTTACCGCTGGCATAACTCGGAACAACAACCTTATCGTCCCTGAAGGGCAGCACATGCTGGGTAAACTCCATGAGGTGCCGGTGGTCCAGGGCCAGGGAAACAACCCCCAGGAGGCGGCCCTTGTGATACACCTTTTTTGCGAATCGAATGATGCCCCGGTAGGGCCAGCCGCCAGGGGCATTTCCCAGGGGTTTCTCCACATGGAAACCGATCAAATGGGAGACGTAGACCGCCGGGTCCGCCATGGCCATGGCTTCCGTAAAATAGTTCTCCCGGCCAAAGCTGCCTTGGAATTGTCCGGAAACATCCCTGCCGTCGGCCATGACTCCCCCTTGCCGAATGAGGATCTTTTCCCGGCCCTGGGGGTCGGCAAAGGTGACTTCGCTGTACAGGGGGATGGTTTTTTTTATCCCCTCCTGGGAAGCATACAGGGGCGCGCCCATCCAGATTTCCCGGTGGTGTATCCCGGCGAAATCCATGTAGATCTTTAAATCAACGGGCAGGGTTGCGAGCATGTTCAGGTCGTCCATGCTTGCGGAAAGCAGCTGCTCCACCTGGTCGGCAATGGCCTGGGCCCGGGCCCCAAGCAGGGACATGGAATTTTGGGTCAATGCATTTCTGCTGCTGTCAACAAGGAGTGTAACGGTGCGGTTCATGCGTATCCAGGTGTAAACGCTTAAGCCCACCAGGGGCAGCAGGGAGAGGAGCAGAAAACCGGATAGGAATTTTTTCAATATTCCAAATTTCATGTGATGCATCTATTCAGTCCCGTGTGTTATTCAAAAAACCGTAATACCCATCAATTTACCATGGATGGCAGTCAACCCGCTACAAGCGGTGTTTACATTAATATGTTTGCCAGCCGGGCACAAACCTTTTCACCACCCGGCCTGAAAAAAAGGCGGAAATTCGCCGAAGGGCGGTGAATTTTAGTCCGCACCCCCTTCCAAGCCCCCCCTCCCTTTACGGGTTCAAGGAATTTCCTTTCCCGGAACGCCCCTTAAAATAAGGCTCCCCCCACCAGGAACCCAGGGACCAGATCTCCGTGGGGGGGTGTTTCACTCTTCTGGCATATAACTTGCCTACTAAGGAAAACACAAAAACAAGTAAACCCATAAGCAAATTACCCAATGGAGGCGTATTAATGGCATCTGAAGTGAACATGAACAAGAGGTCCAAACTGCAAACAACAGGTCTCGTGCTGGGCCCTGTGCTCTTTGCCCTGGTGTGGATGATGAACCTTGACCCGGAACATCCCGAGGTTACGCGCATGGCGGCAGTGGCCGTTCTCATGGCCGTGATGTGGGTGACCGAAGCCATCCCCCTTGCGGCCACGTCACTGTTTCCCATCATCCTGTACCCCCTGCTGGGCATCATGAAGGGCAAAACCGCGGCCGGGGTCTATTTCAACAGCACCATATTTCTGTTCATGGGCGGATTCCTCATCGCCCTGGCCATGGAGAAATGGAACCTTCACAAACGCATTGCCCTGTTCACCGTGAAAACCATCGGCGGCGGCCCGTCCCGCATCATATTCGGGTTCATGCTGGCATCAGCCTTTCTTTCCATGTGGATCTCCAACACCGCCACCGCCGTGATGATGCTCCCCATCGGCCTGTCCATCATTCTCAAGATGGAGGAACAATTTGGTGAGGATACCACCAAAACCTTTGCCATCCCCCTGCTGCTGGGGATTGCCTATGCCGCGTCCATGGGCGGTGCCGCCACCCTGGTGGGCACCCCGCCCAACCTTGTGCTGAGCCGAACCTTTGAGCAGCTCTTCCCGGCCGCACCCCCTATCTCCTTCGGCACCTGGATGCTCATGGCCCTGCCCTTGACAATCGTCATGATCGCCATCATCTGGTTCCTGCTGACCCAGGTATTTTACCGAACCCCGGCCCATGTAACAATCGACCCCACCGTGGTGGAAAAGGAATACAAGGCCCTTGGCCCCATCTCCCCTGAGGAGAAAAAAGTACTCATGGTGTTTGCCTTGACCGCCTTTTTATGGATCTTCAGGAAAAACCTGAACCTGGGATTTGCCGTTGTACCGGGCTGGGCATCAATGCTGCCGTTTCCCGGCCTGGTGGATGACGGTACCGTGGCCATTGCCATGTCCATGATCCTGTTTTTCCTGCCGGTCACCCGCAAAGAAAGCACCTCCGCCACGATCCTGGACAGCGAAGTGTTTACCAAACTGCCCTGGGGGATCATCCTTCTTTTCGGTGGCGGGTTTGCCCTGGCCAAGGGATTTCAGCTCTCCGGGCTGTCGGTGTTCATCGGTGGCAAGCTGCAGATACTGGAAGGGACGAGCCCGGTGGTCATGATCACAAGCATCTGCACCACCCTCACCTTTTTAACGGAGCTGACATCCAACACCGCCACCACCCAGATGATTCTTCCCATTCTTTCATCCATGGCCGTGGCCATGAAGATAAATCCCCTGATGCTGCTGATTCCGGCGACACTCTCCGCCTCCTGCGCATTCATGATGCCCATTGCCACGCCGCCCAATGCCATTGTTTTCAGCAGCGGCAGGATCCGGATGTTCGACATGGTCAAGGCGGGTATTTTGATCAATTTCATCGGTATCCTGGTGATCACAGGGGTTTTCTTTGCCATTGGCACCATGGTTTTCGCCATTGAACCCAACATCATTCCCCAGTGGGCCATGGTGGCAACAAAATAACAAAAGAAACCAACGGGAGATCCAACCCTTGGGAAGGATCTCCCGGCCATTTAGAAATATTCCATGAGTCCCGGCCTGAACGCCTCATAGGCCGATACCTCCGCCATGGAACCAGGGTCACCCGGAATCCCCGGGTCATTGACAAACCGATCAAAAAACGCCGGGATCATGCCCGAAGCAACAGGGATATCCCGCTCCGCGGCCCGCCGTTCGATCACCACCTTTTTTCCAGGGTTAAGTTCAACCTCCTTAAACGGATGGCGATAGGAGAGGGTTGGCCGAAGGGCCGTGTTAAAGTAACTTACTGCTAGCCCCAGGCCGTTAAAATCCATGTGTTCCCACAGACTGCTGCCAAAGAGCAGGCGATCCCCCTTCCCCGGCACCTGCCACCGGCCGGGATCGCACCCGGCTGAAACCAGCCGGTCATTCATGGCGCCGATGGCTTCAGCCGGGCCCGTCAGGGCCATGGAACGAATATACCCGGTTTCCGTGACATCTTCGTACCCCTTTTTAACCATCAGGGCGTTTCGCCGGCGGGTCCCCGCCCCCTGGAACTGGTGGCGGTAGGTGAAGGAACAATAGTTGACCGCCAGGGGAATCTTCTCATCAAGGGTGTACTTCATCACCTCAAGGGCGGTCAACTCGGTTTCAAGCACCGTGACCCCGGGGCCATGGAGAAAGGTGTAGTTCCGAGCCATGAACTTCTCCCTGTTGAACGAGGTGCACCGGAGCTGGTGAAGATTCAGGTGATCCACCCCCATGTTGCCAAGCGCGTAAACCACCTGTTTCAGCCGTTCAAGGTCCTCGGGAACGGCCGGGATCTCCACCGTGACCCGGGGAATGGTGCCCACGGCCATCCGGACCTTGTCCAGGTTGTACCGATCCGCCCCGATGTCAAAGCGAATTTCATCCAGCCCCTCGTCCCCAAGGGCCTTGAGCTTATCCTCGGTAATCAGGAGGCCGTTGGTGTACATCCAGATATAAAAAGGCGTTGTCTGACGATGTCTCAAGGTCTTTAAAAACGTCAGCACCCGGTCAAAGGTCAGGGTGGGCTCCCCCCCGCTGAAGCTGACCCCACGGATATTAAAGGCATTGAGGTAATCCACATAATCGTCCGGATTATCAAAATCAAGGCTGCCCGTGCCGGGAACGGATTTATCCTTTTGGGACGAAGGACAGTAGAAACAGTTTGCATTACACAGGTTGTTGACAAACAAACAGGACCAGAGGCCCTGGCCGCAAAGCTGACAGCCGGGAGAAAGATTCCCGGTAAACGGTTTCGTGTTGGCGAACCCCCATCCCTTGTCACTGCCCTGGGAGGAAAAAATAGACTCAAGGAGCCGATCCCGCCGAAGGGCGGCATCCATCGCCGCCGGGTCGGTGACCCAGGCCATGGCGTCATAGGCATCCCCACATTCCCGGCGATTCATTTCTGCGAAAACCAACGGATCAAACTTCATACCACTCCCAATTGTAAGATTGTTAAACCAACCGATACGTATCTCAAAGAAGACGACCTGCAACCGCAGTCATGCGGCATGGACACAAGATCCCATCAGCTACCAGTTCCAGGGGTAAAACGCAATCTGATTCCATCGCAAAGGAAAATGCCTTCTGAAATATACTTGGGATTGGATATAAGAACAGGGGATGAACGGCCATTTGCACACCCCCGGGTCTCTACCCGATGATATCGTGGAGCACCTCATAATGATCAAACGGCGGCATGATACAGGCACCGGCAAAGGTCTCCCGGGCAAAGGTCAACATTTCCCGGGCATTGGCCGCCCCCTCTGCCACCGTGTCGGCCGCAGCCGCCATCTGTGAGCGGACCGTTTCCGGAACCGCAATGCCGGCCACCCTGTCATGGAGGAACCGGGCGTGCTTGAGCGTTCTTAAGGGGAGGATTCCCAGGATAACCGGAACGCCCATATCCCGGGTGGCCCGGGCAATGCGCTCGGCCGATTCCCGGTCATAGACCGGCTGGGTAACCACAAACCCGGCACCAGCGTCGATCTTGCGTTTCAGTCGCTCAACCGCCACATCAAACCCGTCCACCTCCGGGTGACTGTCAAACACAGCACCGGTATCCATGCCGGACTGCACACCCATGGAGATGATTTCAAACACGTTGAGATCCCCCACGGTGGAGGTCGTTTTTCTGTCCCCAAGGGCGACCATGTCACCCGTGGCAGCCATCACAGTGTCGATGCCCAAGGCCCTGGCCCCCCATAAAAGTCCCTGGAGACCCAGGCGGTTATGATCCCGGGTCGTGCAGTGGAGCACTGCGGGCTTCCCGGTCCGGGCCTGGATCAGGGAGCAGAGGGCCATGGCTGACATGCACGGCTTTGCCACAGGATTGGTTGCAACGCTGAACCCATCAAACGCCAGCCCTTCCAGCGCCCCCAGCCGGGTTAGCAGGGGATCGGGATCAAACCCTGCCGGCGGAACCACCTCCACGGTAGTTACAAACCTGTTGCTTGTTGTCATGAAACATTCTTTCATCCTGCATCCTCCTCACTTTGCCCTGGCCACCATGATTCACAGCCACGGACAGTTAACAACGCTTCAGTCCTTGTTTCCGACAAATACTTATGCTAACGATAAACATGTTAACAGAATTTTCCCCCATAGGTTCCCAAGGCCGATGAAACGACCGATTGCCAAGGGGCAAAAGGAATGAACAGCCAAGCAGAGGTGTTAACATGGTTGAGTATGACACAAACAAGACCGACAACACCGGAGAAAAAAAAACCCGTGGCCCGGTCTGGCCCGATTGGTATCCAACACTGGCAAGGTTCCGGTATTCGGACAGACGAAAAGCAAGCTGGCAGTTGATAAACACCTTACTCCCCTACGCCGGCCTGTGGTACCTGATGATCCGGTCGATACAACTGGGCTATTCCTACCCCCTGACCCTGATTCTCTCCCTGCCTGCCGCCGGGTTGCTGGTCCGGATCTTCATTCTGTTCCACGACTGTGTACATGGTTCGTTGTTCATGTCAAGGCGGGTGAACACATTCTTCGGCTATCTCCTGGGGGTATTGGTGTTCACCTCTTTTGAAGACTGGCGATTCACTCACCTTCGCCACCACACAACCTACGCGAATCTCGATGCCCGGGGATTCGGGGACATCTGGACCATGACCCGCTCGGAATATGAGACCGCATCAAAAAAAGACCGATTGCTTTACAGAATATACCGCACCCCCCTGGTGCTGATCGGCCTGGGGGCCTTGTTCATTTTTCTGTTCAGCAACCGGCTGCCGACCCTGAAAGTGAGGCGGAGGGAAAAAATGGGCGTGCTTTTCACCAACCTGCTCATCCTTGCCATGATTATGGGTGCGGTCCGGGTGATGGGATGGCAAACCTACCTAATGATCCAATTGCCGGTGTTGTGGCTTGCAGGGGCAGGGGGAATATGGCTGTTTTACGTGCAGCATCAGTTTCCGGGGGGATACTGGGCACGCAAGGAAGAGTGGGAGCCGTTACGCGCCGCCATGGAAGGCAGCTCATTTTATAAATTGCCGGCCCTGCTGGGTTGGTTATCAAGCAACATCGGTTACCACCATATCCACCACCTGAACCCCAGAATTCCCAATTACAAGCTTAAGCAGTGCTACGATGCCATTCCGGCACTGCAAGCCAAACCACCCCTCTCCCCCATGAAAAGTCTTGGGTGTGTTCGACTGAAAATATGGGATGAGAATCGGCAAAAGATGATACCCTTCCCCTAACTTGGATGTGCCGGAACATCTTGCCATCCGGGGAGCGCCCCTGGTATAGATAGGTCAGCTGACCCGGACAAGCCGGAAGCAAAGGAACACGAAAGCCAGAGAAAAACACCGAGGAACACGATCACAACATCAGCCGGGAGTAGAACACAACAAATGACCACCCAAGAGACGATAAAGAAAACAGGCAGTTTTATTCGCAACTCCGCAACCATAAAAATTTTAGCCATGGGCGTGCTGGTCCTGGTGCTGATCATTCCAACCGCAATGATCTCTTCCCTGATGCGGGAAAGGGAGTCAAGGAAAGACTCGGTGGTTCAGGAGATCAATCAGAAATGGGGAAACAGTCAAACCATTACAGGCCCTTTTCTGACCGTTCCATTCAAGTCGTTCTACAAAGACGAGAAAGACAAGGTAAAATTCAATATTCGATATTTTCATGTTTTACCCAAACACATCGATATTACAGGCCAGATAGACCCGACAATCCGGTATCGAAGTCTTTATGAAGCGGTCCTGTACAACACCCGGATCCATATGACCGGCAGCTTTACCCTGCCCTTGCTCAACCAGTACAACATCGATCCTGAAAATGTACTTTGGGAAAAAGCCGTATTTTCCATTGGGATCACAGACATGCGGGGCATCCGGGACAATATCCCCATCAAATTCAACGAAAACGCGTATACGGCAGGCCCGGGCTTGAAAACAACGGACATAGCGTCATCCGGGGTGCAGAGTGTCGTCCCCCTCTCCCCGACTCAAAAAGACAGCACGTTTTCCCTGGCACTGAACCTGAACGGCAGTGAACAGATTCGCTTCATCCCGGTGGGGGAAACAACCCGTGTCAATCTTGAATCCACCTGGCCATCACCCAGCTTCAACGGTGCCTTCCTCCCGGTCAAAAGGCAGGTGAGTGATAACGGATTTTCAGCCGCCTGGAACATTCTACACCTGAACAGAAATTTTCCTCAATTCTGGGTGGGGAATCAATATATGGTGGAAGATTCTTCCTTTGGCCTGAGACTCCTGATCACAGCCGACATCTATCAAAAATCCATTCGGATATCGAAATATGCGTTGATGTTTATTGTTTTCACATTTTCCGCTTTTTTCTTTTCAGAGGTGATCAACAGAAAAAGAGTGCATCCGATTCAGTATCTCTTAATCGGGCTTGCCATTATTTTATTTTACGTGTTACTCCTCTCCCTGTCCGAACATTTAAATTTCAATGTTGCCTATATTTTGTCGGCACTGGCCATCACCACCATCATCACCGGTTACGCCAAGGGGATTTTAAAAAGCACTTATTTTGCATTAACGGTGTTCGGCATATTGGTCATCCTGTACGCCTACCTGTATATTGTCCTTCAACTTGAAGATTACGCCCTGATCATGGGGAGTATTGGATTATTCATTGTATTGACCACGGTCATGTATATAACACGGAAAGTAGACTGGTATTCCCTGGACAAAGATCAAAACCAATAATGATTCAATGGGGGAGGAAAACAGATGGCAGGCAAAACCGATCCGTCCAAAGAGCGGCAAATCACCAACATCTTTGAGAAATATCTAACCGTATGGGTGGGGTTATGCATCATCGGCGGTATTCTCCTGGGTAAAATAGCGCCAAATCTTGCCAAAACCCTGGACACCCTGTCCATCTCGGTCAACGGTGCGCCCGTGGTTTCCATCCCCATCGCCGTTTGCCTGTTTTTCATGATGTACCCGATCATGGTGAAAATCGATTTCACCCAGGCCATCAAGGCCGGTAAAAGCGGCAAGCCTGTCTTTTTGACCCTTTTCATCAACTGGGCGATCAAGCCGTTTACCATGTACGGCATTTCACTGCTGTTCCTGGGCGTCCTTTTCAACAAGCTGATTGGCCCGGAGGCCACGGATCTGGTAAAGATGCCCTTTGGATTGGACCTGCCGGTGGGTAGTGTGCACGGCGCCGGGACCGTGGTGTTGTCAGAAGGGATTAAGCTGCTTGAGATCCCCCTGTGGCGCAGTTACCTGGCGGGCTGTATTCTTTTGGGAATCGCACCCTGCACGGCCATGGTCCTGGTGTGGGGATATCTGTCCCGGGGAAACGACGGCCTGACCCTGGCCATGGTGGCCATCAACTCGTTGACCATGCTGTTGCTCTACGGCATCCTGGGCGGTTTCCTTCTCGGGGTCGGCCGGCTGCCCGTACCCTGGCAGGCCCTGCTGCTCTCTGTCTCCATCTATGTTGTTTTACCCCTTGGGGCCGGATTTATCTCCCGGAAATGGATCATTGCATCAAAGGGGGAAAAATGGTTTAAGGAAAAATTTCTCCATGTGCTTACCCCGGTGACCATCATTGCCCTCCTGACCACCCTTGTGCTCCTGTTCAGTTTCAAGGGCGAAGTGATCCTGAACAACCCGTTGACCATTGTCTGGATCGCCATTCCCCTGTTTCTGCAAACCGTTTTTATTTTTGGGCTGGGGTATGGTGGGGCCAAGCTCATGAACCTCTCCTATGAAGACGCAGCCCCGGCCGCCATGATCGGGGCCTCCAACCATTTTGAGGTGGCCATCGCCACCTCTACCATGCTGTTTGGACTCTCGTCGGGTGCCGCCCTTGCCACGGTTGTGGGGGTGCTCATTGAAGTGCCGGTGATGTTGATGCTGGTCAAGTTTTGCCTTGGCACACAGGGCTTTTTTAAAAAATAGGGAGAACGGTTGAATGAAAACCACGGATCAGACCTTGCTGGAGCAACTAAAAATTACCCCCCGGGAAATCCGGCGGCGAAAAGAATACCTGGACTTCACCCAACAGGATGTCAAACAGCTTGAATCCATTCGGGAGTTAATCGTTGATGAAATTGATGACATTGTAGAGCTGTTTTATAAAAAGATCCTCCCCTTTGATGAAATGGACCGGGTGATCGGCGATGCCGAAACCCTTACCCGGCTGAAAAATTATCAGCGCCAGTACATCCTCAGCCTTTTTGGCGGACAGTATGATGAAGAGTATGTCCATTCCAGATTACGGGTGGGGGTGGTCCATAAGCGAATCGGCCTGGACCCCAAATATTATATATCGGCGGTCCACAACCTGAAGAGCATCCTGCGGGAACTCATTTCAAAACAGAGCAACCGTGATTGCGCATCCTGTACAAAAAAGCAGTCGGCCATTGAAAAAATTTTAATGTTTGACCTCTCCTTAACGGTTGACACCTACATCAGCAGCCTGATCGCCGAGACCCGGCGCAGCCGGGATGAACTGGAGAACTACGCCGAATCCCTTGAAGAAACCGTGGCCCAAAGGACCCAATCCCTCAAAGAACTGGCCCGCCATGACGGCTTGACCGGTTTGATCAACCAGCATACCTTTTATGAAGAACTGAAACGAGAGTTGTCCCGGGCCAGCAGATTAAACCGTTCCACCGTGCTCATTTACTTTGACCTGGACGGGTTTAAGAACCTGAATGATACCCAAGGACACAAGGCAGGAGATGCAGTGCTTGTGGCCGTGGCAGCCGCCATGGAAAAAGTGACCCGGGAGAATGAAGTGGCCGCCCGGTACGGGGGGGATGAATTCTGCATTATTTTATCGGCCCGGAGCCTGAATGACGGAAAGATTGTATCTGAACGATTGTGTGATGAAATTAAAAAATCCATCCCGGAAACGTCGGTCACCTGTAGCATCGGGATTGCCATCTCAACCCCTGAGAAAAGCCTGGATGCCAACGCCCTGGTCAAAACCGCAGACAAGGCCATGTATGCGGCCAAAAAAGAAGCCGGGTTCAGCATCCGCATCGCCGACCAGGCGTAAGATCCTTGCCCCGGTGCCGGTTCTCTGGGGGAGCAGCCGGAGGGGGTCTCCCCCCGGCCCCCATCAGCGCGTCAGGGAAAATTGATCAAAAAAGATCCAGCTCCGCCATGTACCCTTCAAGGTCCACCAGGGGAATGGCCTCCACCACGGCCTGGCCCAGTCCCTTGAGCAACACAAAGTGGATCACCTCCCCTTCCCTTTTTTTGTCCCGGCGCAGGGCATCCACCACCTGCTTGGGGGAGAGGGAAAACCGGGTGGGAAGGTTGACATTTTTCAAAAGGGTCTCAATGCGATGGGCCTCTTCCGGACGCAAATACCCTTTCTTGACGGACAGGGCCGACGCCGCCACCATGCCGGCGGCCACGGCCTCACCATGGGGAACCTGGAGGATCTTCTCAAAAGCATGGCCAAAGGTGTGCCCGAAATTAAGCTTCCTGCGCTCCCCCTGCTCCCGTTCATCCCGGTTGACAATGGTGGATTTGATCACCACGGAATCATGCACCAGGCGCTCGATGGCTTCGGGGTCCAGTGCCAGGGCACGGTCATAGGAGGCTTCAAGGAACTCAAACATGGCCGGGTCCTCGATGCAGGCATGCTTGATGATCTCGGCCAGTCCGCAAAGGACCTCGCTCCGGGAAAGGGACTGCAGCAATGCCATGTCGCAGATCACAAATTCAGGCTGGTTAAACACCCCCACCATATTTTTATAGCCGGAGAAATTCACCCCGTTTTTACCGCCCACACTGGCATCCACCTGGGCCAGCAGGGTGGAGGAAACAAACCCGAACCGAACCCCGCGAAGAAAGGTGGAGGCAACAAACCCTGTAATATCGCAGACAATGCCCCCGCCAATGCCCACAATGAACCAGGAACGGTCCACCTCCAGCGCCACCAACTGCTGATAGATGGCCTGGACCGTTTCCAGGGTCTTTATCCCCTCTCCTGTGCCGATCTCAATGACCGGACAGGGGGGAAACTGATCCTGGTAAAGGGAACGCACATGGGCGTCTGTGATGATGATCGTGTTTTCAGGAATATAGGTGGACAGGTTTCCCAGCCGTTCCCCAATGGCAAGGGTGGAACGGCCGGTACTGCCCTGGATATCAAGAATTTTCATAAAAAATCTCCCAAAGATTTTTTTTAGGCCGGGTCATATCCGGCCTCAAAAGAATACTATTTTTCAGGCCTGAACGTTTCCGGCCTTGAACTGGTCATGGGCCAACAGGATAAGCTGCTCCGTGGTTTCCCATGAGATGCACTCATCCGTGATGGAAACCCCGTACTTCAACTGTGACGGATCAACGTTGCAGGCCTGGCTGCCCTCGTTGAGATTGCTCTCGAGCATCATGCCCACCAGAGAATCATTGCCGTTGAGCCGCTGGTTCAGAACATCCTGCCACACCATGGCCTGGCCCTGGAATTTTTTCCGTGAGTTGGCGTGGGAGCAGTCCACCACAATGGCCTGGGGCAGATCCCTTGACTTGAGCTGGGCCATGGCCTCCCCAACGCTCACGCAATCGTAATTGGGCCTGACCCCTCCCCTGAGCACGATGTGGGCCCCGGAATTGCCCTTGGTCTTGATGATGCTGGATCGGCCGTCGGGATCAATGCCCAGAAAACTCTGGGGGGATCCGGCCGCCACCATGGCATTACAGGCATTGGCAAGGCCGCCGTCCGTGCAATTCTTAAATCCCACCGGCATGGAAAGCCCCGAGGCCATGGCCCTGTGGGTCTGGGATTCCGTGGTTCTGGCCCCGATGGCGGCCCAGGAGACAAGACCTGCGATGTACTGGGGGGTGATGGGATCCAGCATCTCGGTTGCCGTGGGCACGCCCATGGCGGTGATATCCAAAAGCAGCTTCCGGGCCCTTTTCAGCCCAGCCGACATATCGCAGGAACCGTCCATGCAGGGATCATTGATCAGCCCCTTCCATCCCACCGTTGTCCTGGGTTTTTCAAAGTAGACCCGCATGACAAGATAGAGGTGATCTTCCACCCGGCGGCTGAGATCCCTGAGCCCCTCGGCAAACTCCAGGGCGGCCTGGTCGTCATGGATGGAGCAAGGGCCGGTGACCACCAGCATTCGCTTGTCCTCCTTGCGCAAAATCTTCTCAATGGTTGCCCGGCTGGATTCCACCGTGGAAATATCCCTTTCCGTCATGGGCAGCTCCTGTTTCAAGGCGTTGGGGGAAATCAGGGGCTCAAAGGATGCCACATTTACATCATAGGTCTGTTTCATGGTCGGGTCTCCTAATAGATAAATTAAATTTAAAAAAGCCGGGGAGCAGGAGCTTCTCCACGGCCTTTAAATAAAAAAAGCCGTGGGAAGATTGCCCACGGCTTTGATCGCTTTATTCTGTTAAGAAGAGTTCAGCTCACCCCGGGCGGACGTATGGCGTAATAATAATACCAATAATATACGTCTGCAAAAAATCGGGACATGCAAGAGATCCTCTTTAAAGTGTGATTCGTTTCATCATTTCCCCTACCGCACCCATTTGAAGATGTCAAGTTTTTATTTACCCTTTCAAATCCGACACCTGCCCCCCACATGGCCCATCCACAGTGTTTTTGGGCCCTGGCTGCCGGAAACCGCCAAAAGAAGCCATTGAAATTACAGATGCTTCTATGGTATATTTCAAATTTTTGTTTATAAAGCAGTACGAATCGGCACATACCCCAAAGGGACAGAGGAGAAAAAGTGTATGGGGCGTTTTGATGACTTTGAGCTCACCATCAAAAAAATCCGTGAATTTCCATTGACCTATGAGACACTCCTGCCAAGGGAGTGCAGTTTTTTCCAGGATGTGAGGCGCTATCAAAGCGTCACCTCCCACCTGGAGATCAAGGTCATCAACGTTGACGGTCTCATAAGCCTGGAACCGGACATGGAACATGTTCCCATGTCAAAGCTGACCTCCGCCGAAAAAAAGGAGTTCATCGACTACCTGAAACTCCGGGTAACCCGGGGAGACAACATCGGCTCTTCCTGGGCCTTTTTCCGGTCCCAGGGAAAAAAAAAGGGGGTCATCGCCTATGGTGCCAACATCGTGCACCGGGATTCAACAGCGGGCCAGGATCGAGCCAGACGGCTGTTAACCCTCCTCCAGGGAAGTAAAATCCGAAACCACAGCCTGAAACGACTGGGAGCGGCCCTGGCAGTCACCTTTCTTGTGGCGGGCGCGGCCTTTGGCATCTACAAATATGTGTATGTGGCAAAACAGTTCCCCTTTAAAAGCCTGGCCGCCACCATGGATTCGCCTGAAATGGCATTTTATGAGATGATGTTTCCCCAGGTATACCAATGGAAAACCGATGAGCGGCCATTTACCAAAAAAATCGCCGACGACCTGCTGCGGCCCGAGTATATCTCCGACCTTCTGGCATCCATGGACAGGGATTTTTACCAGGGGGATCAGGCCAAGGATAACAACCGGAGTTACCGGCTTGCCCTGTTCGTCTATTTTAATTACAACACCGACGTGGCCAAGGCCATGGAACGCCATCAGGTAAAACTCCAGGGCACCGAGTTTCTTCGCCTGGCCCGGATCTATTCCACTAAAGAATCAGGGTACTCGAGCAATATCTTCTACTTCAAAGTGGGGGATCTGGATCTCAAGCGGGGTGAAATCTCAAAGTTCCTGACCAAGAACATGATCTCCTACCGGGACTACACCAAACTCCGGGACGACAATGAATTTTCCGAACTTCTCCAAAAGGACGGCATCAGTTTCAAGATGAAAAGTTTTCTTCAGGATGTGTACACCTTTACCCCCCTGCGCATCGACCAGCCCCTGGAAAACATCGACTGGTATCTTCTGACCCAGAAGGACAAAGCCGGCAATCTGGACTTTGCCGCCTTTTTCCAGCGGGACAAGGCCACCCTGGTGCCAAGGCGCCTGGGAGATCTTCTGCTCAACACGCCAACGCCCCAGGATGTCACCTGGTTCGGCATCAACACGTCCCAGGCCACACGGCTAAATCTGTCGAACGACTCCCTGACCTATTTCACCAAGACCATGGGCCAGGCACAGAAACTGGACGTGATCAAGGCGAAAATCACCGAGCTTGGGCTGACCCCCACAGACCATCTTCTGCCCGTCACCGTGCACAGGGAACTGCTCATGGGAGATTCCAAGGGGAAATACGGCATCCAGTGTTACGATCCGGTCACAAGCCTGGTCCTCTCCAACCTGATCACCAAATCCTCATTTAAACAGGACAACAACCTGTCCTTGAAGCGTGACCCCATCCAGGTGAACACCACCCTGGTCCAGCTCTCCAAGGACGATAGTTTTTCCAACCAGTCCATCAACATCACACCGGGCAAAACCGGCATCATCAAACTGTTTGAACCGGCGGACAGCTTTAAAGCCAGATTCAGTGATGGACGGTCCGCCACCTTTGAAAAGGCCACGGTCAACCTATTTAATCCCTTTTCCTTCATGGTGTCCAAAGACAGCATCACCTTCAACTTTAAGCACGACATCACGGACATGGAACTGGATCTCGGGGCCACCCGGCTGAAAATTATTAAATCCGAAGACGGAAACCACCAGATCCTAGAGATCAATTAAGGCACAAGGAACCAAGGAGTATAAACCTTAACATGAATGCCAATCAAGATCGTCTGATGCAGCTGCATCAGGAGATTGAATCCATTGTTGATAAACTCACCACCGTACCGGAAAGCCACGGGGACAAGGCCGAAAAGGCCATTGACCTGTGCCGGGACTGCCTCCACGGGGTCCCCTCGGTGGATACCCCGGTGTACGTGCATATCACGGGCACAGATAAATCCTTTAAGACAAGCTACCTCCTGGATCTCTTTGATAATGATGAACTGAGACAAATCTTTTCCGTTAAAATGCGCACCACCTCGGAAAACACGGCCGTCCCCTGCCTGGTGGAGCCCTCCTCCCGGGTGGACGCCGTCACCGTCAGCCAGGTATCCATCTCCTCGGGGGCAATCATGCGAGAAGAGCTGACCCAGAAAGAGTTCAACCGACTCTATGACCTCTCCAACGGAGCCAAGCCGGACGACTATCTCCTCCGGGTGGAAATCCCGGCCCATGCAACCCCCATGACCCTGCCGGTGATCGAGTATCCGGGCATCAAGGAGGGCGCCGATGCCATGGACAAACAAAAGGAGCTTCACCAACTCTTCCAGCAGAACATGCTGGACACCCTGGTGAAATACCCGGGCATCCTTGTGACCTGTTTCCAGCACAAGATCGCCATTCCCCCGGGCCATCCCCTGGATGCCATCCTGAAGAAATACGGCAACGTGCTCAAGACCAACCGCTCCAGCCACAAACTGCCGTTGGTGGTCTCCATGCAGGGGGACAGCGCCATTGCCAGCTATTGCGGCAACACCAATGTGGAGCAGGATATCCAGAGCGATTTCCAGAGCTACAGGACCTTTGAGACCGTGATCCAGCTGGTCAACCCCTGTAACCTCAATTATCCGGTCAACTTTGTTGCCCCCGGCCCCCACGTGGATACCTGGATACGCAACATCTCGAGATACCGGGACATTGATGAGGTAAAAGAGCAGGTCCTCCTGGACGGCGGCATCTCCTGGTCCAGGCGAATGCTCAAGGAGCTGTGCACCTCCTCCTATATCCGGGAAGCCCTGGACAACCTGTTCCTGAGACCCTGGATCATGGAGGCCACCGAGATCCATGCCCAGGCCCTGGACTGCTACCAGGAGATCATGAACTATGATGAAATGGCCGAGATCAAGGAACGCATGCGCCAGGCCATCCTCAATGAGTCCTACCGGTCCCTGCGGCAGCTCTTTGCGTCGGAACTGGCCTATTCCCAGGAAGGGATTATCCACAACCACGAAGAGTTCTGGGTCACCATCTTCTCCACTTACCTGGAGCAGTTCCTAAGGGATCTTGACCGCAGCAAGGCCATTGCCACGGTCATGTGGAACACCCTGTTTCAACGGATTGACCCGGAGAATAAAGGGTTCCTCAACACCCGGGAAACGGATCTACCCTACATCATCATGAACATGGCCGAACTGTACGTCCCCAATGCATTGCTGAGGGGGGATTATGCCCTTATGGAAAGGGAGATGGAGGAGACCACCCATGCTGTTTAATTTTTTCAAACGAAAAAAACCATCCATTGACAAGTTCAACCTGGAACTTGAAGATGATGACAAGCTCTACTATGAGACCATTGCCGGCAGGACCCCCCGGGATCCCAACAACCATGAGGAGTACATCCTGTTCGTGGACTTCGGCTCCTACCGCACCTCGGTGCTCTGCTGGCCCTGCAGCTTTGGCAGGGACAAGATCACCGACTCCTGGCAATACGTGGTCAACTGCAACAACGGCGATCAGGGTGGCTTTCCCTCGGCATTCATCAATCCACCCTCCGGGGATGACCGGGATTTTGCCTTTGTTTCCAACATGGGCGAAGCGTCCGTAAGTTCCAGCCAAATCGTCAAAAGTGCCAAATACGTGTTTGCCAGCAAGTTTGCCGCATACAAGGGCAACGTGCCCCAGTTCAAGCTCTATATTAAGAAGGTGCTGGAGGAAAGCTTCAAATTCATCACCGAGCCCAAGGAGGGCAGGCCCTGGAACGGACCCGCCATCCCCACCATCACCGAGATCAGGGTCACGGTGCCGGATCTCTTCATCGAGAACCTGAGGAACGGATACCGGGAAAACATCTTTTCCGTGTGCATGGACCTTGCCAACCACAACAAGTGGGGCCAGGTGTTTCCCGACAACCTGAGGCACCTGCGGAAAACCTTTGTCAACATCTCGGCCGATGAAAACGGGGCCTGTGAGCTCTATTTTCTCAACCTGATCAAGCTCATGCCCTTTTGGGAGCTGTCCAATCACAAGGACAGGGTCCCGGATCTCAAAGAGGTGGACTTCCTTTTTTCCCACAACCGGGCCAGAAACCAGGAGAAAAAGAAGCTGAACTTTGTCGTCTGCCACATCGATATCGGGGGACTGACCACCGACGCCAGCATTCTTCTGCTCAACACTTACCAGGATCCGGCCATCGGCATCACCACGGCCCTGAAACGAAAAGAATCGTTTTCGGAAAAAAAGGCCGGGGAATATTTTGCCCAACGGTATGCCGAGACACGACTGCCCGAGGAAGATGCCCTGTGGTGGGAATCCCAACGGTTCATGGACAAGGAGTTTTCACGATTCCTGGAGCTCTTGTTCGGCAAGCAGGCAGCGCTTCTCACAGAATGGCGAAAGGAAAAGGAACTGGACGGCATCTATTTTCTCATCTCAGGCCGGCCCACCAAGGCTGAACTTGTGAGAAAAACCATCCAGCGGCACATCCTCAAGGAGTTCAACAAAGAGGAGCTGATCCTGCTGCCGGAACACTGCCTGTTCATGGCCGACTACTACCATGTGGGCAAGAACCAGGAAGGGGAGCGGTATGCCAAGAAGATCGACCACTTTGAAAAGCTCATCACCCTGCTAGGCAATGTCTACACCCTGTACGACGGGTATGAGATCGATTTTGAAGATCATAAATACTATATCTCCCTGGATGTCGACACAAGGAGCACCAGCCAAATGGAAGTGATGCCGGGCAAACTCTACAACATGGAAGAGTTTGAGAACTACCAGAAAGCAGCCCAGCGAAACAATGTCAACCACCTGGCCTTTACACGGATTGCGGCAGGGGAAAACGCCACACGGTTTCTCACGGTGAAAAAGATCGCCCGGCAGACCGCCTATCCCAGCATCAAGGTGGCGGAAACCCAAGACTGCGACGACCAGGCCTGGATCATGCCGTCCCTGGTGATCACCAACCTTGAGCAGAACGAGCAGTCCTTTGACCTTGCCTGGGACGCCCACGAGTAAAAGGGACGCTGGTAATAGAAGCAGCTTTATGGTCTGGGGGGGGAAGCCAAAACCCTCCCCGGACCATGAACGCTAAAAAAGAGTCTTTTCCCAGGGCGACCATGGGCTCATACGTAGGCCTGGACAAAAGCGCCCAGGGACTTTCCTGTTTTAGCGGCAGAGTTGACCCCCTCGATAAACGCCTCGCCCCCCATCTCAATAAGCGTTTCCGCCATACCGATGAGTCGTTCCAGGTTATGGCCTGCGTCCGAGGCCAGCATCAGGAAGTTGTTCCGGGCTAAAGCGATCCGCTTCTCTCCCGGTTTCCCTCCCAGTGTCTCCCCTAAATCTTTGGTAAAGGTCATGAGGTCGCTGAGCGCCTTGGGCTCGGCCGTGGCGCTTGCTTCCAGGAGATATTCCCGGTCGCTTCCGTTCAGCTCCCGGGTTAAACCGACCAGGTTTGAAAAGGTACCGGCAGGGGATGTTGCTGCGGCGGTGTTGGCTCCCTGGATATAGTTTTTCAGGGTGTTCCCCACTAGATCACGGCCCGCAACCAGGAACGCTTTTTGTTCCCCCTGGGTGACAGCGTTGATCACCTCCATCAGTTCACCTGTGGTTTCGGCTGCGCCAGAGACCATTTTAAGAAAATACGATTCTTCGTCCACACCCATATTTTCGACCCGGGAAAGGAATTCCCCGGAATCAAAGTCTGCGTGGGAGGCGGTCCGGGAAGGCGTTGCTCTGTCTTCCCCGGCCGGTGGTGGGTCCGTGTCCGTGTCCATGGCTCTTTCTCCGGCACCATCCACAATGGAAATGAAATCATCCAGGGAGTCCCCGGAATCATGGGTATTGATATAGGCCAGGATTTTGCTGCCGATCCGCTCGGAAACGTTCTGGATCGTTGAGATCAAGATCATGACATTCTGGGTACTCCGGGCAGCGGCAGACAGAAAGCCGGACAGCTCTTTCCCCCCAGGGGGCCCGGAATCTTCCAGGCGCCTGTTAACCTCCTTGACCAGCATTGACAGATCTTTCCCGGCCATGGCCGCAGCCGACAGATAGTTGTCCAGTTCCTCACCCAAGAGGTTTGAGGCCGTATCGATCATGCGTTCAAGATCTTGGGAAGGGTTCTGGCTGACGGTCTGAAAATTATGCCCCCCCTTTTTTGACAGCTTTTTCGACAGGGCCAGGAACTCCTTGCGTTGCCTGCCGGTAAGGTGTCGGGTGGTGTCGATGAATTTTCCAACACGGTCTCCGGTCTTCACCACGGATAGAAGAAAGTCTGACCGCTCCTGATTATTGAGTTGTGAAACCACCCCGGCCAATGTCTGCTCCAACACCCCAAGGGTTATGGCCAATTCACTGAGGTCCGCCCGCTCCCTCGCTTTGCCCACCCTCTCAAATGCCGACGACAACAGACTCTGGGTGTCCTCTTCCGAACCCTTCATCCCGGCATCTGCCGGCGCCAGGGCTTGGGAAGCGGATTCCCCCTGGATAACAGGGGAACTGTCCTGGAATTTAGCACCACAGATTTCAGCCGAACGGGCGGACAAGGGGTTGGAGGAGAAAGTGTTTCCTGATGCCAGATGAATGGACCCCATACCGGTGTCTCCTCTTTGGTGGTGAAGTTAAGAGCATATGATTATATAACCAATAGAGCATCGGAAACGGGGAGTCATAACTTTAGCGAAAAGAGGAACAATAGTGGCCCCCAAATAACCTTGTTTATCTAAAAAAATCACATCAACTCGCCCCCTACTCGTTTTTTTTGTTGACACGAGACCCGTTTAAACGATATACATCCCAAATCGAACGCGGGCTTTCGAGGATGAAAGCAGCTCTCGACGAACAAATTAAAATGCCGAAGTGGTGGAATTGGTAGACACGCACGCTTGAGGGGCGTGTGGGGCGACCCGTGGGAGTTCAAATCTCCCCTTCGGCACCATATATAGGAAAGCCGTTGAGAGAATTAAAGCTCTCAACGGCTTTTTTGCGTTTATCCCCATGAACACCCCTTGCACAGGAATTCCTGCCATCCCCGGCCCTTCCACCCAGTATCCTTCCCCCCACAAGAACAGACAAATGCATTTTCGAGCACTCCCGGTTCGCAGGATTTTGTCTTTCATCAATATGTTGAGACCTGGCAATGGACCACCCCCTAACAAACTTCCCCACAACCTGTTGAAATCACAACCAGTACCCCCCATCCATGGCCTTCGGCATGCTTATTGCTCTTTGTAGAACCCAAGAAATAACGCGAAATATCCGAACACGTTTGCCTGTCACCGGTTTTTCAACCGGGTGCCTTTCCACCCAAAACGGCAAACAACGGACTCCATGTCAATTCAACCAAGGTGAAGGAGATGAAGAGATGGCTGAAAAAGTAATCATCACAGCGGCGCTTTCCGGCGCAGGAACCTTTAAGAACAATAATCCTGCGGTTCCCTATACCCCCGAAGAGTTTGCCGAAGAGGCAGCCAGGTGCTACGAGGCCGGCGCTGCCATGGTCCACGTCCACGCCCGCCAGGAAGACGGCATGCCCACCCATGATGTGGGATTGATCAAGGCGACCCATGATGCCATCAAGGAGCGGACCCCGGGATTGATCGTGAACCTGAGTTCAGCTGTGGGCATGGGCAAGACCCCGGAGCAGCGGCTCACCCAGATCATTGAAATCAAACCGGAGATGGCCTCCCTGAACACCAACACCATGAATTTCGGCATGCTGGATCGCAAAACCGGGCAAATTTTCGTGGACTATGTATTTGAGAACACCTTCACCATGCTCCAGGATTTCGGAAAGGCCATGGAGGAAAACGGGGTCAAGCCCGAGATAGAGGTCTATGACATGGGCGGGCTGGACAACACGCTTCTCATCGGCAAACAGGGCATTTTCTCCGGCCCCTTAAATTATAATTTTGTATGGGGGGTGGCCGGTGGCCAGGCCTTCAGGCCCGATGCCTTCATGGCCCTTTACCATGCCCTGCCGGAAAACAGCAACTTCACCACCTGTGGCGTGGGCACCGAGGAATTTCCCTGTATCATGCAGTCCTGCATGCTTGGCGGCCACATGCGGGTCGGCCTTGAAGACAATGTCCGAATGCCCAATGGGGAACTTGCCAAGGGCAGTTACGAACTTGTGGCGTGTGCCGTGACCGTGGCAAACCTCCTGGGCCGGCCCATTGCCACCCCGGCCGAGGCCCGGGAAATCATGGGGCTCCTGTAATACGGCATTGCCCCCCTTGTCCTGATTTTCACGGTTTTTTGGCAAGAAAATCACAACCCTTTTTCGGTTCTGGCGTGTCCAGGTTAGGAGAAAATCCATGCATTTAAAAGGCGGTCTGCATATCCACACCACCTGCTCCGATGGTGAGCTCACCATCCGGGAAGTGGTGGGGGTCTATGAACGACTGGGGTTTGATTTCATCGCCCTCACCGATCATGATTTCCTCATGCGACCGGACTGCTATGCAGACCTGGCCGAAATCAAGACCGATATGATCCTCTTTGCCGGGGTTGAAAAAACCGTGTTTGAAAAGGGCTATCTCCACATCAACCATATCTGCGGTGACCGGGAAGAACTTCATATTTTCAACCACCCATCGGAACTGGACCTGCCCTTTGACAAGGTCCGGGACCGCATCCTTAAGGTGTCTCAAACCCTTCCCCTGGATGCCGTGGAAATAACATCCAAAGGATTTCGCTGCCCCGAGTATGAGGTGGCATCGATCCCTTTTCCCAAGATCGCCACTGATGATTCCCATACCCGGCTGGGATGCGGCAGGGCCTGGATTGAAATGGACGCCCCCCGGGACAGGGACAGTATCCTGAGGACCGTAAAAGCAGGCGATTTCTGGAATTGTTATGTCCGGAACAAAGAAATATTCCCAGGGAAAAGCATCCCCGACCCCGGACAAGCCAAAAGCAAAAGCATGAAAAAAGCCGTAAAAAAATCTGACACATAGGAGGAACTTGTATGGCTAGAAAAGTAGGCATTTGCGCCGTTGCCCAGACAACCTTTCAACGGAATAAATGGGACCAGCGGTTCCAGAACATGGGCTTGGAAGTCCTGGAATCCCTTCGGGAGCAGACCGGCGTTGATTTTTCCGAAAAAAAAGGCATCGGCATGAGCATCTCCTGCTCCGACGACGTGTTCGACGCCCGAACCATCTCGGACAACGGACTCACCGATCTTTTGGGCGGCCATTTCGGCTGCGAAGAAAAGGTCGCCCAGGAGGGAATCCAGGCCCTCTACTACGGCCTTGCCGCCATCCAGTCCGGCCATGTGGATGTGGTGCTTCTCCTGGGCCATTGCAAGGAATCCCAGGGCCAGAGCCGGAACATGGTCGGCCATCTGGCATTTGATCCCTTTTACACCCGGCCCGTGGGATTGGATTATTGCGTCAGTGCAGGCCTCCAGGCCCAGGCCTATGGCAAGCGATCCGGGATCACCGACGAACACCTGGCAAGGATCGTTGTCCGGGCCAGGGAAAAAGCGGCAAAGAATCCCCATCAACCCGACACGGAAAGGGTGACCATGGAAGAGGTGCTGGCATCAAAATTCCTGGCCGACCCCATCCGTGAGCTCCATGCCTATCCCGTATCCGACGGCAGCGTGGGCATGATCCTGGCCGCTGAAGAGCGGGTCCATGAGTTCACCGACACCCCCGTGTGGATCACGGGGGTGGGCAACAGCATGGACAATTTTTTCCTTGGCGACCGGGACCTTGCCGCAAATACAGCCCTGAAAGCCGCAGCCAAACGGGCCTATGACCGGGCCGGCATCATTGATCCCCAATCCGCCTTTGACCTGGTGGAACTCTCGGACCAGTACGCCTACCAGCTGCCCATGTGGATGGAAGGGCTGGGGCTCTGCAACGAAGCCGGGGGAGCCAAATGGGTGGAGGAGCAAGGGTTTGACACGGACCAGGTGAACCTCTCCGGCGGCATGCTCGGGGGCAACCCCCTGCTGCTGGGTGGATTTGTCCGGGCGGCGGAGGCAGCCCTCCAGCTCAAGGGAGAGGCCGGCACCCGCCAGGTGGACAAGGCAAAAACCGCACTTGCCCATGGCGTCATGGGACCCGCAGGCCAGTTTCATTCTGTGGTCACACTTGAAAGGGATTAGAGGGGGAAGAAACATGAAGAAAAACAGAAACGTGGGCGTGATCGGAGTGGGACAGTCTGTTTTTTCAAGCCACAGGGAAGAGGTCAACCAGCCTGAAATGATCCATGAGGCGGTCCTGGAAGCCCTTGACCAGGCGGGCATGACCATGGATGACATCGGTTGTGTCCTCCATGGCAATATGGAATTGTTTGAGATGGTGCACCAGCCCGACCTCTGGCACACCCTGGGCACCGGCGCCTTTGGCAAAGAAACCCTCAGGGTAACCACCGGGGGAACCACCGGGGCGACCCTGGTGTGCGCAGCCGATGCCCTGGTGGCGTCCGGCCTCCATGACGTGGTCATGGCCATCGGGTTTGAGAAACTCCAGGAGGGACACACCACAGGCGGCATCACCAACATGGCCGATCCCCTCTGGACCCGGAAACTCCAGACAGGCGCCTTGACCGGCATGACCGCCACCCAGCTCATGGAAGAGTTCGGGGAGGAGCGGGCCAAACGGGCCTCCATGCTGTACAGGATCACCATGGACCACCACGCCATGAAGAATAAAAAGGCCCACCGCCGCCTGGGACTTGAATTTGACCAGGCCGAGGATCTGGCAAAGAATTCCCCCCCCCTGGTGGGGGAGCTGCGCATGATTCACATGTGCTCCCAGAGCGACGGCACCTGTGTCATGATCTTCGCCTCCGAGGAAAAGGCCAGACAGCACTGCAAACAACCGGCCTGGATCAAGGATCACATCACCGTGCACCGGGAGGAGAATTTTGCCGTCTTCGGAGACGCCCCCGTGGTCACCACCCACCGATATGCGGCAGAAAAGCTGTTTGAGAGAAACAATATCACCGATCCCCGAAAGGAGATCGACATGATGGAGATGTACGACCCCTCTTCCTGGTGGGGCCTGGACTGGCTCAGGGAGTTTCTCCTCCTGGAAGGAGACGAGCATCTGGAGATGGTCGAAAACGGCGAAATCGCCATGGACGGCGCCTTTCCCATCAACCCTTCCGGCGGAGTGATCGCCTCCAATCCCATTGGTGCCACGGCCATGGTTCGAGTGGCCGAGGCCGCCATGCAGATCATGGGGACCGCAGGGGATCATCAGGTGCCAAGACAGGTTAACACGGCCCTGGCGTCAGGCTTTGGCGGCACCATGTGGACGGTCCTGACCCTTTTGACCCGGGATCTGCCCGGAGTGTGATGGGACACAACACTCCAATTATTTATAGACGTTTGCGTTACCAGTCAAAGTAAGGAATGGGCGCTAATCATATGCGAGGAGCAAAAATTCAGACAGGAGATATTTCATGACGGAAAAAACCACGGCAGGCCTGGTGGCCGATATCTTCGCCACCATGGAGTCCCGGGTGATCCCCGAGGGCGTTGACGGCATCACGGCCAATTACGGCTATATCATCACCGGACCCGGGGGCGGACAATGGACCGTTTGTGTGGCAGACGGCAGGGTGACGGTGGTGGAGGACCTGGTGACACCCGACGTCACCACCACCTGCGCCAATGACGATTGGATCGCCATCACCCTGGGGAAACTGGACGGCATGACCGCATTTTCCTCCGGCAAGCTCAAGGTCACGGGGGACATGGGGCTATTGGTTGCCGCCGCCGGTTTCTTTGAAAAGTACCAGCCCCCCCTGGCCGAGATCACGGTGGCCGACATCTTTGCCACCATGGAATCCCGGGTCAATCCGGACGGGGTGCAAGGCATCACCGCCAACTGCGGTTACCGCATTACCGGAGACAACGGGGGCGAATGGACCGTGTGCGTGGCCGACGGCAAGGTAACGGTGCTGGCGGGCATAAAGGATCCCGACGTCACCACCACCTGCGCAGATACGGACTGGATCGCCATCACCCTGGGAAAGCTGGACGGCATGACCGCATTTTCCTCAGGCAAACTCAAGGTTACGGGCAACCTGGATATTCTGTCCACGGCCGCCCGGTTCTTCAAAAAATACAGCCCCCCGTCGGCAGGTCCGGAGGAGGCCCCGGAGGAGCTCATCGTTCTCAAGCAGGTGCTGTCCATTCCCCAGACCTTTGCCACCGGTCCGGTGATGGGCCATTTTCTCAATGCCTTGAAGGAAAAAAGAATCCTGGCCAACCAGTGCCCGGAATGCCAACGCCTGCAGATCCCACCCAGGGAGGTGTGCGCCGAGTGCGTGGTCCGGTGTAAGGAGTTCGTTCAGATCGGACCGGAAGGGATCATCTCCACCCCGGATGTGGCCTATTACGCCAGCCCGGATCCCCTCACCGGGGAGACAAGGGAGACCCCCTACTGCTCCTGCCATTTCCTGCTGGACGGATGCAAGGACCATGAAACCATGTGGCATGAGCTCAAGGCCAGTGACATTCCAAGGGCCGAAAGGGGGGTGCGGGTAAGACCGGTCTGGAACGATACCCTCACCGGCAGCGTAACCGACATCAAATACTTTGAAATCATCGATGATTGATGGACCATGAGGAAAAGGGGATACACCATGACAACAGAGACCAAGGATTGCTTTACCATCGATGGGAAACTGGCCCTGCCCTATCAGTATTTCGCAGGTTCCACCGGAAGCCGTTTCATCATCTCCCTCAGGGAGGAGAAAAAGATAAAGGGGCTGAAATGCAAGAAATGCAACAAGGTGTTTGTGCCGCCCAGATCCACCTGTGAGGTCTGTTTCGAGGATATTTCAGACAACTGGGTTGAGTTGCCCAACACCGGTACGGTAACCGGGTTTACCATCGTCCGGTACGAAGAGCCCCACCAGCCTTTGAAACCGCCCTATATCACGGCCCTTGTCAAACTGGACGGCGCAGACACGCCCTTTGCCCACATTGTAAAGGGAGTGGCCCTGTCCCAAATGAAGACGGGCCTCAGGGTGGAGGCGGTCTTTGCCAAAAAAACCACGGCCACCATCATGGATATCGACCATTTCAGGCCCAAGGCCGAAAAACCCGGATTTGAACAGGGGTACACCTATGACCAGCTTGAGGAGGGCATGTCCGCCTCTTTTACCAAGACCATCAGTGAAACCGATGTCTACCTGTTTGCCGGGATATCCGGGGATTTCAACCCCATGCACCTGAATGAGGAGTTTGCAAAGGCCACGCCTTTCGGCACCCGCATCGCCCATGGTGCCCTTCCCCAGAGCTTCATTGCCCCGGTGCTGGGCATGAAACTGCCCGGTCTCGGCACCATCGCCCTGGAGGTCACAACGCGGTTCAAGGCCCCCACCTATTTCGGGGACACCATCACCGCCACCGGTGAGATCATCGAGAAACTGCCGGAAAAACGCTGGGTGCGCATGGCATTAACCTTTACCAACCAGCACAATAAACGGGTGGCAGAGGGGTCGGCCCTGGTGATGCCGCCGGTGCCCATGAAATCTTCAATTACTTAATTATTAAGTCAATGGTGAAACAGATGGCAGACGGGTTCAAGACAACATCCACGTACCAGGAGTATTTTTCAAAATCCCACCACAGGGTGAGGAAGGCGATCCGGGAGTTTATCACCAAGGAGGTCAAGCCCTTTATCAATGACTGGGAAGAAGCTGGGGAATTTCCAATCGGCCTGTACAAAAAAGCGGCCGAGGTCGGGATCCTCGGCATGGGCTTCCCCGAAGAGCTGGGGGGCACCCCCGGGGATATCTTTTTCCATGTGGCCACCACCGAAGAGTTGATGCGGTCGGGCTCGGGCGGCCTGACCAGCGGTCTTGGGTCCCTGAACATCGCATTGCCGCCCATTGTGACCTTTGGCACCGACGCACAAAAGAAGAAATTTGTCGAGCCTGTGCTGGCAGGGGAAAGAATCGCCGCCCTGGGCATCACCGAGCCCGGCGGCGGGTCGGACGTGGCCAATTTGACCACCACGGCCGAGCTTGACGGAGACCATTACCGGGTCAACGGCAGCAAGACCTTCATCACCAGTGCCACCCGGGCGGACCAACTCACCTGCGCCGTGCGAACCGGCCCCGAAGGTGCCCACGGCATCAGCCTGCTGGTCATCGAGCGGGACACCCCCGGCTATTCAGTGTCCGGCAAACTCAAGAAAACCGGGTGGTGGGCGTCGGACACGGCCGAGATCTTTCTGGACAATTGCATGGTGCCCCGGGAAAACCTCATCGGCGAAGAAAACCAGGGTTTTTTCGCCATCCTGGCCAACTTCCAGCAAGAGCGCCTGGCCATTGCCATCATGGCCAACATGACGGCAAGGATGGCCCTGGAGGAAGCCGTGAACTATGCAAAGGAGCGCAAGGCCTTTGGGAAGAAGCTCAACGGGTTCCAGGTCACCCGGCACAAGCTTGTGGACATGGCCACCCTGGTGGAGGTGAGCACCGAGTTCACCTACCGGGTGGCCTCAAAGATCGGTGCCGGTGTGGACCAGCTCAAGGAGGTCTCCATGGCCAAGAATTTCGCCTGCACAGTGAGCGACAAGGTGACCTACGATGCCGTCCAGATCTTCGGCGGGTACGGATTCATGCGGGAAACCCTGGTGGAACGGCTTTACCGGGACAACCGCATTCTCTCCATCGGCGGCGGCACCACGGAGATCATGAAGGAGATCATCTCCTCCTTTGTTGTGTAAACCAGGGACCTTCGCAATCCCATGGATACCTGCTGCTCCATTCATATGCGAGGAGCGATAAAACCATCAGGGGGTTTTATGGAACAGACAATCAATGACGTTTTCAAGAACCGGGCTGAAAGATACGAAAACAGGACCGCTGTTGAGAAAAAGAACAACGGTGCCTGGGATTCGGTAAGCTGGCGGCAATACTATGAATCGGCGCGGTCTGTTGGGCTTGCCCTCCACGCCCTCGGGATAACAAAGGGAGACCGGGTGGCCATCCTGTCCGAGAACCGTCTGGAATGGCTGTTCACGGACATGGGAAGCCTGGGGGCAGGTGCCGTGGTGGTGCCCATCTATACCACCCTCACCAGCGATGAAGTGGGGTATGTGCTGGACAACGCCGGTGCCAAGGCCATCGTGGTGGAAGACAGGTCCCAGCGGGACAAGGTGCTGGCCTGCCTTAAAGACCTGCCGAACCTGGAACAGATCATTGTCATGGACAACGGGGAAGCCGGGGATGGCGGAGAAACCATGGACAGGGTGATGGGGTTTCAAGATCTTTGCGAGCTGGGCCGGCAGAAACAGGCCGCATCTCCGGATCTTTTCCAAGGGCTCAGCCAGGCGGTTGAACCCGGGGACCTTGCCACCATCGTCTACACCTCAGGCACCACCGGGGTGCCCAAGGGCGCCATGATCACCCATAAAAACATCATGGCCGTGATGCACAGCCTGTCAAGCGTCAAGCCCCAATATTGCTATGACACCGACCAGGTGGTGCCCTTTTTACCCCTGTCCCATGTGTATGAGCGCATGACCGACCATTTTTTCGGCATGTATACCGGGGTGACCGCCTCCTTTGCCGAGAGCATCCTGGAGTTTGCAAGGGATGTCAAGGAGAAGCGGCCCCACGTGATCCAGGCCGTGCCCCGGGTGTGTGAGAAGGTCTACCAGAAGATCCTGGAGCAGGTGGACCAGGCGCCCCCCTGGAAGCAGAAGATCTTCAAATGGGGCCACCGGATCGGCATTGAGATCAGCGGCCTCAGGGAGCAGAAGAAAAGCATCTCCCCCCTTCTTCACCTCAAGTACAAGCTGGCCTATTTCCTGGTGTTCAAAAAGCTGGCCCAGGCCCTGGGCGGCCGGGTGCGCTGGATGACGGCATCCGGGGCACCCACCTCCCGGGAGATCATCCTCTTCTTCAACGCCGCCGGCATCACCGTGGTGGAGGGGTACGGCATGACGGAATGCTGCGCCCCGGCCACCATGAGCCGCCTGGATGACTACCGCATCGGTACGGTGGGCCAGCCCATTCCCGGGGTGGATATCAAGCTTGCGGATGACGGTGAGATTTTAATCAAGGGGGATAATCTCTTTACCGGGTATTGGAAGATGGAGAAGGCCACCGCCGAAGCCTTCACCCAAGACGGCTATCTCATGAGCGGTGATATCGGCGAATTCGAAGACGGATTCCTGAAGATCACCGACAGGAAAAAAGACCTGATCATCACCTCCGGGGGAAAGAATATCGCCCCCCAGAAGATCGAGGGGTTGTTCAAGTTCGATCCCCTGTTCGAGCATGTCATCGTCATCGGGGAGCGCCGAAAATTCCTGACCGCCCTGTTGAACATCAACCTGGAGCAGGCCGCCCTGGTCGCAAAAAAGCAGGGGATTCCCTTTGACCAGCCCCAGAAGCTCCTGGAAGACCACCGGTTCTTAGATGTAGTGGCCGAGCATATGGCGGAGCGAAATACCCACCTTGCCCGGTATGAAACCATCAAACGATACCGGATTATCCGGCACCCGTTTTCCCCGGAGGGCGGGGAACTCACCGTATCCCTGAAGCTGAAACGAAACGTGATCCTGGAACGACACGCAGAACTGATCGATTCCATGTACGCCGATCTAAACCGAGGCGGCGCAAAAACACTTGCCCCCAGATACACCGAAACTGAGGAGGAAAACCCATGACCCGCAATGTTTCAATCTGTGCCATGGCACAGATCAAGAACCAGCCTGCCATCTGGCAGCACCGGTTCCAGGGGATGTTGATGGAGTGCTTTGAATCCATCATGGAACAAACCCAGGTGACCTTTGACATGGACACTGGGCTACGCAACGTGGTGACCTGCTCCGACGATGTGTTTGATGCCAGGACCATCTCGGATGCGGCCGTCACCGACGTGGTGGGGGCCCACTTCCGGGGGGAGGAAAAGGTGGCCCAGGACGGCATCAGCGCATTGGGCTACGCCATGGCCTGCATCCTCTCCGGCCACGATGACCTCATCCTAGTCATGGGCCATTGCAAGGAGTCCCAGAGCGAAAGCCGCAACATGTGCACCAATCTATCCTTTGACCCCTTTTATTCCCGCCCCCTGGGGCTTGACTATCTCAATGCCGCGGCGTTCCAGGCCAGGGCCTACATGGAAGAAACCGGCCTCACCGACGCGCACCTGGCCGACATCGTGGTCCGGTCCCGGCAGAACGGCGCCCACACCCGCCATGCCCGGGAAAACGAGCAGGTCACTGCCAAGGAGGTGATGGCGTCTCCCCTGGTGGCCGATCCCATCCGGCAGATGCACCACTATCCGGTAACGGACTGGGCCGTGGGATTTCTCCTCTGTTGCGAAGAAAGGGCCCATGAATTCACGGACAACCCGGTCCGGCTCACCGGGTTTGGGAGCTGCATGGACAGCTATTTCCTGGGGGACCGGGACCTTACCGCCCATTTTGCCCTTAAAAAAGCCTGTGCCAGGGCTTACACCATGGCCGGCATCACCGATCCTGAAAAAGAACTGGACCTGGTGGAGTTGAACGACGCCTGCGCCTATCAGCTGCCCCTCTGGGCCGAAGGGATCGGGATCACGGGCAAGGCCCGGGGACCTAAATGGATGGAAGCCGGCGGCATGGACAAGCACCATGTCAACCTTTCCGGCGGCATGCTCAACGGTAACCCCCTCATGCTGGGGGGGCTTGCCAGGGCCGCCTATGGCTTTACCCAGCTGCAAGGGACAGCCGGCATCAATCAGGTGACAGGCCTCCAAAGGGCCCTTGCCCATGGGACAACCGGGGCGGCAGGCCAGCACCACGCCGTATTAATCCTTGAGAAATAGAGGGGGGAATCATGGGTTTTAAAAAAAAGAACAGACATGTGGGCATCGTCGGAATCGGGGAGACCAAGTTTTCCAGCCACAGGGAGGATGTGAACCAGCCGGAGATGATCCACGAGGCCGTAAAGGATGCCCTGGAAGATGCCGGGCTGACCATGGATGATATCGATTGCGTGGTCCATGGCAACATGGAGCTGTTTGAGATGGTGCACCAGCCCGACCTGTGGCACACCCTTGGCACCGGCGCCCGGGGCAAGGACGCCTTCAGGCTCACCACAGGGGGCACCACCGGCGGCACCCTGGTGGGGGCGGCGGACAATCTCGTGGCGGCGGGCATGTACGACACGGTGCTGGCCATTGGATTTGAAAAGCTCCAGGAGGGACACACCACCGGGGGCATCACCAACATGGCCGATCCCCTGTGGGCCAGAAAGTTGCAGTCCGGTGCCCTGACCGATTCCGCAGCGGTCAAGGCCATCGCAGAGTTCGGGCCGGACAGGGCAAAAAAGGCGGCCATGCTCTACCGGATCATCATGGACAAGCATGCCTGCCTCAATCCCAACTCCCACCGGGCCTTTGGCCTGGACTGGGACCAGATGGCGGATCTCATGGAGAACTCCCCTCCCCTGATCGGAGATCTACGGCTGATTCACATGTGTTCCCAGTCCGACGGGGCCTGCGCCATGATCCTCTCCTCCGAGGAAAAGGCAAAACAGCAGTGTGACCATCCCGTGTGGATACGGGACCACATCACGATTCACCGGGAGGAGACCCTGAATCTGTGCGTCAATCATTATCCCAACGAAACCACCCATCGGTTTGCCGCCCGGCACCTGTATGAGCGCAACGGAATCACAGACCCCCTGGACTATTTCGACGTGTTTGAGATGTACGATCCCTCGGCATGGTGGGGGGCGGACTGGATCCGGGATTTCTTTCTCCTGGAAGGGGATGCCCATTACCGCCTCATCGAAGAAAAGGAGATCATGCGGGGCGGCAAAATGCCCATCAATCCCTCGGGCGGCGTCCTGGCGGCCAATCCCATCGGCGCCACCGCCATGGTCCGGGTGGCGGAAGCGGCCAAGCAGGTGAGGGGCAATGCCGGCCCCCATCAGATTCCGGGGACGGTGAACCATGCCATTGCCTCCTCCTTCGGGGGGACCATGTGGACCATACTGATAATGCTGGAAAAAGAATTAAACTGGTAGGGAGCGGATTATGGAAAAAGAAATGAACGTCACGGACAATGATAATTTCGACACCATGGCGGACCAGGAGCTGATTGTCCTCAGGAAAACCATCTCCGTGGATCAGAAGTTTGCCACGGGCCCTGTCATGGGGAAATTTTTAACCGCCCTTAAGGATAAACGAATCCTGGCCATCCAATGCCCGGAATGCGGCAGACTCCAGTCGCCGCCCAGGGAGATGTGCGCCATCTGCCGGGTGCGAAACCGGGAATGGGTGGAGATCGGTCCCAGGGGAGAGATGCGAATGATGGAGTATTGCTACTATTCCAGCCCCGACCCCTTAACCGGTGAGAGCCGGGAGACCCCCTACGGCGCCATCGGCATCCTCCTGGATGGGTGCCAAAAGGAGGAGGTGTTCTGGCATCTGTTGCGGCCGGAGCACCTGGAGATGGTGGAGATGGGCATCGTCATGGGAGACCGGGTAACCCGGGGCACCCGCCTGAGACCCGTATGGGCCCAAGAGCGATCCGGCAGCATAGACGATATCAAATATTTCGAAATCGATGAATAGGCAAGGTGATCCATGAAAAACAGCGAAGAAAGCGACAGCTACATCATCCACGGCAAACTGGCCCTGCCCTATACCTATTTTGCAGGCCGGACCGGCAGCACATTTCTGACAACCCTCCGGGATCAGCGGATCATCATGGGGGTCAAGTGCACCGCCTGCAACCGGGTCTTTGTTCCCCCCAGGCAGACCTGCGAACGCTGCATGGCGGATATCCGCAGCCAATGGGTAACGGTAGAAAGCCAAGGAAAGGTGGTCAATCACACGGTGATCCGCTACCAGGACAAGCACCTGCCCCGGAAGCCACCCTTTGTCCTGGCCATGATTCTCCTCAACGGGGCAGACACCCCCATGACCCATATCCTGGAAGGGGTGAACCCGGACCGGGTGGTAAAGGGGATGGAAGTTGCGGCGGTCTTTTCCCCGGCCACCACCAACACCCTGCTGGACATCGACCACTTTGAGCCGGTTGCCGAACCCCCCTGACCAGGGCAAGTGGAATCAGTTCATATGCGAGAAGCGCTAACCGACCCAACCCCCAGGGCAGGGTCCCACCATGGAGAAAAGAGATGACCATCATCTATGAAAAAAAAGACCAGATCGCCTATATCACCCTGAACCGGCCCCAGGCCCACAATGCCCTGGATCCCGAAACCATTGTCCGGCTAATCAATGCATGGGAAGACTTCCGGGACGACGATGAAATGCGCTGCGCCATCGTCACCGGCAGCGGCGACAAGACCTTTTGTGCCGGTGCCGACCTGAATACCCTGATCCCCTTGTTCACCGGAGCAAAGACCCCGGAGAGCGACGCTGAAAAAAGGGTCCAGGCCGATCCCATGATTGCCCAGAAGGCCCTGCTCCGGGATCTTGATATTTTCAAGCCCATCATCGCCGGCATCAACGGCCAGGCCATTGCCGGCGGCCTTGAGTTGCTCTACTCCACGGACATCCGCATCGCTGCGGAAGGGGCAAGGTTCGGTCTCCAGGAGGTGAAGTGGGGCATCTTTCCCATGGGGGGATCCACTGTGAAACTGCCCCGGCAGATTCCCCATGCCCGTGCCATGGAGCTCCTGCTCACAGGAGAACTGATAGATGCCGAGGAAGCGCTCGCTTTGGGGCTGATCAACCGGGTGGTGCCCCGGGACCAGGTCCTTGAAGAATGCGAACGCCTGGCCCGGATCATCGTGAAGAACGGGCCCCTGGCGGTCACGGCGGTAAAAAAGGCGGTACTGTCCAATATCGGGCTCAGCCTGGCCGAGGGCCTGGCCCGGGAGGTGGAGCTGGCCGTTCCGGTGTTCATGAGCCAGGACGCCCAGGAAGGCCCCAGGGCGTTTAAGGAGAAACGGACACCCCGGTTCCAGGGAAAATAAATAACGACCCCAAGAGGACAAAAGAGGAATCATGCAAATTCTGCCGTTAAAAGGGATGAAGGAAAATTTAGGCAAGGAGATCGGTGTGTCCGACTGGTTCCCCATCGACCAGGAGCGAATCAACCAGTTTGCCCATTGCACCCAGGATAACGAATAAGGATAGATCGTGTGAGGAACGAACCACGATCTTATCCGGTTGTTGGACAAGCCCGGTGTTTTAACA
>JAEINR010000056.1 GCA_016342325.1 Desulfobacterium sp.
CCAGTTTAATGAGCCAGTCATCTTTGTAGTTAAAAAAAATGTCTCTATTCTGAAAAATTTGATTGATTGGCTTAGAAATAACAATTCTGAACTGAACAGATTTCCAATGCTGTTAATTGACGACGAAGCAGATCATGCATCCGTTGATACCAGTAAAAAAGACGACGACCCCACTGCCACCAACAGTAGGATTAGAGAGCTTTTAAGTTTATTTGAACAAAGTTCATATTTGGGTTATACTGCCACTCCATTTGCAAACATTTTTATCGATCCTGAAACCGATGACGATATGCTCAAGGATGATCTCTTCCCTAGTGATTTCATTATCAGCTTGGACACACCCTCAAACTATATAGGAGCAAAACGCATTTTTGAAGAAGGTGGTGACATAGATATTGTCAGAGAAATAGATGATTATGAAGACATACTGCCTCTTAAACATAAAAAGAATGAATTTCCAGCAACGCTACCTCCCAGTCTATATGAAGCAGTGCGCACATTTATTCTCGTCAAAGCTATAAGAAACCTGCGTGACCAAAAGAACAATCATAATTCCATGTTGATTAATGTCAGTCGGTTTACAGATGTTCAATCAAATATAAAATGGCAGGTTCATGAATATCTTACTGAGCTGAGAGTTGCAATTAGAAATCACTATGCTCTTTCTGTGCATGACGCAAAGAACAATTCCAGAATGGCCAGTCTCATGGAAACATGGAATAAAGAATTTTCTGAATCTGAATTCAAATGGGAAAAAATACAAGAAGAACTTGCTGCAGCTGTTTCACCAATCCGGGTTATTGAAGTAAATGGATCTAAAAAGTCCGAACCACTCGACTACAACAAGCATGATTATCCGAATGGACGTAATATCATAGCTATTGGCGGATTAAGTTTGTCACGCGGTTTGACTCTGGAAGGCTTGACTGTCAGCTATTTTTTACGAAATTCCATAATGTATGATACCCTTATGCAGATGGGCCGTTGGTTTGGATACCGTTCTAATTTTGAAGATATTTGTCGAGTTTACATGAGTGAAGAAGCAAGTTCATGGTACGCACATATCTCAAGCGTCACAGAAGAACTGCGAGAAGAATTCAGACATATGGAAAAAGCCAAAATGGCTCCTAAAGATTTTGGCTTGTGTGTGAGGAGTCACCCTCTATCTCTTATAGTAACAGCAAGAAATAAAATGCGATCGGGCCGTTCTGTACCTCGACAGGTAAATCTTGAAGGTCGACTGGTTGAAACATCAGTTTTGTCAAAAGTTCAAGCCGTTATCAACGATAATTTAAAATCGTTTGAAAACTTAATTCAGGCATTATCAGGAAGACCTGTTGAAACAAAAGGGCAGCCAGGATACTTATACCGGGATGTCTCAGTTTCATTGATTATTGATTTTATTCATTCATATATTAATCACCCCGCGTCCCAATTGACAGAATCAAAACCGATAATCGATTATGCAGAATGGCTGCAGAGCAAGGGTCTCTGTGAATGGGATATCATAATAATCAGCCTTTCTAAGAATCCTGCTAAAAAAGATGCAGAACTGACCTTAGCTGGCCAGAAAATAATCCCTCAGCGAAGAACTATTTCCGATTTTCTCAATAATGGAATTGAACTGAACAAAAGAAGACTTGCTTCAAGGGGGCATGAAAAGACTGGACTTCTGGAGCATGATATTGTAACAGCGGAATCAAAGTATTTGAAGAACAATCCGGACAGCAAAAATTTTCCGGATAGTATTTACCGAGCAAAAAGGAAGAAACCTCTTTTAATGCTACATGTTCTTGATTGTAGGAAAAAAGAGGATGGTAAACGTAAGCTGTTCCCGAGTGGAATAATCGCTTATGGAATCAGTTTTCCAGGAGAAACAGGAACCCGCAGGCCAGAAAGACTTGTTGAGTATGTTGTAAACACAGTGTGGTGGAATAAAAACTATGCAGATATACTTGACGAAGAGGAGGATTCCGTTGAATAACCCATGGGAAGAAATAAAAACACCTTCGCATGATTTATTGTATCGCCTTGTAGACCCTGAGCATCCCCTCAGACTGTTGAGGGCCAAGGATACATATGGCCGATTTCTGTTTATATACGAATTTCCGCTATCGGATCATATCCCGGATAAATTTCCAGAATTGAATGGGATCGATATCTATCTGCGGAAACCAGATGAGGGCCCGACAGAGAACTGTATGTTGCTTCTCATTCTGAAGGATAAAAAAGAATGGCAGATATTTCTTTCTCTCTGTAATGATATTGCTGCATCAACAAGGGAACTTGAACAGCAGATCCAGGCAACTCGAATTATCCTACGAAGACTTAAACGGTGGCAGGAATTTCTACAGAGACTCCGTTCAGGGTTGTTACCAGAAAAAGATATAAAAGGACTGATTGGCGAACTATTGTTTATAAAGAAACATTTAAGTCCAGCTTTTGGAGCAGGAAAAGCTGTCCAGTTTTGGCAAGGTCCTGATGATTCCCCACAGGACTTTAATGTCCATGATTGTGCCATTGAAGTCAAATGCCAGTTGGGAACCACTACTCCACGGGTACGCATTTCATCAGCAGAACAACTATGCCCTCAATTACCTGAAATGTTTCTTTATGTTGCGACTCTTGGAAAATCGGAACAAAATGTGAAAGAGGCTGTTAACCTCCCATCCCTGATTGATGGAATCCGATTTGAATTAGAAACGAATTCTCCCTCAGACGTTGAGAGGTTTAATAACCTAATTTATCAGACTGGATATATTGACTCTGAAGGATATGAACAGTTTAACTATATACCTGTTTCAGAAAAGATGTTCTCTGTTATAACTGATTTCCCCAGGATTTGTCCAAATGAATTGCCTCCCGGGATTGAAAGGCTCTCTTATGATATAAAGCTTCTTGACTGTGAATCCTTTTCAAAATCACCTGACTGGATGGATTTATAATGATGTATGAAGAATTTTTTAAAGATTTTATGCAAGATATTTATGCACGTTCTGAATCTAAAAACGATTTTTCAGAAGTTATTTTTACAGAACGCGTGTGCGATTTCCTAGTGGAACAGGCTGTGTTGGAAAATTACACCCCTGTCAGTTACAAAAAAAAAACGATGGGTCTAAAGGTCGATGCATACAACTCTTCCGAAAACTTTGACACTTTGATTCTCCTTGTCACGGACTTCCATAATAAACCTGGATCACTAACAAAAACTCTTGTTGGGGCGGTATTTAATCGTGCTATGAAATTTTTCGAAAAAAGCCTGGACAAATCATTTTATCAATCTTTGGATGAAAGTGATTGTGGTTTCAGTCTGGCAAGAGAAATCAATGTTTCTTCTAAAAATCTCCGAAAAGTACAAATTATCCTGCTTTCCAATGCATTACTGAGCAAAAGCGTTAAGGCCATTCCTGAACAAAAAATACAGAGTGTCCCCATTTCGTTTGACATTTGGGATCTGGGCCGAATTCAGCGCATTGAAGAATCTGGAAAATTCCGGGAGGATATTATTGTCGACTTTTCCTCTCTTCCGACACAAGGCCTTCCCTGTCTGCCGGCTTTTACAGGAACGAACACCTATAAATCATATCTTCTGGCAATGCCAGGACCTTTGGTTGCGGACCTTTACGACAAATATGGAGAAAGACTCTTGGAGCAGAATGTACGAACGTTCCTACAGTTTCGTGGAAAAGTGAATAAAGGAATACGTACGACTATCCAGAATGAGCCGGAAATGTTTTTTGCCTATAATAATGGAATTACAGCTACGGCAGAAGAAGTTACGACAACAGAAACAAACGAATTGGTAAGTATCAAGTCCATTAAAAACTTTCAGATTGTTAACGGAGGACAGACAACAGCCTCTCTTTTCAATTCACAAAAAAAAAACAAGATAGACCTGTCAAATGTGCATGTTCAGGTAAAATTGACTGTAATACCGCAGGAAGAAACTGAACATATTGTGCCCAAGATTTCTGAGTATGCGAACACACAAAATAAAGTCAACGCGGCAGATTTTTTTTCGAATCATCCCTTTCATATGCGGATGGAAGAAATATCACGCCGTCTGTGGGCTCCTTCGTCAGAAGGAAGTTTGCGGGAAACACACTGGTACTATGAACGCGTCAGAGGACAATATGCTAATGCTCAGATAAACCTAACAACAGCAAAAAAAAAGGAATTTCTTACAGCGAACCCACGCAAGCAGATGTTCATCAAGACAGATATGGCAAAGTTCAGAAATTCCTGGAACATGAAGCCCCATGTTGTAAGCCTCGGTGCTCAAAAAAATTTTGTTAGATTTGCGGAATCTGTTTCCCAAAACTGGGAGAAACATGAGAGTGAATTCAACGAGCTTTTTTTTAAACGAATGATTGCCAAAACAATTCTTTTTCGAACTGTTGATAAATTCATAATGAAACAGCATTGGTATGGTGGTTATAAAGCCAATATAGTTACATATACTGTTGCAAAATTTTCTCTGATGATCGAACAGACGGGTATGTTTCTTGATCTGGAAAATATTTGGAAAAGACAAAGCATAACAGCCGAAATGGAGGAATTACTGGTGTCTATAGCTGAAGCTGTGAATTCAGTGATCCAAAAGACCCCTACAGGCATAACGAATGTAACTGAATGGTGCAAAAAGGAGTTGTGTTGGCAGAATGTACAAAATATCCCATTAAAGATTTCACCACAGGTTCAAAAAGAATTGATTACAAAAACAAAAAAAAAGCAAAACGATTCAGATGCCAAATCAATTCAGGCAATAGATAATGGCATTCATGCCCAGGAATATGTACTAAAAAAAGGCGCTGTTTTCTGGAGTCAAATTATCAACTGGTCAAGATCAAATAAAATATTTTCTCCCATGGAAAATAGCCTATTACAGATTGCAAGCCAGATACCTTCAAAAATTCCAACTGAAAAGCAATCATTAAAACTGAAAACCATTGAACAGAAGGCGGAAGCGGATGGTTTTAAAACATACATGTGACTTGAAAAAACTCACATAACATAACCCTGAGTCCGACCTGCCGCCTGAACGCCTTGGGCTGTGCTTCAACAGCTGCTCGCACAGCCTGTTCATCGCCAACCATGATGACCTGCTGCTGTGCCCTGGTGACAGCGGTATAGACGAGGGTTCGGTCCAATATACGAGAACGCCGGACAGGTACAATGACACGCGGGAACTGGCTGCCTTGGGATTTATGTACAGTAATACCGTATGCCAGTTCCATTACATCTACATCCGTATCCAGTATGTAATGTTCAACGCCGTTGTAATCCGCTTTGCCGACTGCCGTCCTGATACAAGGGGCTTTTTCGGAACCGATGTTCACCTGACAGGACTCATCAAATACTTCCGTCAAAAGCCCAAGACATCCGTTTTGCAGATTGCGCTGCCAATTGTTGGCCGTATAAAGCAATAGGTCTCCTACACGGAATCCCGTATCTTCCAGCTCCCCCGTGTCAACATTTTGAAGCATCAGGGGCTTGTTCACAGCCACATAGCGAAAATGGCTGACGCGGTTTATTTCCTGTGTCCCTGCAAACCGGCAACTCTTTGTAGCGCACAGGATTTGTGTGTTTTTACGATCCTGATCATATAGTCCCATGACTGTGGAAATAATCTCGTTATCAGGGCAGGGGATGAACGCCACGTCTTGGCCGGGATCGGTGGAAAGCTTTGGCAATTCACCACCACGGATTTTTATTGCGGCAACAGGAATGCCCGAATCCCTGGCTTGACGTTTCACAAGTGTCAACTCAGTGGCAGGGATGCCAGGCATCTCACACAGCAAATGAAAAATAAGTCCTGCACCGATGGGAGGCAGCTGATAAGGATCCCCCACCAGAATGAGGTGTATGTCTTTGGGAAGTTTACGGGTCAGCCGGTAGAAGGAGACCAGATCCAGCATGGATGCCTCGTCTATGACGATGATTGTACCAGGGGCAATCTCCTGGGAAGAAACTTTGCAAATAAAACCGGCAATCGTGGTAGCTGGCTCATGGGTGGCCTCGCTCATGCGCGCGGTGGCACGACCCGAAAGAGCCATTTGAAAACGGGGAGCCCCCAGAGTATCCAGCGCTTTGTAAAGGGCTTTCAAAACCGTGGTTTTACCAACACCAGCTCCCCCGGTAATGAGACTAAACCGGTTATGATAACTGGTACTGACCGCTTTTCTCTGTGCCTCGTTCAAGGCGAATCCGGTAGCTCCCAAGCGCTGTTGCTCAGCAGATTCAAAGTCGGCAATGATTTGATCAATATCTGCATTGGGATGGTTCTGCTCGGAAGACCTGAGCAGATCAAGGATAAACTGGGCTACAGTTTTTTCCATCACCCAAGCGCCGGCAGAGTGAAGCATTTTTTTACAATCACCAGATTCACTCACCATGAACTGCCCCGCAGCATGCCCTTGCAGAAGGGCGTCATTGAATGCGACCTCAGGATACGGATGCGGGGCCAGCAACTTGCGCGTTACAGCGTACAGGTCATGAAAGGGTTGACAGGTGTGACCATCATCTAACCCCTTATATAGTCCCTCCTCCAGGACTGCTGCCAGCCTGCGGGTATCATCAAACGTTACACCGAACTTCTCTTGAGCCAGCTGATCAACGAGCTTCCATGATCCCATGAAAGAGAGCATACGGTAAGGGTCTTCAAGCAGCTTACGTTTGGTGTTTATTTTATGAAATTTGATAGCTTTTCGTGCAATTTCAAGGGGAATGCCTCTCTCCTGGACAAATCTCAATGTCTTGGCATCACCATTCTTCAGCCACTCTTCAAAGAGCCCGTTACGGATCTCTTCAGATGGGATGATGTCAATAATTGCATCGTGGTTTTCGTTATCAAGAATGTCATAAAGGCTCTCGCCATGGGCGTCCCAAAGTTTCTGAGCTTTAACCTCTCGAATTCCTCTGATATTGTGGCTGAGCCATTGCACAACCTGGCTGCCGGACGGTCTCTCCAGGTTCACATCAATCGCTTCAATTTGGGTTTCCGTAAGAACGACTCTTCCCACATCCCGTTTGATTTCAGTAGCTTCACCATATACTTGCCAGATTTCACCGACATCAAAGTTGCATGGGTTAACCAAGGTGGCAGGCACCCTCACCACAACCGCCTTTGTGCGGTCATTGAACATTTGTGCCACGTCAACCAGATGCCCAAACAGGATGACGCCCTTGCTGTTACGTGAACGGATACGTGTGACCCGCACTGTGAGATTAAGCAGACGCGGGGCAGGGGCACTCATCGTGGTAACCTTCCTGTCTCTGTGAGGTAGTCATCCAGAGCGTTCAGCTCTTTCAACTTGGCTTCAAGGGCCTTTACTCTGGCATTGAGTAGAGCGTTGGTCTGTTCAAGAATGTTGAGCCGCTGTTTATCACGCATTCGCTGAACGGCATCACGATCCCTCATGGGGGGAGTTTCACGGTCATGGGACTGCTTCAGTAGTGGCAGGACGCCGCGTGCCCTGAGATCATCTTCAAGCTTCTCCAGGGCTTTCCGGATTTCAGGATTCTGTGTCAGGGCACTCTTTCCGAAACAGCACTCTGCTGCAATTTCAGCGCGTTTGAGTTTGCCCCGGTAAACATATTCTCGAAAATCGTCATCGTTCTTGGACGCGGCCCAAGCCATGAATGCCTGATAATTTTGTTTGGCAAGTTGTTGTCCGTTGGCCATGACTATCCCTCCCTATGCTTTATCAACCTCAGAGGAATCGCGGTCGATAACCGGCAGCGGGGCGTTGAGTTGTGCCCCAGAGAGTCCGTGGCGATGGGCGTTGTACTGCCACACCACAAACTGTTCCAGGAACAATTCGTTCTCCTTTTTCAGCCTTGCATTTTCCTCTTCCAGCCTCTTTATTCGCTGGGCCGCCACTGTTAATGAAGGTGGCGTCTTGATCTCTCCTGCGCCGCTCTTCAATCTTTCCTTTTTATTTTTGAATGCGGATTTGATCCGTGTGTGTGTATTTAATGATTGCCGGGTAGGGCGTTTCCCAACTACCTTGACAGCGTTATCACACAGCCAGTCCCAGGTCAGCTTCCCTGTACACCCGTCAATAACCTCAACAATTTTCTGAATATCCATATCGGTAAGATGCTTAGCCAAGTCCACCTCCCAGCAGCGCTCTCATTTCTTTCTTGCCGGGACCTTTACCTGGCAGCTTTTTATGGGCTGCCCTGGCCTCTATTTCCCGCTTCAAAGGACTGTACTCCTGGTCATTGCGCAATCGAATGACAGCACCGTCCGCTATTTTGTTTGACTCTAATAAACCAATCAGCTGATCAATCCGCGCCAGGCTCAGTTTGTGGTGCTCATACCACCGGTCCGCGCCATTGTATCCGTCTTTCAAACCTTGTTCAGATTTATCAAATTCATTTTTGATGCATGTGCGTTGTACCTTCAGCCGTTTCAGTTTTTCTGTATCGCCTTTTATGCAGACTTGCTCGGTGCAGTTGAGGCAGTCCCGGTGCTTCTGACAGGGCACCATTGAGAAATCATGCACACAGAATCCAAACTCGGTTACATGGGCCACACACTCCCCAATGGCATTGAGATCTTCCAATGTAACCGGCATATGCTTTTTCACTTTTTCAAGAGGTCCCAACAGTGCACCTACTCCATCGATTTTCTTAACCTTATCCAGAACCTCATATTCTGACATATGGTTATAGACGCGATTCTGGCTGATGTTCACACGGCCAGACCATTTGGCAATATATAACTGGCCCAGATCTCCCTCTTGGGCAATGGTGTTCAAAAAGTGCCTGAGCTGATGGGAAGTGATTTTAATGGAAGATCCATCCGGGCTGACATGGCCATGACGATCCCAGATACTTTTGTGATGTTTCATGCCGACTCTCGGACCGAGGTCAAATGTAAGGGTACTCTTATTGGGGCTCCAAATAAAAACGGGTGATACCCCTTTAATGTCATTTAATTCATTTTTTCTCATACAAAAAAGAGCATTAGAGAACTTTATCCCACGTGCCCTGTTCTTCCAGGGCCATTCTTTGGGTAGCTGGTTATGAATATGATCGTTCAGGATACGGAGAGTAATGGGATCGCCATTATTGTTATGGTTATGATAGAACAATTCATTTTTAAAATACTTATCGAGAGAAGGGGGACCCTTATGTTTTTTAGGTGGCTTCCACCCCATGGCATCATAAATTTGTACGGGTGTAAGCGGAACATCTTCTCCCACATTCGGGCATGCCCCATGGCGATAAAATCTGTCAGGATGATCTTCAAGCCATTTGGCCAAAACACGGGCTTCCCGGGTTAAGTCTCTCAGGCGTTTTACAGCGTCTTTGGCAATGGAGATAAATGGTGTACTGACCCATTTGATATCAGCACCATAACCTTTCCCGGCTTGGAACCTGAGTCCCAACCGAACTTCTCCCTTGCTGTCCTTTTCCCCATGGAGACAATCGACGGTCAGATCCTGGAACTCTGAAATCCGCCCTGGTGCACACATGGCAAGAGCGAATGTTGAGGTGGTGTACCTGTCCCGGGATACCTGCAGATCCTTGCCAAACATTTCAGCCATTAAATTGAGTTCATGATCGGACGGCATCTTGTTCTCGCGCCTTTCTTTCCCTTTTTTCCCTGTTCGATTGATCTCTTTGGGTTTTGAAAGGGGATTTTTCCAACCTGCAGGAAAATTGGCCATATGATGTTCGGAGAGAAAATCCGCCAGATGGGCTAATTGATTGCCAGCCTGATAGGCAGTTGCTTTGTATTCTTTTCTTGCTACAACAACTGCTTCGTCAAGAACGGTCACATCCACCTGCGTAATATCGGCCTTGCCTTTTACTTTGAGCAGCGCAGGTTCAATACACCTGATCGCCTTGATCTCGTTTTTAAGCTTGGTCGGTTTATGGCCTTGCCGATACCGAACATAAGCTTTTGCAAAAGGCATAATCCTTCCGCATAAAAGCTGTTCCGGCTTTACACCATGACTGGGCGCGCCTGCTTTGGTGAAATTGACAACCCCCTTCCATCTCCAGTTATCCCACGCACCAAACACCGTCAAATCATCACGACATCGACAAATGAACGCCTCGACGTTTTTCCTGGCTTCCCGGTTCGCCTTTCCCTCAAATTGAATAATCTTGGCCATTACTCAACTCCTTTTTATCTATCTCTGCCTTCCGCCGATTACAGCGGAGAACAACATCTGAAACAGCCAGGATCAGTCGATCATTTACGGCGGCCATCTTGAGATCTTTTGTGACGGACAAAATCTCTCCACGCTTTTCAATCAACTCTTCAAGAATAATTTCGTGGGGCCCGTTCAACCAAGGCTGGAAGTGTGTGCATGTGTAACAGGCAATGGGTGCCATGGCACCGCAGAACCCAAAGCTGCCGCATGATCCGAGATTTTCCGCTCCATTGCCAATCCGGCTGTTTATGTCATTACCACGAATGGCGTCCTTTTCAGAATCAACCAACACCCCCTGAAAAGATTGAGCAAGCGGGGCAAGCTTATAAGCAACAGCTTTGTCGATATGCTCTACAATATCAGGGACATTACGAACGTACACCCCGACATGCTGGGTATCACTATGATCCAAGGCTTCTGCAATGACATATTCACCCTTGCCCTCCCTGGCTAAATTGGTGCCAAGGGTATAACGGAATCGGTTTGAAGTAAGCTTAAGGGGAAATCCCGTTCGTTCAGAGTAGACACCAAGGGTAGAAGAGGCCTCTTTCAGCACTTGATTGCAGGTGTTCTTTTTCGCGTGGTAATAATCAAACTTCAACTGATAATTCAGAGTCTTTTCGTCTAATCCTTTATATAGAGAACTGTAGTTCGGAAAAAGAGGCAGGTTGCCAATTGAAACCGCATTCAGTTGCAGTTCAGTGATGCGCTGAATACGATCAATAACACTCTTGGTGTGTAGATCAAGCAGGAGCCAGAGGTCTTCGGTAATCGGATACGCATTGAACTCGTCTCGCCAATTGCTATTACGCTGTTTCGCTCGAGGAAAATTGATCATATAGTCATGGACATCGCCGTTTCTTTTACGGATGACATCTTTGATTTTCAGGCTTGTAATTTGAACGGCTCGACGGCCACTATGGGCTAAAATTGAGATTAATGCGTAGTCAGACAGGCTGAGTTCACCGTTCATGTATTTGTCTAAAAGCCCATCCAGCAGTGCCGACATCTCAACGTCTGTCAAAGGCCCTGATTTAGCATCCAACAGCGCAATTGCCCTGCCTTTTTCATTGCCCTTCAATCGCCACCCTTTTAAAAGTTCAATGACCTCCTCGCTGATACCTGGATACCCCAATTCATGCCATTTACGAAGAAACCCTCTTAACGCTCCAAGGTAATGCTCCCGCTCTTTGCTTAATGTGGAACGGTACGAAATCAGAGAGTCACTCAGAATATCCCTGACGCCCGTTTGCTCTATATATCTTTTAAACAAGACATTCATATTTTTAGTGTGATCTGCTGAATAATTTTCCGCATAGTAGGCAAGCACACTCAGATAGGACCCGTACACCTCCAGGTTGAGGGTTGATGCCCATGCGAGATTAAGTTCAGCGTCTTTATTGAGTCTCCAAATGGGATCTTTCAACCGAAAATCATATCCGTCTTGGGATTGATATTCCTTCGGAGTGAATGCTAAATTCTTATTTTTCTCCATCACGGAATACCCCTCCTTTAATCATGCCTTTCTGGTGTTCCAGGATGGCTTTCTTGGCTTTTTCCTTGATGTGTCGCCTGTTGTAGATAGCTGCGGTTCCAGATCCATCCGCCCATCCCATCAGGTACGATCTCATCTGCTCTTCCCTTTCAGAACTTACCTCTTCCTTGGAGGTATCAAGCAATGCTGAAAAGGTGTAATTCCAGGTATGACGAAATGAGTGGGCATGGACACCACTGAAATTATCTGAAACCCCTTGAACTTCTTTCATCAGTTTTCCGAAAGCACTGTTAGACAGGGGCGCGCCTTGATACGGTCCCGCTTTATGGGTAATGAACAGATAGGGATGACGTCTGGCTTGAATAAATTTTGACCGAACCGTTGTGACATACTTGCTTATTTTTTCGGCCAGCTTGTCGTTAATGAGAAGGGTACGCTCAAGGGTTTTAGCAAGGGGCTGGTAGGTTCTCGGGTCCGACAAACTGTCTGGTCGTCTAAAGATGTGCACTTCGTTTGAAACAAAATTAATATCTTCAACACGCAGGTTAAGCAGCTCCCCCCTACGGAGCCCCAGGAAACGTAACATTGCAAGAATCAAAGCGTTGCGTACCTGCACACCTGGATCGTGAAAAGGATTTTTCTCATGACCTGGCTTTAAAATATCCATCACCTGCTCTACAACCTTTGGGTCAAGGCCTTTTTCATCCCGGTCCCTGTTTGTCCGCCTCTTCTTCTTTGGTCTATGGGCCTTGATCCTCTTATGCATTTCAGAGATATGATTTTTATCAGCCGTGTTGTATCTATCTTTTGTAAGAATCTCCGCAAGCCACTTCAAATAATCCGCAATGAACGTCATACGATTGTATTGCGTATGGGAATAAACACCAGGGGAGGGCTTGGAAACAGCCATGCGTGCCCCTTCCTTGGTGCGTTTCAACGCAATTACATTAGACTTCTCCGGAACCTTCTCCTTCAAGGGTTTCTTACAAAAGTCCCTGAGAGACTCAACCTCTTGGAGGGTCAAGAACTCTTTCCGTCTGAAACGTTCTTCCATATCAACAGAATAGTGATCAAGCCACCTCAACAGCACCTTGAGGGAGGTGATAAAACTTTGAATCGTGGAAACAGATTGGCCACCGCCTCTTATTTGAGAGGTGATATAGAGCGTTGGGTAATAGAGAGGGATTCCGGTGGTGGCATTGACGAGCAACTTATAGCGCTCGCCATTGTCCATTATGAAATGTTTTGTCGAGTAAATATCAGTCATACTACCTCCAATTATTTACTTTAATTAAAGGTAGCATGTATCCCATATAACGGTCAAGGATAATTTTACACTATAAAAACAAAAGAGCCCCGCGTTTACGGGGCTCTTCGTATTAAATTTTACATTTTAGTCTAAGGTATGTGTCAGAACGGAATGTCATCCGCCGGAGGCACGCTGCCACCACCGCCCTGGGGAGTTCCGCCGCCCTGGTAGCCGCCACCACCCTGGGGGGCTCCGCCGCCCTGGTAACCGCCGCCACCCTGGGGGGCTCCGCCGCCCTGGTAACCGCCGCCGCCCTGGGGAGCACCGCCACCCTGATAGCCGCCACCCTGGGGATCGGGCTGCTGATACCCGCCGCCACCCTGCTGGGGAGGCTGATAACCGCCCTGCTGACCACCGCCGCCACCGGAATTGATGAAATTGAATTCCCGCACGATGATATCGGTGGAGTACCGTGTGACGCCGTCTTTTTCATATTGGCTGTAGGTGATTTCGCCTTCGACATAGAGCTGATTGCCCTTGTTGACATACTGGGAAATCAGCTCGCCTGTTTTATTGAAGGCGGTGCAACGATGCCACTGTGTGACCTCCTGGCCATCCTTCGCTTTTCTTGAAGTTGCAAGGGAAAATTTACATACCGCCATCCCCGATGGGGTGTATGTCATTTCCGGATCTCTGCCGAGACGACCTAGGATAATCGCTTTGTTAACGCCAGCCATGGTAAACTCCTGTTACTTTATGTTTTGCATTATGTAAATTCTTGTGTTGTGGCATTGATTATTGAACCATTAGTGTTCCTTATCTAAAGAATAACTTTTACCGGAATATTCAGCATGTGTCAATTCCAGCGTTTACTTGGGGGGTGGGAAAGGGTATAGAAGGGGCATGAAACCAACATCATTTGAAAAACGGATAAAGCGACGGGTGACGGCACGGAGCCAAACCTTTTTTGCCTCCTCGGCCCCGGGGCTGAAGCAGCTCCTTAAAAAAGAGTTTGAAAGCCTGCCCATACCGCCGGACAGCATCACCATGGCAGAGGGAGGGGTTGGATTTACAGGCCCCATGAAAGCCTGCTATCTTGCCAACCTCTATCTGGGCACCGCCTCCAGGATCACCATGGAGATCGCGGAATTCAAGGCTGAAAACTTCAGGACCCTTGAAAAAAAGCTGTCCCAGGTGGAGTGGGAACTCTACCTTCCCAAAAACGGCCCCATCCATGTGGAGGCCACAACCCGACACTCGCGACTCTACCACACGGCCGCCATCGAAGAGCGGGCAACCGGGATCATCCAAAAGCATCTCCAGGACGATTCCCTGGAAAAGAACCCGCCATTGCCAACCCAACGGATCTTCATCCGGGCCAAGGACGACCGGTTTCACGTCTCCCTTGACACCAGCGGGGAGCTCCTCCACAAGCGGGGAATTACCGCCATGGTGGGCACGGCGCCCCTGCGGGCGACCCTTGCCCGGGCCATCCTCGAAAGAACCGGATTTGCAGGCAATGAGCCCTTGATCGATCCCATGTGCGGGTCGGGTAATTTCACCCTTGAGGCGGCCATGATGGCTGCCGAAATTCCCCCCGGGTTTTACCGGCGGTTTGCCTTTGAACACTTTCCCTGTTTCTCCGATGCCCAGTGGCGCCACTTGAAAAAAACGGCAGCAAAAGAGTTCCGGAAAGGAAAATCACCCCTCATCTTTGGCTTTGACACGGCGACAAAGCTGGTTGAGGATCTGGGAGATACCGTGGCAGACTATCCTTTTTCCTCCTTTGTATCCGTGGGCCAACAGAACTTTTTCGATATTGTGCCAGGGGAGATCACCGGCCGAACAGGGGTGGTGGTGCTGAACCCGCCCTATGGAAAACGGCTGGGAAAAAAGAGCGACATCACCACCCAGTACAAGGAAATCGGAGCCAAGCTTGCCCGGGACTTCCAGGGCTGGCGAGTGGGCATCATCCTGCCCGAACCCGACCTTGCAAAGCTTCTGCCATTTTCAACCGATCTTCATCCCCTGTTCCATGGGGGGCTTGAGATCCATGTGGCCACGGGTATCATCTCCTAACCCGGACAAGCCGGAACTAAATAGTTATCTTGATTCTCTTGCCCCAAAAAAACAAAAAAAGCCCGGGCCAAAACGGCCCGGGCAGATGATTTCAGGAAAGTTTAACCGGCAAACGAAGCTTCGTCGATATCGATGGCGGCACCGCTCACCCCTTTGAGACCGGCAAGGTTACCCATGGTGATGGGCAGCAGGGTCTCAACAAAGAACTGCAGGGACTTGATCTGACCATCGTAAAAGGGCTTGTCCTTGGCCTTGGCCTTTTCAAGCTTCTGGGCGGCAATGGAGGCTCTCCAGAGCAGCATCCACGCCACAACCACCTCGCCGGTGGCATCCTGGAAGGGATGGGCATTGGCAAAGGCGTTGAGCACCTTGGCGGACATGGCGGTCTGGCCCATGGTCAGCGCAACCTCGCCCAGCTTGTTCAAGGCTTCCTCCACCTGGGCGGCATAGCCCTGGATGGCGGGAATCTCTTTTGCCACGGCAACGGTCTTCTGCATCTCGCCAAAGAGATCCATGACCGGCTTGCCCTTGTTCATGCCGAGCTTCCGGCCCAAAAGATCCATGGCCTGGATGCCGTTGGTCCCTTCATAAATCAGGGTAATCCGGCAGTCCCTGAGCAGCTGTGCCATGGGATATTCTTCGATGAACCCGTAGCCACCATAGATCTGCATGCCCTGGCTGCAGACATCAAAGGCGCGGTCAGTCACATAGCCCTTGGCAATGGGGGTGAGTACCTCCACAAGCCCCTGGTATTTGGCCTTTTCTTCCTCGGTATCGCCAACCACGGCCATGTCTGCGCAATAGTTGACATAGTAGAGGATGCTTCTCATGCCTTCCACATAGACCTTCATCTTGAGCAGCTGACGCTTGACGTCCGGATGCTGGATGATGGGAACGGCCTTTGCGTTGGGGTCCATCATCTCAAGAAGGTTCTTGCCCTGGATCCGCTGTTTGGCGTAGTTCACGGCATACATATAGGAGGCGGTGGCACAGGCAAACCCCTGGAATCCCACCAGCAGCCGGGCCTCGTTCATCATCACGAACATGGCCTTCATACCCTTGTTCTCTTCGCCGAGAAGGGTACCGACGCAGTTGCCGTTGCTGCCAAGGGCAAGGGAACAGGTGCTGTTACCGTGGATCCCCATCTTGTGCTCGATGCCGGTGCAGACCACATCGTTGAACTCGCCCGGCGTGCCGTCATCTTTGACCAGAAATTTGGGTACAAGAAAAAGGGAAATGCCCTTGGTTCCCTCGGGAGCGCCTTCGATCCGGGCAAGGACGGGATGGATGATATTATCTGTCAGGTCATGCTCGCCGCCGGAGATGAAGATCTTCTCTCCGGTGATGGAGTAGGTGCCGTCATCGTTTAGCTTGGCCGTGGTGGTCAAGGCCCCCACGTCGGAACCTGCCCCCGGTTCAGTGAGCAGCATGGTACCGGCCCATTCGCCCGTGTACATCTTTTTGAGGAAGATTTTTTTCTGCTCGTCGGTGCCAAACTCCTCCACCAGTTTGCCGGCGCCGTGGGTGAGGCCCGGGTACATCATAAAGGGATAATTGGCACCGTTAAAATATTCGGCAGCAGCTGAGGAGATGGTTCTGGGCATACCCTGGCCGCCCCACTCGGGATCCTCGGTCATGGCCAGCCATTCGCCCTCGTTGAACAGGTCATAGAGTCGCTTAAAAGATTTAGGAGTGGTCACCTGGCCGTTCTCAAGGGTGCAGCCCTCCTCGTCGCCTTCTTTCTGGGTGGGCAGGATCTCTTTTACGGCAAGATTACGGGCCTCTGAGACGATAAGGTCGATCGTCTTTTTGTTGAACTCAGCAAAAGCATCGCTCTTCTTTGCCAGAGATGCAGCGTCAAGCATTTCGTGAAGTACAAAATCAACATCCCTTCGATCGGAAATAAACTGTGCCATCGTTAAACACTCCCATGAATTTATTTTTGATAAAATACCCCTGTTCCGGTCACTCTGCCTGGTCGGATGAACCGTCCTTCATGCCCAAACCCACGCATTCAAGGTAAAAAGCTTAAAAAAAGCCATGGTGACGACAATAAAATCATCAACCATTAAACAGAGTGGAAACAGATAGTTTCATAAAAACCAGTGACGCCTTGAATCCTGTTCTCCTTTCTTGTATCCTGTTTACAATACAAAATGAATTATCATTCATCGCATTTGAACCGAGTATAGTCAATAGCTTTTTTTAGTTTTTTTGAGGGGTTTTATGAAGCAAATTTTGATCAGCGCCTGCATTGCGGGCGAGGCGATTCGGTACGACGGAAGGGGCTTTCCCGTCAAGGATCCGTTACTCATGGAATGGCTCAAGGAGAAAAGAGCTTTGCCCTTCTGCCCCGAAGTGTCAGGGGGGCTTGCCACCCCCAGGCCCCCGGCCGAAATCCAGGGGGGGTCCGGCTTGGATGTGCTGGCAGGAAGGGCCAGGATCGTCAACACCCTGGGCGAGGATGTCACCGATGACTTTGTTCTGGGCGCCCACAAGACCCTCTCCTTTGCAAAGGACAATGGCGTAATGGCCGCCATTCTCAAGGAGAACAGTCCCTCCTGCGGATCTACCACCATTTATGACGGAACATTTTCCAGTCATCTCGTGCCTGGCAATGGGGTGACGACGGCCCTGCTCCGGGCCCACCACATTGTGGTGTTCAACGAAACTGAAATTGCTGGCGCAGCGCGGTTTCTGGCGGAATAAAATATTAAAAACAAGGGGTTATTTTCTTGACCACACGTGCCCTGTCTGGTACTTTTGCCGGGACACAATTTTATTTCAGACAGTGAACCACATTTACTAAAGGGACGCTTGTCTATCTTATTAATTTGATTAGGAGGATGGGATGAAAAAATTTGTTGTAGTTGGTTTAACCCTTTTCATGGTTTTGGCAGTTGGTTTTTCAGCCAATGCCAAGACACTGAAAGTCGGTCTTGATGCGGATCCGGTATCCCTTGATATACAAGTTCAGTTGTCAGGCGGCATGCTTCAGCTCTCACACTGGAGCTTTGATCCCCTGGTTCGCTGGACCCAGGAAATGACATTTGAGCCCCGGCTTGCCACCAAATGGGAGCGGATGGACGACCTGACCATGCGGTTCTACCTACGCAAGGGCGTCAAATTTCACTCCGGCAACCCTTTTACAGCCAAGGATGTGAAGTGGACCTTTGACCGCATGCGTAAGAGTATCGACTACAAGGGTCTCATCGAACCCTTTGTGGGCATCGATGTCGTCGACGACCACACCATCGACATCAAGACAAAAAAACCCTATGCCCTTCTCCTGAACATGGCCACCTACTTCTTTCCCATGGATTCCGTGTTCTACACAGGAACCGATGAAACGGGTCAGCCCAAAGATGCCATCGTAAAGATAGGCCCCTCCTTTGCCCTGAACAACTCGTCCGGCACAGGCCCCTATGTGGTTACCAGCCGTGAGCAGGGCGTCAAGATGGTGTTTGACCGGTTCAAGGACTACTGGGATACCAAATCCCCGGGCAACGTGGATCAGATTATCCTCACCCCGATTAAAGAGGATGCAACACGGGTAGCCGCCCTTCTCTCAGGGGATGTGGACTTTATCTCCCCGGTTCCCCCCCAGGATTTCAAGCGCATTGAAAAAGATGCCAATGTCAAGCTTGAGACCATCAACGGCGGTCGTATCATCACCTTTCAGATGAACTCCGAGCGCCGCCCCGAGTTCAAGGATCTCAAGGTTCGCCAGGCAATGGTCTATGCGGTCAACAACGCCGGCATTGTGAAAAAACTGATGAAGGGAACCGCAACGGTTGCAGGCCAGCAGGGACCTGAAGGGTATGCCGGATACAAGGCCAGCCTCAAACCCCGCTACAATCTCAAGAAGGCCAAGTCCCTCATGAAAGAGGCCGGATACGCAAACGGTTTTGAGTGCACCATGATCGCCCCCAACAACCGTTACGTAAAAGACGAAAAAATCGCCGAGGCCGTTGTCCAGATGCTGGCCAAGATCAACATCAAGGTCAACCTCAAGACCATGCCCAAGGCCCAGTACTGGGATGAGTTTGATGCCAAGGTGGCCGACATCCAGATGATCGGATGGCACTCGGACACAGAGGATTCCGGTAACTTCTCAGAGTTCCTCGCCATGTGCCCCAACAAGGAAACCGGCCACGGTCAGTACAACAGCGGCATGTACTGCAACAAAACAGTGGATGAGCTGACCATGGCTGCCCAGTCTGAAACAGATCTGGCAAAACGGGCCGCCATGCTCCAGAAGATTGAGCAGATTCTCTATGATGACGCAGCCTTCATCCCCCTTCACTGGCAGAACATCTCCTATGCAGGTAAGAACAACGTTGGCATTGCCCCCGTTATCAACGCCATGAACTTCCCCTACCTTGGAGACATTGTTGTAAAATAAGAGATTGAACAATGGGTAGTGGGAACTTTTTACCACTACCCATCCATCTCCATAACCGACCGGGGAAGGGTTTTTATAGACAGTTGCACACGAACAGAGACCCAATGCAAAGCCCTATGACAGCCCTTCCCCTTTAGCGTAAAGAATAAAACAAATGTTTGCATTTATCGTAAGAAGAATCACCCAGGCCATCTTTGTCATGCTGATCATCAGCCTGATCGGGTTTGCCATTAAGAACAAGATAGGCGATCCTGTCCGGGACCTGGTGGGCGAGCGAGTCACCCCGGCGGAAAGGGCAGAAATCCGTGACAGGTTAGGGCTGAACGACCCCTTTGCAAAACAATATGTCCGATTCCTCAAGAACGCCGCCCACGGCGATCTCGGCCTCTCTTTTTTCTACAAGAAACCGGCCCTGGAGGTGATCCTCTCCAAGGCCCCGGCAACCATGGAACTGGTCCTTGGCGCAGGGCTCATCATCATGCTGGTCTCCCTGCCCCTGGGGGTCTACACGGCCCTTCGGCCACGGAGTTTCCTCTCACGGTTCACCATGGGATTTTCCACCCTTGGGGTGTCCATGCCCGTGTTCCTCACCGCCATCATGCTCATCTACATCTTCGGGGTCCAGCTCCACTGGCTCCCCTCCTATGGCAGGGGGGAAACCGTTGATCTCTTTGGCAACGGGTGGTGGCAGTCGGGCTTTTTCACCCTGGACGGACTCAAGCACCTGATCCTTCCCTGCGTCTCCCTTGCTTCCATCACGCTGCCCCTCTTTATCCGGCTCATCCGGTCTGAAATGATGGAGGTACTTGAGAGCGAATATATCAAGTTTGCCTGGGCCAAAGGATTGCCGCCCATGCGGATCTGGATGGTCCACGCCTTTAAGAACACGCTTCTCCCGGTGGTCACGGTATTTGGCGTACAGATCGGCATCATGTTTGCCTTTACCATCCTGACCGAGACCGTTTTCCAGTGGCAGGGCATGGGCTACATGTTCCTGGAAGCGGTGGAACGATCCGACATCTCCCTTCTCATCACCTATCTCATCGTTGTCGGCTCCCTCTTTGTCATTGTCAATACCGTTGTGGACATTCTATACGGCCTGATAAACCCCACGGTCAGAATAGCAGGAAGAAAATGAAAAATTCCATCAAGCGTTTCAAAGAATCCTATCTTTTTTACAGTTTCAAGCGGGATAAAACCGCCATGGCAAGCTTTGTCATCCTGGTCATCTTCCTGTTGCTGAGCCTTGCGGCCCCCCTGATCTCGCCGTACAATCCCTATGATGCCAAAACCACGGACCTCATGAACGCCGAGATCCCCCCGGCCTTCATGGCGGAGGGCACCAGCGAATTTCTCCTGGGCACGGACAACATGGGACGGGATCTCCTGTCCACCATGTTCTACGGCCTCAGGATCTCTGTGCTCATCGGACTTGGCGCCGTGTTCCTCCAGGCCACCATCGGCATCATGGTCGGCCTCACCGCTGGCTATATGGGGGGCAAGGTGGATGCGGTGCTCATGCGGATCGCAGACATACAGTTTTCGTTTCCCTACCTCATGGTGGCGATCTTCATTTCAGCCATCTTTCAGCTCATGTTCGGCATCGGCAGCTTTGAACAGCTTTCCGTCCCCCTTCTCGTCGTCATCATCGGCCTGGCCGAGTGGCCCGTGTACGCGCGGACCATCCGGGCATCGGTCATGGGAGAGAAGAACAAGGAGTATGTGGAGGCAGCCAGGGTGATCGGCCTCTCCCGGCCGGTGATCATGTTCCGCCACGTCCTTCCCAACACATTGACATCGGTGATGGTCATCTCAACCATCCAGGTAGCCAATGCCGTGATGAGTGAGGCGGCACTGTCCTTCCTGGGGCTTGGTATGCCCGTGACCATGCCCTCCCTGGGATCGCTCATCAAGTCAGGGTTTGAGTATATTTTTTCCGGCGTATGGTGGATCACCATCTTTCCGGGAATATTCCTCATCCTCTTCGTCCTTGTGATCAACCTCCTGGGGGACTGGCTCAGGGATGTGCTCAACCCCAAACTGTACAAAGGATAGTCAACCATGTCCCATCTGTTGGAAGTACAAGACCTTAAAGTAAAATTTGCCTTGAGATTCGGTGATCTCACGGCCATCGACGGCATCAGCTTCACCCTGGACAAGGGAGAGCGGCTGGGCATCGTCGGAGAAAGCGGTGCCGGAAAATCGGTCACAGGCTTTGCCATCATCAACCTGTTGAGCAAACCCGGGTTCATTGCCGAGGGAAAGGTTCTCTTCAATGGCAAGGATATCAGCACCTTGCCGGGCAGGGAGATGAGAAGACTCCGGGGTAACCGGATCAGCATGATCTTCCAGGATCCCATGATGACCCTGAACCCCGTGTTCACCATCGGCACCCAGATGGTGGAGACCCTCAAGGCCCATCGAAATATCACCACCCGTGAGGCTGAAAAAATCGCCCTGGAAAAGCTCAGGAAGGTGCATATCCCATCGCCGGAAAAGCGGCTGGACCAGTACCCCCATGAGTTCTCAGGCGGCATGCGGCAACGGATCATCATTGCCATCTCGCTTTTGAACGATCCTGCCATCATCATCGCGGACGAGCCCACAACGGCCCTGGACGTAACCATCCAGGCCGAAATAATGGACCTGCTCCAGGAACTGTGCCAGGAAGAGGAGATGGGCCTCATTCTCATCACCCACGACCTGGGCGTGGTCTCCCAGGTCACCGAGAAGATCGCCGTGATGTATGCAGGTAAAATCATCGAGACGGGGGACACCCAAACCGTGGTCAACTCCCCCTCCCACCCCTATACCCAGGGACTGATCAAATCCCTTCCAGGGGCCTTGAAGACCGGTGAGCGGCTCTACCAGATCCCGGGAATGATGCCGAACCTCACCGCCATTCCCCCGGGCTGCGCATTCAACCCAAGATGTCATCTCAAGGAGGAGATCTGTGTAAAAGACCTTCCCCTTCTAAAGCGAACCGAAAAAGGCATAATGGCTGCATGCCATATGATATAGAGGATATGAAGAACAACACCCCCATACTGACCATCAAGAATGTCGTAAAACACTTTGACATCTCCGGCGGCCTTCTTGACCAGCTGAAATTTAAGAACGGACGCATTGTCCGGGAAAAGACCACGGTAAAGGCGGTCAACGACGTCAGCCTCACCATCAACAAGGGCGAAACCCTGAGCGTGGTCGGAGAATCCGGATGCGGCAAATCCACCCTTGCCAGGGTGGTCATGGGACTCTACCCCCCCAACGCAGGAGAGATCTATTACAAGGAAGACCGCATCGACCAACTGACCCACAAGGAGATGCTCCCCTTCCGGAAAAAGATGCAGATGATCTTCCAGGATCCCTATGCATCGTTGAACCCGAGAAAGACCGTGAAGCAGACCCTGGAGGAGCCCCTGCGGTTCCACAACCCCAAGATGACCCGGGCCGCCATCCATGACAAGATCATGTCCGTGATGAAGCAGGTGGGCGTGGATCCTGCATGGTCCTCCCGCTACCCCCACGAATTCTCCGGCGGCCAGCGCCAGCGGATCAGCATCGCCCGGGCATTGATACTGGATCCGGATCTCATCGTGGCGGACGAGCCCGTATCGGCCCTGGACGTATCCATCCAGGCCCAGATTCTCAACCTGCTCATGGATGCGGGAAGGGACAGGGGACTAACCTACCTCTTCATCACCCACGATCTCTCCGTGGTCGAGCACATCAGCACCCGGGTGGCGGTGATGTACCTTGGCACCCTGTGCGAGCTTGCCAAAACCGAGGATCTCTTTGCCACTCCGGCCCATCCCTATACCCGGGCACTGTTGAGCGCCATCCCCCGGGTGGGCGAAACCCGACCCAAGAACATCAAGCTCAAGGGCGAGGTGCCCACCCCGGTGAACCTGCCCACGGGGTGCGTGTTCCACGGTCGGTGCGTCTATGCCGACGCGCGATGCAAAAACGAGGTCCCGAAACTTCTTAAGCTTGACACCGGCACCTTTGTGGCCTGCCACGCCGTTGAAGAAAAAAGAAACATGGACTGATCCCCCCGGATAGACGTCATGGACAACACCCCGGAACCGAGGGAGGGTTGCACTCGAATTGATACCTGAGTACGTGTTGAATAAAACACAGGCTCTGTTCATATGCGAGCAGCGATAACACCCACAGGTCTCCGGGGCGTCCCCCCACCACCCGCCGTAACAGCAAAAACCATTAACGCGACCAAGATCTTTTTCATCGAAGGACTCCTTTGGAATTTATTAGGGGGTTATGTTCAAATATTCCCAGCGTCTAACACCCGCCGGACCTCTTTAACCAGTTCCACAAGGTCCATGGGTTTGTGAAGGATCTTCCGAATGCCGACGGCAACGCTCTCCCCACGGCTCACCTCGGCGCCAAAGCCGGTGCAGAGAATAATGGGGATCTCCGGGCGCACCTGGATCATCTCCCGTGCCAGGTCAAATCCGGTGAGAAAGGGCATGGTCATGTCCGTGATCACAAGGTCGAAATCCTGGGGGCTGTTTCGAAACTCGGACAGGGCCGCAGGGCTGCTCTCCATGGCCGTGACAGTGTATCCCATGTCCCGGAGGAACTCGCTCACGGACTGAACAATGGCCTCTTCATCATCAACCACCAGAATGTTTTCCCCGCCGGTCAATAGATGATCCTGATCCGGGAGGGTCGGCTGACGAAGTTGCTCATCAAACAGGGGTAAAAATATCTTAAAGCATGCGCCCAAGCCTACACTTGACTCCACATCCACCCCCCCTTCATGGTTTTGCACGATGGTGTGAACCAAAGAGAGCCCAAGCCCGGTGCCCGTGCCATTGCTCTTTGTGGTAAAAAACGGCTCAAAGATCCGTTGCATGGTCTCTTTGTCCATGCCGTGGCCCGTGTCCCTGACCGATAGGAGCAGGTAGGTGCCCGGCAAAAGCTCCCCCCCTGTGAGCCTCAGTATTTGATGAATTTTTGTCTCCTCAAGGGTCACCGACAGGATCCCCGGCTGATCTCCCATGGCATGGGCGGCATTGGTGCACAGATTCATCAGGATCTGATGGATCTGGCTGGAATTGGCCATGATCGTATCCCGGACACCATTGACATGGATCTTGAGGGTGATGGTGGAAGGCAGGGTGGCCCGGAGAAATTTGAATGTCTCCTTAACGATCAGCCCAAGTCGTATGGGACACATGTCAGACTCATGGTGCCGACTGAAGCCGAGGATCTGCTGGACCAGGTCCTTTGCCCGGAGACATGCCTTGTAGATTCGTTCCAGCTTTTTCTGAAGGGAGGGATTATCAGGGCTTTCCATCTGGACAAGCTGGGTATAGCCCATGATGGCCGCAATGATGTTGTTGAAATCGTGGGCAATTCCGCCGGCAAGGGTTCCCAGGGCCTCCATCTTCTGTGCCTGGCCGAGCTGGGCCCTGAGCATCGTCTTTTCCTCCTCCTCCCGCTGGTGTTCAATGGAGGCGGCGATCTGGCTGGACACGGCCTCCAGGAGCACCGCATCATCCTGATTGAACATGACCGGGTCCACATAGGATTGAACGGCAACTACCCCAATCACCTCTCCTTGGACCTTCATGGGAGATCCCAGCCAGATCCGGGGAATGGTGCCGGGGAAACGGGTCTCCATCCTGTCATACCGTTCTTTGAGTTCATTTTCAGTAAACAACAGGGTGATTTGCTTCCGGATCACCTCGGAACAGAGGGAGTAGCTCTTTTCGGCATTGAAGATGACCCCCACCCCATCCTGCTCATCCACATAATAGGGAAAGGTGATGATGTCCTGTTCCCGGTCGTAAAGGCCGATGAAAAAGTTGGTCATGTTGATGGAGTACTCCAGGGCCTTGTGGATTTCAGAACAGAGATCCTTTGTGGAACCCGACTGCTGGGCGGCCCGGGTGACGTCCAGAAGCGCCCGGTTTATCCGCTCCTTCTTCTTCTGGCGGGTGACATCAAACACCACCATGACGATGCACTGCACCCCATTGAATTCAATATTTTCTGCAGAAACAAGCCCGGTAAACATGCGGCCGGACCGGGTCAAAAACCGTGCCTCAAAATCGGTAACAACCAAATGTTCCTCAAACAGCGCCATGAACTCCTGGTGCCGTCTCCGGTAGACCCAAATATTCAGATCCAGAAGTTTTTTACCTATAATCCGGTTTCTTTCATGTCCAAAGATTCGCTCAAACGCCTGGTTGACCTCGATGAAACAGCCGTCATCCACCCGGGTGATGGAAACGGCGGCAGGCAATCCATGGAAGGTCCTGGAAAAGAGCCGGCCATGGCCCTCGGCTGTCCCTTTAAAATCGTGGCCACAAGACTCGGAAATCTCCTGGATATGGACAACCGCCCGCTCCCCCTGGTGGGCGCCGGACAGGACTTTTCCGGTGAGCAGCACCCTTCGTTTTTCATGCAAACAGGTGAAAAGATGGGTGGTTGCCGAAAACTGGACACGGTTCTCAAAAACGGCACCCAGGGCAGAAACGAAAAACAAGGGGATCTCTTTTGCCATCTGACCCCTGAGGCACTCAAAAAGAGCGATCTTGCGCTTTGTCCCAAAAAATGCCAGGCAGGCCTGGTTTACGGAAAGAAGTTCGATCTTTTCCATGCATTTACCGACCTGGTCATGGCGCTTTACCAGGTGGGCTTCAAAGGCGGTGCCATCCTTGAATTCAAACCCTGAGACATGGTTTTTAAGCTTGGCTAAATCCACGAGAATGGCGGGAAAAGGAAGATCATCAAGGCCTAAAAAGCCGCCTTGGCCACCGTCCGGATCCCAAGGGACACCATCGCTTTTTTTAGTTCCCACACCCATGACCTGCCCCCTGTTTTCCACAAAGACGTTTTATTTTGCCGTTGAATACGACAACCTCTTAATTTTTGCAAAAGAGAGAGGGGGAGTCAAGTTCTATAAAGTCTATGGGTCTTTTACTTGACCGGGTCACTCCTTGATCATGAGAACCACGGCAAAAAGAATGAGTCCGCTGCCAAAATAACCGGCCATGGTAAAACGCTCCCCCCACCAGCACCAGGCGGTGAGGGCTGCCACAACAGGCTCTGCCGTGGCAATGATGGAGGCACGCCCGGCCTCCACCCGTTTCAGGCCGGCATAATAAAAATGATAGGCCCCAAAGGTGGAAAGAAAGGCGATGGCCCCAAGGGCGGTCCATGCGGTGACGCTCTTTTCAGCAAAGGAAAACCAGGGCAGCAGACAGACCGCCCCAAAGGGCAGGATATATGAAAAGAGCACCGGGGCCGAGTACTTGTCTGAAAAATGCTTGCCAAAGATGTAGTAGAGGGAATAGCAGAACCCGGCCAACAGCCCAAACAGAACGGCCGACACCCCGACACCCCCGACGCCGGCACCCGGGTTCCAGGAAATTAGACCAATCCCTGCAAGGGTGAAGACCAGGGCCGTCATCTTCCGGGGGGTGATGGTCTCTTTAAAAAAGAGGCGGGAAAGGAGAAAGACCCAGGCAGGGGCGGTATAGAGCAACACCGATGCCAGGGCGGCCCCCCCCTTGGCAACGGCCACCTGGTAGGCGCCGAAAAAAAGGGTGACACAGATAAAACCAAACAGGGCAAGCCCGGGCAGATCCCGGCGCTTCACCCGGACCCGCTGCTGGACCAAGGCCTGGGACGCAAACAGCAGCCAAGCCAGCACGGCCCGCCAGAACGCCACCTCAAGGGGAGGAACCCCCTCGTGGAAGGCCACCCTGGCAAAGGGGCCGAGAAGCCCCCAGAGCATGGCCGCGATCAAGATGTAGATATATCCGAGTTTCTCCATGGGATCTATTCCTTAGACATTTCTTTGCTCCTTGTCAAAATAAAAAACTTTCCTGTTGAATAATCCGATCCAGGTTGATACCTAAAGACCGTGAGCAAAAACTCATAATCACCCAATAACCCTGTGAGGAGGAGAGATGGAAAAAGTTGTCGTAGTTGGATGCGGATCATACATGGACGCCGGATACGGCTGTCCCGGCGAGTGGAGATGCCTCAAGGCCGCCGCCCTTGGCGATGGAAAATTTGAATCAGAGTCCCAGGTGGTGGGATTTGTCAAGTGCGAATGCCCCGGCCGCACCCTGGTTCCCAACACCGGCATGACCATGAAGCTTGCCGAGCTCAAACCGGATAAGATCCATCTTTCGTCCTGCATGGCCAATGCCAAGCCCGATTGTCCCTATTCCACACCCGAAGAGAAGGCCGAGATGCTCAAGGCCAAATTCGGCATCGATGTGGTTCTTGGCACCCACGACTACCACTGATCGCCCCGAAGCCATGGGAGGGGAGGCACACCATTCTCCCCTCCCGCTTTCCCCCTGGCATATCTCCTTGGTTCATCATTTTCAAAAGCCGTTTTCTGTCAATTTGCGTTTGAATTCCAGGCCAATAGAGGGGCTGTATTTGTCGGAATGAAGGGCTAAGGCCTTGCTTTTTTAAATAAAAATACAAGAGAGTATTCCCTCCCGGGCCCAATTAAGGTATAAAGGCCCTATGAAAATTCCTAAAAGAATACAACCCCTGATAGAAGACGGCCTGGTGGATGAAGTGATCCGCCCGCTGATGAGCGGCAAAGAGGCCGCCGTTTATGTCGTTCGCTGCGGTGCCGAGATCCGCTGCGCCAAGGTGTACAAAGAAGCTGACAGACGAAGCTTTAAACAGGCCGTCCAATACCAGGAAGGCCGCAAGGTGCGTAACACCCGTCGGGCCCGGGCCATGGAGAAACACTCCAAATTCGGCCGGAACCAACAGGAAGAAATCTGGCAGACAGCAGAATTCGATGCCCTCCATCGCCTGGCCCATGCCGGGGTGAGGGTCCCTGAGGCCTACGGCTGCTTCAGCGGCGTCCTGCTCATGGAACTGATCACCGATGCAGAGGGCCGGGTCGCCCCCCGCTTGAGCGACGTGACCCTGTCCTCTGAACAAGCGCTGACAGACCATGCCGTGGTCATGAAATACGTAATGCGCATGCTCTGTGCTGGCCTGGTCCACGGCGATCTGTCGGAATTCAATGTGCTGCTGGATCCCCTGGGACCGGTGATCATCGACCTGCCCCAGGCAGTGGATGCCACGGCCAACAACAACGCCCAGAGAATGTTGGCCCGGGACGTTGACAACATGACCGCCTACTACGCCCAGTTCGCCCCCCAGCTGAAGAACAGCCAGTACGCCAAGGAGATATGGGCCCTGTACGATAGCGGCGAATTAAACCCGGACAGGGAACTCACCGGCCTTTTTGAGGACAGCACCGGACCCGCAGATGTGGAAGCCGTGCTGGAAGAGATCCAGGAGGCCCTGGAGGAAGAGCAGGAACGCCAGCGCAGGGCGGCAGCCCCCTATTGACAGGGTGGGTTTATGACCCCACCCATTTTCTTGCAAGGCGCCACCGGTTCCCTTTCAAAAGCGCTTTGCAAGCCCTGAAAGGCGATCATCGATCCGATTATTGTTCAGGGAGATCTCCACGGCCCGTCTGGAGCCGACCACGATGACAAGATCCCGGCCCCGGGTCATGGCCGTATAGAGCAGGTTACGCTGGAGAAGGGGATAGTGCTGGGTGGTCATGGCGATCACCACGGCCGAGTATTCCGATCCCTGGGACTTGTGCACGGACACGGCATAGGCAAGGGTGAGTTCGTCCAGCTCCAGAAGATCGTAATCCACTATCCGGCCGTCGTAATCCACGGAGAGCCGTCCCTCTGATTTCGCCACCTCGTGGACAATGCCGATGTCGCCGTTGAACACGTCCTTCTGGTAGTTGTTCTTCAGATGCATCACCTTATCCCCGGTCTTGAACACAAACCCCCTTGCTTCGATGCCGCCGGGGTTGGTGTTGATCACCTGCTGGAGTCGCTGGTTCAGGTTGATGGTGCCGGTCTCTCCCTTGTGCATGGGGGTCAGCACCTGGATCTCGTCCACATGGGGAAAGGCCTTTCTGATCCGATTGCTGCACAGCTCCAGAATGGTCTCCACCACCCGGTCCAGGGAATCGCTCTCAATAAAATAAAATTCAGACAGCTCCTTGGAACTGTTTTCCAGGCAGGGCATCTCTCCCTTTCTGACGCAGTGGGCGTTCCGGACAATGGGGCTCTGCTCCGCCTGCCGGAAGATCCGGGTCAGGGCAAAGGTCTTGACCGCGTCTGAGGCGATGATGTCGGCAAGCACATTCCCCGGCCCCACCGAGGGCAACTGGAAAATATCCCCCACAAGGATGAGCACGGAATTAACAGGCACGGCCAGGATGAGATGATACATGAGCAGGGTGTCCACCATGGATGCCTCATCCACGATCACCACGTCTGAATCCAGCGGGTTCATGGGGTTCCTGGCAAACTCCCCGGTTTCGGGGTCGCACAACAGCAGTCGGTGCAGGGTGGAGGCCTTTTTATCCGTGACCTGGGAGAGCCGCCGTGCTGCACGGCCGGTGGGGGCGGCCAGGGTGATGGTCTGGCGAAGTCGTTTAAACACGGCGCACACCGCCCGGATCAGGGTGGTCTTGCCCGTTCCCGGGCCACCGGTGATCACCACCACCCGGTGGGCCAGCACCTGCTGCACCACCTCGATCTGCTCGGACGAAAGCTGAACCGCCAGCCGGGAGAGCACCTCCTGGGTGATCACTTCATCGGAAAGATCGTGGGGATTGATCGGCACGGACAGCATGGCCTTGATCCTTGCGGCAATACCGGTTTCAGCCGTGTGGAACCGCGCCAGGTACACCGCCTCCCCTTCGACCACCACCTCTTCATCCGCCGAAAGCGACTCAAGGGCCTGGTCCACTGCCGTATCGGTGGCTGATGTCAGGCCGATGCACCGGCGGGCCAGGTCCGCTTTTTCCCCATACACATGGCCATCGGACTCCTGTTTGGTGAGCAAAAACACCAGGCAAGCCTTGATCCGCTCGGGATCGTCCGCCTTGCCCCCGGATTGCAGGGCAATGGTGTCCGCCACCTCAAACCCTGCCTCGGGCACCTCCCTGGAAACGGCATAGGGATTGTTCTTCAGGATATCCAGGCTGGCCGTTCCATAGTGTTTCAGAATGGCCGATGCATGGGCAATGCTCACCCCGTTGTCCTGGAGAAACTTCATCACCCGCCGCACCGCATGGTGCTTGTCCCAGGCGCTGGTGATGAGGGTCGCCTTTGATTTTCCGATGCCCGGGACTTCTTCTAGGCGTTGGGGTTCGTTCTCGATCACCTCCAGGGAGCGCTCCTGGAAATGCTCCACGATCCGTTTGGCCATGGTCATGCCGATGCCCTTGATGATCCCCGACCCCAGGTAGCGCCGGATGCCTGCGACACTGGCAGGCAGGGTCACCTCAAAGGATTCCACCTTGAACTGGTCCCCGTACTTGGGGTGGGCCACCCACTGGCCGGTGAGCCTCAGGGTCTCCCCCTCGCTCACCCCGGGCAAGGGCCCCACTGCCACCACGGATTCCCGGGTCTCCCGGGTTTTTATCCTGGCAATGGTGTAATGATTCTCCTCGTTGCGGAAGGTGATCCGCTCCAGGGTTCCCTGTAAGACGATCATAGTTGCGGAGAAGATCCTTGGGTTTGGATGATCCATTGAACAGCGGCCATGAGGTCCGGGGCCGTGAAATCAGGCTCGTTTTTATCTTTTATGAGGGTCTCCCGGGCCTTACCGCCGTTTCCGGTCAACACCAGCAGAGCATTGCCCACTCCGGCGTTCCTGGCACACCCGATATCCTTGGCAGAGTCCCCGACCATGAAGGCGGTGGCAGGATCAATGGCATACCGGTCAAGGGCCTGGAGAATCAGCCCCGGTTTCGGCTTACGACAGGCGCAGCCTTCATCCGGACCGTGGGGGCAATAGAAGATATCCTGGATATCGCCGCCCTTGGCCTGGATGCCTGCCGTCATTTTTTCAAATATGGCGTCAAGGTGACGAACAGTGGATATGCCCCGATTTATCATGGACTGGTTGGTGATGAGGATCACCTGAAACCCGTTCTTGCAGAGCAGGGCTATGGCCTCGGCGCTGTTGGGGATAAACCGGAACTCGTCTGCTGTCTTGATGTAATGGGGGGAATCCTGATTGATCACCCCGTCCCTGTCCAGAAATACGGTGGGTTTATGGTGTCTCATCCCTTACTCCGCCACTGCAAAGGCGCTTTTGGCACCATCAAGGATCAGCTGCCGGCTGAACCGTTCAGCCCGGTCAAGGCTTGTGTAGCGACCGACCCGGACACGGTAAAACCGCCCCCTGTAGTCTGTGTACACCGTGATATGGGCGTTATCATAAAGCCTGCCCAGCTTTTTCCTGAGCCGCTCAGCATTGGTGCGATCCTTGAATGCCCCCACCTGCACGGTAAAATTGCCCTTAAAATAGTTCAGCGGGGTGTAGGTGACGGGTTGCTTGGAGGTGTAGGGATCGCTGCTGGCCCGGCCAAGGGCGACGATCTTCACCGGCGCCGTGCCCGGCCCCACCACACCGATCTTTTTGGCCGCCGTATAGGACAGATCGATGATCCTGCCCTGGACAAACGGACCCCTGTCATTGACCCGGACCACAATGGATTTCTTGTTGGAAAGATTATGAACCCGCACCCAGGTCCCCAAAGGAAGGGTCTTGTGGGCCGCGGTCATGGCGTACATGTTGTAAATTTCACCATTGGCGGTCTTTCTTCCGTGGAACTTCTTGCCGTACCAGGAGGCTTTTCCAGTCTGGGAAAACCCCTTGGCACTGGCCATGGGGCGGTAGGTCTTGCCCGCAATCTTATAGGGTTTGGTGTGGCCGGGCGCCCTCTTTTTTGCCTGGTAGGGCGCTTTTTTATAAGGGGCGGGCGGTCCGGGATCCATATGGGAGGTGCAAGCTGCCGCAAACACGACGATCAACAAAATCAACACAGCATTTAATTTCAAACCAGGTGATACTCCAATCAATTCAAGGCACTTTTTATGACGCTGTACATCTTGTCCGTAAAGTGAAACTCAATCTTCTCCTTTACGTTCTCCGGGATATCCTCCATATCCTTCTCGTTCCACTTGGGAAGGATCAACGAGCGGATGCCGGCCCGGTGGGCAGCGATCACCTTCTCCTTGATGCCGCCCACGGGCAGCACATCTCCCCGGAGGGTGATCTCGCCGGTCATGGCCAGCCGCTTTTTAACCGGCTTCCCTGTGATCAGGGAGGTCAGGGCCGTAAGCATGGTCACCCCGGCCGACGGTCCGTCCTTGGGGATGGCCCCTGCCGGGACATGGATGTGGATATCGTGTTCTTCAAAAAAAGTATCATCAATGCCAAGCTTTGCGGCATTGGAGCGGATAAAGCTCATGGCCGTGGTGGCAGACTCCTTCATCACGTCCCCGAGTTGGCCGGTGAGGGTGAGGCCCTTGGAGCCCTTCATGGCCGTTGCCTCCACAAAGAGGATGTCCCCCCCGGTGGGGGTCCAGGCAAGACCCACCACCACCCCGGGCACGGAAATGGTCGATCCGTTCTCCGGCATGTTCCGGACAGGTCCCAGATAGCCGTGGAGATCCTTTTTCCAAATTTTGACACGCTCCACCTCATCTTCGGCCACCTTGGCCGCCACGCCCCGGCAGACAGATCCGATCTCCCGTTCCAGATTTCGAAGTCCCGACTCCCGGGTGTAGCCCGAGATGATATCCTTGACCGCCCCCGGGGTGATCTGGATGTGGGCGGCGGTAAGGCCGTTGGCAGTCCGCTGCCGGGGGATGAGATAGCGGGTGGCGATCTTCAGTTTTTCATCCTCCGTATATCCCGACAGTTCCAGCACCTCCATCCGGTCCCGCAGGGGCGCCGGAATGGTGTGGAGCACATTGGCCGTGGTGAGAAAGATCACGTTGGAAAGATCAAAGGGAACATCCATGTAATGGTCGGTGAAGGAAAAGTTTTGCTCCGGGTCCAGCACCTCGAGAAGGGCGGAGGAAGGATCACCGTGGTAGGAGGAGTCCACCTTGTCGATCTCGTCCAGCATGAACACAGGGTTGTTGGTGCCGGCCCTTCTGATCTCCTGGATGATCCTGCCGGGAAGGGCACCCACATAGGTTCGCCTATGGCCGCGGATCTCGGCTTCGTCCCGCATGCCCCCCAGGGCAATCCTGACAAATTTCCGGTCCAGGGCCCGGGCGATGGAACGGCCAAGGGACGTCTTGCCCGTTCCCGGAGGACCTGAAAAGCAGAGGATGGGTCCCTTGCTGTCCTGTTTCAACTTCCGGACAGCCAGGTATTCGAGGATACGCTTTTTGGGCTTTTCAAGACCGTAATGATCCTGGTTCAACACCCGTTTGGCCTCCTTGATGTCCAGCCGGTCCTTGGATTTATCGTTCCAGGGCAGGGAGACCATCCAGTCGAGATAGGTGGAGGCAACAATATACTCGGAGGAAGAGGGATGCATCCGCGCAAGGCGCTTAAGCTCCCGGTCGGCCTCCTTGGCCGCCTCCTCGGGAAGATTCCGGTCAGCGATTTTGCTTCGATATTCATCGATCTCAACGCTTTCATCCCCGGTCTCCCCCAGCTCCTCCTTGATCGTCTTGAGCTGCTGGCGCAGGTAGTACTCCCGCTGGCGCTTGTCCATGTCCTCCTTGACCTGGGTCTGGATCTTGGACCCCATCTCCAGGATCTCCAGCTGATCGTTGACCAGCCGCGTCACCTTTTTCAGCCGTTTCTTCACATCCAGAAGCTCCAGCACACCCTGTTTCTCAAGGATGGGGGCGTTGATGGTGGAGGCCACCATGTCGGCCAGGATGTCCGGCTCCTGGATCGATTTCACCATGCCGCCGATCTCGGCCGGCAATCCCGGGGAAAGGGACACAATGTTCTCGTACTGCCCAACGATGTTGGACATCAGCGCCCGGGTTTCCTTGTCCCGTGTGACATTCCGGCTCTCCAGCACATCAATCCGGGCCTGCATATAGGCCTTGCCCTGGATATATTCGGAAACCTTGAACCGGCTTAAGCCCTGGATGAGCAGCTGAACCTTGTTATCCTCCATTTTGGCCATCTTGAGAATCATGGCCACGGTGCCGATCTTGTGGAGATCCTTGATGGAGTGCCGGGTGTCGACATCGGACCGCCGGGAAAGCAACAGGCCGAGAATCCGGGAGCCGGCCATGGTTTCATCGATGAGCTGGATGGCATCATCCTGCATCAGCACCAGGGGAATGACCATTTTCGGAAAAAGGTTGGTATCGACAATGGGTAGTATCGGCAGAATTTCAGGTATATGATCAGGACCGACGCTTACTGAAGTCTTAAGTTCATTCATGGGAAATTCCTATGCACGTTGCTGTATCATCTATAAGAGAGTTTTATTCTCTGGGAACTGTCTATGGGAAATTTAGCCAGCTTAATTTCAAGAAAACCGTTAAAAAACGAGGCGTGCACTTGTTCTATGTCTATCAGGGTCGGCAGATAGAGAACCCTCTCAAACCTGCCGAACTGTATTTCGGCAAGCCTGTAGGTTGCGTTCTCTTCCGGGGGCGTTCGTCCCCTGACCCCTGAGACCTTGACCGCCTTGGAATTCACCTCAATGCTGATATCGTCTTTTTCAACCCCGGCAATCTCCGCCTGGATAATAATACTATTCAGGGTTTCAGAGATGTCCATCTGGGGTCTCCAAATGCGCTGGGAAAGGCAGAACATCGGATTGATCGACTGGAACATCTCCCCCAGGGGTTTTTCTCCTGTTGATCGCCTTTCAAAATTTTCACCGAACCGAATTTCAATGTATTCCGTCATTGGGAAAGACTCCTGATGCTGCGTTGTTTTTTAAGAAATACTGCTATAAAGAACAGGCAGTTAATAGGTCAAAGTACCATCCGGTTTGATTGTTGTAAAGCACTATTCAGGCGTCCACCCCTTTGTTCCCCACAGGAGAAAACCCAGGGCGCCAAAGGTCAAAAGGGACGATATGACGCACACGGTTTCCATGCCCAGGGCCTGCCACACCATGCCCCCTGATAATGCTCCTGCCACCCTGCCTAAGCCTGCCGAGGCGATAAGGAGCGACATCATGGTTGCCCTGGCACCCGGTAAAAGCTCCGTGCACAGGGAGATAAACGCGACAATGGACTGTTCGTAAAAGAGAAACACGGCAAACAGGCCGGCAAGGGACAGGGAAAGGGAATGGCCCGCCCGGGGAATCAACAGGTAGGAGAGGGCGCAGAGGGAAATCCCCCAGGCCACGGATCGCCTGATGCCCAACCGGTCTGAAAACGCGGCCGTAAAACTTGAACCGCACAGCTCGGCCACCCCGATCACCCCGGTGCCCAGCCCTAAGGCGACAACGCTCATGTCAAAGGATCGTTCCAGCCAGGCCCCGTAAATCACAAAAAGATTGTCGTTGGCCGCCCCCATCAGAAACCCGACCCCCACAACCCCCAGGGCCTTTCTGTTGTTCAACAGCGCCGTCAGACTACGAATCGTGCCCCTTTTTTTGCGGACAACGGTCTCTTCCTGGGAATCGTCCTTTATATAGTGAACGACCAGGGCAAGGCTGATGGCGGCAAGCCCGCCCAGGGCAAAGAAGGGGGATCGCCATCCAAACCGGTCGATCAGGAGGCCTAGACAGGGAATGCCCACCAGGGTGGCCACGGACCAGCTGATCTCAAGGATTCCCACCACCAACCCCCTTCGCCTGTAGGAAACCCGTTTCCCCACATAGGCCTGGATGGCCGGATCAAACAGGCTCTTGCACAGACCACTCAAAAACATGGCCACCATAAGGGAGTAGTAGAAGGGAAGCGCCCCGGCCAGCATCATGCCGGCGATCAGGGCAAGAAGACCTGTCACCATCATTCGTCGATACCCGGTCCGATCCCCCAAGGGAGAGGTGAACAATCCCAGGAGACTTGTGGCCTGGTTAATGGCAATGACCGAGGTCACGGCGGTCAGGGGCACGGAAAGCCCCCGGCTGATCACCGGAGCAAAGGGGTAGATAAACCGGTTACATGTGTTGATGACGGATCGCGATACCAGTGTGGCCGCAACCATCCCAAGAATTCCTTTGTCCCCCTGTTGTTGCGCTTCTCCCATTCACCGTCCACTGCTGATCATTTATATGAAAGAGTATGCCTATAGACCAGAACCTGAATATTTGCAAACAAAAAAAGGGGCAGGTGTTGGAAAAAGAAGGGAGAGGGATCCAGGGCCGGAAAAACGCGTTTCCCAGCCCTGGATAAGGTGATTCCATGGAGTTACTTTGCGAGTTTTTGTCAAGCTCGCAAAGCATTCATGGTGTTACTCAGCAAGTTTTTTCAAACTTTCATACCGCGCATTGGTTTCCTCTTCTATCTGGGCTCTCAACCGGGTGGACTCCGCAGGAAAGCTCTTTTCAAGGGCTGCAAACCTGTTTTCCCCGGCCAGGAACGCCTGGAGTGTTCCGTCCGGCGCCTTGGAATCCAGGATAAAGGGATTTTTGCCTTCCTTCTCAAGCATTGGATTGAACCGATACATGGGCCAGAAACCCGACTCCACTGCGAGCTTTGACTCCAGCTGGGTCTTGCCCATACCCTTTTTGATGCCCTGGTTGATACAGGGGGCATAACAGATGACAAGGGAAGGTCCGGGATAATTCTCGGCCTCGACAAGGGCCTTCATGGTCTGCTGTTTGCTGGCGCCCATGGAGATGGATGCCACATACACATACCCGTAGCTCATCATCATCCGGCCCAGATCCTTCTTGCCGATCTTCTTGCCCGAGGCCGCATACTTTGCAATGGCGCCGGTGGGGGTTGCCTTGGAAGACTGGCCACCCGTATTGGAGTAGACTTCAGTATCCATCACAAGGATGTTGATGTCGTCACCGGACGCCAGGACATGGTCCACGCCGCCGAAACCGATATCATAGGCCCAGCCGTCACCGCCGAAGATCCAATGGGATTTTTTGAGAAACAGATCACTGTCCCCATGGATGCTGTCAAGGAGGGCATTACCGGTATTGCCGGTAAGCTGGGCTTTGAGTTTCTCGCCGTAAATCCGTGACTCCTCAGCCTTGTCCATGCCGTCAGCCCATCCCTGGAGGTTATCCTTCACCTCCTGGCTGATGTCCGACGCCAGGGCCTCCTGAACCGTGGAAAGAAGGGTTTTTCGCCGGTTGTTCATTGCCAACATCATGCCATAGCCATATTCGGCGGCATCCTCGAACAGGGAACTTGCCCAGGTCGGACCACACCCTTCCTTGTTGGTGCAATAGGGGGAGGTGGGCGCAGAACCGCCCCAGATGGAGGAGCAACCCGTTGCATTTGCAACGGTCATCCGCTCACCAAAGAGCTGGGTCAACACCTTAACATAGGGGGTCTCTCCGCATCCCGCGCAGGCACCGGAGAACTCAAGCAGGGGCTGGAAGAACTGGCTACCCTTGACACTCTCCCGCTTGCCCAGGGTCTCTTTATAAGGAACCGTGACAGAAAAATCGTAGTTTGGAATCTCCTTATCGGTCTGGGTGGCCAAGGGTTTCATCACCAGGGCCGGGACTTTGGCAGGACAGATATCGGCGCAGTTGCCGCAACCCTGGCAGTCCAGGGGATTGACCTGGATTCGGAAGCTGAACTCCTTGAGGTCCTTGCCTTTTCCGGCAACGGTCTCAAAGGTTGCCGGGGCACCTTTTAACTCCTCGTCGGTGGCAACAATGGGAATGATGGCCGCATGGGGACATACAAAGGCGCACTGGTTGCACTGGATACAGTTCTCAGGCACCCACTCGGGCACGTTAATGGCCACCCCACGCTTCTCGTATTTACTGGTTGAATTGGGAAACCTACCGTCCGGGGTAAAGGCGCTCACCGGCAACTCATCTCCCTTCTGGGCAAGGATGGGGCGCATCACCTTTTCCACAAACTCGGTGGCAGGCGCGCCCTGGTCCAAGCCACCTGCGGCCGTGGCCCAGGATTCAGGAACCGCGATCTCAATCAGGTTGTCCAGGGTCCTGTCAACGGCATCAATGTTCATCTGGACGATCTTGTCGCCCTTCTTGCCGTAGGTCTTCTTGATATCGGCCTTGAGCAGCTCAATGGCCTTTTCAAAGGGGATCACATTGGCAAGCTTGAAGAAACAGGTCTGCATGATCATGTTGATCCGGTTGCCAAGCCCGACTTCCCCTGCGATCTTGACTGCATCCACGTTAAAGAAATTCAATTTTTTATCGTAGATGGTTTTTTTCACATCGCCGGGGATCTGAGCCTCCATATCCGCCTCAGACCAAGCAGAATTCAAGAGAAAGGTACCGCCCTCTGCGACGCCATCGAGCACGTCATAGATCTGCACATAATTGGACTTATGGCAGGCGATGAAATCGGCCTTATTGATGAGATAGGTGGACTGGATCGGCAGATCGCCGAATCGCAAATGGGAGATGGTGATACCGCCGGATTTCTTGGAATCGTAGGCGAAATACCCCTGGGCATACTTTTCAGTGTTGTTTCCGATAATCTTGATGGCGCTCTGGTTGGCACCCACGGTTCCATCTGATCCCAGCCCCCAAAACTTGGCACCTACGGTTCCCTGGGGTGCGGGATTAAATCCGGGCACCACATCCAGGGAAGAGTTGGTGACATCGTCCCGGATGCCCACGGTAAAGTGGTTCTTGGGTCCGGCACACTTCATATTGTCGAACACCGCTTTGATCATGGGGGGATTGAACTCCTTGGATCCCAGGCCGTATCGGCCACCCACGACCTTGGGCGCTTCGCCCTTTTCCATAAATGCCGTGCACACGTCCATATACAGGGGATCGCCGATGCTGCCGGGCTCCTTGGTCCTGTCAAGAACGGTAACCGTCTCTGTTGTGGCGGGAATCGCCGCCATCAGCGCCTGGGTGTCAAAGGGCCTGTAGAGGCGTACCTTCACAAGTCCCACCCGCTCGCCGTCTTTATTGAGCTGGTTCACGGTCTCCTCAATGGCTTCGCAGCCGGATCCCATGCTCACGATGACCCGGTCCGCTTCAGGGTCTCCCACATAGTCAAACAACTTGTAGGCCCTGCCAGTCAACTGTTTCACCTTCTCCATGTAGCTCTTCACAATGGTGGGGATCTGATTGTAAAACAGGTTGGCAGCTTCCCGGCCCTGGAAGTAAATGTCCGGGTTCTGGGCGGTACCTCGGGTGGTGGGGTTTTCCGGACTCATGGCCCGGGCCTTGAACGCACGGTAGGCATCCCAGTTCATCAAAGAGGCCATGTCCTCATAGTCGATCACTTCGATCTTCTGGATCTCATGGGAAGTTCTGAACCCGTCGTAAAAATGCATAAAGGGCACCTGGCCCTCCAGGGTTGCAAGGTGGGAGACCAGTGCAAGATCCATGGCCTCCTGAACGGAACTTGAAGCCAGCATGGCAAAGCCTGTCTGCCGGGCGGACATGACATCCTGGTGGTCCCCGAAGATGGACAACGCATGGGCTGAAAGGGCCCTTGCCGTAACATGGAACACACAGGGAAGCAGTTCACCTGCGATTTTGTACATATTTGGAATCTTGAGCAAAAGGCCCTGGGATGCAGTAAAAGTTGTTGTCAGTGCGCCAGCAGAAAGAGAGCCGTGCACGGCACCGGCAGCACCGGCTTCAGACTGCATCTGTTTAATGTTGAGCACCTGACCGAAAATGTTTTTTCTGCCCGCCGCAGCCCAGGAGTCTGCAATTTCGCCAAGGGGACTTGAAGGAGTGATGGGGTAGATGGCTGCAAGCTCGCTCATGGCGTAGGCCACGTGAGTTGCAGCGGTATTTCCGTCAATTGTCTGCATGTTCTTTTTCATAGAACCACCTTTTGAAGTAATGATAATTCATAAAACTCGCCATGTAAGGCTGATATTTATACAACAGCCTCCAGGACATGTAAATAATAAACGTAGTTTTGGGGGAAGAGACAAACCAAGGCCTTTCCCCGGTGAATTCCCATAAATATCGCAGACCAATGACTGTAAACACTGTTCAAAAGCCAACCCCATGGCCAGAGTTCCGGCCAAACTCCTGCTGTCTTAATTTTTTAAATTATGGTAGATTAGCCCCCATGCACCAGTAGCAAGCAGCACAACCTTTAATTAACATTATTGGAGTATTTATGGGTTTATTATCAGCAAGTCTGTCCGTTACAAGATATCGGGTCGAGGGAGATGCGGAAGAATCCCTGCTCGAAACTATAAGAGAGGGACTGACCAAAAACGCCATCAGTGAAATCGAGGATGAGTATGCCGAAATTGCCGTCGGGTGGACCCCGTTTGAGAGTCCGTTTGATCCGGATTTTGAAAAGTTCTCATACACCTTTGGTACCTATTTTCTCTTTTCTTTGAGAATAGATAAAAAGGGCGTTCCCGGCAAGATCATTCAGAAACACACGGCAATGGAAATTACAAAACGGCTCAAGGAAAGCGGTCGCGATGCTCTGTCAAGAAACGAAAAGACAGACATCAAGGACACCATCACGGAAAAACTCATGCGCCAGATGCCGTCGACCCCGAATCTCTATGAGGTACTTTGGATCCACGAGGATGATACCCTGCTCTTTTTTACCACCCAGAAAGCCGCCACCGAGGAGCTTGAGACCCTGTTCAAAACCTCTTTCAAGCGCAAGCTCGTCAGGCTATTTCCCTTTACAATGGTGGAAGGCAATCCAAACTTTTCCGACAAAGAGAGAGACCTAATTGCCAACCTTGGCCCTGTTAAATTTTCGAGGTAAAAAAAGATGTTAGACATTGCAGTCGCTTACAACAAATACAAATTTCTGGGTAACGAGTTTTTGACATGGCTATGGTATGTGGTTGAAAACGATCTAAGCCTGTCCGAGCTCACCGGTATCATGGATAAACGGATCACCCTGGAAGTCGGCAACAGCATTACGCTTGAAAACTCCCTTGGCGACGACTCCAAGGAAAAGATATCTATCAAAGGGGATGACGCAGACCTTGAAGAGGGCACCACGGCCCTAAAAAAAGGTGCGGTGGTCACCGACATCAACCTGATTCTCAAGGTAGATGACGGTGAATACAAGTTCTCCATCAAGGGAGAAAGCATGAACATCACAGGCCTGAAGACCCCTCCTGCCGGAAAGGTTGAAAACCCGGACGATGTGGAAGGTGCCATCCTTGAAAAAACCTATCTGTGCAACACACTCTTTGAGATCGTGGACGCCCTCTACATTACCTATATAAAGAAACGGGTCGCAGAGACCTGGACCACCCAGGATCTTCCCGCCATGCGGGAGTGGATCAAATTGTAACCCCTTTGGGTTATGAACACGATCCGTATCCAGGGAAGGGGCTGCTGCAAAACAGCCCTTTCCCTGGATATCCTCCCACCGCTCTCCTTTCTTCCATTCCCCAACGACCGGCATATAACTGACAGACAACGCGCCACAACGGTTCCATAATGCCCAATGGTATCAAAGGAAATCACCTTCACTCCATAACCGTGTTTAAAGAATGTTCAAAACTCTCCACTTATCAACACAAAACCCTTTGTCAATCGTTGACATGTCTATTTCAAAACACCCTTGGCAAAAAGTCCAGCTAACAGCACTCCCTATGGTTGACGAAAAATATACGTTTTAACCCATGGTGAAGAGCGACGATCCAAAAAATTTAAAGTCATATAGCTTCCATTCATAATTCATGTTTGAGATAATCTACATGTTCATGTTTACCATGAATAAATAGTAAATACGGTTACATTTACTATTTCAATCAAAGTATATGATTTCAGTCGGTTGTATCAATATTTCATATCTAAAAAAGCTAATTTGATCGAAAAAAAAAGATTTCCTTATTGACTTTAAATATTTAAGCGTCATGGATTGTCTAACTCAGTTTCATTCAATATAAAAGTATTAATATGGAGGGACGATACAGACAAGATTGAAGGTGACATCCCAATGTCATTAACTTAACGCACTGGTTGGTAACAATAATGAAACCGCCCACTCCGATTATTAAAATTCCTCGG
>JAEINR010000057.1 GCA_016342325.1 Desulfobacterium sp.
ACCCTGACAAGAGAAAAGTTCAGCCGCTCCAGATGGAGCTATTCGGATAAAATTAAATCAACTTTATAATATATAAAGTTGCCTGTTCCAAACCGTACCAGGGCCACCAACAATTACCACCACACCTCAGAAAGGACAAAACAGTTGACACGAATGCCACCAAAATACGACAGTAAACCCATAGGAGGAGATTTTATGGGTGGATCTGTGCATCACGACAAAAAGTCGAACAGGTGGTTTATTTCTATTTATTGGGAGAGCAAGCGGTATAAAATTTTTAAACATCCTGTCACACAGGAGCCTTTCTGGGCAAAAAAGTCAGCCGAAAAACAGCTCAACAAAATCAGAACAGAGATCGATGAAGGGTATTTCAACCCGGCAGCATGGTTTCCAGACTCCCCTCTTTCCATTCGTCTTTATTGTGATGAGTGGTTGGAAGGAGCTGACGTAACAAAAAGAACCTTAGGGGATTACAGGGGGTATTGCAAAAACTATATAATCAAATATTTTAAAGATAAAGACATCCGCACCGTCAGGCATTCGGATCTTTTGAAATTCAAAAAATGGTTAGGGGAAATAGGGAGGTCGGAAAAAACGATATACAACGTGGTTTCAGCATTTCGAACCATGATGAATTACGCCTGGAAAGATGAGGTTATTTCAAGTGTCCCACCGTTCCCGGCCCTACCCTTTAAGCTTCCAACGGTTGAGTATCTGACCATGGAACAACAAGATAAAGTGCTGGCTGAAATACCGGAAAAACACAGACCTATTTATGCCTTTATGATGGACAACGGCACCAGGGTCGGAGAGGCTTTGGCACTACAAAAAGATTGTATCAAGGAGGATTGTATTGAAATCAAACGGACATTTTCAGGGAACACTCTAAAGCTATGTTCAGATAACAAAAAAGGGGGTGTGATTGGAATGACAGATTATACCCGTGACGTCCTGGCCGGAATCCCTCAACACTTGGGGCCGTTTATTTTTGTCAGGGATGATGGGAAGCCGTATACAAATAAAAACCTGAATGCAATCTGGAGGGAAGCGTGTGGGAAAGTAGAGATCAAGATCAAACTATATAATGCAGTTCGTCATTCCCTTGGGTGCCAACTGCTTGACCAAGGAGAAGATATTGATCTCGTCCGGCAACAATTGAGACACACGAATATTAAAATGACCGAGAGATATGCAGAGAGATCGAATAAGACAGTGACCGCTGCATTGAATAGAAGGAGATCAAAGATTGTTGATTTCCCCAAGAAGACAACAAAATGAAAGTCCCTGACTATTCCCTGACTGGAACGGTAAGGTCTTTATTTTATAACCTATTGATTTTATTAAAAAGGAGTGGTGGAGGTGCCGGGAATTGAACCCGGGTCCGAAAACAGTCAACGATGGCATCTACATACTTATCCCGAAATTTGAATTTTACTGGATAGTCTCCTCCGGGATGGATACGGACCAGTGTAGCCTGAATAATTTAACCTAAAAGGGCTCAGGCATCCCTTTTACGGCTGTCCCACATAGTCGACGCCCTTTACCAGAATCTGCAGGAAGAATCCCGGCAGGACGGAAGCCGCCTTAAGCAGCTACAGCGTAATTATAATCGTCTGCGATTACTTTTTTTTCCGCCAGTTTTACGAGTCAGCAGAAGCTCGATATGCAACCAAACGCTTCGTAATCTCCGTCGAAGCCATTACACCCCCAAATTGTGAAAGAACAGTATGGCTAATATACAGTGTCCGCCATGCAAAGTCAATACCAAGGATCATCAATCCTTATATTTTTTTCTTGCCCGATCAAGTTCACGGTTCACGTCCCGCTCCTTGATGGTCTCACGCTTGTCATAAAACTTCTTACCCTTGGCCAGGGCGATCTGCACTTTGACCTTGCCGTTCTTAAAATAGACCTTCAGGGGAATGATGGTGAATCCCCGCTCCTTTGTTTTTACAATGAGACGCTTGATCTCAGACTTGTTGAGCAGAAGCTTTCGGGATCGAAGGGGGTCGTGGTTGTCATAGTGGGCAAAGGTATAAGGGCTGATGTGGAGCTGCCGCAGAAACAACTCTCCGTTCTTGACCTCGGCATAGGAGTCCTTGATGGTGACCCTTCCTTCGCGGATGGATTTCACTTCCGTGCCCTTGAGCACGATCCCGGCCTCCACCTCATCGGAGAGGTGGTAATCGCGCCTCGCCTTTCTGTTGTTTGCTATGATCTTTATGTGTTCCGATGTCATCTCTTGTACAACTCCAACCTATTGCTGTTCATCCGAATCTTCCAGGGGAAGAATGTCCTTATAACGTGCCTTTACCAGGTCCGATATCTCAGCGACACTCCGCATTTTAAGGATCTGCTCCACAAGTTTTTCCGTGTCTGCGGAATCAATTTTTCTGAGGACCTGCTTGACAATGGGAATGGAACCCGGGTTCATGGAGAGCTCCTGAAGACCCAGCCCCATGAGCACGGGGATGTTAATGGGATCCCCTGCCATCTCTCCGCACATCACCACATCCACCCCTGTCTTTTTGGCAGCATCCATGATCATCTTGACCAGGCGGATCACGGCCGGATTAAAGGGATGGTAAAGATGGGCCACCTGTCGGTTCCTCCTGTCAATGGCCATGGAGTACTGGATGAGATCGTTGGTGCCGATGCTGAAGAAATCTACATACTCCCCAAGCTCCTCGGCCATGATCGCGGCAGATGGCACTTCGATCATGATGCCCAGAGGCACATTCTTGTTGAAGATCTTCTCCTCATCCTCAAGCTCCCACACGGCGGTCTCAATCACTTCTTTCACCTGGATGATCTCCTCGACGCACGAGATCATGGGGATCAAAAGTTTGATATTGCCAAAAGCCGCAGCCCTGAGAATCGCCTTTATCTGGGTGAGGAATATCTCCGGCCGGTTGAGACAGAATCGAACGGCCCGCATTCCCAAGGCCGGGTTGGCCTCTTCCGCTGTTTGCGAATAGGGAAGGACCTTGTCGCCGTTGATGTCAAGGGTCCGAATGGTGACGAATTTGGGCGTCACAAGCTCGACCAGCTCCTTGTACTTGTCAAACAGCTCCTCTTCGGTGGGGAACCGCTTGAGATCAAGATAGAGAAACTCTGTACGGAACAGGCCTACCCCGTCAGCGGCATTGTCCTTGACGGACACCACCTCTTCCAGAAGCTCGATGTTTGCCATGAGGCCCATGCGTTTACCGTCCAGGGTAACCGCCGGCAGATGGCTGTCCCGGGCAATGACGGCCCGGTACTCTTCGTACCTGGCCCGGCGCTCCTCATACTTGAACAGGGTGTCCTCATCGGGATTGATGATGATGATCCCGTTGGAGCCGTCCACGATGATGATGTCATCGTTGACCACGAACTGGGTGACATTTCCAAGACCCAAGACAGATGGAATGTCCAGGGACTTTGCAATGATACCCGTATGGGAATCCCGCCCCCCCCGGTCGGTGACAAAGCCCTTGATCCGCTCCAGCTGAATCTGACTTGCGTCTGCCGGTGAGAGGTCATGGGCAACGAGGATGACCCGCTTGTTGATGTCTGAAATTTTTATATCCTGGGCACCCACAAGATGCCGCATCACCTGCTCAGACACCTGGACAATGTCCGTGACCCGGGCCTGGAGATAGGGGTCTTCCAGCTTCTCGAACATGGTTTTCACCTGGCGGGACACCTTTTTCAGGGCCCACTCGGCATTGACCTGGTCTTTTTCGATGGTCTCGATGGTCTTGCCATAGAGCATCTTGTCCTTGAACAGCACCATGTGCGTCTCAAGGATGTTGAGCTGGGAGCTCAAGTCATCGTTCAGGGATTCGATGATGGCGGCATGTTCATCCTTTGCCTTTTTAACAGCGCTCTTGAACCGGTTAATCTCCGGTTGAACCGAGGAATCAGCAATGAAATACCGCTTGATGATATCCACACCCTCGCGGTCCACGATATAAGCCTTGCCGATGCAGATCCCCGGAGAACCGCTAATTCCGTGGATTACCTTCTGGCCGGATTCTGTCTCACTCATCTACATCCTCTCCAAACCCCGTGTCAATAAGTTCCTTGATCGAATCAAGTATGGGGATGTCAACCTCATTTTCAGTTTCCAGCAGCACCTCGTATCCCTTTGAACAGCCCAGGGAAAGAATGTCGATGATGCTTGATGCATCGGCGCGGTTCTCTCCATCCCCTATCCAGACAACGGTATCGGCGTTCTGGGCCAGTTTTGCAATCATTGCTGCAGGCCTTGCATGCATACCAAGCTGATTAACGATGGTGGTTCTGCGTGATAATATCTTATAGTCTGTCAATGGTTTAAATTAAGTTCCTTTATATATTATGTCCCGCGATCATACGTCTACAGCGTTAAAAAGTCAATGGAATCTAGGATCAACCAACACGGATGGGACACCCCGGACCAAGCAAGAAGGCTACAAGCCAACAAAAAATCAGGCTTAGCCCATGGATCGAAAGGGAGGGGGGGGGGGAGAACAAGGTAAAAGTCATCCCTCCCCGCAGATTTTAATATCATCTCTTCGGGATCAAATCAATCCCAGGGAGTGGAGAAAAACGATGGCGATGCCAATGGGAGCCAGATACTTGGCCGTGAACATGAACGCCCCGATAAAGGGAACCTTGAGCTTGCCTTTACAGGTCAGTTCCTCTTGGACACGATCCCTCTTGAGCATCCATCCCACAAAAAGCACTGAGATGGCGCCGCCGATGGGCATTTCCACGTTGGACACGGCAAAGTCGGCAAGGTCAAAGAAATTCATCCCAAAAAAGGTGAGTTGCTCCTGGTACTCGCCCATGGAAAGGGAGCAAACCACTCCCACGACCGAGATAAGCGCTGTGAGAAACAGGGTTGCCCGTTTCCGTGAAATGCCAAGATCCTCGGACACATAGGCCACGCTCACCTCCAACATGGAGATAGATGAGGTCAGGGCAGCCACGGTGAGCAGCACGAAAAAAAGCAGACAAAAGATATAGCCACCTGGCATCTGGGCAAAGACATTGGGCAGGGTCACAAAAACAAGGCCCGGCCCCTGGCCCGGCTCTACCCCAAAGGCAAACACGGCCGGAAAGATGGCAATGCCGGCAAGGAGGGCAATGGCGGTATCGGCGATGCAGATCTGAACGGCGGTGACGCCGAGGTTCTCCCGGGGATTGATATAGGAACCGTAGGTGATCATGGTTCCTACGCCAAGGCTTAAGGTGAAAAAGGCGTGGCCCAGGGCGTCCAGCACCCCTGCAGCCGAGAGCTTTGAGAAATCGGGTTTAAAGAGAAAGGCAATGCCAGCCTCGGCCCCGGGTAGGGTGAGGGAGCGAATGCACAGGAGCACGATGATGCCGAGCAGTATGGGCATCATCACCTTTGAAAACGCTTCAATACCCTGTTTAACACCTGCATAGACAACCCCTGCAGTGATGGACATGAAGATGAGCTGGCAAACGATGGGCTTCACAGGAGAAACAATGAAACTGCCGAACATTTCCCCCACCTGGGCAGGACTCTTGTCGGCAAACCCATTGAATGCGGCCTTGACAATGTACTCCAGGGACCAGCCCGCCACAACGCCGTAGAAGCTGAGCACCGTGGCGCTGCCGAACAGGGCGATGAACCCGCCAAAGAGCCAGGGACTCCGCTTCCCAGCCAATGCCCTGAAGGAGCCGACAACGCTTCCCCCTCCCCTGCGACCAATGATAAAATCGGATATCAACACGGGTAAACCAATGAGGGCGATGCAGCAAAGATATACGATGATGAAGGCAGCGCCTCCGTTCTTACCGGTAATGTAGGGAAATTTCCAGATATTTCCAAGACCTATGGCAGAACCTGCAGCCACAGCGATGATTGACAGTCGGCCACTGAACAGCGGCCGTTTCTGGTGTTCCCCTTGGTTTAAATCCATGCGTGTTTCCTATCTATTTGTTTTCCGGCATCCTTTACTCAACTTACTCCCCAGATTCGCCACCGGGTCGGGATGCCAAAAAAAAACGACACCGACAAGCAAAACCCGAAGAGGCTTATACTACAGTATCGTTTTTATTTCAACCTGCTGAAATCATATTGCCAAACCGGGGTTTCAAAAACAACGGACAAAATAAAACCAAACCCTTTGAAGTCCTTGCAATCACCCTCCATCAGGATCATTCTATCCGGCATCCCCTGCAGGTACAATTGCAACCGCTGTTCCCATGATCGTCTTTTCAGAAACTGGCATGGGGATCGTCCCGGAGACCCCGTCCCGCCGACAACTATCCCGCCAAATAGGATTATACAAGGACGCCGCATCAGCGGCACGCTTGGTACTCATGGCGAAATTGTGAACAATTCAATTAATGAGCGGCAGGAGGGGATGTAATCACATGCTGGAATACAGGACAGAGCCGATATCAACTTTCCGAAAAGACTTCTTACTGTTAACTAAAGAATTATTAATGACAAATTTTATGAAAGATAGGAGAAATATACCCTGACGTCCATGGAATCTCCCTTTTTGCATTACGGACCAAAGAGTGCGTCAAGAACGTTGCCCCCCCCTAAAAGAGGTTCAGCATATATGTCTATACAGACAATAAAGGTAACCACACAGCAATCTATTTCCTGGGGGTGTACTCCCCAAGCTCGAGTTCCAGGACATATTTGTCGCCCCTACAATAGGAGTAGAGAAGTTCCACAGGGGAATTGAGCCGGTCAAAGGTGATATTCTCCATGAGCAAACCCGCTGATTTTTCGGGAAGATTGAACATAGTGGATATTTTTTTATTAAGATTGACCGCTCTGATCACCTGGTGGGATTTTACCAGGTCAATCTTGAATTTTTCGGTGATGACCCGGTACAAGGACCCTGAGGCATCTTCAGCAGTAAGATCCTTGAACATATGATAGGGAAGATAGCTCTCCTCATAGATAAAAGGCGCACCATCACCGGTTCTCAACCGTTTAAGCAGCACCACCCGTCGTTCTGCCCCCAGCAGCAACCGATCTGCGACCTCTTTGTCGGCAATCCCGTGCTCCAGCTCAAGAACGATGGTCTTCTCCTCAAGGTTGGCCGAGCCAAAATAGTCTTCAAAGCTGGCTATCTTATTGATATCATGGCGAAGTTGAACATCCGGAGAGTCCATCACAAAGGAGCCGACGCCCTTTACCTTTTTAAGAAGCCCTTTGGCAACAAGCTCGGAGATTGCCTGCCTCAAGGTATTTCTGTTGACACCGCACATCTTTGACAACTCAACCTCGGACGGAAGTTTCTCTCCGGCCTTGAATCGACCGGTATCAATGAGTTCTGTCAACCACTGGCTTATCTGAAGATATTTCGGAACAGGATTATCAAGATTCACAACATTTACAACATTCATCACAACACCCTTGATTTAAAAGGTTTATAAACCCACACCCTTTGATTTATGCGCCTTTAATTGCCGATTAAAACGAAAGAAAACCCATTGGATTCCCTGCCAAAAAGAACTGGTTTAATGACAGCTACACATCCATACATCACAACTAAACAGAGATCAACAAAAAGCTCCATAGTATAGGTCCCAAACCATAGGCCACATGTCCACGGTGTCAACCACCTGGATTTACGGGCAAGAACCTTTAAGGACAAAGCTTTTCTACGTTACCTGGAGATTGGGGTCAGCCCTTTTTTCACCAGACCACTGTTTTTTTTGTTGACAAAAAAGTGATACCAAATTACACCTGTATAGAACTCTATACTTTAACACTCGATTGTTTTTGTAATCATTAAACAAGGTGATTGTATGTTTTGGTTCGAAAAAAGACAACTTGTTATTCCCAATACCATGGAGACGGCTATACAACCGCAACCATGGAAATCTGGAGCAACATCTTCAACTTTGGCAAACCGCCTGTCCATGGGCGCTCACCAAACAGCCACACCTTACAATACAAAAAAACAAACAATCGTTCCCCCAGGTTTCATTAAAATCCACACCTTTATCAAAGATTCCACCACAATGGAAGGCAAAAGCGGTTCTTTCCAGACCAGAAGCGATGATAGCGGTGATGATTTTTGCAAATATGAACTTGAACGGCATGCCGAATTCACGACATCCCCAGGTTCAAAAGACCTTGCCTTGAGGCGTTTTTCGCGTCCGGGGCCTATAACCAAGCTGGAAAATAAGCAGAGGGCAGAGCTGGGCCGATCCAAAGAACACAATTCATAATCGGCTGGCACCTTTGTTTAGAACCACTTTCTACAAAGCAACTTTTTTTAAGGAGTACTAGGCACAATGAAAGATCAAGCACGAGTAGTTGTCATCGGAGGCGGTATTGTTGGTTGCTCCATCCTTTATCACCTGGCAAAAGCCGGATGGAAAGATGTTGTAATGGTCGAAAAGGGAGAGGTGACAAGCGGTGCCACCTGCATGGCAGCAGGACTCCTTACCCAGTTTAACTCATCCCCCACCATGATGCGGATGAGAAAGTACAGTACCGAGCTCTACGAGGAGCTGGGTGCCTATGAAAAGGTCGGAAGTGTCCGAATGGCCGCCACCAAAGAGCAGCACATGACCCTCCAGCGGGCCGTCAGTACTGCCAAGGGCGTGGGCCTGGACGTGGACATGATCTCCCCCGAAGAAGCAATTAAGCTCATGCCCTGGGCCAGCCCCGAGGACCTCTACAGCGCGGTTTACCTCCCCAACGACGGTCACATCGATCCCCATGGAACCACCTATGCCGTTGCAAAGGCTGCTAAGGACCTGGGCGCCGAGATCTACATCAAAACAATGGTCACCGGTATTGAGTTGACGCCTGAGGGCGAGGTCTGCAAGGTTCTCACCGATCAGGGCGACATCAAAACCAACATCGTGATCAACGCCGCCGGTCTCTGGGGCAAGCAGGTTGCCGCCATGGTCGGCATCAACGTTCCCTCAACCCCGGTAGTCCACCAGCATCTTGCCCTCCAGGCCGTACCCGGCTCAGAAGTTCCGGACGGCGCCCCCTGCTTCCGTGATACGGACCGACTCATCTACGGTCGTCCCGAGCACGGTGGCATCCTGTTCGGCGGCTGGGAAGTCAACCCGCCCTCCATGTGGGAGGACGGCGTACCCTGGAGCCACAGTGCCACCGAGGTTCAGTCTGACTTTGACCGCTACGAGCACCTGCTCGTCAACGCCATCAAGCGTTTCCCCTTTCTTGAAGATGCCGGAATTGAGCGCCTTGTCGCCCATCCCGACGCATTTACCCCGGATTCAAAGCCCCTCATCGGACCTTGGCCCACGGTAAAAGGCTTCTGGCTGGCCTGCGGTCTCTCCATGGAAGGCTTCGGCGGCGCCGGCGGTATCGGCAAGGCCCTTGCAGAATGGATCATCGACGGCGAAACCGAAGTGGATCTCTTTGGCTACCATGCATGGCGATTCGGCAAGAACTTCCTGGATCCCCACTATGCGGCGGCCTGCGGTCGTGAGTGCTACAAGTACTACTACTACACCCGATACCCCAATGACGAAGATACGGAAATGCGTCCCAGGCGCATCACCCCCTTCAACTACAGACTCCAGGATCTTGGTGCCGTATTTGGCAAGAAGAACGGATGGGAGCGGGTCAACTATGTTGACAAGGGTCAGCCCTGGCGACGTGCCGGCGAGGACCAGCGGAATTACGGCGGATGGGTCAAGGATCCCAGCTTTGATATCATTGGCGAAGAGAGCAAGGCCTTCCGTGAGAGAATCGGCATGGTCGACATGACCGCCTTTGGTAAGATCGAGTTCAAGGGTCCCGGCGCCCTGCCCCTTCTCAACCGCATCGCCGTCTCCGAGATGGACAAACCCGTTGGTTCCTGCATCTACACCCAGTTCTGTAGCCACACCGGCGGTCTTCTCGCCGACGTGACCATCACCCGACTGGGTGAGGACTACTACAGACTTGTTACCGGTTCCGGATTCATCGACAATGACCTTGGCCACATCAAGAGCCAGGTTCGCAAGGATGACCTGGAAGTTGAGATCAGGGACGTCACCGACGAGTACTCCGTCATCGGCTTCTGGGGTCCGGATGCAAGAAATGCCCTTGAGAAGATCACCCAGGACGACGTATCCAACCAGGGCCTTCCCTACATGACCGCCAAGTTCATCACCATCAACGGTGTTGAAACACTTGCCCAGCGGGTCTCCTATGCAGGCGAGCTCGGATGGGAGTTCTACACCAAGGTAGACAAATCCATCATCGTATGGGATAACCTATGGAGTGCTGGCCAGGAGTTTGACATTGCCGCCTGCGGTTACAAGTCCCTGAACTCCCTGCGACTGGAAAAGGGTTACCTCTACTACAGCGACGACATCACCACCCTGGAGAATCCCTACCAAGCAGGCATCGGTTTCACCGTGAGCAAGACAAAAGAGTTCCTCGGAAGCGATGCCCTTGCCAAGGTCAAGGAAGCAGGCATCAGCCAGAAGCTTTGCACCATCACCATCGGTGGCGAAGAGTGGCTGCCCCTCTACGGCGGCGAGGCTGTTGTTGTGGACGGCAAAGTAGTCAGCCGCCTCAGGGGAACAGGATATGGTTACACAGTGAAGAAGAACATCGGGAATGTCTACCTTCCCCTGGAACTTGCCAAGAAAGGTACAGCCATTAACGTTGAGATATTCGGAGAGATGGTTCCGGCGGTTGTTGCAGCCAGGGTTCTCTGCGATCCCAAGGGAGAAAAACTGAAAAAATAATAGTCTGATAGGGTTGCGGGGCGGCTCCTTTTGGCCGTCCCGCAATTGATCATTCACCTTCTAAATACAAGAGGCAGAAAATGGACACCAGCAAAATGACATGTCTTGAAAAATTGGACTCCACCAAAAATTATGAACTGCTTGAAATCGCCCACAGTCTGGGCAAGGTTGCCAAGGAGCTTAAAATCACCCTTGAAAAAACCTTTTTACGCGAGCAGATCATTGAAATTGTGGAGGGATCCTATGACATTGGCAGGGTGCTGGAGGTGTACGAAATATTTGGCGGTTACATCAACCGAAGCTTCGGTATCGTCATTGAAAAGGACGGGAAGAAACAGAACTATTTCTTAAGAAAATACAAACGAGGTATCTCTGATAATGACATATTATTCGAACATGCCATGATCAGCCACGCCATCGCAAACGGTCTGGACATCTGCCCGGGCCTGATCCCCACAAAGGAGGACACCACCTTTGTAACGCCAGCAAACAGCCGCAGCAAGTTTGCCATTTACACCTTTCTCGAAGGGGAAGACAAATACACCTGGGACAATCCCATCATGGAAGACGAAGAGTATATCAGTGCCGCCCAGGTGCTTGCAACCTTTCACAATTCGTCAAGGAATTTCGATCCCAAGGGACTGAAACGCGCCGAACCCAAGATCCTTGACATGCTTCCCTCCCTCATCGACACCTTTACAGACTGTGCAAAGCAAGACCGCGACTCGAAGTTCCACGAGTATTACCGGGGCAAGATCGATACCATCATATCGACAATCAAAGCAAACACCATATCTGAACACGATGTCGCAAAAATGCCCCTGAACCCGATTCACTGTGATTTTCATCCGGGAAACCTCAAATTTAAAGACAACAAGGCTGTGGGTCTTTTCGACTTTGACTGGTCAAAAATCGACCTTCGCCTTTTTGAGATCTGCCTCTCCCTTGTATACTGCACCAGTTGCTGGGACGAGGAGAACGACGGCACCATGCTGTTGGATAAAATCAAATTATTCATGGTGTCCTACCAGAACACCCTGACAGAAATGGGTGGTCTTACCCCCATGAACAAAGCAGAGCTTGACAATTTTCCAACCATGATGGCCATGGCCAATTTTTACCTTTTGAATTGGGACATCTCAGCCTATTACGCAGAGGATGATTTAAACGACTACGAATATCTTGCGTACTTGAAACACAATGTCAGGCTGTTGGAATGGATAGAAGCAAATAAAGGGGAATTTGCAAAAATAGCAGCATCCCTTTAAAATATGGAGTCAAGCGGACTCCTAATTTATACACCCAGGTTCAGGCCTGCCGGATAAGCCGGCCAGCCTGAAGGATTAAAAGTATTACGACATTAATAGGAAAAAACGATGCTCATCAACATTGATAAATTGATCGAGGAAGCCCCTGCAGAACACCGAGCGGCTTTGGTAGAGGAAAGGGAGACCTATGTAAGGGTCCAGGAAACCACTAAGGCAGTTCTGTCTGAAGTGGGTATTGAGACAAGAAACAAAGAAGTGATCGAGATCCTCGAAGGAACCGGCCTTGCGGGTTATGATGAGTCCACCTCCAGGATCCACCTTCTTCCCGACCTTATCGACATGGCCCTGGATTCGGCTCCCAAGACATATGCCGGAGACGAAGGCATGAACACCCTCGGCATCGGCGGAATCCCTCCCTTTCTTTACAGGGAGAACGACGAATTCCCCTTGCCCGGCAGCTACGAAGATCTCGACCGGGTCATAAAGATGGTCGGCGAAAACCTGGACGTGGTTCGCTTCCTGAGCCAGCCGGTCAAGGTTCACAAGGGGGATGCCCTCAAGTGCAACCAGATCATGGATCAACTTGACAACTGCATCAAAGTCACCGCCAGCTGCTACATGAGCGATGCGGATGCCGTGGAGTTTTTCAAGGGAAGGGATGACTGGCACGACTCGGTCTGCGGTCTCAAGTCCCCCTTGAGCTGCATGGACGACATGATGGACGCCCTGGTCAAGTGCGCCCGGGTGGGTAACAACCTGAGAATGACCACCATGGCACTGGCAGGACGCACCGCACCCCAGACACCCGAGGGAATCATGGTCGTCAACCAGGCAGAGGTCATGTTCATGCTGGCCGTTGCCCAGACCGTCAACCCCGGCATGCTCTGCATGTTCGGCGGCATGCCCTGCCCCACCAGACCGGACGGCGAGCTTGCCTGCGCCAGCGACGGCATGAACATGCTCAACACTGCCATTGCCCGGGCCAACATGTGGGTCACCGGTTTGCCCACGGTTCAGTCCGGCGGAAGCAGCGAGCAGAAGGTCCCCAACGAAGCAGCCGTCAAAGAAGGCATCCGGGGCCGTACCCTCCAGTGCGATTTCGGGGTTCACAACGCCCGCCACTGTTTCGGCGTTCTTGACAACCTCAACTTCTTCAGTGAAGAGGCCTTCCTCAAGGATACCGAGGCCCAGCGCCAGTACGTCCAGGAGACCAAGGACAGGGAGTATGTTCTCAAACCCCTCTACATCCCCAAGGATGACAAGGCCTTTGACGTTATCCAGAATATCGGAAGCGGCGACTACCACGTGGATTACCACACCACAGCCAACATCTCCGCTTTTGAGGATTGGGCTGCGGATGCACAAGCCAAGGGTGTTCTTCCTGAGAAATAAGATTTAACCACCCTTATATGTAAGCACCAGACGGAACCGCGGGAAGAGGAACTCTTTTCGCGGTTTTGTCTTTTTGCAGAGAATGACCTTTATCAAGAAGAGAGGATACACATGCTGCTGAACTTTGATTACGACGGCGTCATCGCCGACTCCCTGGGCAACCTTCTGAACCTCACCATAAAGGCCCAGGCATCCATGGCCGTTGGAAGGACACCCACCAGAAACGATTTTGCCACCCTTGAAGATATGACCTTTGAAGAACTTGCCCGGGTCATTGAAATCCCGGCAGATAAGATTCCCACGTTCATTGAGACAGTGCGGGACCTGGAACACCGACCCACCGGTCCCACCTTCCTCTTTCCCGATATTTCAACCGTGTTTGAAAAGCTGGCCCAGGACCACCAGATCGTCGTGATCACGGCCAGCACCACAGAGACGGTGACCCAGGTCCTTGAAGAGAACGGGCTTTCCCGGACGGTGGCAAAGGTGATGGGAGGTGAACTTGGATTGTCAAAGGCCAAGCGCATTGCCATGGCCCAGGCCGATTTTGATTCAAACTTGGAAAATACCGTCATGATCGGGGATGCCATCAGCGATATCCGCCAGGGAAAGCTTGCCAAGGTCAAGACCGTTGCCGTTACCTGGGGATTCCAGTCACGGGCGCTTTTAATTGCTGAAAACCCGGACCACCTGGCAGACACCCCAATGGATCTGTTAACCTTTTTCAAGTAAACCAGTTTCACGACAGCTGGGGTCAGGCTTTTTTTATTGCAACAAACGTGGCCATCCCTTCAATAAAGCCAATAAAGAAAGCCTGACCCCCTCGAAACGAGCGAAGCAAACTCAGCCCACGCCTCCCCTCCCTCAAAGCGTAAACCCGCACCTGCCACCGTCCATCAAATAATCGCAACAAGCTAGCCCTGACCCAATGAAAAAACGGCAATAACGACAATAAGCTAGGCCTGACCCCAATAAAAAAACGCAAAACGGCCGGTGGAGAACGGGATCTCCACCGGCCGCTTAATAGGCAGGAATCACAGCTTGAGCCGAGCTTGGGGCTACGGGATATTCAAACCAAGTTAAAAATGATCACTGCCAGGATCTTACGATTTGTTTAACGCATCAAAGGGTTGCCTCATCAACGATTTCGGCCAAGTCCTTGACCTCCATGTTGCTCTCCTTGCCGCTGTCCTTGATGCCGTCACTGAGCATGGTGATACAGAAGGGACAGGCCGCAGTGACGATGTCGGCCCCTGTTGCCATGGCCTCCAAGGCACGCTCGTTGTTGATGCGCTTTCCAATGTCCTCTTCCATGAACATACGGCCTCCGCCAGCGCCGCAGCACATACCATTGTCTCCGTGCTTCTCCATCTCAACCACCTTGGTGGCGTAGTTCACTCTTTTCAGTACTTCCCTTGGAGATTCGTAGATGTTGTTCCACCGGCCAAGGTAGCAGGAATCATGAAAGGTGATCTTTCCGAAATCCTTGCCGCTTGTCTTGAGCCGTCCCTCTTCCAGAAGCTCAAGGATGAAATCCGTGTGGTGAACCACTTCATATTTTGCGCCGAACTGGGGATACTCATTCTTAATAGTGTTGAAACAGTGGGGACAGCCCGTGAGAATTTTCTTGGGCTTGTACTGGTTCAGCGTCTCAACGTTTTCCTGGATCATCGTCTGGGCCAGGTACTCGTTTCCGCATCGCCTTGCCATGTCGCCGTTGCACCGTTCTTCATCACCAAGGATGGCAAAATTGACGCCGGCCTTCTTGAGTATGCTCACGATGGCCCGGGAGGTCTTGATGCCCCGGTCGTCATAGGAACCGGCACAACCTACAAAATAAAGAATGTCGGCATCCGGGTTATCCCGCATCAGGGGAACGTCCAGATCCTTGCACCAGTTGGCCCGGGTGTCTGCGCTGAAGCCCCAGGGGTTGGACTGGTTCTCAAGGTTGGTAAAGGTATCCTGGAGCTCAGGCGGGAAATCCGCCTCCATGAGCACCTGGAACTTTCTGGCTTCAAGGATGATGTCAAGGTGCTGGATGTTGACAGGACAGATATCCTCACATCCCCGGCAGGACGTACAGGCCCACAGTGCGTCCTTGCTGATCCTTGCGCCGTCGTCCCCCACAAGCAGAGGAATGGTTTCAAGATCACCGTCTTCGGCCATCAAGGTTTCGGCATGCTCAAACAACTCCAGCTTGGCCTCGTGGATGATCTCCTTGGGAGAGAGGGGCTTGCCGGTGGAATGGGCAGGGCACCTTTCCTCACAACGCCCGCACTCGGTGCAGGAGTAGAGGTCGAGCACATGCTTCCAGTCAAACTCAGACACCTTGGAAAGGCCGAAGGTCTCGGCATCCTCATCCTCGATGTCGGTCTTGATCATGGCTTTTTCAACATCAAGGGGCTTGTAAAAAACGTTGGGAATACCGGCCAGCAGATGGAGATGCTTGGAACCGGGGATGTAGATCATGAAGCCCACAATGGTCAGCATGTGGATCCAGTAAGAAAGCTCAAGTCCCGTGGTCTTTGCAGCCAGGGAAAGATCGCTGAGCCCGAGCATGGAGGAGAGGATCGCGGAGAATGAAAAACAAGCGCCGTAATCAAAACCATCGCTGGGCATGACCATGTGGAATGCGTTGTAAAAATGAAAGGTGAGGATGATGACCGAGGTAAAAAGAATGATGAACTTTGCATCATTTCCATTGGTGAGATAGTCGGGTTTCACCACCAGGCGCCGGTACAGACCGTAGCCAAGTCCCATGAGAACAAAAAAGGCGAGGGCATCGGCCGTCGCGAGATAAACCGTGAAGAACCCGGGGAACATGTGGGCAACACTGAAACTGGGGAAAATCCCCTGGACCATCAGCTCCAGGGAGTGGGGCTGAACCGCCAGGAATCCGAAAAAGATAAAGGTATGGGCAAGACCGGGCCAATACTTGCGCCTCACATTGGATTGGCCCAGGATATCGGTGGCCAGAACCTTGATCCGTTCGCCGATGCGGTCCGGCATGGGAGATCGATCACCCTTGACCGATTGCATGATATTGACAAGCCTGCGTACTCGAATGTAAAAATAGCCAAACCCGGCGGACAAAAGACACGCCATCAGTAAGGCTTTCACAATAGTATAGATTTCCATCGCGTTTCCTAAAATTGGGTGAAAAATGACTGCATTTATCGATGTTCGCACTTGAATTGTTATCTGCTTTACCGGTTGCAATAAACAATCGGCTCAATTCCCATGCGAGGCGCTATAGGGGAGCAGCAGAATCAAAAAATGCCGCTCCCCAGTAATTCCGGACCGGATTCTATTTTTTCAGGGCAGCGGTCAGGGCGGGAACTACCTCAAAGAGATCCCCTACGATGCCGTAGTCACACTTGGTGAAAATGGGAGCATCCTTATCATTGTTGATGGCAACGATCACCTTGGAGGTCTTCATGCCGGCAAAATGCTGAACAGAACCCGAGAGTCCGCAGCCGATGTAGAGCTTAGGGCTCACGATTTTGCCGGTCTGGCCAACCTGCATGGCGTGGGAAGCAAAGCCTGAATCCACGGCCACCCTTGAGGCACCCACAGCGCCGCCCATGGCGTTTGCGCACTCCTCCAGGATGGAAAAATTTTCCTTAGAGCCGATGGGACGACCGCCGGTGACGATGACATTCGCCTCGGAAAGGTCCACCTTGGCGGAACCACTGGCCTTCACTTCTTTGATGACAAGCTTTCCATCATCGGTGACATCGGCGGTAAAGGTCTCTGCTGTGATGTCGCAGGGGGCCTCGGTCTCTTCAATGGCGTTGGGACGGATGGCGCAGAGGAACAGGTCGCCGGAAAGCTTCAGGGTCGCTTCGGTCTTTCCTGCAAAATAGGGTTTCACACAGGTGCCGGCGTCAAGATCCACACCGATGCAGTCAAGGGCGAGACCGGAATGTGTTGCTGCGGCCATGCGCGCCAGCAGATCCTTGCCCCGGGTGCTGCTCAGGGTCAGAAGCGCGGTTATCTCAACGTTTTTCATTGCAGCCACAAGGGCTGCTGCCTGGAGATCGGGTTTCTTTGAAAAGTCACCGTCAGATGCCCCTACGGCGATGACCTTGGACACGCCGTAGGCTTTCAGGCCGTCCTGAAAGGCGGCTGCGTCTGCCTCAAGAACGAAGGCATAGATCTCGTTGCCCTCGCCCCTGGCTGCTGTGAGAACACCGAAATTGGCGGGTTTTACACTCTTTTCGTTTGTTTCAATCAATACACCGATTCTTGCCATTGTTTTCTCCCGTATATGTCTAAATGACCTGGAATGTTTTTTTGCCCAAAAACAGGGAACAGTCTAACCCGGACAAGCCGGAACCAAAGCGTTTAAAAAGTACTAATCCAGGACCTTGGCTTCGTCCCTGAGAAGTTTAACCAACGTATCAACCGCCTCTGTCACTGAACCTTCGAGCATCTTTGCGTTGGAGCGCTCGGGAACCTGCTCAAGTGACACAAGCTCTACAAGTCCGAGTGCATCCACCTTAAGGCTGCCTGCATCCATCTCATTGACCGGTTTTTTCTTGGCCTTCATGATGTCGGGAAGCTTGGGATACTTGACCTCGTTCAGGCCCTTTGTGGCACCAACCACACAGGGGGCGGTCATCTCGATCACCTCACGCTCACCACCGCCGATCTCACGCTCAACAATGGCCTTTCCATCGGCATAGGAGAAACCGATAACCTCTGTGGCCACGGGCATTCCAAGGTTTGCGGCCAAACGGTAGCAGGTCTGCATCCCTTCGGAGTCGGCAGCCTGTTTTCCGGCAAAGATCATGTCTGCGCCGCCATCTTCTTCAATGGCCTTTGCAAGGATCAGGGCGGTCTCGTCACTCTCCACAAACTGCTTGTCCGTCTTAATGAGAATTCCCCGATCACCGCCGATGGCAAGGGCTGCCCGGACAGTGGTCATGGCACTCGCTTTACCAAGGGTGACAATAACAACCTCTCCACCCTCTGCCTTCACTAACTTGCTTGCCTCTCCAATGGCGTATTCGTCATAGGGGTTGACAATGAACTTGACAGACTCATCAAAACCGCTGCCACCAACCACTTTGATATTTGCTGCCGTATCGGGAACATGCTTCACACAAACATAAACTCTCATTTTTCAATCCTTACCTTGGATGGTTATCGATTAACAGTGTACATGTCTATACAGATATATCCACAAAAAATGCGAGGTTGTCAACCCAAAAAAACATTATTTTTTGGATTGATACTCACCAAGTTCTAGTTCCATTACATATTTATCCCCCCTGGAGTATGAAAAGAGCAGCTCCACCGGGGTATTATTCCTGTCATAGGTGATGTTCTCCATGAGCAGTCCCGCCGATTTTTCCGGCAGATTGAACATGGTTGCAATCTTTTTGGAAAGATTGACTGCCCGAACCACCTGGTGGGAACGGACAAGATCGATGCCGAATTTTTCCGTAATGGCCTTGTAAAGGGAACCGGAGGCTTCCACCACGGTGAGATCCTTGAAAAGGTTGTAGGGAAGATAGCTCTCTTCATAAATAAAAGGGGCACCATCCCCGGTTCTCAACCGTTTCAGGAGAATCACCCGCCGCTCCGCTCCGAGAACCAGGCGTTCGGCAATATTCTTTTCAGCCACCATGGGCTCCATCTCGAGAACGATGGTCTTCTCCTCCAGATTGGCGTTACCAAAATAGTCCTTGAAACTTGCTATTTTGCTGATGTCATGGTGGAGCTCCACATAGGGAGATTCACTGACAAAGGAGCCGACACCCTTGACCTTCTTGAGCCGTCCATCGGACACAAGCTCGGCAATGGCCTGCCTCAGGGTGTTTCTGTTCACATCACACATCCTTGAGAGCTCCACCTCGGAAGGGAGCTTTTCACCGCCCTTAAATCGTCCTGATTCGATGAGCTCCTTGAGCCACTGGCTGATCTGCAGGTATTTTGGAACCGGATTTTCAAGATTAACTACTACCATTGTAAAATATCCTTTTTATCTGCGCGTCTGCCATAACTTTTTTATTGACAAAACTGCGTTATCAATTTATTCCTGTATAGAACTCTATACGTAAATAATCAAGGTGTTTTTTTTAATCAACAGAACAAACCAATGGTTTTGACGGACGGATTATGGGAAACGTACTGATAGTCGACAGCAACCTCAGCTCATGCACAAAGATTAGCGACATCGTCACCAACATGCAGCACAATGCCGTTGATGTTCAGACGTTGGAAAGCGGTCTCTCAAAGGCCATGACCGGCGAGTTTGACCTTGTCTTCCTTAGCGCCACCCTTTCCGGCGGAAGCGGACTTGCCTGTACAGGTCAGATTCTTTCCATTCCCTCCCCCCCTGAAATCATCGTCATGGGCGAGCCGGACTCGGACATTGCCGAACGTGCCATTAAAAACGGTGCCTGGGACTACCTCCAGAAACCGATCTTGACCAAACCGGTGATCCAGGCGGTCAACCGGATATTCCGCTACCGGGCGGGCATCCAGGCAAGCCCCACACCCAGCGTCAGCCTCAAAAGAAAAGAAATCATCGGAACCAGCCGCCAGATGGAACAATGCCTTGCCACGGTGACCAAGGCGGCCAACAGCAACGCCAACGTGCTCATCACCGGTGACACCGGAACCGGTAAGGAGATCTTTGCCAGAGCCATCCACGCCAACTCCCTTCGGGCAAACGCACCCTTTATAGTAGTGGACTGTGCAGCCCTTCCGGCAACCCTGGTGGAAAGCGTACTCTTTGGCCATGAAAAAGGGTCCTTCACCGGTGCTGACAAGACGGTCCGGGGCCTTATCAGCCAAGCCCACGGCGGCACACTTTTCCTGGACGAGGTGGGGGAAATGGATCTCAACCTCCAGAAGGCGTTCCTCAGGGTACTCCAGGAGCATCGGTACCGGCCCGTGGGCTGCAAAAATGAGGCGTACTCCGACTTCAGGGTCATTGCCGCCACCAATCGCAACCCGGACCAGATGGTAGAACAAAAGCTTTTCAGAAAGGATCTCCTGTACAGACTCAACGCCATCCCCCTTTGCCTGCCCACCCTCAAGGCCAGGATTGACGACCTGGAGGAGCTGGTAACCCGCCTCATGGAGGCCGCCTGCAATCGACTGGGCACCGAGACCAAGGGGGTTTCCCAGGATTTCATCCACACCCTGGGCCTCTACGACTGGCCCGGGAATGTCAGGGAGCTGATCAACACCCTTGAGAGTGCCGCCAGCGAGGCCTTTTACGAGCCCATCCTCTTTACAAAGCACCTGCCCGAGCACTTCAGGATCCTCATGGCCCGCTCAGCCATGGCGCCCCCGGGAGAACACGTCCGGGAGCCCCATGGGATCAGCCAGCCAGAAGAGACAGAGGCGCTGCCGCCCTTCAGGGAATTCAGGGAGTCGGCCCTGGCCCGGGCCGAAGAGCGCTACCTCAAGACCCTGATGAAGGCAACCCAGGGAAACATCAAAAAGGCTTGCTCCGTATCGAGCCTCGGCAGGACAAGACTCTACACCTTGCTAAAAAAACATGGCGTGGACCGAATGGGATGGAGCAACCAGAGCCAAGAAGCTAAATCTTAAGACAAGGGGTAACCGTGGAAACAAAACAGAGAATGATCCAGGAGTATGTTCCGGGTAAGCAGGTAACCCTTCTCCATATCATTGCAAGCCCCCAGCAGACCATCCATAAGCACCTGGGACTCGACGATTCCCAGGACAGCGCCATCGGCATTCTGACCATCACTCCGGGGGAAGCAGTCATCATTGCCGCAGACGTTGCCACAAAAGCGGCCGACGTCGGCATAGGATTCCTTGACAGGTTCGGGGGAGCTCTGGTAGTTACGGGCGATGTTTCAAGCGTCGAATCCTCCATGAACGAGGTACTCGCGGTGTTTGGCAATGTTTTAAAATTCAGTGTGGTGGATATCACACGTTCATAGAGGAAAGTTAAGAATGAAGAAGACCATGCTCGTGGGCAAAACCGGTTGCGGCAAGACCACCCTGATCCAGGCCATCCAGGGAAGAACCATCACGTATAAAAAAACCCAGGCGGTGAGCTTTTGCGACGCCATCATCGACACCCCGGGTGAATTTGTAGAGAACCGGCGCTTCTACTCAGCCCTGATGGCCACATCCACCCCCTGCGCCATGGTCGGGCTTGTCCAGGATGGCACGGCAAACAACAGCGTCTTCCCCCCAAAATTCGGCTCCATGTTCAACAAGCCCATCTTCGGCGTGATTTCAAAGACCGACATGGAAGAATGCAACCTTGAAAGGGCTGAGAAATTCCTTAGATGGGCCGGTGCCCAGGAGATATTTCTCACCAGCTCAATTGATAACATCGGCATCAAGCCCCTGCTCGAGCACCTTAGCCAATAATCGAGACCATGGACCAACGACAGATGACACTTGATCCAAACAATAACGACAATAAGCTAGGCCTGACCCCAAAAAGAACACAACAGACCAGGCAAAGGGAACAGATGTTCACCTTTAGTGAACATCCCCTAATTTCCCAGGGAGGGAGCGGTCACACAGCCGAACAAATTTGTCCGATTTCGGGCAAGTCAACATCTTGTTTTGCCTGCAATACCAGACCCATTGCAGGCAAAACAGCAATAAAGTACCGGTTAACAGAAATGTTGGCCACAGAATTGCAGAATAGACAAAAAAATCCAGATAAAGGTTTCAATCGAGGATCAACAACAATTGAAGGAGTTATCTAAGTGAACCTACGAAGTAAGATCAACAACCAGATATTCACATTCAAATCCGTGACGGACGTGCTTGCCAAGGCAAACAACGAAAAATCCGGTGATGCCCTGGTGGGGCTTGCGGCCGAAACCGCAACCGAGCGGGTCGCAGCCAAGCTGTGTCTCTCCAAACTCCAGCTGAAGGATATCTATGAGAACCCTGTGATCCCCTATGAAGAGGATGAGGTCACCCGAATTATCTACGATGATGTCAACACCGCCATCTACAAAAAGATCTGCAACTGGTCCGTGTCTGAACTCCGGGAATACATCCTGAGCAGTAAAAGCGGCCAGAACGAGCTGTTGAACATCTCCCGGGGCCTGACCAGTGAGATGATCGCAGCGGTTGCCAAGCTCATGTCCTCCATGGATCTTGTCTACGCATCCAAAAAGATCAAGGTTGCCGGCCACTGCAACACCACCATCGGTCTTCCCGGCACCCTCTCCTTCCGAAACCAGCCCAATCACCCCACCGACGATGTGGAAGGTGTTCTTGCATCCCTGAAGGAAGGACTCTCCTTTGGATGCGGTGATGCCGTCCTGGGACTCAACCCTGTTGAGGACAATGTCGAGAACTTCGAGCGGGTAATGATGGCCATCGTCGGCGTCAAAGAGAAGTACGAGATCCCGACCCAGTGCTGCATCCTGGCCCACATCACCACCCAGATGCAGGCCGCTAAAAACGGGATCCCCGTGGATCTGATGTTCCAGAGCATTGCCGGCACCGAGAGCGCCAACACCGCCTTTGGTATTTCAGCGTCCATGCTCCAGGAAGCAAGGGAGATCGCCCTCAAACTCGGCACATCCACCGGTCCCAACGTCATGTATTTTGAAACCGGCCAGGGATCTGAGATCAGCCTGGACTGCCACCATGGTGTGGATGAAATGACCCTGGAAGCACGAACCTACGGTGTGGGCAGGCGGTATAGCCCCTTCATGGTCAACAACGTATCCGGCTTCATCGGACCTGAGACCATCTACACCGGTAAAGAAGTGCTCCGGGCCGACCTTGAAGATCTTTTCATGGGCAAGCTCCACGGACTTCCCATGGGTATTGCCCCCTGCTACACCAACCATATGAAGGCGGACCAGGACGACCAGGAAATGGGCACCATGCTGTGCGCCATGGCCGGTGCCAACTTCTTCATGGGTGTCAGCGGCGGTGACGACTGCATGCTCAACTACCAGGACACAAGCTTTCATGATGATGCCAGCATCCGGGAGATCCTGAACCTGAGACCGGCTCCTGAATTTGAAAAATGGCTTGAAAAAATGGGAATCATGGAGAATGGCAGGCTCACCGACAGAGCCGGAGATCCTTCAATATTTGATAAATAGGGAGAATAGAAAAACGTGGATAACCAAATAGAGAAGGACATCGTAGAAAGCGTACTTGCCAAACTCCTGGAGCAGGGCATACTAAACCCGTCGGCCAAGCCGACCCAGGAAGCGGCCAACCAAAACACCATGGATACGGACTGCGAGCCCGTAACCCTGGAGCCCATGGACTTCATCGGCGTTGAGAATCCCCACAACCCCGAGGCCCTGAAGATGATGAGAAAGTCCACGCCTGCGCGGATCCTCATGGGCCGGGCCGGCGCACGTCAGCGCACCGCATCGCTTCTCAACTTCCAGGCCGACCACGCCGCTGCCGTGGATGCGGTTTTCAAGGATGTGTCAGACGCGTTCCTTGCAGAGCACAACCTGTTCAAGGTCAAGACCATTGTCAAGGACAAGGACGAGTATCTCATGAAGCCTGAGCTTGGCAAGAAGCTCAGCGAAGAGACCAAAAGGGAGATCCTCGACAAGGGTGAAAAGGGCAAACAGGTCCAGATCATCGTGGTGGACGGATTGAGTTCCACCTCCATCGAGGCCAACATTGCCGACGTCATGCCCGCCCTGATCCAGGGTCTTGAGACCCAGGGCATCACCGTGGCAAAACCCTTTTTCATCCAGTACGGCAGGGTCGGCGTCATGGACGACGTGGCACCCCTTGTGGCCTGTGACGTCATCGTTGAATTCATCGGCGAACGCCCCGGTCTCATCACGGCAGACAGCATGAGCGCCTACATGGCCTACCGTCCTGACCACAACACGGTTGAGGCGGAAAGAACGGTAATTTCAAACATCCACCGGGGCGGTACCCCCCCGGCAGAAGCGGGGGCCCACCTGGCAACCGTTGTTAAGAAAATGATCGACAACAAGGTCAGCGGCGTAAAGCTTGCCGAACTGATGAGATAACCAGGAGTCACCGTGGGAACTTCTAACCTGCAGATCATACAGAGCGTCGGCATCGACATCGGCACCTCCACTACCCAGTTCGTGGTGAGCCGACTCACCGTGAAAAACGTGGCTCCGGGAAGCCTGGTACCCAGGTTTGCCATCACGGACAAGGAGGTGACGTACAAGAGCGACATCCACTTCACCCCCATTGACAGCAACAACCGGGTGGATGCGGACAAGATCTTTGCCCTGATCCGGTCGGAATTCAACCGGGCCGGGGTGAGCCCCGAAACCATTGATACGGGTGCTGTGATCATCACCGGGGAGACCGCCAAGAAAGAGAATGCCAGAAGCATCTCTGCCAAGGTGGCCGGGTTTGCCGGGGATTTTGTAGTGGCAACGGCCGGGGGAAAGCTGGAATCCATCATTGCCGGCAAGGGCTCGGGGGCTTCGGATCTTTCCAGGCGTGACTATACCACCGTTGCCAACATCGACATCGGCGGCGGCACAGCCAATGTGGGGATTTTCAAGAACGGCAAAGCCCTGGATTCTTGCTGCATCAACGTGGGGGGACGGCTTCTCCAGGTGGATCAAGCAACGGGCCGGGTCATTGCCGTAAGCGAACCCATGAAGTCGATTCTGGACGACTGCGATCTCGGACTTGCTGTGGGAGACCTTGTCACCCTGGAAATCCTGGGCCGGATCTGCCGGCGCATGTCCATGGTGATCCTGGAATGCCTGGGAACGGGTCAGCTGAGCCCCCTTGCGGAACAGCTCCTCATGACCGCGCCCCTGCGGCTGGACTATGACATCGATACGGTCATGGTATCCGGCGGGGTGGCAGACCATGTCTATGCCCCCTGCCCTTCCATGACCCTGGCCCATGCCACCCAATACGGTGATATCGGCCCCCTGTTCGGCATGGAACTTGCCAATCTGTTCCAGGCAAGAACGGTGCCCATGGCGCGACCCACGGAGACCATCCGGGCCACGGTCATCGGTGCCGGTGCCCAGACCGTGGATGTCAGCGGCAGCACTATCCTGGCGGACGATGAAGTGCTTCCGTTCAAGAACGTCCCCGTTGCAATCCCTTTTTCAGACACGATCCCCAGGGATGAAACCACCATTGCAAAGGGGGTGACCCGGAGCATTGAAAACTTTTACGAGAAGGATTCCCTGGACAAGATAGCCATCGGGCTCACCGGGACCCAGTACCTCTCGTTTAAGGAGATCCAGGTCCTTGCCAGGGGGCTCTTAAAGGGGCTTGCTCCGATCATCCAAGCGGGTTTTCCCGTGATCATCGTGCTTGAGGCCGACATCGGTAAGGTGCTGGGCCAGAGCATGAAAGCGATCAACAGCCGGATGAACATCGTCTGCGTGGATCAGCTGTTGGTTACGGAAGGGGACTACGTGGATATTGGAAAATCCATTGCAGGGGGAACCGTGGTTCCCGTGGTGATCAAGTCTTTGGTGTTTGAAACAAAACAAATTTAACGATTCGGTTTTTGCGCAGGCACTGCCCGATGCAACAACCCTTAATTGGAGGCCATATAATGAAAGGCGACGCACTACGCGCACAAGTACTCAGTATTAAACTCATCCCAAATGTCAATCCGGCCATGGCCAAGGAGCTCAACCTTGAGGCTGGCCACAGAAGCATTGGTATCTTCACCTGTGACATCGACGATGTCGCCTATACCGCCCTGGATGACGCCACCAAGAAATCCGTGGTTTCCGTGGCCTATGCAAAGTCCTTCTACGGCGGAGCGGCCAACGCCAACACCAAACTGGCAGGTGAGTTCATCGGGATTCTCTCCGGTCCCACCCCGGCCGAGGTCAAGAGCGGCCTGAATGCGGTGGTGGACTTCATGGAGGGTGATACCGCCTTCTACTCGGTCAACGATGACGATTCCATCTGCTACTATGCCCACTGCATCTCCAGGACCGGTACCTTTCTTTCAAAAGAAGCAGGCGTCGAAGAGGGCCAGGCCCTGGCGTATCTGATTGCGCCTCCCATCGAAGCCATGTATGCCCTGGATGTTGCCATGAAAGCGGCCGATGTTGAGATGGCGGCCTTTTACGGCCCCCCTTCTGAGACCAACTTCGGCGGCGGTCTTCTCACCGGTAGCCAGTCGGCCTGCAAGGCGGCCTGTGATGCCTTTGCAGACGGTGTCAAATTCGTGGCTGAAAACCCCATGAGGTACTAGATGAAAGACACAGCCCTTGGAGTCATAGAAACCTTTGGATTCGTTCCAGCAGTGGAAGCTGCGGACACGGCCGTGAAGAGTGCGGACGTGGAACTTGAAGGGTGCAGGTATGTAGGGGCGGGACTGGTATCGGTACTCATGAGCGGGGACGTGAGCTCAGTAAAGGCCGCTGTTGACGCAGGTGAAATGGCTGCACGGCGGCTTGGGGAAGTGGTTTCCACAACGGTGATCGCACGGACAGGGGAAGGACTTGAAACGATTCTCTTTGATGACGTGGAACCGCCTGAGCCCGAACCCGAGCCTCAACCGGAGCCTTGGCAGCTTAGGCAAAAAACCGTGTCCGGGGAAGTGGCAGCGGCAGCGGCAGCGGAAACAGAATCACCCGCCAGCACGAAACAGCTGGCCCCTTCAGAGGGACCCGAATCTTCCAAGTCGCCCGCAACGCCAGAACAACCGCCCTTGGAAACAATGAGTGTGAAGCGGTTGAGAAACCTTGCACGGACCCTGGACCCTTTCTCCATTGCCAGGAAAAAGATAAAATTTGCCCGTAAGGACGAGTTGGTTCAGGCCATTTCCGACCATTACCGGCAAAAAAAGGATTAAACCATGGTAGATACCGACCTATTATCCATCCAGGAAGCACGCTCCCTGGTCAGGTGCGCACGCACGGCCCTTGCCGAGTTTGCCAAGGCAGACCAGGAGCAGGTAGACGACATTGTAAAAGCCATTGCCGCCAGGGCGGCCTCCCAGGCAGAAGCCCTGGCAAAGATGGCCGTGGAAGAGACGGGATTCGGAAAATGGCAGGACAAGAAGCAGAAGAACATCCTTGCCAGCGAAATCGTGTGGAACCACATCAAATCCATTAAGACCATCGGCATACTCAAGGAAGACAAAGAAAAAAAGATCCTTGAGATCGCCACCCCTGCCGGGGTCATTGCCGGTTTGATCCCCTCCACAAACCCCACATCCACAGCCATATATAAAGTGATGATCGCCCTCAAGGCCGGGAACGCCATCGTGTTCAGCCCCCACCCCAGCGCCCTTAAGTGCATCACCGCCACCATCACCATGATCCAGGAAGTGCTCAAGGAAAAAGGGGTATCTGAAAACCTTGTCTCCGTGATGAGCTACCCCACCATCGAGGGAACGGCCGAGCTCATGAAGGTCTCGGACCTCATCCTTGCCACGGGCGGACCGGGCATGGTCAAGGCAGCTTACAGCTCCGGCACCCCGGCCCTGGGAGTCGGTTCCGGCAACGTGCCTGTCTTTGTGGAAAGAAGTGCCGACATAGAAGATGCCGTCACCAAGATCATTGCCAGCAAAACCTTTGACAACGGCACCGTGTGCGCATCCGAGCAGGCGTTGATCACGGAAAAGGTCATTGCCGACAAGGTGAAAGCCACCCTCATCGCCCAGGGCTGCTATTTCCTGGAAGGGGAAGATCTCCAGCGGGTCAAGGGTGTCATGGAACGGGCCGACGGCAGCATGAACCCGGCCATCGTGGGTCGGGACGCCCAGACTATTGCCAGTATGGCCAAGATCAATATTCCGGCCAACACCCGGATCATGATGAGTGAAGAAACAGAGGTCGGTCCCAAGGTTGCATTTTCCAAGGAGAAACTCACCGCCCTCATGGCCTTCTATGTGGTGGGAGACTGGCAGGAGGCCTGCGAACTGTCCTTTAAGCTGCTCAAGAACGGCGGCCTTGGTCACTCCCTTGCCATCCACTCCAACAACGACGAAGTGGTCCGGGAGTTTGCCATGAAGAAACCAGTATCCCGGCTTCTGGTCAACACCCCTTCCACCCACGGCGCAGTGGGGCTGAGCACCAACCTGTCCCCGTCCCTCACCCTTGGGTGCGGCACAGTGGGCGGTGGTTCCACCTCGGACAACGTTGACACCCTTCACCTGTTCAACATCCGACGGGTCGCCTATGGCGTGAACACCAACGGCATGGAAGCCCCCCCGGTGAAAGAGGCTGAAATCGATGTCAGGCGCCTCACCGAGATGATCATGGAGCAGTTAAAGGCAATCTAAAATCGGGGTCAGGCCTGGATTATTCGGATATTGCAAACCTGACCCCGTCAAAAATGCTTGTATTCACAGTAAAGTACGTGTAAAACATCACGTTCTTCATAATGAAGATAAATACAATGTTGAATAGCTAAGCTATTGAATAATACAAATTCAATGTTGAATAGCAAAAACAACTCACAGGAGAAACAATATGTCATCAAGCGCATTGGGAATGATCGAGACAAAGGGACTGGTTGGAGCCATTGAGGCAGCGGACGCAATGGTTAAGGCGGCCAACGTCAAGCTCATTGGAAAGCAGCAGATCGGTGCAGGCCTTGTCACCGTCATGGTCAGGGGTGATGTGGGCGCTGTCAAGGCAGCCACGGATGCAGGCGCTGCCGCAGCCGACAGGGTCGGGGAGCTTGTCAGCGTCCATGTTATTCCAAGACCCCATTCAGACGTGGAATCCATCCTGACAACAAAGGGATAACCGACCATGAAAGTCATCACGGAATTGTTTCTAAGGGAAAGCTTCAAGACATCTGTTCCTGAATCTTTCTGCCTTGGGGCGGGTCAGATCATGACCCCCTCGGCCGCCCAGTTCCTGGGAGAGAAACAGGTGGCTTTGGTTCGGGCCGGTGACAAAGCACCCTCTCCTGCTCCAGCGGAGCAGGAAGGGGCGGCGGCGTCCACTGGAGCGACTGCAGCAAAAACCGATCAGGATTCCCCGCCGGGCTATGAAACCCGGACCCGGTACAGATCGGCCAGCGACGGCGGCGTGTTTGAGAAAAAACCCGAGCACATGACCCAGCTCCACGGCAAGCTTCTCGTACCCAAGGACCATCCCAGGATCTATCTTCGGGGCAAGCTGGACTCCCTCCAGAGCTTTACCCTCCTGCTCCAGCACGGGGCAGACCAGGCAGGACTCACCGGCCTGGTTGAGGATTTGGGAGAGGTCTTATCCTGGGAACGGGAGATATTAAAGGCCGAGGTACTGGACCAGCCCCTTAAACAGGCAACCATCCTGGGCTTCACCGATCCTGAGCTCAGGGAACGCTCCCACAACCCCAAGAAGTTTTTCAAGACCGGGCATATCCTTCCGGCCCTTGGCATGGACCCCATGATCCTGAAGCTCAACAAGCTCAGGAGCGACGTGCGGGAAGTGGAGTTGGCAGCGGTGAAAGCCTTTAAGGGGGAATTCCAGGTTGAAAAAACCGACCTTCTCCAGGCCCTGAACAGAATGAGCAGCGCAGTTTACATCATGATGCTCAAGTTCAAGGCAGGCCTATACAATTAACGGAGTGCTTTCATGGACAAAACCATAATAGAGAAAATTGTTGCCCTGGTGATGGCGGAGCTTGCAGCCAAGCCCACCGCTATTCCGGTGGAGCTCTCTGCCCGGCATGTCCACCTGGCCCAGGCTGATATAGATGCGCTCTTTGGCGGGCAGTTGACCCCGGCCAAGGATCTCTCCCAGCCGGGTCAGTTTTTGAGCAAGGAACGGGTCAGGCTCATCGGTCCCAGGGGGGTGATCGACAATGTTGCTGTTCTTGGACCTGCCCGGCCCGAGTCCCAGGTGGAGATTTCCCTTACCGATGCCAGGATTCTGGGCATCGATACCCCCATCCGCCAGTCCGGAGAGATCAAGGACACCCCGGGCATTGTCCTTTCATCCCACAAGGGCATCGTGGGACTGGACCAGGGGGTCATTGTGGCTGGCCGCCATATCCACATGCCTGCAAAGGATGCAGCAGGATTCAACGTCAAGGACGGGGACCTGATCAAGGTGCGCATGAACAGTTCAAGACCCGTTGTCATGGAGGATGTCCTGGTCCGGGTCAACGACCAGTTCAACCTTGCCATGCACATCGATTTTGACGAGGGCAATGCCTGCGGATGGAAGCAGGGAGTGCCCGGCACCATCGTAGCAAAAGAGCCCAGCACCATTGCAACAAACCAGGAGAAAGTCGTTGAACTTTGAACAGATAGACCAGCAGATCGCAGCCCTTGAGGCCTGCATAGACACAACGGTCAAGGTAGGGGCTGATGAGCCGCTCCTCGTGGGCGTGGACCTTGGAACCGCCTACATTGTCGTTGTGGTGTTAAACAGTGAGAAAAAACCGGTGGCCTGTGCCATGGAGTTTGCCCAGGTGATCAAGGACGGCCTGGTGGTGGACTACATCGGCGCCAGCAGGATCGTCAGGAAACTTGTGGGACAGCTGGAAGAACGGCTGGGCAGGACCCTTGAAACCGCAGCCATTGCGGTTCCACCGGGAACCGGGGAGCGGGACGCCAAGACCCACACCTATGTGGTGGAGGGGGCGGGCCTCACCGTCACTTCAATCCTTGACGAGCCCACGGCCGCCAATGCCGTACTCGGCATCGAGGACGGGGTTGTCGTGGACATCGGCGGCGGCACCACCGGGCTTTCGGTGATTGAAAAGGGCAAGGTGGTATACACGGCTGATGAAGCCACCGGCGGTACCCACCTGACCCTGGTCATGTCCGGGAACCATCGGGTGGATTTTGAAGAAGCCGAAAAAATGAAAAAAGATCCGGCCCGCCAGGGGGAGACCCTGCTGGTGGTCACCCCGGTGATCCAGAAGATGGCCTCCATTGTCCGGAACCACATCCAGGGCAGGAAGGTCAATGGGGTTTACCTTGTGGGCGGCACCTGCTGCCTTAAGAACTTTGAGCGGGTGTTTGAGAATGCCCTCGGCTCTAAGGTATTTAAACCAGCCAACCCATTTCTCGTGACCCCCCTTGGCATCGCCCTTAACTGCGGCACCCAGGAGACACCATGGAGTTAGAAGACCTGATTCGGAAACTGACCCGGGAGATCATCCAGGAGCTGAACACTGAAACCGGAACCGGGACCAAAGCAGAAGTACAACGGGAGACCGTCCTGATCTTTGGAAAAAAGGACGACACCTACACCGAGCCCCTTCTCTCCCTCATTAACGGCAATGCCCGCATCTTGTATCTGGATGGGGACTGGCGGGACAAGGCCATAGACCGTTATGTCCTTCCGTTGCTCACCCTGGGCCAGATGGGAGAACTCTCCCAGGGAATGGCACGGGGGCGGATCGGCGGTGAAGTACTGACCACGGTTCTTTCCGGCAACACCGTTGAAGTGGTCCAGTACGGTTACACCTATTATCAGGACACTGCTCCTGAAGCGCTGTTAAGGCTATATGAAACCCAAAAGGAAACCCTGGAGGGATTCGGGATCAAAGCGTTTGAGCCCATGGGCCAAGAGCTGCTTCGATGCAGAAAACGACTGGTAACTGAAACCGAGGTTCAAAAGGCCAGGGACAAGGGGGCAGCAACCCTCCAGGTTCCAACGGACGCCGTGATAACCCCCCTAGCAGCCGAGTTTGCCAGGGACAATTCAATTGAAATCCTGAAACGATAGGGGTGGTTCAATGATTATTTGCAAGGTATTAGGAAGTGTGTGGGCGACCCGCAAGGAGGAGTCCCTCAACGGCATTAAACTGATGATCGTACAACGAATGGACGTGTCCAACAACACCAAGACCGAGACGTTTGTGGCCGCCGACTTTGTCGGGGCCGGTATCGGAGACCGGGTTCTTGTGGCAACGGGCAGCTCGGCCAGGAACGCCTGCGGTCAGGCGGATGCCCCCATCGATGCAACCATCGTCGGCATTATTGATGAACTTGAAACAGGGGCAGACGATTAAATGAGCACTCTGGGTCTTGTAGAAACAAAAAGCATTGCCGCAGGCGTCCTGGTGGCGGATCTCATGATGAAGCGGGCATCCGTGGAACTTGTCAAGGCAACCACCATCTGCTCCGGACGGTATCTGATCCAGATTTCAGGAGAGCGGGAAGAGGTAAAGACCTCGGTGGAGGCGGCAAGGGAAGCCGGTGTCATCCTGGTCGCCACCTTTGTGCTCTCTAACATAAGCCCGGAAGTGCTGACGGCTCTGAAACGATCTCCCCTGGTGGGCAGAAACAATGCGCTTTCGGTTGTGGAGTGCAAAACAGCCTCGGCCGGCATTGCCGCAGCCGATGCAGCCGTAAAGGAATCCGGGGCCACGTTGGCAAAACTGGTCACGGGCCAGGGAATCATGGGAAAATCCTACTTTGTCCTGGCAGGTGAGCTTACCTCGGTCCAGGCCGGCACCCGGGCCGCAGAGCACAACCTTGAAAAAAACCTCATCAACACCGTTGTAATCCCCTCCCCCGACTTTTCGGTAATGAACGCTCTTATAAAGGTTGAAAGGTAAAACTATGGGTAAAACACTGATTAGATGCAACTGTATCGAACAGCACATCTGCCAGGAAAACAATACCATCTATATGAACAACGCCATGATCCTGACCTCTGAAGCCAAGGATTATCTCAGGAACAAGGGAATCGCCATCGTTTACGGGGAGAAACCGGCGGCACCGGCAGTACCGGCAACTGCCCCGGCTCCGAACCAGGAGGAGATGGAATTAATCATGGAAAAGGTGATCACCATCCTCAGGGACGAGCACCAGATAACAGACACAAAAACACTGAAAGCTCTCGGTTTAAAAATTTTAACCAGACTAAATTCAAACTAAAACAAGGAGTAAGGTATTATGAATGCATTGGGAATGATCGAAACAAAGGGACTTGTCGGAGCCATTGAAGCTGCAGATGCCATGGTAAAAGCCGCAAATGTAAAGCTCATCGGTCGTGAGCAGGTAGGAAGCGGTCTTGTAACGGTAATGGTTCGTGGAGATGTCGGCGCTGTCAAGGCTGCAACCGATGCAGGCGCTGCTGCTGCCGATCGTGTGGGCGAGCTTGTCAGCATCCACGTCATCCCAAGACCCCACAGCGACGTCGAAGCCATCCTCCCCTCCTGCACAGCAGAGTAGCGGCGGCTGCCTTAAAGAGCGACAGACGGGGTCAGGGTTTTCTTAAGAAAAGCCTGACCCCATGGATTGTCATTGACACACGTAAACGGTTTGTTGTAAAAAGCGAGGTTTAAAAATGGAAATTGATGAAAAAATACTCGAGAATCTCATCCGCAAGGTTATTTCAGAACAGCTGGGAAACTTCCGGCCAGACGAAACCAAAACCATTGACAAGAAAAGCGGTGTGATCACCATTAAGGCACCTGCCGTAACAACCGAACGGTTTGATACGGGCAAAGCCGGAGACCAGGTTTTTATCAAGGATGCAGTCACCCTTGAAGAGAGCCCGCGAATGATGTTTGGCATCATGGAGATGAAAGAGAGCTCAGCCTTTGACTGGACCCTTGGGTATGACGAGGTGGACTACATCATCGAAGGCACCCTGGAGATCACGGTTGACGGTGTTAAAAGCACTGCCGGCCCAGGTGAAATCATCTTTATCCCCATGAACACCTCCGTAACCTTCAGCACCCCGGATTCAACACGGTTCATGTACGTGACCTATCCGGCAAACTGGAGTGAGCAATAGATTTAATATAAAAAGACTCAAAGGAAGTACCATTGACACAGTTTAACGGAAAAACGAAAATTTGTTACGATGAAAACGCCATGGAGGTCCTTGAGACCCTGCCGGCAAAGCATGCCCTCTTGGTCACCGATCCCTTCATGGTCAAGACCGGCTTTTCAAAAAGAATCGTCAGCCACCTTGAACGGGCAAACATCGCCTATACCATATTTGGCAACGTGGAACCGGATCCGTCGTTAAACACCGTTAAACAGGGCATCCTGGCAATGGATGACGCCACGGACCTGATCATCACCCTGGGCGGCGGCTCTGCCATTGATACGGCAAAAGCCATCCTCTATTTCACCCACAAGGCCGCCCCTGGAGCCAAAAAGCCGATCCTGGTGGCCATTCCCACCACCGCCGGTACAGGCTCCGAGGTGACAGCGTTCTCGGTTGTGTCAGATACGGAAAAAGGGATCAAGCTTCCCCTGGTGGACGAGCTCATGATTCCGGACATTGCGATTCTCGATGCCCGGTTCACAAGGACGGTACCGGCCTCGGTAACGGCGGCAACGGGCATGGACGTTCTTACCCACGCCATTGAAGCCTACACCGCCCGTAAGGCCAATGCGTTTACCGACCTTTACGCAGAACAGGCCATCAAATACGTGTTCAAGTACCTGGCCCGGTCCTACAGCTGCGGCGATGACATGGTCGCAAGGGAGAAGATGCTGCTTGCATCCTGCATGGCCGGCATGGCGTTCAACAACGCAGGCCTGGGCATCGGCCACAGCATCGCCCACGCCCTGGGCGGAGCCTTCCACATCCCCCATGGAAAGGCAAACGCCCTGGTGCTTCCCCATGCGATCCGGTTCAACACCTTTGACGCAGGTGACAAATACCGCTCCATTGCCGCCCTTCTGGGACTTCCCTCCGCCACCATTGACGAGGGCGTCTCAAGCCTGATCCACGGCATTGACTGGCTCAACAAGCAGATGGAGATTCCCACCCGGGTCAAGGACCTTGGCGTAGACCCGGCCGAATTTTCGGCAGCCGTTCCCACCATGGCAGCCCATGCCCTGGAAGACCCCTGCACCGAAGGCACCCCAAGGCAACCCAGCATCAGCGATCTGAAGACCATTCTGGAGCAGCTCTACTAAGAACGGATTCACAGGATAAGAGATTGGAATGAAAGAAACCATCATAGAAAAAGTAAAACAGGCAGGGATTGTCGGAGCCGGCGGCGCTGGTTTCCCAACCCATGTCAAGGTAAATGCCACGGTCGATACCGTGCTCGTAAACGGTGCCTCCTGTGAACCCCTCCTCATGAGCGACCCCTATCTCCTGGAGCAGGAGATCGACACGGTGATCAAAGGGCTAAAAACGGTCCTGGACGCCACCGGCGCCACCGAAGGCATCATCTGCCTCAAGGGAAAACACGCCAAAGCCATGGCATCCGTGGCCCGTGCCGTTGAAGCTGAAACCGATCCCCGGATCAAAATGTTCGAGCTTCAGGACTTCTACCCTGCCGGGGACGAGCATGTGCTGGTCAACGAGGTGATGGGACGCACGGTCCCGGAAGCCGGACTGCCCCTGAACGTGGGCGCCGTGGTCTCCAATGTGGAATCCCTCTACAACATCGCCCTTGCCATGGCGGACAAACCCGTCACCCACCGCTATCTCACCGTCACCGGTGAGATCCGCAACCCCATGGTGGTGAAGGTTCCTGTTGGCGCGCTGGTTTCAGAGGTGCTGGACTTTGCAGGCGGTTCCCTGATCGAAAACTTCAGGGTGGTGGACGGCGGCCCCATGATGGGCCGGGTGCTCGACACCACGGACCAGCCGGTCACCAAGACCACAAGCGGCCTTATCGTGCTCCCCGAGACCCACAACGTGGTTGCAGGCAAGATTTTGGATCCAAAAACAATCCGGCGGATCACCACCACGGTCTGCTGCCAGTGCAGCCAGTGCACGGATCTTTGCCCCAGGAACCTTTTGGGACACGATCTCCACCCCCATAAGCTCATGCGCCTCTATGCCACGGACATGGTTCCGGCAGACGCGCGCAAAGAAGCACTGCTCTGCTCCGAATGCGGCATCTGCGAGAAGTTCGCCTGCCCCATGGGCATCAGCCCCAGGGAGGTGAACGCCCAGATCAAACGGGAACTTGCAGCCGAGGGAATCAGATGGCAGGCATCGGGCAAGATCCCGGAAAACAATCCGTTCCTGACCACCCGCCACATTCCCACAAAACGGTTGATGCAGCGCCTGGATGTTACCCAATACGACACCCATCCGACCTTCTGCCAGACAGAGTTCCTGCCAAGCCATGTGAAACTTCTGTTGGGCCAGCACATCGGCGCACCCGCAATGCCGGTTGTGGCCGTGGGTGATTGTGTGACCGCTGGAAACCTTGTGGCCGAAATCCCGGAAAACGCCCTGGGCGCCAGGATCCATGCCAGCATCACCGGCGTGGTCACAGGGGTCACCAAGGACGCTGTTACAATAAAACATCAGTAATCGAGGTTGATAATGAACTTAAGAACAATCGGCTCTGTGGAGCTTAACAGCATAGCCGTCGGCATCCATGTGGCCGACGAGATGGTCAAGTGCGCCAGTGTTGATCTCCTGATCGCCCGACCCACCTGTCCGGGACGATATCTCATCATCGTTTCCGGCGACACAGGCTCGGTCAAGACAGCCGTGGAAACAGGACGGGACATTGGTAAAGACATGGTCATCGACTGGTTCACCATTCCCAGCGTCCATCCGTCCGTCATCCCGGCCCTGAGCGGCACCTCCCTCATCCCTGAGATCACGGCCCTGGGTGTCATCGAGACCTTCACAACGGTTGCCTGCATCCTTGCCGCCGATGCCGCCGCCAAGTCAGGCGCTGTGGATATCATCGAGATCCGTTCGGCATCCGGCCTTGGAGGCAAAGCCTTTGTCACCATGACCGGCGACGTGGGATCGGTGGAAGCATCTGTTGCAGCCGGCATTGAAGGCGTGGGCGATTCAGGACCCGTGGCAAGCCACGTGGTAATCCCCTCCCCCAGCCAGGAACTGAAACAGAAGCTGTTGTAGTCCCCCAAAAAGAACACCCATTGCCCGGCTTCCCGGCCGGGCAATGTCCAGGAGATGAAAAACGTGTTTGAACGGATCTGCATCATGCACAACGACAAGGCGTTGAACCGCTCCCACCTGCCCCCGGAAATCGAGGATTCCTTCTCTGAGTCGGCCTCCTTTGTGGAGATTCCAGAGCCAACCAGTTAACGGATGCCACGAGAAAATCATTTGACAGAACCTTGCCCAAATTCCCCGTCTCAGTCCTGGTACTCCCCGGGTTTCTATGTTTCAAGATTTTCCACCATGTTCAGGAGCCTGTTCCGGCGTCAAAGGTATCTGTTTCACTCAGGACCTCGACCCTAATTTTCATCCTGCTATAATTGATGTTTATTGTTTTCACCCAATGTTGTATATTTCCAACAATTCGATTATTAAATAATACAACAAAGTTTAATGTCCAACCTGGTGTATACGCAATCATAGCTTCTTTATCGGTTCTGCTATGGCACAATCAAAAACATATGATCTTGATGTCTACGTGTGCCCTCCTTGGTATCAACCCCGCACCCCCAAGGTTAGCGCATATTATAGCTGTGTTGAAAATCACTTTTGTCTCGCGTCAATTACTTTGTCCGGTCGAGATAGCGTTTAAAAACTAAATCGTTAATCATTTCTGGTACCACAATATTTAAAACCTGCACTCTTTAAAATTTCTTCCAAAACAACTCCGACCTCTCCTTTTTCCTTTAATTGGTCAAGCATCCATTTTTGGATGCGAACATTCACACGAACGCGCTTGAGGTGTGGAGGTAACTTTGGTTTTGGCTTCCCTCTGTATCCACCACGTTTGCTTTGCATATCATCACCTTCTATTTGTCTTTAAAAGCCAGAAACACCTGGTGGTCGGTCATCATAGACAAATGTGGCACGCTTTACAAAAAAAGCAGCTCATTTTAGGGTAAAATTTTGGGGCTCCTTTCCATTTCATGTGGGTAAGAGCATGAGCAATATTGATAGATCGTGCCAAATCCCAGCTCCCAGAGTCTGAGTAAGGGGTCGCCTCCCGTCGCCGTCGTTGGTTACAGAAAAGCATGAAATTCAGAGCTTAAAGGCTGCGAGCTGGCGAGCACCCCCGAAGGGCTTGGCCTTTATAACTGTGAGTTTTTCATGCTATGATATCAAACCAAGGCGAAAACGACTTGGGACATTAAGCTGACTTACCCACATTAAACGGAAAAGAGCCAAGCTTTCTCTCAAATAGATAGGAATAGAGTAAGGAAAAACGGGGAAGTACAAAGCCGCATCGACTATTACTCAAATTTAGAGGTGTCCAGGATCGAAACAGCATCACTTCCGACAAAAGATCGTAGGTTAATCAGAACTGATAAGATGCAGCGACGAATTGCGGCAGCAGCAAAAAGCAGGGCCCCAATTTATGCCTCATAAACAGCTTTTTGTCATAATCCAACCAAATAATGACGCTGTAGGGAAAAACATTGATGACCTGCACGGCTTAAAAATCGGAGGAATTATTAAATTCTCATACGGAGAGGAATTTGATAAAGCAGAGGACTCAGGAAAGCTGAACGTTCAACGGGTGAGTACGGATGTGCAAAATATCAAAAAACTTTTAGCCGGACGATTTCATATTTATCCCCAGGAGATCAATGTGGGGTTCTATACTTATCAGTGACTTCAGTTTGAAGTAAATGAAGTCATCGTTTCACCATATCCCAAAGTGTTAAAAATAATAAAAATTGACATGACAAGCGTAAACGTTTTATTAGTTGATAGGATCAGCCAATAAAGATGAGGAAGCATGGCTGAAAATATTGAACTGTTTTTAAAATATATCGATGAAATCGTCTGGCACTTTGGAATTCACACCCAGGACAGCAGCTGTTGCCGTGGGATGTCCTATGCCGATATCAGGGCATTGACAGAGATTTCCCAGGAAAACGACTGTTCCATGCAGAATATTGCACAAAAACTGGGAATTACAAAAAGCGGCGCCACGCGGGTAGTGGACAGACTGCAGAAAAAGGCCCTTACAGAGAGACGGAAAAGTGAAACAGATGGCCGTGTCTGCTGTGTGAAGGCCACGCCAAAAGGCCGGGAGGCCCTTAAGGAAATCAACGATAATGCCTATTCCAGAATGAATGATGTGGTTGAAAGGATCGATGAGCCCATGAAGCAGATCATTCTGACCGCGTTAAGCAGCTTTCTCAGTGCTGCGAAGAAGTCATAGCACCGGAATTTTCTGTCCCGGAGAACATGTTTACAAGGCTCTCCGGGACAAAGATCAGTAAAAAGCATAATTTTAACCCACCTCAAATAGTTGAGGTCGTCAATAATACGAAAAGCAAATTGACATCGTCAACCCTTTTGTCTATATTACTTTACTACCCCCCCGCTGGACATATTTCACACCATCACTATGTATAATCATCCACACAAAAAAAATACTGTTCACACCAAACCGTTAAGATAACAGCAAAAAACCTTGTTTTTCGCCCTGACCGACGCCCGATACTTTTTTTTATCAAAGTAAATTATTTTCCTAAAAAAAGACTTTACTTAGCAAAACAAATGAGACATAATCCATTTCGCTATCGAGTAACACGGAATGGTTCAGGGTTTCGCCGCAGGAATTGTCAGTCAAACCCACTGTTTGTGATGTGGGTTGCAGCAGTCTTCCATCGCTCCACCCGCCTAACCGATAATATATGGAGATTGCTATGTTCATTTCCGATTTAATCAACGGCCCGCTTGTACGCTTTTCGTTCATATGTTTTTTTGCCGGCACACTTTACCAGGTCCTCTCCTTTATCACCTTAAGCAAAACCAGGGATAGACATCCGGCCCGTCAGCAGAGGGCTGCCCCGGAACGAAAAAAAGAGTCTGACCTTCTCGATAGGACCAGCTTCGCCTATCGGTTTGCAATGTTCCGGCTCACCGTATTCGGCAGGTATCCGGTCATGATGGCCGTGACGATCATCTTCCATCTGGCCTTGATCCTGACCCCTCTCTTTCTCTTTGGCCACAATATTCTGCTGGATGTTTCCACCGGACTCCACTTCCCAAGCCTGCCCGAGTCAGTCACCGATTCTATGACCATGACAGTCCTTGCCTGCTGCCTGTTTTTTCTGTTCAGGCGCCTCTTTGTCAAAAGAGTCAGGGCGATCACCACTTTTTCAGATTACATGATGTTGTCCATTGCGGGGGCCCCTTTCTTAACCGGACTTCTTGCCTACCATCATGTAGGCCACTACGAAACCATGATCCTGGCCCACATGCTCTCGGGCGAGATAATGATCATGATGCTGCCGTTTACAAAATTCATCCATATGATCTACTTTTTCATCAACCGTTTTATTCTTATCAACCAAAACACTCTGGGCAAAGGAGGAAGCAGGGTCTGGCGGTAACCATGCCGACCCTCCCATGCCATGACCACGCAAACGGAACCCGAAGTTGACACTCAAGAAATCCTAAAAATCCTGGATAGCAGAAAAAAAGAGATCTCAGTCACCCTTAAGAGCTGTGCCCACTGTTCCCTCTGTGCGGACAGCTGTTTTTTATACCGTTGCCGGAAGAACGATCCCGAGTATATGCCTTCCCACAAGGTGATCAACAGCATCGGCACCCTGTCCAGAAAAAAAGGAAAGGTTACCCGGGATGAACTTGAAGATATAAAGGAAATCGTATGGAAACGGTGCGTCCTGTGCACCCGGTGCTATTGTCCCCTCGGCATCGACATTCCATCGATGATTGCCCTGGCACGGAAAATCTGCCGGTCCCAGGGTGTTGTCTACCAATACGACGAGGAAAAAAGGGAGCCCCAGAAATGAACGACATTAAACACCTGCTGATTGTATCTGTTCTTTCTCTTTTTCTGCTGCCCCTGCCGGCCTCCGCCGACATGGATGAAATTATGCTGAACCAGAAGTCCCGGCACCAGCCGCGCCAACGTTCGGAAGTGCGCTTTCCCCATGACCTTCACATGGAAAACTTTGAATGCCTGGATTGCCACCATGATTACAAGGACAACAAAAATGTACTGGACGAGAACGAACTCTATGAAGACAACCCGGACACCCGATGCAATGCCTGCCACAACCAGGAGGCATCCATGAACACCATGGAAGCGTTCCATCACCAGTGCATGGGCTGCCACATCAAGGCCATAAAAGAGAATACAAAAGTCAGGGGCCATGAAATGTGCGGTTCCTGCCACACGAATAAAAATTTTTGAAGACCATCATTGCTGGAGAAAAATAATGATCAAAGTAAAACAAAAAAGCCTCAAGGAAATTATGGAAGCGGTCCATTCCTATGACCGGGTTCTGGTGGTGGGATGCGGAGGATGTGCTTCGGTATGCCTTGGCGGCGGACAACATGAGGTGGACAGGCTCACCACGGAACTCAACCTCTTCTTCAAAACGGAACTTCGAAGGGGGCAAGCCACCGGTTTCACCATTGAACGCCAGTGCAACCCCCTCTTCCTGGAAGAACTCTCACCGGTCATCAGCAACTATGACTGTGCCCTCTCCATGGCCTGTGGTGCCGGCTGTCAATACATGGCCGAAACCTATTCCCGCATCCCAATTTTCCCGGCCGTAAACACCGTGGCCATCGGCATTGACAGGGACATCGGCGTATACGAAGAACGGTGCAGGGCCTGCGGCGAATGTGTGGTGGGTATAGTGGACCCAGGTTTTAAGACAGCAGTTTAAGTTGTGCATAACGAATCCATCCGCCTAAGGTTTGAACAA
>JAEINR010000058.1 GCA_016342325.1 Desulfobacterium sp.
GTTAAAACACCGGGCTTGTCCAACAACCGGATAAGATCGTGGTTCGTTCCTCACACGATCTATCCTTATTCGTTAGGCAGCCTTTTTAAAATCTCACGCTCCATCTTCAAGCTCACGTTTCCAGCGCCCCAGCGTGACGTGGCCACAAAGGCCTTACCACCTCAGTCGGTGATTTACCCAGTAAGCGCATTGGTATTGTAGTCGTCCTTGAAGTTTGGTAAAACTAACAAATGCCAGATGAATAATTTGTTACTGAAACCATAATAATGGAGTACCCATATGTCAGAAAAATATAAACGATTTGCCTACGATCAGGTGGCAAGGGAGCTTGCAGACGTTGCCATGGGAAGACGGCTGGCCGATCTCGTTATCAGGAATGGACGCCTTGTCAATGTGGTAACGGCACAGATCCAGTCAAACACCGATATGGCTGTATACAAGGGGTTTATTGCCCTGGTGGGGGATGCCTCCCACATCATGACCGATGAAAGCACCGAGATCATCGATGCCGAAAACCGGTATCTTGCACCCGGGCTCATCGATTCCCATATGCATGTTGAAAGCTCCATGGTGGATCTTCGCTCCTTTGCCGCGGGGGTCCTGCCCCATGGCACCACCACCATCTGCCCTGATAACCATGAGATGACCAATGTGCTTGGCCTGAGGGCGGTGGAACTCTTTAAGCAGAGCTCAGAAGGAATTCCCCTTAAGGTGCTCACGGCCATGCCGGTGTGCGTTCCCTCCCTGCCGGGGATGGAGGATGCCGGTGCCGTTATCGGTCCCAAGGAGGTGAGAACCGGGTATGAAAAGGGGTGGGCTGAATTACAGGGAGAGCAGATGAATTTTCCCGGGGTTATATTCGGAGATCCCACGGTCCACGACATCACAGGGGAGGGGATCCGTGCAGGCCGTGTCCTCACCGGCCACTATGCCGGAGAGGACCTGAACGCCGGATTGAACGCCTTTATCGCTTCAGGCATGACCTCCTGCCATGAATCCACCACCTCTGCCGGGGCCTTGAGGCGGGCCCAGCTCGGCATGTATGTCCAGCAGCGGTACGGTTCCGCCTGGCTCGATCTTCCCAACTTGATCACCGCCGTCACTGATAATCCCGGTATGGACACACGGTTCTTCACCCTGGTGACCGATGACGTGACCTCTGCCACCATCAGGGATGAAGGTCACTTGATCCGGGTATTGCGAAAGGCGGTATCCCTGGGCATCAATCCCATCCAGGCCATTCAGATGGTCACCATCAACCCGGCCCAGCTGTTGGAGAAGTCCCGGTGGATCGGATCCCTTACGCCTGGAAGGGCTGCGGACATTCTTCTCATGGACGACCTTCAGTCCTTCAATCTCCACAGGGTTATCAGCGACGGTGTCACCGTAGCAAAAGAGGGCGTCCTTTCCGTTAACATGGCGCCATTTGACTATCCTGAATGGGCGGTGAACACGGTGCATCTTTCTTCCCTCAAGCCAGGGGACTTTTCCATTCCGGTGGCCGGTACCACGCCCTTAACAGTGCGGGTGATGGGCATCGTTCCGGGAATGGTGTACACAACCGCGGAAACCGCCGACATGGTTCCCCAATCAGGAGAACTCAAGGCTGATCCGGGGAAGGATATTGCCAAGATCGGCATGTTCTATCGCCACGCAGCCCAAGGGGAGATCACCCATCCCAAATCATTGGGGTTTGTCTCGGGCACGGGCATGAAACCGGGGGTAGCCTATGCGTCAACGGTTTCCCACGATTGCCACAATTTGCTTGTGATCGGTACGGACGATGCCGCCATGGCCCTTGCCGCCAATGCCGTGATTGACTCAAAGGGCGGAACCGCCGTTGTCACGGATAACAAGGTGACAGGGCATATGGCCCTTCCCCTGGCAGGGCTCATGAGCCTTGATTCCATTGAAACGGCGGCAGACCAGGTGGATGCCGTTGAAGCGGCCATGAAAGAAGCCGGGTGCGTCCATGAATCCATGGAGATGACCCTGAGCCTTCTGGGCCTGGTGGTTCTGGGAGAGCTCCACATCTCAAACCGGGGACTTGTGGAACTCAAGGATGGCCAGCCGCCCCGGTTCGTTGAACTCATCATCAGCTGAACCCTCTCCCAAGTACAAGGGAATGGATCGTCTCCCATAACATTGGATTATTATGCGAATTCGTGGAAAAATGCTGATTCTGTTATTGAGTATTTCTATTCTTCCCATGCTTTTACTTCGGTGGAACGGCCATCGCATTATTTTGGACTTGGGCGATGAACTGGCTATGGAAGCACGAAAATCGCTGATCCAGCAGGCCACTGGAACGCTTCAGCGTCTGGTGGAGGGCCATGCAGGTAAGCTCAAGTGTGAAGGCGATCTGGTTGTAATGGCCCTCCAGGTGCAAGCGGCGGAAATCGAGAGGCGGCTGAACAGCCCAGGGACGGACTCTTTTGGGTCTGTTTTTGATCGCATCATCGAACCGCCTGAAGGCATCAACATGCCATCTTCCGTATATTGCAAAAGAGAAGGAAGGGGAAGATGTAAGCCGATTCAGGTTTCCCATGACAGGCAGACCTTTTGTCTTCCACCTGCCATGGATAGTGGAGAGGCAGGCCGGATAAAAGAGCGACTTTCATCCATGACCGGGGTATACCGGGCGTTGAAGCAACACTCCCGTGGGGTATTCCTGTGGCAGATCATTGCCCTGGAAAACGGTGTCCAGACTGTTTACCCGGGTGTAAACGAGGCAATGCCTTATGATGCCCGGCAGACCGAATGGTACCGGTTCGCAAAGACGGGGGGAGAGGCGGTATGGGGAGATCCCGGTCCCGATCCCCTGACGGGTTCCATGGCCTTTCCGGTCTATTTTCCTGTCCATGGACCGGATGGCTGGTTTGCCGGCGTGACTGCCATTATGGTGCCGGTGAACGTGGTGCTCCATGGAAATGAACAGATTCGGATGCTGTCAAACCGTGTGGCATCTTTCATTGTAAAGCCGGAGAAAAGATCAGGTTCCGGCCCTGGCATTCGAATCATTGCCGATGAAGGCTACCAGGGAGACCATCGCTATGGCTGGAACTTCAGCCCTGGCCCCCGGTGGTTGTCATTCAAGGATTCTGGCCGGCTTGAGCAGATGGGGGTGGACTTGACCGCAGGCCGGTCCGGGGTCAGGGAGATTTCCTATGACGGAGAAGAGAGCCTTATGGCCTACTGCCCCATCAGTAGCAACGGGACCTCCTTGCTGCTGGTTGTTCCCAGGGCCGACCTTATTTTAGAAGCAACGGGCAGGGAAAAATATGTTCAGGAGCGTTTCAGGGAAGAGATCAAAATAACCACCTTTGTTTTTTCAGGGGTTATCTTGGGCATGATTGTGCTGGCCACGCTTCTATCCCGGTATGTTACCCGGAATATTAAGCAGCTGGCTGATGCCTCCGAACTTCTGACCGCTGGTGATTTCAGCGCACGGGTGGATATCCGAACCCGGGACGAGTTGGGGATCTTTGGGCAGCGGTTTAACCGAATGGTGCCAGCCCTGGAAGAAAGCCTTCGCATGAAACAGGGACTGGATGTTGCCAGAAATGTCCAGCAAAGCCTTCTTCCCCGAACCCCTCCGGAGATAAAGGGGCTTGATGTTGCGGCCACAAGCATCTACTGCGATGAAACCGGGGGTGATTTCTATGATTTCATCCGGCTTCACCGGCATGGAACTGAATCCCTGGGTATTGCCGTCGGTGATGTCTCCGGCCATGGGGTATCTGCCGCCCTGCTCATGGCAACGGCCAGGGCCTTTCTACGGTGTCGTGTCGGCCAACTTGGAAATCTGTCTGAGATGATGACTGAAGTCAACCGCTTGCTTTGCCAGGATACCGAGGTCACCTGCCAGTTTATGACCCTTTTTTATGTGGAAATCATTCCGGCTGCCAAGCAGCTCAGGTGGATCAGGGCCGGACACGATCCGGCCTTTCTGTATGATCCGGCTGCCGACAGCTTTGTGGAACTCATGGGCAAGGGGATGCCTTTGGGGGTGGACGGTGACTTTTTATACCATGAAAACAGCCTGACACAACTGGATTTGGGCCAGGTCCTTGTCATTGGAACCGACGGCATATGGGAGGCCAGGAATCCGGACGGGGAAATGTTCGGTAAGGACCGGCTGAAAGAGTTGATCCGCCAATACGCCGGTTCCTCGGCAGAGGAGATGGTCTCAGCCATTACCCTTTCGGTCAGGCAATTTCAGAAGACCGTGGCCCAGGAAGATGATATTACCCTTGTGGTCGCTTTTTTACCGATTTCCTAGAAACGATAGCTCAAGGTCATGCCGTAGCTCCACACTTCGCCTTCTGCATTAAAGCTTACCAAAGCGGGATCGCTGGGGTTCATGGGGTTGTTGTAGCTATGGTTGAGGCTGTCGCTGGTGCCGTCGATATAGCGTTTGCCATCGGTTCTGGAGTAGGAAAACACCGAGTCAAGGGTGTAGTTGCCGAACGCATATCCGGCACCCCAGGACCAGGTATGCTTGTCTGCATCGGGCCAGATGAAATCCATGGAGGTGTCGGGTACGGGCGTGGGATCATAGAAGTAGCCGAGTCTCAGGGCGAGACAATCCAACGCCTGCCATTCGGCTCCAAACCTGAACTGGGTGGTGTCCTCCCAGTTCCTGGGGACGGTGTCGTCCCAGGTTTTTGGCAGATGGACCGCTTGGTAAATGCCCTCTGCAAAGGTCAGGCGCTGGGCCTGGCTTTGGTTGATACTCCAGTTGGTCCACACCACATCGACTTCAAGGGAGAGGGTCTTGTTCTTGCCTGCCACATAGCAGATACCCGCCTGGACCTGTTCGGGATGGTCGTACTCAAGTTCCACCCGGGCCACGGTGCCCATGCCGGCAACGGTCAGGTCTCCTTCAAAATCGGTAGCGGTTCTGCCCCGGTAGGTAAGGCCAAGGGTCAGTCTGTCCACGGGGGCAACCATGATGCCGAGGTTGAAGGAATAGTTGAAGTCATCTTTCAGGGCGGCTTCGTTCCGAAGCCCGCCAAAGCTTGCACCAAAGCAGTCGTTGCCAGTTTTTGACCGGCCCAGGGAGACGCCGGCACCGATGGAGACACGGTCCGAGAACTTGTAGGCAAGGGATGGGGTGATCACCTCCCTGACGTAGTAGGAATTAAATGAGTTGTAGCCCCCGGGGGTGGTGGCGAGATCCTCTTGCCATTCGATCTCCATGCCATAGGGGGCATAGGCGGCAACGCCAAAGACGAATCGGTCGTTTACCGGCATGGCAAAACCCAGGTGGGGGCTGACAAGGCTTTTGGTCTTGTTAGCGAACTCCGAAGGCACCTGGAGCCGGGGGTCCTGGGCGGAGATGCCGCCCTGGACCGTGAAGTCGCTGACCGTCATGTCCGGGCTGACCACCAGGGCGCCGGCACTGATCATGGTTTTTTCGATTCCCGCAAGCCCGGCCGGGTTGTAGTAAACCGCAAAAGGATCATCTGCCTTGGCTGAGAAAGCGCCGCCCAAAGCAGTTGCCTTTGATCCTGTTCCGTAGTTGTCCACCATTCCCCCAAAGGCTGTGTGGGAGGTCATCATCAGTAAAAACACCAACACTCGTTTTATCATCATCATCATCATCCGTTCCTGCAAAAGTTTGAATAGTCATCGTCTTTTTATACCTGCACGGTTTTTGGCCGGTGCCGGTGGAGACGTCAGAGGATGTCACAATGGGGGAAAAAGACAATACAGGAAGAATATAGGGGTAATATGGGGAAAAACCCTATATTTCAGTCTGGTATTCCCGGATCAGGAAAGGGAGAGCAGGTGGGTCCTGAGGTTGATTTTTTGATTCTTGATGCCGGTTTTTGTCCGGATGTTGTCCCGGTGGAAATCAATGGTGCCCTTGGAAAGGTTGAGAATTTCGGCGATCTCCTTTGTGGTCTTTCCCTGTCTCACAAGGCCTGCGACCCGCATCTCCATGGGGGTCAGGTTGTGGAGCTTGGAGGCAAGATTCCTTGCAAAGGGAGATACGATCTCGTTGAGGGTGGTTCTGGCCGCCCCCAGATAGGCCGACTGTTTCTCGGTAAGGGGCTGGGCAACGATTTTGTCCAGATAGGGAAGCACCAGTTCCTTGACGTTGGAGACCACGTTGTCGGAAAGTTCCTTACGATCGTGTTCCCTCTGTTTCAGGAGTACCCTCAGGGCCGTGTTGGACTCTTCAAGGTGAAGGGATTTTTGCTGGAGCTCTGCCTGGCGTTTTCGAAGGGCGCCCTCCATCCGGATGCGGTAGGAGATGTCATGGTAGGTGCCGGCCATGCGCAAGGCCCTTCCGGATTCGTCGGTTTCAACAATCCTGCCACGGCTGGTGACCCAGATCCAATTGTCGTCACAGGTCCTGAGCCGGTGCTCGACCTGGAAACTGTCGGATTCTTTTCGCAAATGATTGATAAAACTTTGTTTAATAAGCTCCCGGTCCTCGGGGTGAATCCACTCTTCCCAGGTATCGAAATTAAGGGTCTGGGTGGCGGAGAGTCCCATTTTTTCGCCCCATTCCTTTTCCACGGACACGGTTCCGGTTTCTATGTTCCAGTGCCAGACGCCCAAGTCCGCACCGTTCAAGGCAAGCTTCAGGTCGTCTTCCTGTTTCTTCAGTTCGATCTCACGTTTCTTTCGTTGGGTGATGTCCACGGCAATGCCGTGGATCTCCACGGGAATGTCGGCTTCAAAGACGATCCTTGCCTTTGTTTCTATCCAGATGTGGGCACCGTCTTTTCGCTGGACGGAAAAAACGATGGACTCGGTGAAGTCGGTCATCTTGTTCCTGTCCATGAGAATGTCCTTGGCAAAGGTCATCTGCGCCATGGGGATGAGATCGAAAAAGTTGAGGGCGTTGAGCTCCGCCATTGAGTAGCCAAGCATCCTCAGGGTTGAACGGTTTGCATCAATGAAATTCCCGGAATAATCGAGGATGTACACAGCGTCCAGGATCCTGTTGAAAAGGCCTGAATAACGCTGGGAATTGGAAGAGGGGGTCTTGAGTTCCGCTTCAAGGGTGTGGATTTTTTCTTTAAGCGCATTGATTGTGTCGATCATGGAAAGGGTTTTACCTCTGTTTGGTTGCCTGGGCCGATGGTGTTCATCCGCCTGTGTTGTTTTAAGCCGTAAAGGAGAGACAATATAAAGGTGTCGCTGGAAAAGTCAACGCTTGAATCAACACTAAAGCCGGTTTTCCTAGGACGCTTCTCCTTGCATAAACCGCGAAAGTGTAATATTTAAACTAACGTTTACCGCTAATTCTAAGCAGATAAGGAGCAGATATGATTACACCTGTAATACTTGCCGGAGGTTCCGGCACCAGGCTGTGGCCCCTGTCCCGGGAACTCTACCCGAAACAGATGCTGTGTCTCACCGATGAACATACCATGCTTCAGAACACGGTGCTGAGACTGAAACAGCATGATGCCGTCTCAGACCCCCTTGTCGTCTGCAACGAAGAGCATCGGTTCATGGCTGCCGAACAGCTTCGGCAAATCAATATAAACCCATGCTCCATTCTGCTTGAACCTGTTGGCAGAAACACGGCACCGGCCATTTGCATCGCCGCACTCAAGGCCCTTACCCATGGTAATGACCCGGTGCTCCTTGTGCTGCCGGCGGACCATGTCATCGAAAATATATCAAACTTTCACCTGGCCATTACCCAGGGTAAGGTCCATGCCGACGACGGTGATCTTGTCACCTTTGGTATTGTTCCGGACGCCCCGGAAACAGGCTATGGCTACATAAAAAAAGGCGCTCAGATGGAAGGTGCCTCCCATGTCTGTTCCATCCAGGCCTTTGTCGAAAAGCCGGATCTTGAAACTGCCCGGGATTACCTGTCTTCAGGAGACTACTGCTGGAACAGCGGGATGTTCATGTTCAAGGCGTCCGCCATCATCAAGGAACTTGAGCACTTTGTCCCCGATATCGTCCAAAGCTGCAGGACTGCCATGGAAAAGGGTCAGGAAGACCTGGACTTTTTCAGGCTTGACAAAGACAGTTTTGCCCGGTCTCCCTCCGACTCAATCGATTACGCTGTGATGGAACATACGGAAAAAGGGGTGATGATTCCCTTTGAGGCGGGATGGAACGATCTGGGTTCCTGGAATGCCCTGTGGAAGACCGGAAACAAGGATGGGAACAACAACGTGGTCAAAGGGGATGTGCTGCTCTCTGATGTCAAAAATTCCTATCTCTATTCCGAGAGCCGACTGGTTGCAGCTGTGGGCCTTGAAGACCATGTGGTGGTCGAGACAAAGGATGCCGTGCTGGTGGCTTCCAGAAGCAAGGTCAAGGACGTTAAAGCCCTGGTCCAGGCCCTGAAGAAGGAGGGAAGGGAAGAAGCCATCGGCCACAGAAAGATCTACAGACCCTGGGGATGCTACGAGTCTGTGGACAGTTCCGACAGGTTCCAGGTCAAGCGGATTACGGTGAAGCCCGGCGCCAAGTTGTCCCTTCAGAAACATTATCACCGGGCCGAGCACTGGACCGTTGTTTCGGGTACGGCCATCATCACAAAGGATGATAAGGAGATTCTCTTGAAAGAGGATGAGTCCATCTATATTCCCCTGGGAGTGATGCACAGGATGGAAAATCCCGGACGGGTCCCCCTGGAACTCATCGAGGTTCAGTCAGGCACCTACCTTGGGGAGGATGATATTGTCCGGTTTGAGGATGTCTATGGAAGGCTCAAGCAGTGATTCTATCTTCTTCGTTCTGATTTCCGGCCTGTCGGGTCAGGCTTTAACGGTCGATGTAGTCGCCCCGTTCCATCTTGAACTGTTCAAGGGTCGCTGTTGAAAGCATGTGATCAATGATGGCGACCAGGCGGGTGTCAGTGGAAGGCGCGTCTTGAACCTGTTCTGCCAGGCGCTGGGTCTGTTGGGTCAGGTCCGTGAGTGTGGGAGCGATATCCCTGAGGCTCTTTGAGGCATCCCCGAGAAGTTCGGTGTAGCGTTGGAACAGATCCAGGGCTGTGTCGATGCCGGTTGGAAGGTCAAGGATTGTGTCGTCCATGGGCATGGTCGGTACAGGGGCGTAAATTTCCCCAAGGGATGACGGCTCGTATTTTTTTGTATCGGTGAGCGCCTCCCCGGGAGCGTTGTCGGCCAGGGTGTTTTCGAGAATGGTGTCAAAACCTTCGGAGGGTTTGTCTTTCCTGCCCCCTTCCTTGTTTCCCGGCACGCTGTTGGAGATTCTGTGTAAATCCCCAATGTTAAACTTGGTCTCTTCCATGGCTGATCCCATCCCTGCAACTTCAGGGGTATAAATAAGATAAAAAACATTGATAATTACTTTGCTATTTAATAATCTGATACAAATGGGGTTTATGTCAAGATTAAATACGGAGCAAACAGATGTCTGATAAAACTACAGGGCACTTAAAAGGTCACTTTCTTATGGCCATGCCCGGACTTCCCGACCCGAATTTTGCCCAGACTGTAACCTGCATGTGCGAACATAACGAAACCGGGGCGCTGGGATTCATCATTAACCGGATACACCCGCTCTTGACGGGCCGGGAATTGTTTGAGGATCTTAAAATCGATTTCGACGACTCGATTGATTCGATCCAGATTCACCTGGGAGGTCCGGTTCAACCGAGCGGGGTTTTTGTTCTCCACGGCCCTCCGTTCCACTGGCACGGGTGCATGAACATAACGCCCTGGTTAGGGTTGAGCAACACCCGGGACATTTTAGAAGCCGTTGCAATGAGCAAGGGTCCGGAAAATTTCATCATTCTGCTTGGATGCGCAGGCTGGGGTCCTATGCAGCTTGACAGCGAAATCAAGGACAGCGCCTGGTTGACCCTTGCCATTTCCGAGGAGATTCTTTTTAAAACCGACATTAGTATGAGGTGGGAACAGACCATGATGCAAATTGGTACTCTTTCCGACCCTGCTGGACAGGCCTGACATTTAGTTTATGACGATCAATGAAAAAATCCTAGACAACATCGAGACAATTGCTTCGGACCTCGCTTTGATCCTTGAGACCATGCGAGAAATTCCCGGAATGTACGACGACAATGCTGATGACGCAGTAAAGCTCTGTTGCGCCCTTCCGGAAAGAATCCGGTCCGGAACATTGAGGATCGCTGTGGTGGGCGCCATAAAATCAGGCAAAACCACCTTTGTCAACGCCTGGCTTAAGGATGATCTGTTGAAGCGGGGGGCTGGGGTGGTTACCTCCATCGTTACCCGGGTCAGGAAGGGCGAGCGCCTGAAGGCGCGGATCTTCCTGAAATCATGGGACGAGATCAACCGGGAGATTGAACAGGCGCTTCTCCTGTTTCCAGAAAAGAGCCGCCCCGGAACAGGGGACGTTCCCGGGTTTGATTTGAGGCGGGAGAAGGACCGGACGTTTTTGTCCGCCTTTAACCAGGAGATTTTTTCAAACATATCGGTAACTGACGCCGGAATTCGACCGGAATCCGTCACCATCACAAGGGCAGTGGACGGATTTGAAGCGGTAAAGGATCTTGTAAAGGCGGACCGTTCCAGCCTCGAATTCTCAGGATCCCATTTTGAAGCGCACAAGCGGTTCACCGGAGACGACGCCGTGGCCTTTTTTGTGAGGGATGTGGAACTTGAGGTGACTGCCAAGGGCCTCGATCCTAAGATCGAGATCGCCGACTGCCAGGGCAGCGATTCAACCAATCCCGCGCACATGGCCCAGATCCAGGACTACCTCACGTCGGCCAACATGATCATCTACCTTATCAGCAGCCGGTTTGGGCTGAGGCAGGCCGACATCAATTTTCTCAGGCTCATCCAGACCATGGGGCTGATGGAGAATATCGTCTTTGTCGTGAACGCCGATCTGAACGAGCATGAGAACCTGGACGATCTTCTGGGGGTTGAAACACGGATCAAACGGGAGCTGACCTACATAAAAAAAGATCCGGAGCTCTATACGTTTTCTTCCCTCTACAACCTGTTCACCCGGGCCAAAACAACCTTGTCCCGGAAAAGCAGGAAAACCCTTGGGTTTTGGAACGAGTATCCGGAATTTGTCGATTACACCACCGCCATGACCCAAGGGTTTGACAAAAGGCTTGCCCAGAGACTCGACACCGAGGGGTTTTACCTTGCCGTTGCCAATCCCATGGAACGGGTTCGGCAGATTGCCGTCAATGCTGAACAGCGGCTGTCGCTGTTCACGGACCTGCTTTCTTCCGATCTTTCCAAGGCTGTGACGGCAATGGACAGACTAAAGGAGATGCTTGAACGGACCCGGAAGCTTGAGGCCATCATGGACAACTCAATGGAGGGGGCGGTGGAGGTCCTTGAAAAGGAGATCAAAGCCGGAGCTGAAACACTTTTTGACCCCAAAACGGGTACCCTTGCCAAGGCGGTCACCCGTTTCATCAAAGGATACGGAACGGATCTGTCACGGTATGAAACCCATCTCGTGGACCAGGGGTTTGAAAACACCCTTTATCTCATGTTCCAGGAGTTCAAAGCGTCCCTTGATACATTCATGACCCAGACCGTTAGCGCTGGGATCGCGGGGTTTGCCCGGGACCAGGAACATGCCATTGAAAGCTATTTCAAGGCGCTCTATCGCTCCTATGACATTAACCCCTGTGAGATCTCAATGGAGTTCGCCGCCATTGTCGACCAGATGCCGGAAACAGCGCTTTTTAAGGAGGCGGCCACGGATCCCATCGATATTCGGTCCATCCGGGGCATCCTTGGGTTGAGCCTGCCAAAGGCCGGGTTTGCAACCCGGTACAGTGCCAGGATCCGGTTTGACTCCATGGCGCGGTTCGGATTCATCACCCTTGCCGAAATCCTTGCAAGGGTGATGAAAAAGAGAGCCCCCCGGTCCGGTCCCATCGCCTTGAACGCCGCAGAAGCAAGAATCAAGAGGGAGGCCCTTCGGTCTGTGTTTTGTCATCTTTCCGACTACAGGGCTGCTGTCACCAACGACTACCTCACACCGCTTGTAAGCGCCATTTCGCGGGATTTCCGTGACAAGCTTCTGGCCCGGTTCAAGGTGTGTGATGTTGAAATCGAAACCATTGAGGGACTGGTGGCTTCGGGTAGGGAGAGCAAAAATGCCCAGAGCCGTACCCTGAAAGCCATGGAGACCAAGCTTGCGGATGTGGTGCAGCGGATTGCGACCCTGCCCATCCATTACCTTAACTGAACATTTTTTAAAAGAAACGGGATCTATTCGTATGTAAAGAGCTATAATGCCTTGTTGTCAATTAATGCTTTATCATAGGGAGGCTATTTAATGACGATCAAGAGAATACTATGTTGCGTGGATTTTTCATCAAATTCAGACGATGCATTTAAGGCATCCATGGAAATGGCCGAAAAGTTCGGCGCCCAGCTTCACCTTCTCCACGTGCTTCCGCCGGTTGTCAATCCGTTGGTCACGGACATCGACATCGCCATTCCAGAACAATCTTCCAAGGCCCTTGTCCAGAAGCTTGAAGACCAGATGGTTGAAGAGTACGCAAGCAAGATCGATCCCAACCTGGACCATGTCATTGCCGTCAAGGACGGCCACGTTTCTTCGGAAATTCTTAATTACCTTTTGGATGAAACCATTGATCTTGTTATCCTCGGGGCCTACGGTCTTTCCGGAGTGGAACTGGTGCTCTTTGGGAGCGTGGCAAAACGAATCGCCCACAAGGCACCCTGTTCCGTTATGATTGTCCGGGAACGGGATTAAGTTTTTGCTTTAGGCCCGTCCCATCCGTTAAACGACCCGCCCGGGATAGAAGCGCTACCCTTTCATCATTCGGGTGTAGGCCTCTTTGATCTCGATGAATTTCTGGTTGGCAAGCGTCTGGAGCTCTTTTCCCAGGTGGGCAACCCGGTCGGGATGGTATTGTTTTACCAGGCCCCTGTAAGCGGCCTGGATCTCTTCCCGGGTTGCGTTTTTGTCGATTTCAAGGATCTCGTGGGGCAGCAGCTTTGGCCTTTCCTGGGATTGCGAGGCGTTTTCCCCGGAAGACGATGATTGTTCTGTGGAAGAGCCGGGCTGTTGTGCATGGTCGGCCCGTTGCCCAGAATCCCTGTAAAAGATCTTTGGCAGTTTGCCAAACCTCAGATAGTAGATGACAAGGCCGATGAGAAAGGTGTCATCGACCCATCCCAGAAACGGTATAAAAAGATCCGGGATGAGATCAATGGGGCTGGCCAGATAGGCCAGGGCAATCAGTATCAACAGGAATTTATAGTAGGTACTCAAGGGGCGTCCCGCTGTTAAGACTGGTTTGAGAGCTTGAGAACATCGATCATGGTATATACCCTGCCCCGGGTTTCATCCGGGGTGCCGTGGATCAATCGTTGGTTCAGAAACAGGGCGCCGTCCAGGGTGCCGTCGATATAGATCTTTCTGCCGTTGATGTTGTGCTTGAACTGAAAACTGGCTGACCCGTCCCCTGAGGTGAGGGTGTAGGTGTGCCATGCATGGCCTGAAAGGTGTGCTTCCGGAATCTGCCATTGGCCCTTCTGGATTTCAGGATCCCTGACCCTCTCGATCTCATCTTCTGAAAAGGGAATACCCAGGCGGTTGTAGTACCCGACCATTGCCTTGGCCGTTCCGCTGGTGTCTGCCTTGGCCTGCTGGTGGCTCTCCTCTACGGTGAGGGAGTAGTCCTTGAACAGATCCGGAAAGGTTGTGGCTGCATACGCCATCATGGCCTGGAATCCAACGATCTGCTTTGCCATGTTGGGGGCGATCAGGGCCGGAATATTGCCCTTGCTTACCGTGGCTAAAAGTTTTTCCCTGTCCCCGCCCGTGGTTCCCATGACAAAGGGAAGATCGTTGTTCACGTAAAATTCGCCGTTGGCGTTTACGGCCGTGGGGTGGGTGTAATCAATGGTGATGAACCGCGGATGCGCTTCAATTATCTCTTTGATCAATCCATCGCGTTCTCCGGGCTTGACCAACCTTACCTCGACGCCGTCGATGGTGTGGGTGTCAGCCTCTATTTCAGGGCCTGTCAGGGAGAAGGGGACAAGGGTGAACCTGTCGTCGGTGATGACGTGGGATGCGATTGTCATTGCCAGATTTCCCGGGAGGCCGTTGATCATCAATTCTAATTTTTCCATTGAAACTCCTTATAGTGTTGCTATCACGCCATTCAGCGTGGATATTTTATCTTTTTCCAGGTAACCGATTGCGGTTTTCAGGGTTGAAACAGCTGCTGGGATGTACGCCTTGAACCGATGTTTTCCTTTTACCATGCTTAAGAAGCTGAATGCACCAAGAATCTGTAGATTCCTTGTGATGCAGCAGTGGCGAAAGCATCGGATAAATCCCTGGGTGTCCACGTCAATGGATCGGGCCAGGGTACGGACACAATGGTGGAGGACCTCCTCTTTGATTCCTGGGTCAAGCCCCACATAGGGATCGATCAACAAAGAGGCAAGATCGTACTCCAGGGGGCCTTGCCTGGCGGATTGAAAGTCGATGAAAAAGATCTCTCCATCCTTTACCATGAGGTTTCTGGATTGAAAATCACGGTGCATCAATCCCTGGAACGTGCTTTTGAGGGCCTGGTCTGCAATATACTCAAACTCAGGGGTCAGGAGCGCCATGGGGGGGGATTGATTCAAATATCCCTTGAGGAAGGCCTCCGTAAAATAGGCGCACTCCTTTTCCAGGATCAGCTCCCGGGAGTAGGTGGGGGTCTGGAAGGCCCAGCCCGGATCAAACCCCTCTATCCCCTTGAGGGAAAAGTCAATGAGACGGTCCACCACCCGGCAATACCACTCCTTTACCGCAGCTTTTGAGGTCAGGGAGTGTATGACGGTTGCAAGGTGGGTGTCCCCCAGGTCCTCCAGGGCCACCATGCCGGAGAATCGGTCCTGGGCCAGGATTTTTGGCACGGGAACCCCTTTTGAATAAAGGTGGTTGCCCAGGGTGATGAAGGCGTCGATTTCACAGACAGGGTCATCCGTGCAGATGCCGTGGTCTGAAACCACAAGGGAGCGATCCCCTTTTGATGCACGGAACCATTTCCTGTCGGATCCGTCCCCGGCAAGGGGGGCGACACGGACGCTTTTCGGATCTTGATCCCCATGGTCAATTTCATCCCCATGGTCAAACCCTGCCAGGGCAAGAAAGCTGAGGGCGGTCTTTTGGTAGGCGTCCGGGGTGCCCATGTCCTCCCAAAAGGGAGCGTCTGCCACATAGGCCCGCACAAATCCCTGTTTTTGGGCAAGGTTTTCAAACACCTCGATGCTCGAGAACACCTCTTTTTCAGGCATGTGGTCAAAAATGCCAGGCCCCAGCACCTGGACGCCGGTGAAGGCGAGCAGGGATGCGCCGTTCACACCCTTACCGCCGGCGTTGTCGGACATGAATCCTGAGATAAATCCCTGGTCGTCGATCTCAACCTTATTGAATTCCCGGCGGTCATGGAGAACAAGGGTGGCCGGCCAGTTTCCGTTGCAGTGGAATTGCCACACCGATTTAAGGTCGATGTCCGTGACAATGTCGGCGTTGATCACCATGAAATCGGCGGATCCCATGATATCCCGAACGTTTTTTATGGCGCCCCCGGTATCAAGGATACACGGTTCGTACCGGGTGTGGACCGGCACCCCAAAGCCTGCCTTCCGGATAAACGACTCGATCTGCCCGTGGAGGTGGTGGGTGTTGACAACGATATCGGTGCAGCCGATCCCCATGAGCTTTTCAATGGTGATCCCGAGGACGGACTTGCCTGCCAGGGTGAAGAGCGGTTTGGGCCGTGTCCGGGTGTAGGGCAGAAGCCGGGTGCCGAAACCTGCCGCAAGGATCAGCGCCTTCATGGGCGGTTCACCGCTGCAAGCTCAAGAAACCCGTCGATGATCTCCTTGTAGGTCCGGATCTGCTCCATGTTTTCATATCCTTCTATACCCTTGTTCATGAAACAGGTGCAGGCGTTGATATAGTTGACCTTGGACAGGGACTCCTTGAGGACGATGTCTTCGCGTTTATACATCTTCATTCCCATGGACTGGATTTTCTTGACTCTGTCCTTGGCATCGAATTTGCCCTTGGGATAGGTTTCGAAATGGACCAGGGCCACCTTGTAGGACTCAAGGAAGGGGTTTAGGAGGCTTGAAAAGAGTTTAAGCTTTCTAAATCCTTCGCTGGTCATGTTAAAGGCGTCGGGCAGTGCCTGGTTGGGAACGATGATACCGTCTTCCATAAAGGCCTTGAGACAGTGGTTGATATGACCCTCGCAGGTTATCTCTTCATCAAAGGAGAACTCATCCACAAACAGGTCCTGGAGAAAACCATAGGTGTCGGCAAGATCCTGGGATGAAAACTGGAAGGTGTCTGTCCTTAGAATCGCAATGGCTGTATACGCTGCAGGAACGAAAAATGAGATGGCATTGTTTTTGTAATATTCGAGGATGGGACGCTTGTTGTCCTTGACGATGAACCGGGTGGTCTCGTTGATGTCGGTGTCTGACTCGTCGGCAAGTTCGATGAATTTTCTAGACAAAAAGGCGTGGACCACGTGGTTGAAAGCAAGATCCGGGTCAATGGTCAGGGTGTCGGCAAGCTCTGCACCAAAGAAGGTCAACAGGTTCATGTAGGCGTCGACCCTGAACATGAGTTCCTTGTACGAGATCCTGTTTCCCGGGGAGTTCAGGATACAGCTTGCGATGATACCGTGGGGGGTCACGATGGAGATGGAGTTGATGGAGTTGACAAGCTTGTACCCCATGCCCTGGCATACCTGCTTGTGGCCGGCCTCATCCAGTTCGTTCCGGCCGAAGCCGCTCTCCTCGATATAGTCCTTCAGGGAAATGGGTTCATCAAAATTGATATAGACCTTGCCGTATTTTTTCTTGAGAAACTTCCGGGCCCGGATGAGCTGGGAAAGATTCTCAGGATTCTTCTTTCCCCCCTCGATCTCATGGAGATAGGCATCCTCTTCAAGGACCCGGTCGTAGCCCACATAGATGGGAACAAAGAGCAGGTCGTCGCATGTTCCGTTTTGCTGGGCCTTGAGAAGCATGGAGAGAAATCCGAGCTTGGGGGAGAGGAGCTTTCCGGTCCGGGATCGTCCCCCCTCGATGAAAAACTCTAGGTTAAAGCCCTCGGAGAGCAATTTTTCGATGTAGGCGGAAAATATTTTCGAATAGAGAACGGCTCCCTTAAAGGTGCGCCTCAGGAAAAAGGCACCGCCGCCACGGAAGATGGGGCCCAGGGGCCAGAAGGACAGGTTCTTTCCTGCGGCGATGTGGGGGCAGGGCATGGAGTGCTTGAACATGACATAGGAGAGCAGCAGGTAGTCCAGATGGCTTTTGTGGCAAGGAACAAGGACCAGGGGGGCTCGCTTGGACGCCTCCTTGATTTTGTCCAACCCGTCCTGGTCCACCACAAGTCCTTCAAATATGTTTTTGAAGATCCAGTTGAGCACCGTTGCAAACATATAGATGGTGTTGAGGTTGTAGCTTGCCGCAATCTCCTTAAGGTAGGCTGTGGCTTTTTTTCGGGTGCTGACCAGGGGCTCTTCATTTGAGTTTGCATGCTCTTTCATGAATTCTTGGAGGTTCCTGTCGGTCAGGATATCCTGGAACAGCTCGTCCCGGGTTTTCAATACCGGTCCGGTAACACTTCGCTTTTGGCGATTCGTAATGTCTGTCAGATGGTTTCGGAGGGGTTGCACCTGGAATTCAGGGGTTAGTTTCTGAATGGCCGGACGAGCAAGGAACGCTTTCAGGTTCACGGGATCGGATATTTCGACACTGATTTTTTTGGGGCTTTTGACCAGGGCGATTAACCGTCGTATTTTTCCTGGTTTTTCATTGCTGCCAAGAAAAAGATCCAGCAGGGTGGGGGTCTTCTTGACCGGCGACGTGCTGAATATAATGGCCTGGGGAACAAAAAAAATCGGGGTTGACTGTTTTTTCTGAAGCTCGATCAGAACCAGGAGGGGGTCGGGCTTTGCGTTGAGAAAATGTTGATAAAACGATTTGCTTTCTATCAGGTAAAGAAAGCCTGAACGTCCTTTGGTGAGTTCGGTTGCAATGTAACCCGAATTATAGGGGTCTTTCAATCTGAAGGTGTGGAGAAAGTGGTCCAACTGGGAAACAAAGGTTCTGATCAGCCGTTTCACCGGGGTGAGAAAAAGGAAGCCAATGTCCAGGCCGATCTCAGGATAGGGCAGGCCGGCCCGTTTCATCGCCCAATGAAAATAGAGAAACTCAAACCGGGTCTTGTATTTTCCGGAATAGATGACAATCCCTTTTTCGTTGAGTTTGCGGAGCTTGTCCATTTTTTTGTGGTCAAAGCGAATTCGTGAAAATATTTTATTCAAAACAAACGAGGCCACAGGGCTCTTGCAGCCCGGATAAAAACAGGAAAAATAGTCGTTTCTGTGGCCGAGGAAGGCATCTATACCGTTGCGTAGGGCTTTTCTTGTCCTGGTAACGGATTGGTTGAGGGGTGAGACAAGTTTCATTATTATATCCTTTGACCTTCCAATCAAGGTCGGGAATCGCAGTTGTTCAAAATAAATTATCATTTTTAGCAGAGGTTGTTTTCGATGGCAACAGAATAGTTGTGTCTGAAAAATTGCCTTGATTTACTCTGTTTCATATGATAGTTGGAAACACTTAAAAGATGTAAAACAGGTAGTGTCAAATTATTATCATCGATCTATATAAGAAAAATCACTAAAGCTGTAAGGAGAGAGATTATGAAGACATTGATTGGCGGTGCTGTTGCGGTACTTCTCGGTATTATCGGTATAGCGATTTGGTTTGGTGCATTTTTGCAGCTCCTGGCAGGTGCTCTGCCCCCCGTGCTTCTGCTCGGTGGCGGGTTGGCTCTTTATCTTGGGTTCGACGAGCTCAAAGACACCTGGAAGAAAGATGAGGGTGTAGATGCTCCCGTAGAAGACGATAAAGGTAGGATCGAGGAGCTTGAGAAGGAGCTTGCAGACCTTAAGAAGTAACTGCACTCGTTTTTAGCGTTAAAAATAAAAGAACCGGTTCAAGCCGGTTCTTTTTTTTTACCTTTTTACGGCAGCAGTGGCAAGGCTGTCCGCCCTTTCATTCCCCGGAACGCCTGAGTGTCCTTTGGTCTTTATGAGTTTGATGTTGTCAAACCGTTGCATCAAGGCCCGTATCTCATGTATTAGTTCGCTGTTCATGTTCGGCTTCCACCCCTTTGTCAGAACGCCGATGCAATAGGAAGAGTCTGTGTGAATCTCAACGGGAAGGTCCGTTCTCTTGAGCTCTTCAAGGCTACGCTTTATGGCCGTGAGCTCTGCTATGTTGTTGGTGGCGATGCCAATGGATTCGCTGAGTTCCTTTTCATGGCCGCCAAATAAAAGTAGTGCTCCAATGCCCGCCGGGCCAGGGTTGCCAGAAGATGCCCCATCCGTATAAATGACGATAACCCCGGGGGGAGACGCCACGGCAGGCGGCGCCGGATCTTTTTTGGGGAGGAACGATCGCGGCTCATTGATTTTCGCTTTTTTGTCTGTCTTGGCTTTTTGTTTTGCCACGGCCTCGCTTTCGGGTGCCAGACTGTCCGGGGATACCCGGTATTCGTACTCCTGGTCAAGGCTGTACTTGATCTGAACTTTCCCCTGTTCGACCCGCAGTTCTTCCGTGTCTGAAACAGCGGCCCACACCTTGTTTCCCTTGAAACTCATCCGTTTCCAGGCGTTTTTGTCGTTGCCATCACCCATATAACAAAAACTCCCCGGACATTGTTTTAAACTCAGCTACCGGCCCTTTCCAGGATGCTTCCAAAGCATCGATTCCGTTCAACTCTCCCAACTGGTCTGCAAGGTGTTCATCGCCAAGGATGAAATCCATGGGGCGCCGGTGGTATTCATACTCGTAGGGGGGTTCTTTCCATTGGAAAAAGTCAGGATGAAGTTGCAGGATCTGCTGGAGGAGTACCAGGGATGTTCGATAGGGCCTATAGGTTTCAGGGGAGGTGATGTGGATCTGAAATCCTTGACACACCTGGTTTTCCCACTTGCCTGAGCAGGGTTGAAAACAAAGTGGCCTTAACACGGCTCCGGAAATTCGGCGCTTCAGCTTGGTCAGGTTGGTAAGGATTTGGGCTGTATCGATAAAGGGAGCGCCGAACACTTCAAAGGGCTGGGTGGTTCCTCGGCCTTCGCTGATATTTGTTCCCTCGAAGATCACTTGGCCCGGATAAACCATGGCCGAAGCCGGGGTGGGAAGGTTGGGGGAAGGGGGGATCCATGGCAGTTGGGTGTCGGTAAAGTACATGTCCCGGGTCCAGTTCTCCATGGGGACCACTGTAAGGTCGGCATTGATGCCGTAATTTGCATTGAACAAAAGAGCGATCTCGCCAACGGTGAGGCCGTGGCGCATGGGAATGGGATATCGTCCCACAAAGGAGGCGCAGCTTTCTGCGAGGATGTTGCCCTCCACCTGGACGCCTCCGACAGGGTTGGGTCGATCCAGGATCACCACGGATTTTCCATACTGGGCTGCAGCCTCAAGGCAATAGGAGATCGTGTAGATAAAGGTGTAGACCCGGGTGCCCACATCCTGGATGTCGATCATCAAAAGATCGATGGCGTCCATCATCTCCTTTGTCGGCTTTCGGGTGTTGCTGTACAGGCTGAATACGGGTATGTCAAGTTCCGGATCCATGGTGTGGTCGGACTCGACCATGTTGTCCTGTTTCTCTGCATGAAATCCGTGCTGGGGTGAGAACAGCGCCTTGAGTTGGCCCGGATAGAGGTCCTTAATCAGACGTGCTGCGTGGCGGAACTTGCTGTCCACCGAAGCCGGATTGGCAAGCAGTCCAATCTTGCAATCCTTTGGAAGCTTTAGGGGGCTGCGGCACAGGTTTTCAAGGCCTGTCAAAGTGATCGGTTTCATTTGTTCTCCTAATATGATGGTGCGCAGCTATGGCGCATTTTTGCTCAGATATAGCGCATTGACTGCTTAAATACAGGGCAGAGCATGCGTATTCTGGGCGCATAATTACCATAAAAGTTGACAAAACAGCAAATCCAAACTACTTAAGAGGCTTAAAAAAAATAAGGAGACGACTTCAGAATCATGAAACTTACGATATCAGAACAGATACTGTCCATTGCCCCCTATGAGCCCGGGAAGCCCATTGAAGAGATTGAACGGGAGTATGGGATTGAAAAGAGTGTTAAGCTTGCTTCCAATGAAAATCCCCTTGGTCCGTCTCCCATGGCCGTTGCCGCAGTCCAGGAAAATATCGGCAATATGCACCGGTATCCAGACGGGTCCTGGCACCGGCTCAGGGCCAAGCTTGCTGAAAAGTACGGGGTAAACCAGGATACCATTATAATTGGTAACGGGTCAGACGATATCATTGCCATTCTCTGTCATGCATTTCTTGATTCCGGAGACAATGCCGTGATGCCGTTTCCTTCATTTCTCATGTACGACATTTCGGTGAGGGCCGCTGGTGGGATTCCGGTCCGGGCGCCGATCAACGGCATGACCATAGATCTTGATGCCGTGGCCGGGGCAATTACGCCCAGGACTCGCATGGTTTTTCTCACCAATCCCAACAATCCCACGGGTAGCCATTTTTCCAAAACCGATTTCGAGGGGTTTCTTAAGGACGTTCCTGAAAATGTCCTGGTGATTGTGGATGAAGCCTATGCTGAATTTGTCAGGGACCCCGACGCCTACAACGCCCTTGAGACCCCCTTGGCAGATCCCAGGATCGTCTGTCTCAGGACCTTTTCAAAGGCGTACGGCCTTGCCGGTTTCAGGGTGGGCTACGGCATCATGGATCCATCTGTTGCCGATATCTTGCACCGGGTCAGGCAGCCGTTCAATGTCAACTCCCTGGCCCAGGTTGCCGCCGCCGCCGCCCTTGACGATGTAGTGTTTCTTGAAGAGAGCATCAAGGTCATGCTGGAAGGGGTGGATTATCTTGAAACCGAGCTTACGGCAATGGGGCTTACGGTTCATCCCACCCAGGCCAACTTTTTTCTTGTGGACGTTAAGACCGACGCCGCCAAGGTGTTTCAGGAGCTTCTGAAGTACGGTGTCATTGTCCGTGCCATGGGGTCCTATGGGTATGACACCTGTCTCAGGGTGAACGCTGGTCTTGATGCTGAAAATAAGACCTTTATCGCGGCCCTGAAGCAGGTGCTCAACAGTTAAGGAGAGATTTTCATAAAATGGCAGCAAAGATTATCACCATTGACGGACCTGCAGGGTCCGGTAAGACAACGGTCAGCAAGGCTCTGGCGCAACGCCTGGGATGGATATATGTGGATACGGGTGCGCTTTACAGGGGGGTCGCCTTTGAGGTGAAGCGCACCGGCACCGATTATAACGACGACATTGAATTGGAAACCCTGCTGTCAACCCTTTCCCTGGAGCTTGTCACGGTGGAGGGTGCCTTGAAGCTCTTGAGTTCCGGGTGTGATATCACCGACCGGATACGAACTCCGGAGATCTCCATGCTGGCCTCAACCGTCAGCGCAAAGCCCCGGGTTCGGGCTGCCCTCCTGGAGATGCAGCGGCTCATCGCAACTAAAAGTGATGCCGTGTTTGAAGGAAGGGATATGGGTACGGTGGTGTTTCCAAAGGCCGATCATAAGTTCTTTCTGTCGGCCGATCTCGTCACCCGGGCCATGAGGCGCCACGGTGAGGGTTCGGATCAGCCCCTTTGTGAAGTTGAAAAAGATATCGCCAAGCGGGATAAGAACGACTCGGAACGTAAGCAGGCCCCGCTGAAAGCAGCCGATGACGCCGTTATAATCGATTCTACAGATCTCACAATCGAAGAGGTCGTTGGGCGAATTCTCCATGAAATCGGGCAATAAATAGTTGGTTTCCCCCCAGTTTTTTTGTGTTTTTTATTGTTTTTAATTTTTACGTCTGATATAAAGGCGTAATTATCCTTATCCTCACGGGTAAAGGTAAAATTTGTTTAGGGGGAATTTTTTATTAATGAATAACATTGCTGAAACAGGCGAGAACAACGAAATGAACAGTGAAGAATTAGAGACAGCCCAAGACCAGGAGTCTAACACAGACGAGGAATCCATGGAAACACCGGTAGCCAACGTAGATCCGCTGGCGAATCTTACAGGTGAAGAGACCATGGAAGAGTTGATGGGCATCTACGACGAAAGCTATAGCAGCTTCGAAGAAGGCCAGGTTGTAACGGGTACCATTATTGCCGTTGATAAGGATCATGTCCTTGTTGATGTGGGATACAAGTCCGAAGGTCAGATCTCTATTCACGAGTTCAGGGACGAAGAAGGCGTATTGGATGTCAACCTGAACGACCGGGTTGAAGTAATGGTTGAAGTCTGGGACGAGGAGGCGGAAACCGTCATCCTTTCCAAAGAGAAAGCCGCCAAAGTCAAGGTTTGGGATGCCATTAAGGACATCTACGAGGACGACGGCACCATCGAAGGCGTTATCACAAGCCGGGTTAAGGGTGGATTCTCTGTTGACATCGGTCTTCCTGCATTCTTGCCGGGTTCCCAGGCTGACCTGCGACCCATCCGAAACATGGATGAGATGGTCGGCCAGACCTACACATTCAAGGTTCTCAAATACAACAGAAAGAGAAGCAATATTGTCCTTTCAAGGCGCGTCATCCTTGAGGTTGAGCGTGAAAAGGCAAGGACCGAGACCCTCGGTGCCATCGAAAACGACAAGGTCATGGAAGGTGTTGTTAAGAACATCACCGAATATGGTGTGTTCGTTGACCTTGGCGGCGTAGACGGCCTGCTTCATATTACTGATATCTCCTGGGGCCGGGTTAAGCATCCGTCAGAGCTCTTCTCCGTTGCAGATAAGATCAATGTCAAGATCCTCTCCTACGATCTTGAGAAGGAGCGCGTCTCCCTTGGTCTCAAACAGCTTACACCTGATCCCTGGACGACTGCCCAGGATAAATACCCAATGGGTTCCAAGGTCCTTGGTAAGGTTGTAAGCCTCACGGATTACGGCGCATTTGTCGAGCTTGAAGAGGGTGTTGAAGGTCTCATCCATGTGTCAGAGATGTCCTGGACCAGAAAGGTTCGTCATCCTTCCAAGATCGTCTCCGTAGGCGAGGAAGTTGAGGCGGTTGTTCTCGATCTCAAGCCCGATAACCGAAGAATTTCTCTGGGTATCAAGCAGACGGTTGAGAATCCCTGGGAAGTTATCAGCGAGAAGTACCCCGTTGGTACCGTTATCGAGGGTAAGATCAAGAACATCACAGATTTCGGTCTTTTCATCGGCATTGATGATGACATCGACGGTCTTGTTCATATCTCCGACATCTCATGGACAAAACGGATCAAGCATCCTTCTGAAGTCTACAAGAAGAACGACACTGTTCAGGCGGTCGTCCTTGATATCGACAAGTCCAGCGAGCGTTTCTCACTGGGTATCAAGCAGATTCAGCCTGATCCCTGGGAGACGGTTGAAGATCGTTACAAGGTTGGAACCGAGATCAGCGGTGTTGTAACCAATATTACAGACTTTGGCGTGTTTGTTGAGCTTGAAGAGGGTATCGAAGGCCTTGTCCATGTTTCAGAGATCAGCAAGGAGAAGATCAAGACTCCTGCAGGTGTCTACAACATGGGTGATACAATCACCGCCCGAGTGATGAACATCAACAGTGATGAGCGTCGCATCGGACTCTCCATCAAGCGTTTGGATGAGGAAGAGGACGAGGTGGTCTTCAAGGATTTCTCAAAGAATCTGAAGCCTGCTACATCTTCTTTTGCTACATCATCTTTTGGTGAACTTCTGAGGGACAACATTCAGGAGCAGATCGCTTCCCAGGAAAAGGGTGACGATACAAAAGAGGAAGAGTAGGGTACTCATCCTTGACCATCGCTCTTAAGGGGCGCCAATCAAGATAGAGTCTGGGCCGGTTTCAGGAGTTTTTCTGAAACCGGCCCTTTTTTTTATTCCCAACCATCAAGGAAATGCCATGTTTTCAAGACGACATCCGTTCATGTTTTTCACCCTGGCCCTCTCATCCATTGCTGCTGTCTTCCTTGTTGTTCTTCTGGCCATGGTGTTGGGAAGTTCGGTCTTGTTTCGCTCCTCCATGTCTTCCACGTTCAAGCAGGCCCGGGGGAACGTCGGAATTGTTGAGATTTCCGGCGTCATTGTCTCGTCAAAAAAGGTGATCCAACAGATAAAGACCTTCAGGGACACGCCGTCCATCAAGGCGATTGTTCTGAGGATAGACTCCCCGGGCGGTGGCGTCGGGCCTTCCCAGGAGATCTACCGGGAGGTCATGAAGACCCGGAAGACCAAAAAAGTGGTTGCATCCCTTGGGTCTGTGGCGGCTTCCGGCGGTTACTATGCAGCGTCCGCCTCGGACGGCATCGTTGCTAATCCCGGTACCATCACCGGAAGTATCGGCGTGATCATGGAGTATGCCAATATCCAGAAGATCATGGAGAAGATTGGCCTTACTCCCGTGGTTATCAAGAGCGGTGAATTTAAAGACATGGGGTCTCCGGTTCGTGAATTAAGCACCCAGGAGCGGTCGATTCTTCAAGGCGTGGCCGACGAGATCCATCAGCAGTTCGTCAGGGATGTTGCAACGGGGCGGCGCATCCAGCAGGATCGGATCAACAAGCTTGCCGACGGCAGGATCTATACTGGGGAAAAGGCGGTGGATCTCCACATGGTGGACAGGCTTGGGAATTTGGACGACGCCGTGAACTGGGCCGGAGAGATGGCGGGAATTAAAGAGAAGATAGAGCCCGTCTATCCCAAGGAAGACAAGATGGGCTTTATCAAGGAATTGGTCCAGACCCTATTCAAACAGGCTTACATCGCCGGCTCCGTATCGGATTATTTCAGGTATGTCGTCAAATAGGGAGACGATGCTGGAGTCCCTTCCTGTGACAGGGCCTCCGTCGATGACCATGTCGATCTTGTTTTCGAACCAGTCGTGGAGCAGGGAGGGGTCTTCAAAGACGTTTCCGTCCGGATCGGTTGCGCTGGTGGAGAGTACCGGGTTGCCAAGGGCCGCTGCAATGGCAAGGGCAATGGCATTGTCGGGCACCCGGATGCCGGCCGTTTTTCGTTTTGTAAGCATTATTTTGGGCACCATCTTTGATCCTTCCAAAATAAAGGTGTAGGGGCCGGGCAGGAGCCGCTTCATGTTTCTGTATGCAAAGGTGCTCACCTTTGCATAGTCGCTGATGTGCTTCAGGTCTGCACAGATGAAGCTGAAGGGTTGTTTCTTGCTGCGCTGCTTGAGCTGATAGACCTTTTCTATGGCCTTCTTGTTCATGATGTCGCAGCCGATACCGTAATTGGTGTCCGTTGGATAGGCGATGACGCCCCCTTGTTTCAGCGTGTCAACAATTTGATTGATGAGCCGCGGCTGGGGATTGTCGGAATTTAATCGTATTAGCATTTTTCTTTTCCATATCTTATGTCGTTGGTCAAAACCTCCCACCGCTTTGGGATCAAAGGTCGTGTTTGCCGGCAGAAAAGACTTTATTTCCATATTAACAAAATGTCAACAAGATAACCATTGCTTTGAGCCGGTTATTCTGATATTTAATTCTGTTTATAATCAAGACGACGTGACCGGCGTTCCAGCAATGGTATTGACCGGACCGACACCACATACACTTTAAAAAAAAATTCCCGGCGGGAGGTAGTTTATGGCAAATATAATTTACAGTGATGGTTTATCCTTTGATGATGTTCTGCTTGTACCTGAATTTTCAGCGATTTTACCCGATGAGGTCGAAACCAAAACACGGCTCACCAGAAAACTTGAATTGAACATCCCCATCGTGAGCGCGGCCATGGATACGGTTACTGAGGCGCGGACTTCCATCAGCATGGCCAGGGCCGGTGGAATGGGATTCATCCACCGGAACCTTTCCATTGAGGAGCAGGTGATCGAGGTGGACCGGGTCAAGAAATCGGAAAGCGGCATGATTGTTGATCCCATCACTATTTCTCCTGATGCATCTATTTCAGAGGTCCTCAACATCATGGCAAAATACCGGATCTCCGGTATTCCCGTCACCGTGGGGGACAAGCTTGTGGGCATTGTGACCAACAGGGATTTGAGGTTCGAATCCCAGCTTGATAAGCCGGCAAGCGAGGTGATGACCAAGGAGAATCTGGTGACCGTTCCCGAGGGTGTCACCCTGGAAGAATCGAAAAAGATGCTTCACCAGCATCGGATTGAGAAGCTGCTCGTGGTTGATAAGATCGGCAAGCTTAAGGGCCTCATCACCATCAAGGATATCGAGAAAATCCGTAAATACCCCAACGCCTGCAAGGACTCCATGGGCCGCCTTAGGACAGGCGCCGCCATTGGTGTGGGATCGGACATGATGGCCCGAACCGAGGCCCTGTTACGGGCAGGGGCAGACGCCCTGGTTATCGACACTTCCCACGGCCATTCCCAGAATGTCATCTCTGCCGTAGAAGCGATCAAGCATGCGTATCCCGACTGCCAGATTATCGCAGGAAACGTGGCAACGGCCAAGGGTGCCAAGGCGCTTATCGATGCAGGTTCCGACGGCGTTAAGATCGGCATCGGACCCGGTTCCATCTGCACCACAAGAATCGTTGCCGGTGTGGGTGTGCCCCAGTTGACCGCCATCCAGAACTGCAAGGAAGTCTCTGACGAAACAGGGGTTCCCATCATCGCAGACGGTGGTATCAAATTTTCCGGTGACGTTGCAAAGGCCATCGGCGCCGGTGCCCATACGGTGATGCTGGGCAGTCTCCTTGCCGGTACCAGCGAGAGCCCGGGAGAGATTGTCATCTTCCAGGGAAGGAGCTACAAGGCTTACCGGGGCATGGGTTCGGTGGAAGCCATGAAACAAGGCTCCAGTGATCGCTACTACCAGCGGGACAGCAAAGAGGATGAGACCCTCGTTCCCGAAGGTATTGTCGGAAGAATTCCCTACAGGGGAACGGTCAAGGAGAATATCGTTCAGATGATCGGCGGCCTCAAGGCCGGCATGGGCTACCTTGGCGCCTCAACCGTGGAAGAGCTCAGGCAAAAGGCAAGCTTTGTCAAGATTACTGCCGCAGGTCTCCGGGAGAGCCATGTCCATGACGTTATCATCACCAAGGAGGCGCCCAACTACAGCGTCGACAGCATGAATCAGTAGCATAAACATTTAGTGAATCTAGTCCGGGGCTTCGGCTCCGGACTTTTTTTTAGGATTTGCATTTAATGACAGAACAGTCAACACCATTTTATCACCTCCACGTTCATACGGAGTTTTCCCTTCTGGACGGAGCCATCCGGCTCGATGCCCTCCTTGACCGATGTAAGGACTTTAATATGGATGCGGTGGCCATGACCGACCACGGCGTCATGTTCGGCGCAGCCATGTTCTACGAAAAGGCAAAAAAGGCCGGTATTAAACCGATCCTGGGGTGCGAAGTCTATGTGGCGCCAAGGAGCATCAAGCACAAAACCGCCGAAGACAACAAGGGCCTCAACCACCTGGTTCTCCTGGCCAAGGATCTGGAAGGCTACGGCAACCTGTGCAAACTGGTCTCCATTGCCCAGTTTAAGGGCTTTTATTATAAGCCCAGGGTGGACCGGGAACTCCTGGCCCAATACAGTAAAGGGCTCATCGCCCAGTCCGCCTGCCTTAAGGGAGATATCCCCCAGAAGATCCTCAACAATAAGATGGACGAGGCTGATGATGCGGCCCGTTTCTATGTTGACACCTTTGGTGAGGGGAATTTCTTTCTGGAAGTGCAGCAGAACGGCATGGCGATCCAGGAAAAGGTCAACCAGGGTCTCGTGGATATCAGTCAACGCCTCTCCATTCCCCTGGTTGCCACAAACGACTGTCATTATCTTTCAAAGGATCACGTCCGGGCCCATGAGGCCCTGCTTTGCATCCAGACCGGCAATACCCTGAACGACGCGTCCCGGTTCAAGTTTGATTCGGACCAGCTCTATTTCAAGTCCCCGGACGAGATGATTGCTGAGTTCAAAGGGTATGACGGTGCCATTGAAAACACCCGCCTCATTGCCGGCCAGTGCAATGTGGAGTTTCCAAAGAAAGAGTATCACTTTCCCAGGTACACCCCGGACGACAATGATGATCCGAATGCGAGCGCCGGCGATATCTTTAAGCGTCAGGCCCATGAAGGGTTTGAAAAGCGCTTGGTCATGCTCAAGCGGAAGAATCCGGATCTGGATGAAAAACTCTATCGGGAGCGGCTCGATTATGAGATTGGCGTCATCCTTGACATGGACTTTCCCGGTTATTTTCTCATCGTGGCGGACTTTATCCGCTACTCCGTGGCGCACAACATTCCGGTGGGACCGGGCAGGGGGTCGGCTGCCGGCAGCATGGTGGCCTATGCCATGGAAATCACCGCCCTTGATCCCATTGAACACGGCCTGATCTTTGAGCGGTTTCTCAACCCCTCCCGAATCTCCATGCCGGATATTGATGTGGATTTCTGCATTGAAGGCCGGGAGGAGGTTTACAAGTATGTCATCGACCGTTACGGCGGACCTGATTATGTTTCCCAGATCATCACCTTTGGCAAGCTCAAGGCCAAGGCGGTCATCAGGGACGTTGGCAGGGCGCTGAGCATCCCCCTGCCTGAAGTGGATGTGATTGCCAAGCTGATTCCCGACAATGCAAAGAATCTTCAGCAGGCCCTGGACGACGTGCCCCAGATCATGGATCTGGTGGGGGAGGATCCCGTCAAGAAGGATCTCCTTGAGATCGCCCTCACCCTCGAGGGCCTTCCAAGGCAGGCCTCTACCCATGCCTGCGGGGTTGTGATTTCGGACAAGCCCCTGGTGGAATATCTGCCCACCTACAAGGGAAAAGAGGGCGAAGTCGTGACCCAGTTTGACATGAACTTTGTTGAAAAACAGGGTCTTGTTAAATTTGATTTTTTGGGACTTCGCAACCTTACCGTTATCAAGAATACCCTGGATCTCCTAAGGAAGCAGAAAAGGGAGGTGCCCGATCTCCTTGAGATCGACATGGCGGACAAGCTCACCTTTGAGCTTTTGTGCAGGGCCGACACAACAGGGGTTTTCCAGCTGGAAAGTTCGGGCATGAAGGAGCTGATCGCAAGACTCCAGCCCGCCGCCTTCAGTGATATTGTGGCCCTGGTGGCCCTCTACCGGCCTGGCCCCCTGGACAGCGGCATGGCAGACTCCTATGTGGAAAGAAAGCAAGGCCGGGAAGAGGTTGTCTATCTCTTTCCCGAGCTTGAATCCATCCTTAATGAGACCTACGGGGTTATTCTTTACCAGGAGCAGGTGATGAAGATCGCCGGCGTCCTGGCCAACTACACCATGGCGGACGCGGACGGCCTCAGAAAGGCCATGGGTAAGAAGATCCCCGCCATGATGGAGGAGCACCGGGGCCTGTTCACCAAGGGAGCCAAGGAGAACAACCTGGACGAGGCCAAGGCTGCGGAGCTCTTTGACCTTATGGAAAAGTTCGGCGGATACGGGTTCAACAAGTCCCATTCTGCCGCCTATGCCCTGATCTGTTATCAGACAGCCTACCTCAAGGCCCACTATCCCCTTGAGTACATGGCCGCCATCATGACCGTCGACATGAGCAACTCCGATTCCGTGGTCAAGTTCATTGACGAGTGCCGCAGCCATGATATCAATATTCTGCCCCCGGACGTGAACCAGAGCGATTCGGTGTTCACGGTGGAGCCCTCTGCCATACGGTTTGGTATGGCTGCGGTAAAAGGAATCGGCGCCGCTGCCATCGACTCCATTGTGAAGGTGAGGAACGAAGGGGGACGCTTTTCTTCCATTTATGATTTCTGTGAGCGGGTTAACCTCTCCAAGGTGAACAAGCGGGTGCTCGAGGCATTGATCAAGTGTGGTGCCTTTGACAGCACCGGGGACAAGCGAAGCCAGTTGATGGCCGTACTTGAAGGCGCCCTGGACCACGGGAATCGGATCCAGAAGGAAAAGGCCGATGCCCAGATGGACCTGTTTGCCGATTCCGAAGGGGGTGCGGCCCTGCCGGAGAGCATTCCCCCCATGCCGAATATCGAGGAGCTGGATGACAACGAGCTTCTGTCCATGGAAAAGGACACCCTGGGGTTTTACATCACTGGCCATCCCCTGGATCGGTACGAGGAACTCATCAAGAAATTCGCCAACGTTAACTCCGAAAACATCGGGCAGAGCGGTGAAGGCCAGAGCGTTCGCATGGGCGGCACCCTGCGCCCCCTCAAGGTGTTGAAGACAAAAAAGGGTGATATGATGGCCTTTGCCGCCCTTGAGGACAAGCAGGGCAGCGTGGAGGTGGTCATATTTCCGGAACTCTACCTGGAGATACACAGCTTGCTTTCCGAGGAAACCCCGGTCATCCTCCAGGCCGAGGTTCAAAAAAGGGAGAGCAACGTAAAACTATTGGGTGAGCGGATCATCCCCATTGACAAGGCCGAAGCCGAATGGACTGCCAGTATTGTCATGAACATGGATGCAGAACGCGCTGACACCACGACCCTTGAGCGCCTCCAGGCACAGCTTCACCGGTATCCCGGAACCTGTACCGCCTTTCTTGAGATCAACCTGAAGAATGGGGCCGGTGTGGTAATTCAGCTGTCCCAGGATGAACTGGTGAGTCCGGATCCGGGGCTTTTTAAAGAGGTCGAAATTCTGTTGGGAGAAAAATCCATCGAGACACGGTGCGCTCCGGTAAAGCAGCGGGAGAAGAAGAAACGGTGGCAGGCCAAGGCAAAACCCCAGGGCTGATCCCATTGTCCTCTAAGTATGTGAATAGAGCCTGTTCCGACTTGAATAGGCAAACGGGTTATTGTCCGGTGATGGTGAGGTTGTTCGTCACTGCCACGGTGCCGGGACATTTTCTGGCAATGTCCATGGCCTTGTCCCGTTCGGATGGGGAGGCAACAACCCCTGTGAGGGTTACCACTCCCTTGTTTACATCCACGTCAATGTTCATGGATCGAATGCCGGGCGCTTGAATGAGCCCGGTTTTGACTCGGTTTCCGATGATGGTGTCGTCCATGGTCTCTCCGACACTCTTGCTTCCCCAGGTTAGCTGGTTCTTGACCCTGATGACACCGGGGGTGGCACGGGCAATATCCCCTGCAATTCGCTTTTCAGAGGCTGTATCAAGGACGCCGGTGAGGATTACCACCTGTTGTACGGTGTCCACATCGATTTTCATGCCGTTGATGAATTCGTCCTCAAGCAGCCGGGTCTTTACCCGGCTGGAGAGTATTGAATCGTCCAGAATGGTTCCGAGGGTTCGCTGGTCGGTAGTTCCCTTGAAGGTGCCAACGGCTGCCGTTCCGACCAGGACCGGACCGCAGCTATAGCAGAGAAGGGGAAGGATGGTTAAAAAACACCATCCAATGCGTTTTATATTCATGGTTGTTTATTCCATTTCATCGAGATCAAGATCATCAAATTCGCTCAGGTCGATGTCGTCCAGCAGGTAGTCGGCCTTTGTAAGGGAGGCCGTTGCCGTGTTCCCCGTTTTTCTGGGGGGTGGCGTCTTACCTTTGGGGGGGCCGTCCTTTTTTTTGAATCCGTTTTTCAATGCAAGAATAAGCATGAGAATCATAAAACAGATTCCGGCAAGGTTGAGGGATATAATAATGATTCCGATTATACTTTTAGCTATCATTGTCCTAGGCTCTCTTACTGATTTTGAGTTTGACTCTACATGTCATGATGTGTTTATATATAAAGACTTTGGCAGTTTGACACAAGGATTTTAATTAAAAAGGAACATATATGGGTTGGCTTGGAAAAATGGTCGGCGGAACCATCGGTTTTGCCCTTGGGGGTCCCATCGGTGCGGTTGCCGGTGCCGCCTTTGGCCATACATTTGATACAAAAGAAACAATTTATCTCTCGCAGCAACAGCCCCACGAGCGGCTTACCACCGATGAAGAGTCCCAGCTGACCTTCTTTGTAGCTGCCTTTTCAATGCTTGCAAAGATAGCAAAGGCAGACGGCGCGGTCAGCGATAAGGAGATTGCTTCCATTGAAGAGTTCATGACCCGGGATCTCAACCTCAATACGGAGAGCAGAAACTCTGCCATCAATATCTTCAGGCAGGCACTGAATTCCAACGATCGATTTGATGCCTTTGCCGTTCAGTTCTACGCCGCATTCAGGAACCAGCCCAGGGTTATTGAGCTTATGATGGACATTCTCTTGCGGGTTTCTGCGGTAGACGGAACCATCAGTGACGGGGAGGAGGTGCTCCTGATGACGGCCTCAAGGACCTTTAATTTCTCCGACACCGACTATGCAAGGCTTAAGTCCAGGTATATCAGGGAGGTCAACCGTTTCTATGCCGTACTCAACTGTAAAGAGACGGCCACCAACGAGGAGATAAAGAAACAGTACAGAAAGATGGTTTCAGACTATCACCCCGATAAGATCGAGGCCAAGGGGTTGCCCGAGGAGTTTATTAACCTTGCAAACGACAAATTCCGGGAGATCCAGGAGGCCTATGACGCCATTAAAAAGGAGCGGGGAATCTAACGTATAGATTTTGCACTATAACTTAAGATGCCTGCCGATTCATATTTTGAACCGGCAGGCATTTTTTATATACTTAATCCTGGGGATCAATCCTACCGTGTAGGGTTCCATCCGGATCAATGGTTTCAAGGGTTACATCAACGGCAGATCGTTTGAATTCATCTCCCCCCTCTACAAGCAGGGTGAGGTAGTTGGATGTGATGGCCTTGAGCATGCCCGTGGATCTGTCCCGGTGCTCCTGGATCACCCCTTCGAGTCTTCTTTCAAGGTTCTTCTGTTCAAAGGCTGCCCGCTTTTCAAGTCCCAGGGCCCGCATGGCTGCACAGCGCCGCTTCATGGTCTCGGAATCGACCTTGTCCGGGTAGCCAAATGCCGGGGTTCCCTTTCTTGGGGAAAACGGAAACACATGGAGATAGGAGATGGGAAGCTCTGCAAGCAATGCATGGGTTCTTTCAAATGCCTGTTCCGATTCCCCCGGAAACCCCTGGAGCACATCGATGCCCATGGCCGCAAATGGCATGGCTTCATGGATTTTCCAGACAAGCTCCTTGAAGTAGCCGGTGTCGTAGGGCCGCCCCATGCGCTTCAGGATCTCGTCATCACCGCTCTGGAGGGGGATGTGAAAATGATCGCAGATGATGGGGTGGTTCGCTGTGAGTTCGATGATCTCGTCCGAGAGTTCCTTTGGCTCAATGGAACTGATCCTGACCCGGTGGATGGGCTCTGTTTCGACAATGGTTCTCAGAAGTCGTGTAAATGAACTTTTTTCAGCCAGGTCAAGGCCCCAGGCGCCGGTGTGAATCCCGGTGATCACGGACTCCTTGTACCCCTTTTGGTCCAGGTGGGTAAGATGGGCAATGACATCCTTCTCCGGCATGCTCCTGCTCCTTCCCCTGGCATAGGGGACGATGCAGTAGGTGCAAAAGGCGTTGCACCCGTCCTGGATCTTGAGGTAGGCCCGGGTCTTGTTCCCGGTCACGGCGGGGTCGAATCCTTGAAAAAGCGTGGCCGAGCTGTAGGGCTTTTCCGGGCAGGGCAGGTCGTCAAGCCCCTTGTTTGAGGCGATGATGGCCTCGGCAATCTTGAATTTATCCGAATGCCCCAGGACAAAGTGAACATTTTCGATCTCCTGGACAAGCTCGGGTTCCGTCTGGGCATGGCAGCCGGTGACCACCACTTTTGCTTCCGGGTTGGAGCGGATGATGCTTCGGATCTCCTGGCGGGACTGCACGGCTGCCCTGGCGGTGACGGCACAGGTGTTGATGATGCAGATGTCGGCCTCCCCGGGGGTGTCGACCCGGGTCCATCCCTTGGTGATCAGTGCTGTGGCTATGCCGTCGGATTCGTACTGGTTTACCTTGCAGCCAAGGGTGGTGATGTAAAATTGGTTCATTGAATAATTCCAGCGCCAAGGACCCGCTCTTCTTGGTAAAAGACAGCGACCTGGCCGGGTGTCACAGCAAACTGGGGTTCATCAAAGGTCAGTGTTGTCAGGTTGTTCTTAAATTTCAACTCTGCAGATGCGCCCCGGTGGCTGTATCGTATTTTTGTTATTACCTTTCCTTGGGATGTAAAAGGGGCTGCAATCCAGTTGAGGTCGCTTAAAACCACGTCTGTTGTGTAAAGCGCCGCTTTCACCCCCACAACAAGGGTGTTGGTGGCAAGATCGATTGTTTTTACATAGTAGGGTTCCGGCCCCGGGCAGTTAAGGCCCCGCCGCTGGCCGATGGTGTAACAGTGTAATCCCCGGTGTTTTCCGACCACTTTTTTGTCGGGAAGGATTATATCGCCGGGTTTTGGGTCGAGTTTCAGTTTTTTAGCAATGAACTCTGAAAACGACTGGTCCGTTATGAAGCAGATGTCCTGGCTCTCGGTTTTTTCCATGGGAACAAGATTGTTTTCCCCTGCAATCTGTCTGACCCTGGTCTTGGTCAGCTCTCCCAGGGGGAACACCGCCTGTTGAAGCTGTTCTTGGGAAAGCATGGCCAGGAAATAGGATTGATCCTTATCCGGGTCCTTGCCTTTGACAAGGGCAAGGGTGCCCTTCCCATCCCTTTGGGTTCGAACGTAGTGGCCGGTTGCGATCCTTCCTGCACCCAGTTTTTCCGCAGCATCCAAAAGGGCACCGAATTTTATGGTCTTGTTGCAAAAGAGGCAGGGGTTGGGGGTCTTCCCCCGGGCATAGGTTTGCACAAAATAGTCGACCACACTGTTGTCAAAGGTCTTGCTTAGATCAACGGTGTGAATCGCTATGCCCAGGCGCTCTTCAATGGAGGAGAAATCAGAGTCCCCGGTTTCGTATCCTGTCCTAAAATGGATGCCGACAAGGTCGGCACCCTGTTTCTTCAGCAGATGGGCCGCAACCAGGGAGTCGATCCCACCGCTCATGGCTATTGCAATCTTCGAATTCACGGAAGGATCGATTCGGCATTTTTAGAAAACAGGCCCATGGCCCGGCTGGGACAGGTCAGGATGCATAGTTCGCAGACACTGCATTTCTCATTGTCAAACACGATTTCCATTTCCGGACGCTTGACAGCAAGGGCGCCGGTGGGGCAGACAGCCGTGCATGCACCGCAGTGGGTGCACTTATCCTCGTCTCTCCAGATTTCCTGTTCAGCATAGCTGACCCCCACGCCCTGATCCTTGAGATAGCGGACGCCTCGTTTGTAGTTTTCCCTGGTGCCGGTAACTTCAAGCACCATGATCCCATCTTCCTTGGTCGAAAACTTGGCCCCAAGGATGTTGAAGAGAAGATCGAAATCCTTGGTCAGATAGCAGACCACTGCGTTCTGGGCCACGACCGGGGGAAAGTGAAGAATTAAAATTTTTGAATACACCCGTATCCTCCATGGCGTTAATGAATAACCGGCATGGCCGGAGCATGGTATTTGTGCTTCGGCCACAACGAAAAATGAAACTCCCGTGATTACATTACCTTGGAGAGAGTTTCATATAATTAATATTTTGACAGACAGTTAACTTAAGTAATAATATACATATGGTCAAGTCTTATGTTACAAATTGCATAAAGGAGGGATTTTGAATCGTTTTGCATACTATATGTCCGGGTATACCCTCAAGGCGTTTTCCGGGTTTTCCAAGGCCCAGATTTTCATCCATGGACAAGAAAACATTCCTGACGCTTCCGTGATCTTCACAGCAAATCATTTTACCCGCATGGAGACCATTCTCCTGCCCATCCACATCCACGGCATCTCGAAAAAACCGATCTGGTCCCTGGCGGACAACGAACTGTTTGAGGGCGCTTTCAGTGGGGTCCTTTCCAGCATTGGCGCTGTGTCCACCAAAGATCCGTCCCGGGATCTTGTGATTGTCAAGAATTTGATATCCGGCAATGCCCAGTGGATTATCTTTCCCGAGGGCATGATGGTTAAAAACAAGAAACTGATCCACCAGAACGAGTTCAAGCTCTCCAATGGCGTGGCGTTCTACCGGCCCCACACCGGCGCCGCAACCATCGCCCTTAGGACCGAATTTTACCGGGAACGGCTCCGGCGCATGAAGACCATAAATATGGTTGAGTTCAACAGGCTTGTCACCCTGTTCGAGATCACCGATCCTGACAAGGTGCTTGAAATGTCCACTGTCATTGTTCCGGTCAACATCACCTACTATCCTGTCCGTGCCAGGACAAACCTGCTGAGCAGCATTGCCCTGAACCTCATGGAAGCGCCGTCCCAAAGGGTGTTGGACGAACTCATGACCGAAGGAACAATGCTTCTGTCCGGTGTGGACGTGGATATCCGGTTTGGCCCGGCCATTGACATCAAGGACTATTTCGGCAATTCGTTCATTGAAAGCGACCTCACGTCACGGCGCAGGATCGATTTTTCCAGGAACATCAGTTCAAGGCCGGTGATGAAGGAACGCTCCATGGAGATCATGGAGCGCTACATGACGTCGGTGTACGGGATGACCACCCTCAACTATGATCATATCTTTGCATCCATACTCAAGCACCTGCCGGGGGAATGCATCGACATCTACGACTTCAAGTGCAGGGCCTTCCTGGCCATCACCGACGGTATGGTCGAGTCGGGCCATAACTTTCATCGCAGTTTGCACCTCAACCAGATCCATCTGTTGACCGATGACAGGCATAACCGATTCGGAGATTTCCTCCAGACAGCCCTGGATACGGCGAGTGTCACCCTGGAAAACGGGATGATTTTCAAAAACCGGGATCGGTTTAACTCTGATTCAAATTTTCACTCCATTCGAATGGACAATCCCGTATCGGTGATGGCCAACGAAGTTGAACCCATGGTAAGGGTTCAGGTTTTTTTAAAAGAGATCGCCCAAAAAGATCCCCTGGAGATATCCATGCTCATTAAAAACCGTCTCCTTCAGAAAGCGGAACGGGATTTTGAGAGTGACTATGATACCTATTTTCTGGAGGGGGAGTCAAAACCACGGGATACAGGCCGGTCGCTCCTGCTTTGTTCGCCGACGGGGTCGACAACGGGGGTTCTTCTCATCCATGGTTATATGGCGTCACCCTCTGAAATGAAGCCGTTTGCCGAGTTTCTCCACGACCAGGGATACACCGTGGTTGTGCCACGGCTGAAAGGCCACGGTACAGCTCCGGAAGATCTTGCCCAGACCAGTTATGACCAGTGGATCGAATCCGCAGAGGAGGGGTATGTGCTCTTGAGCCATTTGTGTGACAGGATTTTTGTGGGTGGTTTTTCAACCGGGGCAGGTCTTGCTCTGGATCTGACCACACGGGTTGACGGCATTGAGGGGATGTTTGCCGTTGCTCCGCCCATGAAGTTGATGGATTTCGGTTCCTACTTTATCCCTGCCATGGACATGTGGAATCAAATGATGAAAAAGGCAAGGCTGAACAGCATTGCGAAGGAGTTTATCCGTAACGACCCGGAAAATCCCGAAGTTAACTATATCCGGAATCCGGTTGCAGGGGTGAGGCAGCTGGAGCGATTCATGGATACCCTTGAACCCAAGCTTGCCACCATCGATATTCCGGTTCTGGTGGTGCAGTCCCGGAACGATCCGGTTGTCAACCCGGAAGGTACCCAAAAGCTGTTTAAGAAACTGGGTGCCGAACGCAAGGAATTTTATCTATTTGATTTTGACCGCCACGGTATTCTTTTGGGGAAGGGAGCGGAAAGGGTGCACAGGGCCATTGCGGATTTTCTCGAATCCATTGAATAAAAACAGCCATGGCCGGCCCTGGAATCCAGGGTCGGCCGTGGCAAAGATGGGGGATAATCGGGGGGCGAAGATCCTTCCCCCCGAAAAAATCCGCTACTGGGCCATCATGCTAGCAGGGTCAATCATGTATTTCTGGTTTGCCCTGTCTCCGTCCTTGAGGATGAGCGCTTCGATTTTTTCATCCTTGGGCTGAAGAAAGAGCGCCTTGTCAAATCGATCTTTTACCGATTCAAGCTGCTTGGGATAGCCGTCTTCACCCAAGGGTTCTTCCCGGTGGCTCTGCATGGAGAACCAGAAGGCTGTTGAGAATTCCTCGGAAATTTCCTTGAGCTCGTCAAGGATGCCGCTTTGATCCGTGTCAAAGTCCAGGCCGTCAACGATGACCATGGCCGGAATTCTGAGATCCCCTTTCTTAAGGGTCTTGAGGTAGTCCCGCAGCTTTTCCGACGTAAAGGTTGCCTCGTTATAGGTAATGCCGGTCTTACAGGGGGCAATGTCTTCCCACAAGCGGTTGGCTTTCTGGGCGTCAACATAGCCGATGCTGTCTACGAGGCTTGTGTAAGCCTCTTTGTAACGAACGTTGATCTTGTCCATTGGGTCGCTAAGGCTGATATGAACCGTGTTTTCACCTTCAAGAAGTCTGGAGATTGCCATCTGAACCAGGAACTGTGTCTTGCCGACACCGGCCCTGGAAAGCACGGCACCAAATTTTCCCTGGTGAAGATTCTCACTGCCCATGATGACGATGGCAGGGCTCTTTTGAATGAGGTCGTTTTTAAGCATAAATCCCTCTCTTTATTAATGTGTTGTACGCTTAATTATTTTTCTTCTCTTCTTCTTTTGCCTTGACAAGATCGTCGGAAACCGACTGGGGGACCTGTTTGTAGGCTGAAAACTCCATTGTGAACTGGGCCTTACCCTGGGTTGCAGAACGAAGAATCGTTGAAAATCCAAACATCTCGGAAAGGGGAACCTGGGACTCGACCACAGACATGACACCCTCTTCCTGGGAACCCTGGATGATACCCCGGCGCTGGTTGATCAGGCCCATGCAGGACCCCTGGAACTCGTTGGGGGTCTCAATGACAACCTTCATGATGGGCTCATGGATAACCGGTTTTGCTTTCATGTAACCTTCGAGGAATCCGCCCCGTGCAGCCGCCTGGAAAGCCATCTCGGAAGAGTCCACCGCATGGAAGGCACCGTCTTCCAGGACAACCCTGACGCCGGTGACCGGGAACTCCATCTTGGGTCCCTTGGGCATGCAGTTTTTGAATCCCTTTTCACAAGAGGAGATGAACTGGGTGGGAATTCTACCACCGGTTACCTTGTTCATAAACTCAAATTCCTCTTCGCAGGGCTCCATATAGCCCATGACCCGTCCAAACTGACCTGAACCACCGGTCTGCTTCTTGTGGGTGTAGTTGAACTCGGCTTTTCGGGTGATGGTCTCACGGTAGGCAACCCTGGGCTTGCCCGTGAGTACTTCGGCCTGGTACTCACGCTTCATCCGCTCTACATATACCTCAAGGTGGAGCTCGCCCATGCCTTGGATAATGGTTTCATTGGTCTCCTTGTCCACAAAGGTCTTGAAGGTGGGATCTTCTTTGGTGAACCGGTTAAGGGCCTTGGACATGTTAATCTGGGATTTGTTGTCCACGGGCTTGAGGGAGAGGGAGATGACGGGATCCATGACGTGCATTGCGATCATGGAGTAGTTGATGCTGGGATCCACAAAGGTGTCTCCGGAAGCGCAGTCAACACCAAACATGGCGCCGATATGGCCGGCAGGGATCTCAGTGACGTCCTCCATCTCAGATGAGTGCATCCGGATGAGGCGGCCGACCTTGGTTTTTCTTCCGTCCCTGGAGTTGATGAGGGTGTCGCCTTTTTTCAGGCTACCCTGGTAGACCCGCATATAGGTGAGCTGACCGTACTGACCGTCCTCAAGTTTGAAGGCAAGGGCGACCGTGGGTTTGTCAAAAACGCTCTCAAGGGCGACGGTCTCCTCCTCGTTGTCAAGGTCGAGGGCCACGTTTTCGATGTCAATGGGGGAGGGGAGATATGCAAGAACAGCATCGAGCAGGGGCTGAACGCCGGTGTTCTTGTATGCAGAACCCATGAATACAGCAGTCATTTTCCGTGCGATGGTTCCCTTGCGGACCGCTGCTTGGATGAGCTCCACGGTGATCTCGGCTTCTTCGAGGATGGCATCGGTAAGTTCGTCGGAAAATTCAGAAACAGCGTCGATCATGATCTCACGCTTCTCTGCGGCCTCATCTGCAAGGTCGGCAGGGATCTCTTTAACAACCACGGTCTCACCGTTATCGCCGTCAAAGTAGTAAGCCTGCATTTTAACGAGATCCACAACACCTTCGATGCGGTCTTCGAGCCCGATGGGGATCTGCATGAGGACGGGGTTATGTCCTAGCTTCTCCCGGAGCTGGTCGGATACACGAAAGGGGTTGGCACCGCTTCTGTCGCACTTGTTGATAAAGGCGATACAGGGAACCTGGTATCGTTTCATCTGCTGGTCAACAGTGATGGACTGTGACTGGACACCGGATACGGAACAGAGAATGAGCACAACGCCGTCAAGTACCCTCAGCGAACGCTCAACTTCCACAGTGAAATCCACATGGCCCGGGGTGTCGATGATATTTACGGCGTTCTCTTTCCACTCACAGTGGGTAGCGGCAGAGGCAATGGTGATGCCACGCTCCCTTTCGAGCTCCATGGAGTCCATGACGGCACCTGCACCGTCCTTACCTCTGACCTCATGGATCTGGTGAATTTTATCTGTGTAAAACAAAATTCTCTCTGTAAGCGTTGTTTTACCCGAATCGATATGGGCGCTGATTCCGATATTCCTTACTTTTTCTAGGTCCTTAAGCATGAT
>JAEINR010000059.1 GCA_016342325.1 Desulfobacterium sp.
CTATACATTCCCTCCTTTCAGGGCTGTAGCTGGACTTTCACCAGCAAGTTTATGACCATGCCGGTCACACTCCGACGTGGCTAATTGAAGGCCCATTCTCGGACCTGACTTTTACCTCCGCTAGCGTAAATGGTAAATCAAAAATTGTTGTAAAATCCGGATTAAATTTTCTCGGGAAAATCATCCGAATTTGACGCTTAAGTTGAGTGAAAAACTGTCTTGACATTGGGGTCCACTATATTACGGGGCTTTTTAAATCATATTATCACCCCCCTCAAGTGAATTAACTTCTTCGGAATTTTATGATTTCAACTCCCAGTCGGGAAGAAATCACATCTATTATATGGAGAAACAACCCTTCATCCTTTTGTGATGATGATTAACAGGAGAGCAACAACCATGGCAAGATTTACACTACCCAGGGACGTATATTTCGGACAGGGAACAATCGAAGAACTGAAAGGCCTGAAAGGCATATTGCCCAGTGCCTTGCCGGAATGTCTTTTTCTAATGCTATCCTGGGCATCGTTCACAGCATGGCCCACAAAACAGGTAAAATTTTTAGCATTCCCCACGGATGTGCCAACGCCATCTACCTGCCGGTAGCAATCCGGTTCAATGCTGAGGCGGCCGGTGGGAAATACGCTGACGCAGCAAAGAGATTAGGGCTTAAGGGTAACAACACCCAGGAACGCGTTGATTCACTGATCGATTTCATTATTGACCTGAACAAGGCCCTGAACATCCCCTTAACCCTTAAAGAATTCGGGGTGAACGAGACGGATTTCCTTGCAAACCTGGACGGTATTTCTGAAAGTTCAGTATCGGATCCCTGTACAGGAACCAACCCGAGAAAAATATCCGTTGCCCAGATGAAGGAGCTGTTTAAAGAAGCATACTACGGCATGGCATAACAAGATGCAAACCGTCAGGCCGTGTTTTACGATCCTAGGAAAACACGGTTTGGCAACGGGCTGAAACGCCGATTCTTTTCAAGGCACAAAACAAAGGCGCTTGAGCACAAAGCAAAAGCGCCTCGCCCAAGGGGGCGTTTTTTCAGGCCTGGATCACCGCGCAGTTTTTCCCCTGCTGCTTGCCCCGGTACAGGGCCTTGTCTGCCTTGGCAACCGAGGCGTCCAGCCCCTCCTTGTGGGAAAAGAGGGAAATGCCGTAGGTCATGGTCACGGAAAGTTTCTTCCCTTTCCAGGAAAAATCCTGGCTTGCTAAAGCCCCTTGAATCCGCCTGACCAGAAGGACAGCCCCGTCCGGGTCTGATTCGGGAAGCAGCAGAATGAACTCCTCTCCGCCCCAGCGCCCCAGGATGTCCTGGCCCCGGATCTCCCGGGGAAGCAGGCTGCCCATGGTTTCCAGGACGTAATCCCCGCAGTCATGGCCATGGGTGTCGTTCAGAATCTTGAAATCGTCCACATCGCAAAGGATGAAACTCATGCTTTTTTGGGTTCTCCGATGGTGATGGATTTCCTGGCCCACCCTCTCCAGGAACCCCCGCCTGTTGTTGAGCCCGGTCAAGGGATCTGTCCTGGAAAGGTGTTCCAGCTGTTGTTTCTGTTCCAGAAGCTCCTTGGTTCGTTCATTCACAAGCTCGGTCAACATCTTGTTCTTCCGGGTCTCCCGTGAGAAGCGCAGGTAGATGGCCCAGCACACCAGAAGGAGAATTGATCCCAGGAGTCCCAGCCGAAAGTACCATCTTTCCCAAAAGGGCGGGGTAATGGAGATGGCAAGGGACGCCCCTGTGTCATTCTTTTTTCCCATGCTGCTGGTTCCGGTAACCCTGAATGTGTACTCCCCCGGGGAAAGGTCGGAGTAGTGGGCGTTTGCCCCGGCCCCCTGGACCGTCCGCCATTCCGTGTCACACCCCTCAAGCCTGTAGCTGTAGATGGTGTTAAGGGGAGAATTGAAATCCAGGAGCGCGAATGCAATGGACAGAGAGTTATCATTATGGGAAAGGGTTACCTGGTCCGTTTCATGGACGGGTCCGTGGAGTATGACTTTTTTTCCGTAAACCGTTCCGGGAAGCACCGGTTTGTTGTGCAGGGAGATGCCGGAGAGAACCATGGGGGGAGGCGTTTTATCCACCACCACATCCCGGGGATCAAAGGAGAGGTATCCTGTCTCCCCGCCGAAAATGATTCGATCCCGGGAAAAAGAGATCAGGGCCGCCCCCTGGTTAAAGACCAGGGGAAAATCAAAATTGCGGATGGTATGGGTCCCCGGATCAAGCCTTGAGATCCCCCTGTCCGTGGAGATCCAAACCGTTCCTGATCCATCCGCCACAACGGCTTTGATGAGCTCCCCTGCAAGTCCGTCTTTTTGGGTGTACTGCCTGAAGATTCCCGTGGAGGGATCGAGCCGGGAGAGCCCCTGGTAGGTGCCCACCCAGATGCAACCCTGGTTTCCCAGGGCCAGGGAGGTCACCACCTGGTTGGAAAGGCCGGCTGAATAGTTGGTACTGTGGGTGAAAGCCGAAAGCGTGCTTCCGTCCGGACCCAGGTGAAAAAGCCCGGCATCGGTGCCAACCCACAGGTTTTGCACGGAATCCACCAGAAGGGAGGAGACGGTCCGGGTACCGTTTATTTCCGGTATGTGCAGGGCGTCTCCCGTGGCCGGATCATGTCTGAACAGTCCCTGCTCCCGGGATCCGGCCCAGATCCGGCCCTGGTGATCCTGGGCCAGGGCCGTTATGGTCCGGATGTCCGGGGCAGACCCGTCCCCTGGATTCAGCCGGGAAAACCGCTGGCTTGTCCTGTCGTAGGAGAGCAGCCCTTTTTCCCAGGTGCCGACGAACAATCCCCCGGATTCATTTCCATAAAGGGCATTGATGGCCATACTTCCAGGCCCTTCAGGTAGAGCGCCACCATAGGATGTGCACCCCTCCCCCTCTTGAATCCGGTTCAAACCATTGTACCAGGTACCACTCCAGATACCCCCCACGCCATCGTCGGCAAGGGCATGGATGGTGTTAAGCCCCGGGCAGGGATCATCATCCCCAATGCTTTCATGGAGGGTGAAACCGGTGTAGATCTTGCTCAGCTTGTTCACCCCTCCGCCACGGGTTCCGATCCAGAGCACCCCGGATCTGTCTTCATGTATCCACCGCACATCGTTGTTGGACAGGGTCCCCTTTTTTTGAAATTCCCGCCTGAACCGATCCCATGTCCCGGCCCCAAGGTCAACCCGATAAAGCCCATGGTTGGGGGTGCCCACCCAGAGAATCTTCTGGTCGTCCTCATACAGGGCGCTTATGGCATCGGAAAAAAGAGCCGGGGGAAACCCGTTCATTGTATCAGGGGGAGTAAAGCGTCCGGTCTTGGGATCAAACCGTTTCAGTCCCTTCTCCGTTCCCACCCAGAGTCGGCCGTCCGACCCGGGAAGAAGGGTCCGGATCCGATTACTCTGTTTATCGTCCCTTGATAAATAGTAGGAATTGATTTGCCCCGTTTCCACATCTAAACGATTCAACCCGTTGTCTGTCCCCACCCATAGGCTTCCGTCTTTCATCTCGGTAATGGACCAGATCCTGTTACTGCTGAGCCCCTGGGCACCGGGCGTGCCGGCCATGTACCTTGTAAACCCGTCCGTTTCCGGATGGAATCGGTTCAAGCCTTTGCTGAAGGTTCCGGCCCAGAGGATCCCCCGGCTATCCGTAAAAAAAGTCTGGACCCGGTCTTCACTGAGAGTGGCCGTATCCCCAGGTGTGTACCTGAAAACCCTGATTTCACCAGTAGTTTCGTCGATCCGGTTGAGTCCCCCTCCCCAGGTCCTCACCCAGATATACCCCTTGCGATCCTCCAGCACCCCTCCTGAATCATTGTGGGAGATGGAATTGGTGTCTGTGGAATCATGCTGAAAAATCCGCATACGGATACCGTCGTATTTGGCCACTCCGTTTCGGGTAGCAAACCAGATGAATCCGTGGCGGTCCTGCATAATCTGGAAAACCGTTGAATGGGGCAGGCCGTCTTCCTGGTCCAGATGCTCGAAAAAATAAATGGGAAGGGATTGGGCCAGGGATACGGAAGCAGGCACTCCCATACTGCCCATGAAAAAGAGGAACAGGCAGAAGAGTCGGCCATATGATATTGAGAACCTGGAGCGACGGTCCTTGGATACGGAATATAGTAATAATAAATGCATGGCTCACTATAGCACACCATTAGGGGGTGTCAATATGATGGGAATACCAATGTCTCAAGCGCCTTTGTTTATCTCAAATAGTCTGGCCCATGGTGGCCCTGTTTCGTCCATTCTGTCTTGACTGGTAGAGTGCCCGGTCCGCAACCGCGATCAGTTCATCCTCTGACAAGAGGTCCCCGGTGGTTGAGGAAACACCCAGGCTAATGGTCACATGGCGGTTGACCTGGCTTGCTTGGTGGGGAATGTGAAGGCCTTCCACATTGGCACGTAAGTGTTCTGCCACCACAAGGGCGTTCTCCAGAGGTGTGTCCGGCAGAACGATAACAAACTCTTCGCCTCCGTATCGGGCAGCCAGGTCACCGGGACGGTGAATGGTTTCCTTCAGGATATGGGCCACCCGTATCAGACACTCGTCCCCGGCTTGATGGCCATAGGTGTCGTTGAACAATTTAAAATGGTCGATATCACAAAGGACAAGGGATAAGGGGGACTTGAAACGGCGGCTGCGCAGCCACTCCCTGTGCAGGGTTTCATCAAAATAATGACGGTTATACGCCTGGGTCAGGCCATCTATCCGGGATTGTCGTTTCAACGTTTCCGTGGCCTGGGAAAGCCGTCTTCCAAACCACTGAATGATCAGGATCCCAGTGCATGCGATCAGCAGATGACTGATATAAAGCGCCTGGTTGCTCTTGTTCCGAATGGGAAACACGACGCTGATCGCCCCTCGCGTATCTCCTTGTTTGTAGCCCTGGGTCCGGTGGCATTTCAGGCAACTCTCTTCGGTGACAAGGGGTGCCAGGTACCTGAACCGGGTGGTTTTTCCTTCTCTCTTGTGATCATAATATTCATCCCGGCCCTTGTCCTGCAGAAATTCCAAGGCCGTCTTTTCCCATGGAACCGGATCATTGTTCGGATTCAATGGTTTGAGGCTTGTAATATGAATTTTTACTACCCCTTCTTTGTCGGCAATCTCGGAAATCATGCGAGTCATGTAGGCAGGATTTATTTTGGTCAATGCCTGACCGGTGGTGGTGGTGATATCCCGTTCCGGATCATCCAGGTAGGGGTTGGGGCGCAGTCCGTCACGAACCATCAGATATACCCCCCCATGGCGGGCATTCCACTCCCGAGTAACGACGGTATGCTTGAAAATCCCCCGTGCCGCCTCCAGGAATTCCTCATGTTTGTTCTTTTGAATCTGAAAAAGATTCCAGCCTAGGGACGCCGCGACAACCAGGACCCAGGCAAAGGTTGTATTGAGGAGATATTGTTTTACGTCAATTTTCATGAAACCACATACTCTCCTTCAATCATCACAACAACAGGCGTGCTGATAAGCACCCGACTTATTGGGAACCATACCATGGATCGGTGCGGGTGAGAACATGAAACCGTGATTGCCCATACGTAAAAGTTGATTTAAACCGGCGATAAATTTTGATTGGAGACGACCGAGCAACGGCATTATCATCTGCTGATATTCTCCATAAAAGAGATAGTTGAGAGTTGCGTATGTATCCGGGTCCTTAAGCTTCTAAGTCAGGGCTGTTTCCATCTTTTTCTTTATAATTTTATTAAATTTTAGTTGCAATGGCAACCCCGGTTGCCATCATCACGCCACCAGCGGAACGGTTTAGTTTTTTTAACGCACTGCCACTGGAAAACATCTGCCGCGCGTGGCTGGCCAGGTATGCATACACCATTAACACGCCGGATAGAATGACTGCGATGACACAAGCGATGGCAGCAATATCGGCCCCCTTCAAGTTGGACAGATCAACAAATGTCGGGAGAAGACCACAATAGAACAGTATTACCTTTGGATTGGATAATGTGATCAAAAAACCACTGAGAATGTTTCCCCAGGGTGATTGCTCTTTTTGCAATGGTTCCGATCCGTCCGGTGACGGCTTGGAAACCCAAATTTTCAGGCCAAGCCAGAAGAGATACGCACCTCCGCACAGCTTTACAATGATAAAAAGCTCTCCCAGTTTTTGGGCAACAAGGGACAGGCCAAAGATAGCAAACATCAGATAGATCAAATCACCCAGAACAATACCCAGGATCACGCCAAGAGCCGGTTGAAAGCCGGAGGCAAGGGATCTTGCAACAGTCGCAAAAACGCCCGGCCCCGGGCTTGCTGCCAGAATCAGCATGGCGGTGGATAAACTGATCAGGGAGACTAAACCCATTGGATTTTCCTCAAAAAAAGATTTTTATTTAAACACAGGTTTCATGAAGCTCCGTTCATAGCTGATGATACATCGGGTTTCCTCTGAATATTTAAAAGCCTCCAAGCACTCAGGATCTTGCGCCATCTTTACCCGGTACGCTTCATAGGCGGCCAGATTAGGAAAACTGAACAGAGCGACTGCGATGTTATTCGCTCCCTCATGGGGCATAAAATATCCATGGTGGGTGCCGCCAAGTTTGTTCACCAGCGGAATCCATAATTGGGCGTATGTTTCAAACTCTGTCAGCTTGTAAGGATCAATCACGTATCTCAAATAGCAAGTAATCATAATCACTCCATCCTGTTTCTGTTTCCTTTGCCGATTAGAACTTACTAAGTAGCAATTTTTGCCACGGGATTCTAAGCATGTCAAGGCAAAAGGCAGAAAGACGTCTTGAAAAAAAAGATGTCAACCCGCTGAAATTTGGGTTATAGACACACCAGGAAAAAATTATGAGACAACAGACATTGAACAATACAGGCGTTATACACGAGAGCCTCCGGGGGATTGTGGACCGGGTCACCTACCACAATCCCGACAATGGGTGGTCCATTCTCAGGGTGCTGCCCTTTAACAATCCCAATGGCCAGGAGACCGTCATCGTCCACCAAACAAAGGTGTTTGCCGGTGCCACCATGGAGTTCCATGGGAAATGGACGGTGCATCCGAAATTTGGCCGCCAATTCCTGGCAACAAAGGCCGAGGAGAAGAAACCCGCAACAACGGCCGCCCTTGAAAAATACCTTGGATCCGGCCTCATCAAAGGGGTCGGCCCCAAAACGGCCAAAAGAATCGTCACGCATTTTAACGAGCAAACCCTTGATGTATTTGAAAAATCCATCGACCGGCTCACCGAGGTGCCCGGGATTGCCCAGAAGAAACTCAAGAGCATCGAACAGGCATGGATCGAGCACAAGGCCATCCGGGAAGTGATGATGTTTCTCCAGTCCCACGGCATCAGCACCCTGTTTGCCGTTCGGATCTACAAGGAATACGGAGACGAAGCGATCCAGACCGTGACCGGGGATCCCTACCGTTTGGCCAACGACTTTTACGGCATTGGATTCTTCTCCGCAGACAAGGTGGCATTAAGTATCGGGCTTGCCCAGGACAGCCCCCAGCGAATCATGGCCGGCATCAAGCACGTGCTTGCGGCAAGCCGGAATTTCGGTCACTGTTTTTTGACCCTCTCCCAGATCAATGACCAGGTCACAGAACTCCTGCAGCTCAACCTCACAGAGCGACTGCCCATGCTCTTGCAGCAGATGGAGCAGGAGCGGCTTCTCATGGTTCGCACCCTCGAGGTTGATAAAGGCACAAGCGAGCCCTGCTACTACTCAAAGTCCCTCTATTTTGACGAACTCTACGTGGCCAAACGGGTTACAGCCATGGGCCATCCCCCACAGGTGGACAGGGAACGGATCACCCAGTGGGTCGCACGATTTTGTGAAACCAATACGATCGATTTGAGCGATGAACAGACGGCTGCGGTCCAGGAGAGCGTGTGTGAAAAATTCTCCGTCCTCACCGGCGGGCCGGGGTGCGGAAAAACCACCACCACCCAGGTGATTGTGAAGCTGATCCAGGCAATGGGATCCACCGTGCTCCTTGCGGCCCCCACCGGACGCGCCGCCCAGCGAATGAGCGAGGTCATCGGCCAGGACGCCAAGACCATCCACCGGTTGCTCGAATGGAAGGGCGGCAAGTTCAACAAGAACGAAGACACGCCCCTGCAGTGCAATTTTCTCATTGTTGACGAGTGCTCCATGCTCGACATCAACCTTACGGCGTCCCTTTTAAAGGCCGTTCCCGAACACAGCCAGGTGCTGTTCATCGGTGATGCCGACCAACTGCCATCGGTGGGGGCGGGCAATGTGCTGGGGGACATCATCGCATCCGGCACCGTCCCCTGCTTTCGGTTGACAAAGGTCTTCAGGCAGGCCCAAGAATCCCTCATCATCAGCTATGCCCACAAGATCAACACAGGGCAAACACCATGGATCGAATCCCCGTTCAAGCGCCCCGGAGTGTGGCAGGACAAAACCGACTGCCTGTTCATCGATTCCGATGAGGCCACCCAGGAGCAACTCGGTTTCATCCACCGGGTCAAACGTTTGGCTGAGATCAAGCCCTGTGAACCGGAAACCCCATCAGACTCCGACCTAGACGCCGACACCGAGACCGACGCCGGCCTGTTTGAATTCCGCAGCAACGAACCCGTGGTTCCCTATGAAACCGAAATAACCATTCCCAAAAAATTCCAGCATGTCAATCTGCAGCAGGTGTGCGAGGCAACCACAGGGATTGAAGAACTCCAGGCGGTCCTGAAGCGGGTGCACCCATGGTCTTCCCTCCACTACGGCTATACGGCCCTGGACAGCGTCAGAATGCTCTACAAAGAATGGATACCCAAATACTACGGAACCAACTGCGAGATCCAAATCCTCTCCCCCATGACCCGGGGAAGCCTTGGCACCGGGAACCTGAACCGGGTCATCCAGGAATCCACCAATCCATTCATGGCGGGAAAATCCCAGCTCAAGGTCGGAGAAAGGATCTTCAGGGTCGGGGACCGGGTGATCCATCGAAAGAACAACTACGACCTCGGGGTCTACAACGGTGACATCGGCACCATCCTGGATATCGACAACGTTGAGCTGACCTGTGTTGTCGCATTCTTTCCGGACGCAAGGGAGATCTATTACCAGCGGGACGATATCATGGAACTGGATCTTGCATACGCCGTCACCATCCATAAGTCCCAGGGAAGTGAGTTTGAGATCGTCATCATTCCAGTACTGACCCAGCACTTTAAGATGCTCTTCCGCAACCTTATATATACAGGATTGACCCGGGCCAAAAAGCTGGCTATTTTGGTCGGAACCCGCAGGGCCCTATCAATGGCCGTGAGCAATCAGGATACCAGCCAGCGGCAGACCACCTTGCAGGAGCTCCTGGAAAAGACCGTTTAGTTTATTAGCTCGGGTTTTCCTGTGATTTAGGCAAGAGAATCAGAAAACTTTTTTTCTGGCTTGTCCAGGTTAGGGAAAGACCTGTATTATATTTATGCGTTCCAAAACCGTGTTAATTGTTGTACCTTCTTTATATTAGGTCCTGTTTTCGTTCCCTTTTATTTTGATTTGATCGCTGAATAAAAAAAAGATGAAGTTAAGACCCGGTCTTTTCAAACATTGTTTTTTCGAAGACGGCTAACACCAATTTACAAAAAAAACTATACACGATTAATAATGCAGAGAAGATATACAATATCCTATTCTTTTTTAATTTTATTGTGTGCAACCCTGGTGCTCCCGGCCAATGGGGGATCAACAGACAGGTTGCAGAGCGGTAGGACCATTTATATTGGAGCAGAAGCCAGGAATGACTGGCCTCCTTTTGAATTTTTTCAACGTGAAGACGGCAAGCCTACCGAGAAAATAGTCGGTTATACTATCGATGTTTTAAACGAGATCTTTTCAAAGCATCGTATTGAATACGATTTCAGGGCATATCCCTGGGCGAGGTGTTTGTCAAATTTGGTATCGGGAGAAAAAATCCAAATGGTTCTGCCAGCGTCCCTTGATGAAGAAAGGAGAAGTAAATATCTGATATCAGACACCGTTTACACAATCACGCCCAGCTTTTTCTATCTAAAAAAGAACTATCCAAATGGTTTGAAGATAAAAAGCCCTGAAGACTTTTTGACCTATAGTGAGATTTGCGGAAGGCATGGTTACAATTACGTCAACTTTGGTTTGGAAAACGAAAAAGTTAAACGATATTCAAAAAATTTTAAGTCCTTGATAAGCATGCTGAAAAAGAATAGGTGCCATATCGTTTTGGCAAGGTACGAAGTTATGGCAGGACATGGGCTGCTTGGGACGTCGTATTTAAATGATGAGATAGGGTATGCGCCTGTGCCGGGAGTTCCCCCTGAGAGCTTTCATTTTATGATTTCAAAAAATTACCCCCATGGTGATGCATTGTTAAAAATAATCAATTCCGGAATTTTACGACTTCGCAAACAAGGCAGATTAAAGAAAATTTTAAAAAAATATATTCCTTAAGAACCAGTTTTTTTCCACGTCTGTCGCTGGTTTCACAACGGAGGGAAACAGCATGTCTGATCTATTAAATTTGCGGAAATTTGTTGCTCCTGAAATCATTTTCGGTGCTGGAGCAAGGAAATTAGCCGGTAGATGCGCCCAGCAGTTTTCAGCTTCAAAGGTGCTCCTTGTCACCGACAAAGGTGTCATTGCAGCCGGCTGGCTGGCAGATGTTCAACAAAGCCTTGAAGAAGCCGGTGTTCCCTACCATGTGTTTTCCAACGTCACGCCCAATCCCCGAGCCACAGAAGTTATGGAAGGGACCGACGTTTACAGAAGAGAAGGATGCAATGTCATTGTTGCCATTGGCGGTGGCAGCCCCATGGACTGTGCCAAAGGGATTGGTATTGTCAGTTCAAACAATATGAATATCCTCAGGTTTGAAGGTGTCGATAAAATCCAGATGCCGGTACCGCCGCTGATATTAATTCCAACTACCGCCGGAACTTCAGCCGACGTTTCCCAGTTTTGTATTATCTCAAACCGGGACGAGCTGGTGAAGATCGCCATTATCAGTAAGGCCATAGTCCCGGATGTCGCCCTGATTGATCCGGAAACAACAACAACAATGGATCCCTATCTCACAGCCTGTACAGGCATTGATGCCCTTGTTCATGCCATCGAAGCCTTTGTTTCTACCGCAAGCGGCCCCTTAACGGATATGCATGCCATTGAGGGAATAAAGCTTGTACGACAGAATCTTCCGGCCCTGCTCAAAGATCCGGGCAATGCCCGGTTGAGGGAAAGCATAATGCTCGGCAGCATGAAGGCGGGTCTGGCATTTTCCAATGCGATTCTAGGAGCCGTTCATTCAATGGCACACAGCCTGGGCGGATTTCTGGACCTGCCCCATGGTGAATGTAATGCAATTCTCCTCGACCATGTTATCAACTACAACTTTGACGCTGCACCGGATCGATTCAAGATCATCGCCCAGGCAATGGGGTTGGATATCAGGGGACTGAGCAACAAAGAGGTCAGGGCCAGACTTATAGATTGTGTGTCTGCCCTGAAAAGCGAAGTGGGGATTACCAAGACCCTTGGCCAAAGAAAAGTGGCGTCTTCCGACATACCGCAACTGGCCCAAAAGGCGGTTAAAGATGCCTGCCTGCTTACAAACCCCAGAAAAGCCACAAAAGAGGACCTTGAAGTCATCTATGGGGAGGCAATGTAGCCTGAATGGGAACAGAGGATATCATAAACGGCCAGGGCCATGGCAACCGTAAAAAAGAGGACCCCGGTCCTGAACGGAAGGATGATGCGGAACAGGATCAACTCCTGAACCTCATCGGCCTTGGCGAATTTTCCGCACGCAAAAGCTATTATCCTGAGCTTCAGAAAAAAATCGCGGAGCTTGAAGAGGAAAAGCACAAGTATGAGAGGATTTTTTCAGATGCCCTGAGCGGTATCTTTCAGGCCGAAACCAATGGGAGAATCATTGTTGCAAACCCGGCAATGGTCAAATTATGCGGCTACACCTCCCAGGATCAGCTGATTTCGATCCCAGACATCGGCAAACAATTGTTTGCCGATCCAAAAGAAAAAGACAGATTGATGGAAAAACTTCTTGATGAAAAGTCAGTCATCGGTTTAGAGACACGGTTTAAAAAATACAATGGAACGATTATTGATATCTCTTTGAACGCATCAATCGTGACATCCTCCACGGGTCAATACCTTGAGTGTTTTGCCCACGACATCACCGAGCGCAAGCAGGCCGAGAATGAACTCAAGAAAGCACGCAACTACATTTCCAACATCATCGACTCCATGCCTTCTCTACTGATCGGCCTAGATCGAGACGGTACCATAACCCAATGGAACCAGGAAGCGGAGCGCGCGACAGGGGTGTCGTCAAAAGACGCTGGGGGACAACCTCTGGACAAAGCGATTCCCCGACTGGCTGCCGAGTTGGCGCGCGTACGCAGGGCCATTGAAACCCGGCAGAAGCAATCCGATCTCCGCCGCCCCTGCCATGATGACGGCGAGCACCGCTATGAAGACCTGACCATCTACCCCCTGGTCACCAACGGTGTGGAAGGCGCAGTGATCCGCATTGACGATGTCACCGACAAGGTATGGATGGAAGAGATGATGATCCAGAGCGAAAAAATGCTTTCCGTAGGGGGACTTGCTGCAGGCATGGCCCATGAGATCAACAATCCCCTGGCCGGTATTATGCAAACCGCCAATGTCATGGCAAGCCGCCTGGGTGAAAGAATCGATATGCCGGCCAACCTGAAAGCCGCCGAGGAGGCAGGCACCTCCATGGAAGCCATCCAACACTTCATGGAGGCCCGGGGCATCCCCCGCATGGTAGAAGCCATCATGGCGTCAGGGCGTCGGGTGGCAGCGATTGTGGAGAACATGCTCAGTTTTGCCCGCAAAAGCGATGCTCCGGCAGCATTTTCTTCCCATTCCCTTGCTGAGCTCATCGACAGGACCCTGATACTTGCAGCAACAGACTATGATCTGAAAAAGCAGTTCGACTTCAAATTGATCGAGATCAGAAGAGAGTATGAAGCGGGCCTCCCCCCGGTGCCCTGTGATGACGCCAAAATCCAGCAGGTTCTGCTCAACATCCTTAGAAACGGTGCCCAGGCCATGCAGGAAGCGGAAACCGGGAAGCCTCGGTTTATTATCCGAACCCGATTTGAAAAGAGCCGTAAAATGGTCTGCATTGAGATAGAGGACAACGGCCCCGGCATGGATGGAGAGACACGCAAGCGGGTGTTTGAGCCATTTTTCACCACCAAGCCTAGGGGCGTGGGAACCGGATTGGGCTTAAGCGTCTCCTATTTCATTATCACCGAAAACCACGGGGGAGAGATGGCGGTCGTATCCCAACCCGGCTCCGGCGCAAAATTTATCATCCGCCTGGGTTTGGAAGGGGGAATCCATTTTCCGGAAAGAACCGGTTCCCAACCTTAACAGGGACATTGGCAGCGTCCATAAAAAAACCTTCTAAAGCGTTGTAATAAAAACGCTTTAGAAGGTTTGTTTTTTATAAAATCACCGTTTGAGGGTAATGCGAACTACCTCAAAAGGTCGGTGTACTTCTTGAACTTCTCGCCATTCATCAGTTCAACACACCGGTTGAAACGTTCCTGTCCGTAGTTCCAGTACCACTCCTTATCCTTGCCGTTGAAGATCTGGATGGGAGCCCAGAGATACCAGAGCACGTCATTGACGAACCTGTCGATCAGGATAAAGGCATACTCTTTGTCGGTCACATCCCTGCCAAAGTACTGGTTGAGGAAGAACTGCTCCTGCTCCTCGGTTAGTCCAACCTCAAGGGAGAAGGCGGCAAGATCCATGTGGGGATCGCCGATTCCACCGTATTCCCAGTCGATGAAGAAGATCTCTCCGTCCTTGACGATCCAGTTCTCAGGAAGGGGATCGTTATGGGTGGGCGACTGGGGCCTGGGATTCTTGGAAAGAATACCCTCCATGTCGGCCAGCTTCTCCATAACCTTGTCATGGCCATCGTAATTTTCGATCTTGTTCTTACCGATCAGTTTGATGTAGCTGTGGACTTCCTCGAAAAAGTCAAATTTACCCTTGAACTCTTCCTTGGTGTTGTGAACTTCATGAAGCTTCTTGGCGATCATGGAGATATAGGAATCGGCCTCATCCGTGGAAAAATCAGGGACATGCAGGGTCTTTCCGTCGATGAAGGCGTCGATCTTGTCACCGGTGGTGGGATCATAGTAGAAGAGCGGCGGGTTGATGCCGGCCTTGGCCATGATATGGGCGTTATTATCCTCGGCAGGACGGTCGATCATCTCGGCGGTACCCTTACCGGCAACCCTTACAGCATAGGCACTGCCGCCCACGGTAACCTTGAAATTCTCGTTGGTCAGGCCGCCAGGCAATTTTTCAATGCTCTCAATTCTATTGCCATTATACTCAGGCACCTTGCTGATCATGGTATAGATTTGACCCACATGTTCCTGATCGATCGTAGCCTCAATAGTAACGTTTTCCATTTCCCTCATACCCTTCTTTTATTAAGTTGTAATAAATTGATTCCCAGCCCTGCCGGCCACGGGCGCCCGGCAAATGTATCTGAGCTCAACCCCCGGAAGCCTTTCAACCTCCAAAGATTAAAACAGCACTATAAAGTATAGAGTTCTATACAGACTTAGATTGTCAGGGGAATTTTGTCAATAAAAAAATCGGGTCTCACTTGAAAGAAACGAAGTTAACTTGAAATAACCTGTTATTAAAAGACGTTACCACTACAACCAACCAAAAATAAACCGAACGGTTCCTGTATAGGCCTGGGGAAGGGACAGAAAGCTTTCTGTATAGACGGGAATACGCTTTATCCCCGTCCATGGAAAAGCCGTCAAAAAGAAGCCATGGTTCCCTGGTCAAGGGCCTTGTCCCGAAGGAACGCGAACACAGCCTTGCCCTTTATCCATGCAGGCCGTTGCCCCTCGCCCCCCTGCTTGAGGCCCACAACCCATTCGGGATCCAGGCTTGCCACGGGTTCGGGCCAGAGCACCAATTGGTGGGTCCCGGGATTATAGATCACCATGGGGCCGAAAAACGTCCTGGCGGCGGTGTCGGCGGAGACACTGCCCCAGATGCGATGTTCCTTGATCTGAAACAGCGAAGGAGCGGCAACATAGCCCAGGATCTCGGCAAAGAGAACCACAGACTGCACCACCTCTTCTTCGTTGGCATTTTCAAGGGCAGACACAGCCGCCTCAAAGATGCCGGCAAGATCCGCATCGTCAAAGGTCAGATCCAGGGAGCTGAGGAGATCCTGCTGGAGAAAAACAAGGGAGTCGGTTCGCCTGCTCTTCACAACATCCTTGTCACTGAGGATCTTGATGGCGTTACGCACGTTGATCATCTCCTTGAGGGTGGGGTTCCTCCGTAACAGGACATCCGCAAGGGTGGTCTCAAACAGGGGCAGTTCATTGTCAAGCACAAGGATCTGATAGGTGCCGTCGTTAAGGGGCCTGTGATAGAGATCCATCTCCCGCTCCCTATGAAGCGCAAAGGTGGACATATCAAAGAGCTGTTTCATGGCCTTTTTGTTTATCTTGAGACCGCTGGCAACCGTGCCCAGGGTTCTATCAACGGTTCTGACAAGATCATTGATGGTGATCCGCTTTAAAAGATTTTCCTTGAAACCCATGGTACCTCCTCTCTACCCCCCTTCTCTTTTGGGAAGGGAATGGGGAATTTTTGACACCCGGTCATACATGACCATGCTCCCTGCAACGGCAACATTAAGGCTGAACTCTCCGGGCAGCTTCACCAGGGCATGGCACCGGGAGACAACCCCCTGGGCAAGTCCGAGCTGCTCGTTGCCCAACAGGTAGACCGCCCTCTGGGGATGGTCGAATTCGTTCAATTCAACGGCGCCCTCTTCCATTTCAACGCCTACTATCCGGGTATCATGGGGAAGATTGCTGTAAAACCCGTCAAAATCCGTGTAATGGAACAGGGGAATCTTTGTCCAGGTTCGGGTCACATCCCCCGGCTGATGGCGGTACCTGTTTCCAATGGTGAAGATGAACGAGGCCCCCATGATATAGGCCGATCGCCACAGGGTGCCGATGTTCATCTCTTTTACCGAGTGCATCAACCCGATTCCGTAAAACCCGTTTTGCGGGTACTGCTGTTTCAATCGTGACATACCTATGTAATACCCCTGTGAAGACAAACAGTCAACCGCTAGTGTCCCATCTTTAACCTATGCGAATGCGTTTGTTTATGATAATTTTGTCCGGCAGATAAATAAGGGTGAAAGAAGAAGGGTGACACCCATTACAACCGCCCAACGGAGGGAGACGATGAAAGAGACCGTATTAATTTTCGGCAAAAGCACATGACCCTTTACCAACGCTGCCCGGGGGGCATTTACCAAGGATAAGATCGAGTTCAAGTATATCGATGTGGTGGTGGAGCCGAACCAGTTAGAGACAATGCTCGGCTATTCAGACGGAAATCGCATGGTGCCGGTAATCGTTGAAAACGGCAAGGTCACCATCGGGTACGAGGGCAAGGGCTGAAAGGTCTGATTTCCGGCTGTATGCCGGAACACGTTACAACATTAAAACAGGAGTATTCAATTGAAGCAGACAAAAGCGCCAAACGGGGATTTCCCCATAGACGACTTTAAAAGCGGAGAATCATGGCGTCTGTTCAAGATCATGGGAGAATTTGTCGAGGGCATCGATACCCTGCACAACATCGGCCCTGCCGTCTCCATCTTTGGATCGGCCCGGACAACCCCTGATCGCCCATGCTATAAAAAAGCGGAACACATTGCAGCCCTGTTTGCAAAGGCCGGTTACGGTGTAATCACCGGCGGCGGCGGCGGCGTCATGGAGGCGGCCAACAAAGGGGCGGCATCGGTAAACGGCACCTCGGTGGGGCTCAACATCAACCTCCCCTTTGAACAAAAGCCCAACCCCTACGCAAACGTCGGGCTGGAGTTCAACTATTTCTTTATCCGCAAGGTGATGTTCATCAAATACGCCCAGGCCTACATCATCATACCCGGCGGGTTCGGCACCCTGGACGAACTGTTTGAGGCGGTCACCCTGATCCAGACCCACCGGATCAAACCCCTGCCCATTATTCTGGTGGGAACCGAATACTGGGGCGGCCTTGTGGACTGGATAAAGGCACGGATGGTCAAGGACAAAATGATATCACCGAAAGACCTGGACATCTTCCAGGTCCTGGACGATCCCGAAGAGATCGTAAAAGCAGTTGTGGAGTTTAAGAGAGAATGACAAGCACCAGTCACCTCGTGCATTTTAACGACTCCTCTGACATGGGGGCGATCAAATCCGAATCCGTCAACCTGGTGGTGACATCGCCCCCCTACCCCATGGTGGAGATGTGGGACGATCTCTTCTGCGCCCAGGATCCAAAGATCAAAACAGCCCTGGACAAGGGGCAAGGCATGAAAGCCTTTGAGGGGATGCACAAAAAACTCGACAAGGTGTGGAAAGAGGTCTACCGAATACTGGCCCCGGGTTCCTTTGCCTGCATCAACATCGGCGATGCCACCCGGACCGTGGACAACACCTTTATGCTCTACCCGAACCACTCAAGGATTCTCACCGCCCTGGTGGGCCTGGGCTTCTCCCCCATGCCCTCGGTGATCTGGAGAAAGCAGACCAATGCACCCAACAAGTTCATGGGATCGGGCATGCTGCCGGCAGGGGCCTATGTGACCCTGGAGCATGAGTACGTGCTCATCCTGAGAAAGGGAGAAAAACGGGAGTTCAAGCGCCCCAGGGACAAGGAAAACCGCAGGCAGAGCGCCCTGTTCTGGGAGGAGCGAAACCAGTGGTTCTCCGATGTCTGGTTCGACCTCAAGGGCACCGTACAAAAGGTCAAGCAAACACCCGAGCAAAAGGAGGTCAGGAGTCGGAGCGGCGCCTACCCGTTTGCCCTGCCCTACCGGCTCATCAACATGTATTCCGCCAAGGGAGACACCGTGGTTGATCCTTTTCTGGGCCTTGGCACCACCACCCTTGCCGCCATGGCCGCAGCAAGGAACAGCATTGGATTTGAACTGGACCCGGGATTCTGGGACACCATTGTCCAAAGAATAGAGCAATCAGAACCCATGCTCAACCAGGAGGTTCTCCAGCGGCTTGCCCGCCACCGGGAGTTTGTGAAGACCCGGAAGGAGCAGGACAAGCCGTTCAAGCATTTCAACGAGACCCACGGTTTCGATGTGATCACCAACCAGGAGCGGTTTCTCCACCTCAACGGGGTGGATGCCATCACCGTTGACGCTAAAAACAAAAGCTTCCAGGTGGCCCATTCTGATTTTCCGGAACCGGAAAGGGACCTGTTCACCAAGGTTTGAGACCTGAACGGAGTAGAAACGAGGGAACCATGAACCACCTTAAATCAAGGGCAGTTGCCGCCATCATCCGGCATCTGAGATCCAGCCCCACCGTTGAATCCATCGGAGTAGAGCAATACAGGACCCTGCTTGAGAACAGCGCAAAAGTCTTTAAGATCGACCCGGACACCCAAATCTCCCCGGTGTCCGTCGACCATGTTCCCGGGGCATGGATCACACCGGACAAGGCAACCTGCGACCACACCATCCTCTACCTCCACGGCGGCGGATTCATGGGGGGGTCCATCAACACCCACAAGGATCTGGGTGCCAGAATCGCAGCCGCCGCAGGGGCCAGGCTTCTCATGCCCGAGTACCGGCTTGCCCCGGAACATCCCTTTCCAGCCGGTCTTACGGATGCGGTCACGGCCTACGCCTGGCTTCTGGACCACCATGTCTCCCCGGAACACCTCGTGGTTGCAGGCGACTCCGCAGGGGGCGGTCTTGCCCTCTCCCTGCTCCTGAAGCTGAAGGAAGAGCAAATCCCCCAACCCAGGGCGGCAGTGCTCATCTCCCCCTGGACGGACCTGGCCTGCACCGGAGACTCCCACGCGCGTAACCTGGGGAAGGATCCCATGCTGAGCAGTAAACTTCTCGTCTCAACCGCGGCCCATTACGCGGACAAGACCCAATTAAGCCACCCCCTGGTATCGCCCATCCACGGGGATTTCTCAGGCCTGTGCCCCCTCTTGATCCAGGTGGGGAGCTGGGAGGTGCTGATGGACGATTCAGTCACCCTTGCCGCCCGGGCAAAAGAAGCCGGGGTGGAGGTCACTTTGGAGGTCTGGGAGGAGATGTTCCATGTATGGCACTACTTTGCCCGCTATATGGACCCGGCCAGGGATGCCATCGACGCCATCGGTGAATGGGTCAGGGCCCGGCTGAAACCGTAACTTTTTTCTTTAGGTTCTTATCTCTGATTTTCGTGTTATTTTGGCAAGAGAATCAGAAAAACACTTTAGTTCTGGCTTGCCCAGGTTAGGTTCTGGTCATAGATCCTCTTGATGGGTCCGGGTGAACCGGACTTTAGCAGATTTAACCGTGGCGGCCCGATTCTCTATTCATTTCGGTAGCAATCACCTTCTGCAAATATTTTTACTCTCTCATCTTTCCAGTTTTTAACAACGGCTCCGGTTTCATGGAAATGTGAAAAACTGCCAAAGTGAACGGGGAGGATGACATCAGGATCGACCAGGTCAATCACAGGTTGAAGGGATTCAATTGTAAATGTGAACGGGCCGCCAAATTTGTTTTTAAAGGGCGCTCCGATGTTGGGTATCAGGATATCTGCCTTGCGTCCCTGAAGAACATCAAGCACCTTCCCATGGCTTATCGTGTCGCCTGTAACGTATATGTCCAGCGTATCATCCCCTTTTTTGATCGTCAGCCAGTACCCATTCCCACCACCAAGAAGGTATGCCACAAGAAAGTTGTTTGCATGAACTGTCGGCAGGATTTTTACCTCAATCGTCAATCCGTTTAAACGGTAGGATAGCGTCTGGCCCCATTGGGTAATATTCAGGTTGTCGGGGTTGATCGTCTGTAATTTTTTTTCAGCTTTTTTATTGGCAATAATGGTTGATGATTTGTCTATTCTGGACAGCCCGTCATCATCAAGATGATCCAGGTGTTCATGGGAAATCAGCCAGATATCGATCGCTTTGAAATCATGTTCCTCAAAAACAGGTTCAGTCAGTCTTTTACTGCTGAAGCCAGGCCCATGATTCTGAACCGTATCTTTCGGGCATAAAACAGGGTCGCATGCTATTTTTACACCATTAATGGTCATTACCCAGGTTGCAACGCCAACCCATTTGAAGTCGATGTCAAATGGCTTCTTTTCCATTTTCTTTACCTTTAATTGGATATTTACGTTATAAAACAGTCATGCCGGAACGGGTGATTTTTCACCTTATTATTTTATATCGTAATTATCCACGATTTTTTTATGGGGCGTATATCTTTCGGTATTCATCCAGTTATATCACCCTCGATATTTACTCATAAAATAAAAATAAAATTCAAACATTTGCCGTCTATAGTCCAGCTGACAGTTTGACTAATCCACAATTTAAAGGAGTAAAAAATTTAATGAAGAAACTGACAATGAAGAAACGACTGACAGTAGGGGGTGTGTTGATTTTTACCGGACTGACGGCGGCGATGATGATGTCATGCGCATCCCATGATTCAGCCAATGCCGGGCAAACGCAACCGAAAAATGTCATTTTCATGGTCCCGGACGGCATGGGGCTTTCCAACGTAACCACGTCCCGAATTTACAAAAACGGGCCCAATGGAGATTCCCTGAATTTTGAAAAACTTCCCTACATCGGATATCAGCGAACCCATTCCCTGAACAGCACAGTAACAGACTCGGCAGCCGCGGCTTCCGCCTGGGCCAGTGGTGAGAAATTCAACAATGGAGAAATTTCCTGCCTGGATAATGACAACGACGGCGTCTGTGACGAAACAAGAATCAACAGCCAAACGATTCTGGAGGTTGCCCAGGAGATGGGCATGGGTACCGGCCTGGTGGCGACTTCTGATATTACCCACGCAACCCCGGCGGTGTTTGGGGCCCATGTGCATAACCGGAAATGCGAATCTGAAATTTTCAGTCAGTTTATCAAGCACGGTATCGACGTGCTCATGGGCGGCGGGGTTGCCACCAACCGCAGCAGCTGTCTTTTAGGCGCCACAGATGACGCGTTTAACGCCGCCCTGATTGAACAGGCACAAAGCAATGGCTATGCCTATGTGAATTATAAAAGTGAACTGGACGCGGTGGGCACACCGGAAAAACTCCTGGGGCTTTTCCATGACGGCGGGCTGACCCCCATTTACCAGCGAAGTGCGGATTCAGTGGAGCCAACCCTGGCCGACATGACCCATGCCGCCCTCAACATTCTGGAGCAGAAGCCCAATGGATTTTTCCTGATGGTGGAAGGCTCCCAGATCGATTGGGCCGATCATGCCCGGAACGTGGCCTACATGGTCCAGGAAGTCCTGGATTTCGATGATTCTGTTAAAATTGTGTGGGACTGGATCAACGAAACCGAAGAACGAAAAAAGAATACCCTCCTGGTTGTGGTGGCCGACCATGAAACCGGCGGGGTGATTATTGATGGTCCCTATGGCAGCCTTTCCCAAAATGGAGGTACCGCAAGTCAGCTTGTGCTTCCCTCGGGAACGGCGGTGACGGATCAGGACGGCAACCCGGTGATGGCCCCGGATGTTTCAGTGGTTTTTGGAAGCAATCACGAAAACCCCACCCAAAGTGCCGGTCATACAGCGGTTGACACAATCATCCGGAGTAACTCCCCCCAATGTGCCAAGGCCATGGATAATACCGAGCTGTATCAAATCATGATGGATTTTATGCTCTAAGAGTCCCCACGTCGTTGGATTAGCGTCTTATCCGGCCCCTTACCCCCGGGGCCGGATCAATGCCAGGGATGTTGAAGGGGGTAAACCAATTCCCACCTGCAACACCCCCGGTCCCAACCTTTTTTAGATGTATTCCACGCCTTCGCCCTCTTTGACGGTACCGATCTTAAAGGCTTTTTCGCCGGTGCTCTCAACGGTTTTGATGATGGCATCGGCCTGGGCAGGATCAGCGATAAGGACAAAACCGATACCCATGTTAAAGGTTTTGTACATTTCGGAAGCGTCAATATCGCCCAGGTTCTGGATAAGAGGGAAGAGTTTGTTCATCTCCCAGCTGTCCAGTTTGATTGTGGCGCCCAGGCCCTTGGGGAGAACCCTTGGGATATTTTCGGTGAACCCGCCGCCGGTGACGTGGACCATGCCGTTCACCGTGTGGCTGGCCAGGATTTCCAGGACCTCTTTGACGTATATTTTTGTGGGGCAAAGCAGTGCTTCACCCAGGGTCATGCCAAGCTCTTCAATGGGTCGATCGATTTTGTAGTCCAGGATATCGAAGAACAGTTTCCTCACAAGGGAATACCCGTTGGAGTGGATACCGGTTGAGGGAAGACCGATGAGCACATCATTGGGCTTTATCTTGCTGCCGTCGATGATTTTCTCTTTTTCAACGATGCCGACGGTGAAACCGGCGATATCGTATTCATCCGCATCGTAGAAGCCGGGCATTTCCGCAGTTTCGCCACCGATGAGGGAAGCGCCGGCCTGTTTGCAGCCTTCGGCAATCCCTTTGACAATGTCCGCGGCTTTATCGGCGGTGAGTTTTCCCGTGGCAATGTAATCCAGAAAGAACAGCGGCTTTGCTCCCTGGACAAGGATGTCGTTAACGCACATGGCAACAAGATCGATACCGGCGGAGTCGTGCTTGTCCGTCATAAAGGCTATCTTGAGTTTCGTTCCCACACCGTCGGTTCCAGAGACAAGGACGGGTTTCTTGTATCCTTCAAGATCCAGTTCAAAGAGTCCCCCGAATCCGCCCAGGCCGCCCAGGACATTTTTGGTGAATGTCTCCTTAACGTAGGCTTTCATCTTTTCAACGGCTGCGGCACCCTCTTCTATATCAACGCCGGCATCGGCGTAGGTCAGTTTTTTACTTTCACTCATTTTTTTTATATCCCCTTATAGCTCCTCGTATATGAACAGAGCCCATTTCTTATTATACAGGTAAAGCTGGCAACCGGCCTACTTAAAATAGTTCACGCCGGACTCGAAGATCTTCATGTCTGTGTTGCCGATGACGTTCTTGGCAACGTGGTTTCCAATTCTCTCGCTGTGGCCCATTTTACCCAGGATCCGACCGTCGGCGCTTGTGATGCCCTCAATGGCGTAGATGGAACCGTTGGGATTAAAGGTGCCGTCATAGGTGGCATTGCCCTGGGCATCCATATACTGGGTGGCGATCTGTCCGTTTGCCATAAGGGTCTTGAGCACCGCATCACTTGCATAGAAACGGCCTTCTCCATGGGAGAGTGCGGTTTCATGGATATCACCAAGGTTTGTACCGGCAAACCAGGGAGAGAGGTTTGAAGAAACCCGTGTTTTTGCGTACCGGGCAATGTGCCGCCCGATTTTGTTGTATGCCAGTGTGGGGGAGGTCTCATCCAGGGTTCTGATTTCGCCGTAGGGCAGCAGGCCAAGCTTAACCAGGGCCTGGAACCCGTTACAGATACCGAGCATCAGGCCGTCTTTTTCATTGAGCATTTCATGGACGGCATCCTTGATCTTCCCATTCTTGAAAATGGAGGAGATGAATTTACCGGACCCTTCAGGCTCGTCTCCGGCGCTGAAACCGCCGGGAAGGGCGATAATCTGGGCGTCCTTGATTTTTCCGGCCAGGGTATCTATGGATTCTTCGACCCAGGCGGCCTCAAGGTTTCTAAAGACAACCACCTCCACGTCGGCACCGGCGTTTTCAAATGCCCGCTGGGTGTCGATCTCGCAGTTTGTTCCCGGAAAAGAAGGAATGATCACCTTGGGACGGGCCACCTTGTGTTTGGCAATATGGATAGTGGGGGCGTTGAACTCAATGGTCTCAATGGGGCCCTGGTGGTCCTGTTTAATCTCAAAGATGGCATTCAGGGGGGCTTCCCACACCTTGATCAGTTCATTGATATCAAGGGTCATCCCCCGGTGGACGATGGTCTCTTTGTCTGTTACCGTTCCCAGATCAATGTAGTGTGCGGCAAAGAGCGCATCCAGGTCAGCACCGGCATCCACTTCCAGAAGGATGGAACCGATGGCTTCCTCTTTCAGAAGATCCGCTTCTATATTCTCGTGGATGGAAATACCCAGCTTGTTGCCGAAGCACATTTTTGAGATGGCCGCAACAGAACCGCCCTTGCCGACGGTGTGGGCCGCTGGGACATGGCCGTCTGCAATGGATTTTGTCACAAGGTCATACTTTACCTTCAGATCATCAAAATCGATCACCTCATTGTCATTTCTCACGGCTTTCAAAAGCACCACCCGGGAGCCGGCCTTTTTAAATTCCGGTGAGATCACCTGGTTAAGGTTGATGGCTTCCACGGCAAAAGAGATCAACGAGGGCGGCACATCAAGATCCTTGAACGATCCGGACATGGAGTCCTTGCCGCCGATGGCACCGATCTTGAACTCTTTCTGGGCCCGGTAGGCACCGAGGATCGCAGCAAAGGGTTTTCCCCAACGCAACGCCTCTCCCCTCAGGCGCTCAAAGTACTCCTGGAAGGACAGATAGATATCCTGGTAATTTCCGCCCATGGCAACGATCCTGGCAACACTCTCCACAACCGCGTACAACCCGCCGTGAAAAGGAGACCAGATGGCCATGTCCGGGTTATAGCCATGGGTCATGAGGGTGCCGGTGTTTGTGTCCTTGCCCTCCACCGGGATCTTTGCGGCCATGCCTTCGGTGGGGGTCTGGTAGGTTTTACCGCCAAAGGGCATCAGGGCCGAGCCTGCACCCACGGTGCTGTCAAAGAGCTCAACAAGCCCCTTCTGGCTGGCACAGTTGATGTCCTGGAGGGTTTCAATCCAGGTGGTTTTGAGATCCCTGGTATCTTTCTTTTTAAACCAGCTGTCTTCCGGTGCAGGCGCCGCCACTTCAACCTTTGTTGTCTGGCTCACCCCGTTTGAATCAAGGAATTCCCTTGAGATGTCCAGGATCATTTTATCCCGCCACAGGATCCGTAACCGGCCACTATCGGTGATGTTTGCAACCAAGGTAGCTTCCAGGTTTTCGGCATTGGCAAGCTGGATAAAGGCTTCTTTGTTCTCTTTTTTGACAACAACGGCCATGCGTTCCTGGGACTCTGAAATGGCAAGCTCGGTGCCGTCCAGGCCGTCATATTTTTTCTTGACATTGTCCAGGAAGATATCGATGCTGTCGGCAAGCTCACCCACGGCAACGGCCACCCCCCCCGCGCCAAAGTCGTTGCAGCGGATAATCATGCGGGAGACGGTCTCGTTCCTGAACAATCGCTGGATTTTCCTCTCTTCCGGCGCGTTCCCCTTCTGCACTTCCGCACCGCAGGTGGCAAGGGAGTCTTCCGTATGCTCCTTGCTGGAACCGGTGGCGCCACCACACCCATCCCTGCCGGTTCTGCCCCCCACAAGAATCACCACATCACCGGGTTCCGGCACCTCCCGGATCACCTGGTCTTTCGGGGTTGCCGCAATCACCGCCCCCACTTCCATGCGCTTGGCAAAGAAGCGGTCATTGTAATACTCTTTGACGTATCCGGTGCTCACACCGATCTGGTTGCCGTAGGAGCTGTAACCATGGGCTGCCCGCTTGCAAATGGTTCGCTGGGGCAGTTTGCCGGAAAGGGTCTCTTCATAGGGGGTCCGTGGATCTCCAGCCCCTGTGATCCGCATGGCCTGATACACATAGGACCTTCCGGACAAGGGATCCCTGATGGCGCCGCCCAGGCAGGTGGCCGCCCCGCCAAAGGGCTCTATCTCCGTGGGATGGTTGTGGGTCTCGTTCTTGAACATCACAAGGTAGGGCACCTTTTTGCCGTCCACATCCACATCCACATTGATGCTGCACGCATTGATCTCTTCACTGACATCAATATCTTTCAGATAACCGTCTTTCTTCAGGGACTTGGAAGCAATGGTGCCAAGATCCATGAGGGTCTCTTTTTTATCCCTGCCCTTATAGAGGGTTTTCCTGTCTTCCCTGTAGAGATCGTAGGTCTTCTGCATCTCACCGGCATAGGCCCCGTCATGGATCTTGACCGCTTCGATCTCGGTCATAAACGTGGTGTGCCGGCAGTGATCCGACCAGTAGGTATCAATGGCCATCATTTCCGTAATGGTGGGATTCCGGTGCTCACTGTTTTTAAAATAGTCCTGGCAGGATAAAATATCCCCCATGCCCATGGCAAACCCCTGGGACGCCTTAAAGGTTTCCAACTCTGCTTCAGAGTAGTCCGTGAACCCGTCAAACACCATCACATCATCGGGAACCGCGGCATCCATGTCAATGGATTCGGGAAGGGCAAGATCAAGCTCACAGGACTCCACAATATTGATCAGGTGGCCCTTGATTTTTTCCCTGTCACCTTCCGAGACATTCCCGGTGATGGCGATCACCTTGGATGCCTTTATAAAGGGACGCTCTTTCGCTGTAAGCAGCTGGACACATTGCATGGCAGAATCGGCCCGCTGATCAAACTGGCCGGGAAGCAGCCCCATCCTGAACACAAAATCAGCTGTGATAAACCGGCCCTCGTCTTCATAGACATCATCCGTATTGGGCTCACTGAACACATTATCCTTTGCCAGCCCATAGGTTTCATCATCAAACCCCAGGCACTCATAGCAGTTGATGATTCTCACATCCGTGATACCTGAAATGTTTAAATTCTGGGTCAAATCAGACAGTAGATGCTCTGCCTCAACCTTAAACGTCTCTTTTTTCTCAACAAACACCCGCCTGATATTGTCTGGCATTTTTATCTCCCTGGTTCAATTGATGCCCTAATTTTTATAGTTGAACATTGACTTACCACAGGATGTTGTATAAACATAATTAATAATTATAACGTCACCTATAAGCAGAGCTAATGCATGAACATAAATTTTGAATTATACAAAGTATTCTACCATGCCGGGAAGCACCTGAGCTTTACCAAAACCGCTGAAACGCTGTTTGTCACCCAAAGCTCCATCTCCCAATCCATCAAGCAGCTTGAGAAAAATCTGGACATCCTCTTGTTTCTCAGGAACAAGCGGAACATGCAGCTGACCAAAGAAGGAGAGATCCTCCATTCCCATATATCACAGGCCTACAACCTCATCAAGACAGGGGAAAGACATCTTGAACAAACCAAGGCCCTGAACTACGGTGAGATCAAAATCGGGGCAAGTGACACCATCTGCCGGTACTTCCTCCTGGACTACATTAAACGATTCCATGAAGATTATCCGAACATCAAGATAAACATCACCAACCAGCCCTCCCTGAAATCCCTGGAGGATATTGCCCATGGCAAAATGGATTTCGGGATCATCAACCTGCCGGACGGGGTGAAATTAAAGGGCGTAAATGTCACCGAGATAAAAGGGTTTGAAGAGGTGGCCATCACCACCCAGAAATTTGCAGACAAGCTCCCCAAGCACCCCTCCATAAAGGATTTAAAGAATTTCCCCTTGATCACCCTGACCCCGAATACAAACACCAGGCACTACCTGAACCGGTTCTTTAAGACCCACAATGAATCCCTGGCCCCGGAGTTTGAGCTGGAAAGTATCGATCTCATCATCGATCTTGTGGGAATTGGGTTGGGGATCGGCTTTGTAATGAAAGATGCCATTCCCAAGGCGGCAGGTTCCGCCATTCAAACCCTTCAACTGAAAGAGACCCTGCCGTCGAGGAGCATCGGCATTGTGACGAACAAGGAGCTGCCCTTGAGCATTCCCACCCGGCATTTCAGGGATATACTCATCAATACAGCAAGTGATGATTAAATCCAATCCGTTTGTTATGCATATTTCAGCGGTTGGAATCTTTTTTTATTTTTCTTACCAAAAATCAATTTCCTATCTTTTTATCTGCCGGGTATGATGATAGTATAAAAAAATAATATCTGCAAATTGGCTGACATATCGCTTCCCCGGAGCACAAAAAGCCGTACCAGGGAGCAATATGTTCTGCTGTGGATGAATCCTATAATATTTTGAATGGTGAAAAAATGAAAAACCAGATGAATGGACAAAAAACAGTAAAACTGGGTACTAAAAAGAAGCCCGCCGTTGTTAAAGTACAAACAGAAGAAAGAGTGAAAGAGATCACATCGATATTTGAAGAAAATGGGTGGACTTTTATAATTGGTTTAGAGCCGGATAAACCAGAGGATATTACCGACTTAGACCTATTATTGAATAAACCAAAAACAACGATCGTCGAAAAGACAGCTGGCCGTAATGAGCCCTGCCCATGTGGAAGCGGAAAAAAATATAAAAAATGCTGTGGCAAATAAGGGCATTAAAAATGCCAACAGTTTTAGCTTCTTAGCTCTGATTTTCGCGTCAATTATCTTGTCCGGTCGGTCCCATGATTTAAAACTTCAAATCCAATATTTTTTTGGTGTTGGATAAGAGAATGATTTCTCCTTATCCCATTTTTTTGACTTCGTTCGTCGGAAAATCAAGATTCGAACAGGGTGAAGCAGACAGATAATCTGCTTCACCCCTCGCTGCCAGGGCAAAGAAGCTTGCAAAAAAACGCGATTGTATTAATATGACCTACATGAAACCACACCGCATTAAACATTTCTTCCTTCTGGCCCTGGGCATGGCGGTCATGCTGACAGCCCATGCCGACGCCCAGGCCCCTCCCCCGACCCTGGTCTATGGGACCATGTGCGAATCCATTGATAATTTTCATCCGGTAGACCCGGCCGTGGTTTTTTCCATTTCCAAGGGGGAGATCATCTGCTTTACCACCTTTGACCCGGTTCTGGAAAAAACCAATGTTTTCCACAAATGGTATAAAAGAGAGCAGTTAATCTCACGGGCAAGGCTGACCCTGCAACCACCGAAATGGTCGTCCTTCAGCAGCATGCAACTCAGAAAGGCCGACAAAGGTCCCTGGCGGGTCGAGATTACCGATACCAACGATAATCTTCTGCAAACCCTGCGTTTCAGTATTTCAGACTGACCAGTATGGATACTTTCTTAAACATCGTTTCAGGGCTGAGGTGGCAGGACTATCTTGACATTGTATTCAACAGCTATGTCCTGTTCCGGCTGTATGTCCTGTTCCGGGGTACCAATGTCATCCGGGTACTCCTGGTCATCTGTTTGCTCTGGGTCATCCAAAAGATCTCGCTGGGCATGGGGCTGATCATCACCAGCTGGGCAATGCAGGGCATTATTACCGTTGCCGGCCTGGTCATTATCATTGTGTTCAGAAATGAAATTTCCGGTGTCCTCCAGACAAAAAATTTAAAATCCTTTTTGTGGGGTATTCCACGGTATCAATTGCAAACCCCTGTATCCATTATTGTTGAGAGCGCCTATGACCTGACCCGAAAAAAACTTGGTGCCCTGATTGTCCTTCCCATGAAGCAGAATCTAAGAAGCAGTGTCCAGGGGGGGGTCGCCTGGCAGGGAAAGCTATCCCGGGAAATGCTGGTGAGTATTTTCTGGCATGACAACCCTGTCCATGACGGCGCCGCCATTATCCAGGGGAACCGCATTACAAAGGTGAGTGCTATTTTACCCCTGTCCAAACGTCAGGACCTGCCCTCCTATTTCGGAACCCGGCACAGGGCAGCCATGGGGCTTGTGGAACAGACAGATGCACTGGTGCTGGTGGTGTCCGAGGAAACGGGCAGGATATCCCTGTTCATGGAAAACAGGGTCTATGATATCAACGACAGCCATGTCCTGACAAAGCTCCTGGACGACCATCTTAGTGAAGAAGCCACCCGTACGGGCCTCCGGCATGAGACAGTGGAACTTGCGGCCGCCGCCATGATATCCCTGTTCAGCGTCACCGGTCTGTGGCTCAGTTTTTCCAGTGGCGTGGAAACCCTGGCCACCCGGGAGGTTCCCATCGAGTTCATGAACCTTAAACAAAAGATGGAAATTATCGGGTCATCATCCAACAGCGTGAAGCTTGTGATCAGTGGCGCCAAACCCCTGATTCAAGCCATTGGCCAGGACCAGGTCAAGGTGAAACTGGACATATCCAAAGCGGTTACAGGGGCCAATGCCATGGGGATTCAAAGGGAAAACATCCTGCTCCCTCCCGGCATACAGTTAAAACAGATCGAGCCTTCAGAGGTGGAGGTGACCGTGGATGAAACCGTGCAGAAGCAACTGATGGTTCAACCCACCTGGACGGGCCGCCTCAAACAGGGCCTCATTATTGTGTCGGCAAAGGCCATTCCGGAAACCGTGGTGGTTAGGGGGGGAAGCATGGGCCTGAAGGACAGAACGACCCTGTTCACCGAGCCGATTCGTCTGGACAAAATCACGCAATCAGGACGTATATCCACCGGTTTCGCCCTGGGTAAATCCAACCTTCAACTCCAGGATCATAATAAAAACAACGTGACCATTTATTATGAAATCAAACAGCGCTCCACCCCTGAGAAAACTTCCGAAGGTTAACCTGACACAACTGGAAGCCCAAGGGTTTGATAAAGGCCTAGGCATTTTAATGTCAGTTTCTGACCTGGAAGGAACATTTGATATAAATGATTCATCTTGTGATGGGTATCTTTGATACCGTTGCATGGGTTGGATATTTTTATTGACATAACCGCTTGCAACTAACATGGTCATAAACCATTGAAATCATAACGACAGGGACAATCGTCCTGATCCGTGGGATGCTGGCTCTATCCGCGGATCCCACCGTTCCACTGGGTCTTCCCAGGTGCCGTATCCGGCGGCAAATCCCCAAACACCGGAAAAAATCGCCCTGGGGGAAAAACTGTTCAATGACCAACGGTTCAGCACCACCGGGATGATAAGCTGCGCCAGTTGCCATCTGTCGGAAGAAGCGTTCACAGACAGTCCTTTAAACGTATCAGAAGGGATCAACACGCTCACCGGGACGCGAAATGCCCCCACGGTTGTCAATTCCGCTTACTTTGAGAAACTCTTCTGGGACGGGCGGTCCCCGGATCTTGAAAATCAGGCGTTGCACCCCTTTGTAAATCCGGTTGAGATGGGGCTGAAAACCCACAAGCCCATACTGGACATCGTACAAACAGATGAAGAGTATAAAAAGCAATTCAAGGACGTTTTCGGCAAAACCGGCACCGCCGTTACAATGAAAGAGGTCACCCAGGCCATTGCGGCGTTTGAACGCACAAAGATTTCCGGAAATTCGCCATTTGACCGCTGGCTCTACGGCGGCGAAAAAACCGCCATGAGCCCCTCACAAAAGAGACCCCGGTTGTCCTGTTCTCCCATTCCCCCATCCAGAAAATATACAAGGGATGAAATTTCTGGACAGAAGATGCTGAAGAGGTCCAGGCATTGTTGAGTCCTTTTGCGGATGTTACGGTGGTATACGGCCATGTGCATCAAATTCAGTACAACCAGATCAACAACATCAGTTTCCATACCGTCATGGCCACGGCCTGGCCCTGGCCCTACCCCGGAACCTATGCCCAGGCCGAGACCCATCTTACCAAAATAACCATCCCCATGAACCGTGCCGACCCGTTTTTTGAGCGTGACGCCACCGGTTGGCAGTTCATTAATCTCAAAACAGGGCACATTGACATGTCCTACAATCTTTATAACAACACCAACCGCACTGTGGCCTATAATCATAAAACCGGGCGGCCGGAGGATACAGCATACCAATCGCCGGGAAAACGAATTTCCCCACAAAGTCATTATTAAAGGAGAAAACCATGTCAAACCCATTTAGATGGCTTGTTTTTACACTTGTACCGGTCATTCTGTTTGTCGGGATAAGCGTTGCGGATGACTTTACCAAAGTAGACCTGGATCGCTGGCAAAAAGAGTATATGAGTGTTGTGAAAAAAGGCCGGGACCTCTGGGTCAGTCCCCGGCTGGGAACCAATGGGGTGTCATGCGCCCAGTGTCACCCCAATGCAGCAAATACCCATCCGGAAACCTATCCAAAATTCCAACAGCAGTTGGGCCGTGTAATCCCCCTTCGAGACATGATTAACTGGTGTATCTTAAACCCACTGGAAGGCGAGGAGTTAAATCCCTATGATCCGCGCATGGTGGCCATAGAAACGTATATTTCCCATGAACGGAAGGGCGTTGCCATGGCGCCAGGCAAGCACTGATTCTCAGAACCGATAAGGGAATACACTGTTTCCAATTTCAAATCAGTTTTTCAATTTTAGAAAATCACCATCGATAATCATCAGTTTTACACCCTTTTCCGTAACCGAGCGATGGGAGCTTAATTCATCTGAAACCACATATGACATTCCTGTCGTTAAAATGGATTTTGTACCATCTTCGAGTTCATTAACAACCTCCCCCTCCAAGCAATGGACGATGTGACCTTTCCGGCACCAATGATCCGCAAGATACCCTTTTGAGTATTCTACAATCCTGATTCGCAGCCCCTGAAATTGTACGGTTTGCCAATACGCAACGCCTGTTTCACCCTTGTGTTCTGTTTTTGGAATCTTTGACCAATCAATCGTTTGAAATGGAATATTCTGATCACCCATCATTTTTCCTTAATTAATTTATATTTTTCAAAAATCGTTAGCTTCTCAACCCTGTTTTTGGGTAATTTCGGCAAGAGAAGCAGAAAACTTTTTCGATTCCGGCTTGTCCAGATTAGGGACTATTTCATCAATCATATGTCAAACGCATTTTTTCGGTTGTCAACACATGCTTAATTCGACCTTGCCATCTATCAGACTTCCAAGTGCCAAGATTCTGGTGGGTCAGGTAATAGTTCTGTGGGATTGGATGGGTGCCAATAACGACATCTATCCCGTATTTCGCAGGAATGAATTCACAAAAAGCCTTCAAACGCGGACAGGGGGGATAACCGACGACTAACCCGGTAGCTAAATGGATGACATCGGCTCCATTCTTTTTCATCTCAGCCGGGGCGTACTCTACATTCCCGCCGGGACATCCGCCGCAAGAGGTGTATCCGACGATTTCGATTTCCTCTTCCTTGTACAAGGCAAAAGCGCCTTCTCGATTAGCCATAGCCCGAAGGCACTTCCCGCCTGCACACGTGCGATAACGGTCGCAAATTATGATACTGATCTTCTTCATTTTTATCCTGCCCCCCCCCCCCCCCTTTCCGATTTCAATTATATGACTCAACTCGTCATTGCAGACACTGCAATGAGTAAAGGTTGTGGGGAGTATATTGCTGACGTTGTGGGGCGTCAAGATAAGTATTGTATGCATGACAATATGGGTTCCCGAAATAGGCACACAATAAGCTCGGATAAAAGACAACTTACCATCAGTCGACTAGGCATGGTATCAGGCGGCCGAGGGGGGATAAACCGTTACGTCCATGTTCTGCCCATGGGAGGACGATCGGGTGGGAAAGACACCCGGGGTATTATCAAACGAATCAGAAGAAGCCGGATTGACCCGTCGGAAAGGGGTGGGCCGATTAAGGGAAGCGGTCCTGTTGGTGTCATGGGACAATGGCCCCACTGCCCCTGGCGTCAGCCGGATCTCCTCGGGTGACCGCTCGGACTCAGAAATACTCACTTCCAGCCCATCGAGCCTTGAAAAAAGGGTGTCGGTGATGGTATTGAATTCCTGGAACAACATACCCGCATCCGTCGCCTTGCCCCCGTTAAAGCACTGGGCCACCTGCTTTGCCAGGGCATGGGCCCTTTGATGGGGGGAATCGATGGCTTGAAACGCCGGCAGATGACCGTATCGTTCCATGCCTTCAGAGAAGTACCACCGGCCGAATTCACAACAGGTATGATCGGACAATTCATCCGGATGGAGATGGATCTTTCCGAGAAGCAGATCAGATATCTTTTTGCGCCACACACTGTGCGCGGATTTGATGGGACCGGCATGGAAACGCGTGTCATCAATTTTGAATTTACCGATTTCCCGGGACAGGTCCAGGGAAAGGGTGTTCAAACCCTCTGCCTTTTCACTGACCTTGGTACTGTTCCCAGTAATTCCCAGGGAAGATTGACTGACCACAGCGACCTCACTGGCTATCTTGCCTGCTGAAGCGTCGGCAAGGGAAACATTCTGATTGATTTCCCCAAATCCGGAAGAAACCTGGCCGATGTTTTCAGCAATTTCCCGGGTGGCCGCCGATTGTTCTTCAATGGCGGAGGCCATGGAGCAGACACTGGTGTCGGCCTCTGCAATGATTTTTGAAATATCCATGACCCGCCCGATGGACGTTTTCGCATGGGACTGGATTTCCGCCACCTTTTCCTGGATTTCAACCACGGCATCGGATGTCTGCTTTGCCAGGCTCTTGACCTCTGCGGCGACAACGCTGAACCCCTTTCCGGCCTCTCCGGCCCGGGCCGCCTCGATGGTTGCGTTTAGAGCCAGCAGGTGGGTCTGTTCACTGATCTCCCGAATGGTTTCGGTTATTTCACCGATATTCCGGGCCGACCCGCCGAGTTCATTCATCTTTTCGACGGCCTCCGAGGCATCCCCGGATGCCTTTCGGGTAATGCCACTGGTTTTTTCAGTATGGGATGCGATTTCGTTGATCGTCGCGGTCATTTCTTCTGCGGCCGAAGCGATCTGGTGGACATTCATGGAGGCCTGTTCCATGGCCGAGGCAACGGATCCCATATTCACGCTCATCTCCCGGGCGGCATCGGTGACGTTCCTTGACTGAACCGATGCCCTATCAGCACTGGTGGTCATTAAATCCGACAGGCTGGAAAGATCGGTTGACGCGGAATTCACCGTGTGGGCCCGGTCCATGACGTCACCAAACACCCGGTTCAAGGTCTCCATAAAGTGATTGAAAGAACGACCGAACAAGGCCAGCTCATCCTTTGAGCCCGTTTCAATTCGCCGGGAGAAATCCCCTTCGGCAATTTTCTTCAGTACGGCTATATTTGAATGGATAGTTTTTGAAATACTGGATGTGATCCATATGCAACAAACAATGATCAATATAAAGAGTACGCCGGCCCCCATGCCCAGCCGAAGGATGTTTGATCGGGTTTCCCTGTTCACGGCCGCAGCTGTTTGGGCCTGCAACAATTCAATATTATCGAGATAAACGCCCGTGCCGATCCAGTAAGGGGTACCAGGGATGAGTTCGGCATACCCCAGTTTCAGTGTTTCACCTGCGCCGGGTTTGGGCCAGGAGTACTGTAAAAAGCCACCGCCGGTGGCCGCAAGATCCCTCAATTCGCGAATAATGTACCGGTTATTCATGTCTTTCACATGACCAAGGTCCTTGTTCTGGAGCTCTTTTTGTACAGGGTGGGCCACATTTGTCGTATTCTCATAGACATAATAGTATCCGGAGTTGTCGTCCTCAAACCGTATCTCTTGGATTGCGGTCCGGATAAAAGCGCTCCTGGCGTCGCTTTCCACTATATCAAGGAGGCCGTGTCCAACGGTAAGGGCCACGGCGTGGGTGGATGATGCGATCTTGCCTTTCTGCTGGGCAAAGATCATCTCCCCTATTTTTGCCACAGAAATGTCCCTTGCCCGATTGCTGTTTCCCACCGTTAACACCATCATGACCCCGAACAACATAAAGATCATGCCGATAATCAGATACATTCTTTTTTTAATGGTCAGTTTGTTCATCATTTTTCCTTATAATCCTCCTGTAACAGTGGCAGTCCCCCACCGGCATTAAAACATATGAGAAATCCTCCCATGGGTGGGTACCATTTGGATTTGTTTTATATTAAATTCATGTTTGAGGGCGATCCTTTCACGAACAAAACAACATGTCAATTAAAACTATTCGCCTTGCCAAACATTTTTTATTCACACCAACAAACGGTCGTTTAGTCCGGTTTTCAAACAACCCCATTCAATATATAAAGTACGGATACAGACATGACACAGTCCATTATCCCATCGCCAAGGGCGTCGGCGCCCCCGTTTCTCCCCCTTCAATTGAAAATGAATATGGACTTTTAAAAAGAACTCTATTAAAAGAGCATAGGAAACTAACCTGGCCTGAACCATGACCGGACCGACCGCAAAAATGGGGTCGGTATCGATATCATTACAAAAAATGAGGATTTCCATGGATAAAGCAAAGAGAATACTGGTAACACGGGAATTTCCGGAGGTTGGCCTGGAACAACTGAAATCCCAAGGGTTTGCACTCACCCAGTGGACCAGGGACAGACCCATGACCCCTTCCGAACTCCTTGAACGTGCAATGGACCACCAGGCTCTGTTGTGCACCGTGGGCGACCGGGTTGACCGGCCCTTCCTTGAAAAATGCAGACATCTGGAAATCATTTCCCAATATGCCGTGGGCCATGACAATATTGATATAAATGCCGCCACAGACCTTGGTATTCCCGTTGGATTCACCCCGGATGTCATGAGCGAAGCAACGGCGGATATCGCCTTTGGCCTTATGATTGCCGCCTCACGGAAGATGTTTTTTCTTCACAAAACCATCCTGAACGGCGAATGGGGATATTTTAAACCAACAAGCAATCTGGGCATGGAGTTGAAGGGGAAAACCCTGGGAATCTTCGGCCTGGGCCGGATCGGCATCAAAATGGCCGAACGATGTAAAAATGCCTACGGCATGGAGGTGCTCTATCATAACCGACGGTCGGACAAGGTCGCCGAAAAAGCTTTAAATGCCTCCCGGGTCAGCTTTGACGAACTTCTGGCCAAAAGCGATATTCTGTCGGTCCATAGCGTACTGAGCGACGAAACACGGGGACGCTTTGACCAAGCCGCATTTAAAAAAATGAAACCCACGGCTATTTTCATAAACACGGCCCGGGGAGCGGTTCACCGGGAATCCGACCTGATTGAGGCCCTTGGATCAAAGGAGATCTGGGGCGCAGGACTGGATGTGACAGATCCGGAACCCATGGCAACGGACAATCCCCTGCTGTCCATGGAGACCGTTGCTGTTCTTCCCCATGTAGGATCCGGCACCATGGAGGCCAGGGACGGCATGTCCCGGCTGGCAGCGGATAATATCATTGAATTCTACCGATCCGGCACCCTGCCCCACCTGGTGAATCCTGGGGTTCTTAAACAATAAGCAACCCGGGTGTTACGTACTGGAAGAAACGGGCCTGAGCCCCCAGACTGGCGATCACTCGGTTAAACATATGATTTGTCGTTATCAACGCAGATGAGAGGAATTTTGATTAGCGAACCTGCTCCCGGAATATTCATGATCCGCCAGAATGGCCTATTGAAGGCAATGCCACCGGTAAACATTTATGTAATCCCCGGTAAAAACGGACTTATCTATGATGCCGGCTACGGCAACCGGGCCGCCCTTGACCAGCTTGCAGCCGGTCTAAGACGGATAAAAGCGATATGCAGGAAACGATCACTCCCGTTTAATATTACCAGAATCATTCCCAGCCATAGCCATCCCGACCATTTTTCCGGTCTTGTGAAGATAAGAAAACGATTCGGCACGGCAATCGTCCTCACAGAGGAGATGGCCGGGATACTTCGCTCAAAAGAAAGTTATAATAAAACCTATCAGGGCCAAGGGTCTGGAAAGTTCTACTTTCCGGCCTCCCCGTTGAAAAGAGTCCTTGCAGATTATTCCGCACAATATATTGAGCAGCTTTTTGACAGATTTTACCTTTCAGGGTTCATACCCAGCCCCGACATGGTTATTAAAGCACCCTCAACCATCCGAATCAACCACCGTCAGTGGGAGGTTTTCCCGTCTCCCGGCCACTGCCAAGACCATATTTCCCTGTATGATCCCAAGGCCGGCATCCTTTTTTCGGGGGACAATGTTTTACGAACAGTCACCCCCTGGCTGGGTCCTCCACGGTCGAGCCTCGCACAATATGTAAAAACCCTTGAAACGCTGCTTGAACTTCCGGGACTCAAGCTCATTCTTGCCGCCCACGGTAGTCCCGTAACTGAACCCAAAAAAAGAATCAGGGAGCTTATCGAGTGGCGGCAACAGCGAATTGCCAGCACACGTGAAATCATTGAAAAAAGCGGACCAAAGGGTGTCACCCTGTCACAGCTGCTGAAAACCCTTTACAGGGGCAAAGGAAGGGATAAACTATTCCTGGCCGAGGGCTGGGTGCGCCTCACCCTGGACCATCTTATGGAAACGAACGTCATCAAATCCTTTCTGTACAATAAACAACTCAGGTTCTCAATCAACCGGTCTTCAGGGGCACCTCTTTAAACCCGGCTGAACGGTTACCCCTCATTTTCAACGCCCTCTACATGTGAACTATATTTCCTGGGTTTATGGAATTTGCTTCATGTTCGAACTTTGTTTTCACAAATTAAAAATACAATCATGAGTCCGGTTAACAACTAAAGTGGTAGTCTTTTAGAGATTTCATACGGTTGCAATTATAAGTACGAACAACAATCAACCGAATCTTTTGAAAAGAGGTATATATTTTGCAGCTTGTTTCGAGTTAAAGAACTTGATAGAAATGACAAACAAGACCCTTTAGAGAAAAAGGGTTTTGTCCCAGAACCTGCCCTTTCAAGGTTTTACTATGAAACAAGAAATAATACACGACTGATCTACAACTCCCATCAGGTGGAGTAAAAGCTGCTCCGCATCCTGAATTCCGGACAAACCGCGTTGAATGCTTTTGTATCAACAAAAACCATCACCGACTCAAAGAGAGGCCAAGGCTGAAAAAATTGCTGAAGCGTAAAGAGAACGCTGTACGATTGGGATTGAACAGGAGGTGATAGGGTTAAATCGCTACATACCTATAAGATATAGAACCGTTGGAGTATAAGCAATTCAAGGATTTAATGACAGAGAGGAGAAGCTATGTTGAAATTTATAACATTCTTATTTGTCAACATGATGGTGTTTGGCGCGACATTAACAACCCAGGCCATGACGTTCAAGTGGCACGAAACTTCGAATTTAAACAACGATTTTACCATAGCTGGCACCTTATTAATTGATGACGACCTCATCCAAGGAGGAAATTCACTCATAGCGTTCGCTGAGGTCGACTATTTCGAATGGATCGTCACACGAGATATTGATAATACAATAATATTCGATATGTCCGGGGATCCGGGCGATTTTTATGAAGCAATAAACGCTATTCACATTATTGATCATAAGATGAGCATCGATTACCTCTTTGCACATATAATAGCGGCGAACGGATGGTCATCGTGGTATCAAACCGAGGAAGCGCCTGAATTTCCCGGGTGGTGGAACGTGAATGATCCGGATATATCTATGACGGGATGGGGAGAGTGGAACCCAGTGCCTGAACCCACCACTATGCTCTTATTCAGTTTTGGTTTATTAGGGCTCGTCGCATTAAGTAAAAAGTTTAAGAAATGATTTCTCAAAAATATTTTTGAGGTTAGGGCAGCTATCATAAGATATCCTGCCCTGACCTGGAAACATCCCCTCCCTCTATGAAGTCCTGATCAAAAAACAGAGACACGCCATCTCCCTTGCTTCCTTGGATATGGAACGCCCCAGCCATTTGCGATGGTGGCGCTAAACCTTTCAGCTGGTTTCCGGCAACCGGATCCGTGTTTTTATGAGCAGCCACAAAATAGATGCCGCACTTCCTGTGACAATGGCCAGGGTTCCTATAAACAACACCTTGTTTTCCCAGTCAAGGGAGACAACGGCCATTGCCCCGGCTCCCAGCATAAAATAGATAAAAACAAGAAGTGAGGATGCCGCCCCTGCATCCTCCTGGACCTGCTCCAAAGCCAGATTGTTGGCCGGAGGACGGCTGATCCCGAGGCAAAAAGAGATCAAGCCCATGGGAACAGCAAGGGCCCAGGGACCTGTAAAGATGGACAGGGCCATGACAACCCCTCCGGCGGTCAGGCCGGCAAACCCCAGGGACATCATGGCAACGCTTCCGATGCGGGGGCCGAACCGGGCGCAGACCATGGCCCCTGCCATAAAAAAGAGGGCATTAGCGCCGAAAAACAGCGCAAATGTATTTTCAGACAAATGGTAGTGGGAAATATAAATGCTGGACGAGGCGGCAATAAATCCAAAAAAGGGAAGCCCCACCAAAGAGGTGCAGGCAACCACGGACATGAATCGACCGTTGGCAAGGATTCGGCCATAGCTTTTCACAAGCTCTTTTACCGGAACGTCCTGGGAAGCGGGATGGGATTCGGGGGTAAAGATCACACCGACAAGGGCCACCCCCCCCATCATTCCCTGGGCAACGAAAATCCACGGCCAGGTAAAACGGGTAATCATCAGGCTCCCTATCAAGGGGGCGACCATGGGCGCCAGGGCCATGATCACCGACACATATCCCATGACCGCCTCCCTTTCCCGGGCTTCCAGGCGATCCTTGGCAATTGCCATGGATATGGCCGCTGCCGACGCCGCTCCGGCAGCCTGGACAATGCGTGCAGCAATCAGCATTTCGATTCCGGTTGAGGCCGCACATAGAAAACTCCCCACCATGAAAATTAGGATGCCGATGATTAACGGTGGCCGGCGCCCAAACCGGTCGGAAAGAGGCCCGTAAATCAAAAGGCAGATGCAGTAAACGGCAAAAAAGAGTACCAGGGTCAGGTTGATGATGGCCAAAGGCTGGTTCCAGAGGGTTTGGAGTAGCGGTATGGCCGGCAAATACATGTCGGTGGACAACGGTGGAAATGCCGCTAAAACGGCAAGTAACATAATTAATCGAGTCATGGAAAAACGAATGGACTCCTTATCCGGTCGGTGTTTGATTTTTGGTTAATGGGTTAACCAATTATTAAAAAAAACAGGCCCATCAATTCCCAGTGTTGATGATGAGCTGCCTCAATACTTTTTTAAAGAGCTGCAGCTCGTTGTCGGAAACACCCCGGGCGGCGTCGTGGAGGTTATCCTTTGCAACACGAATCATGGCCGCCTTAATTTCTTTTCCCCGTGGGGTGAGAAAAATCCGGTTGCTGCGCCCATCGTTGGGGTCGGGTGTACGCATGACAAGACCTTTTTTTTCAAGTCCGCCAATCAACTTAAATACGGCAACCTTGCTGCGGCGGATCAAGTTCGCCAGGGCCTGTTGAGACAATCCGTCTTCGTTCCACAGGGAAACCATAACAACCCACTGCTCGGAAGTGACTTCCAGCCCGGCGTCGAAGAATTTTTCATTGAGCCTCTG
>JAEINR010000060.1 GCA_016342325.1 Desulfobacterium sp.
GGAGCGGGAAACGGGATTTGAACCCGCGACTTCGACCTTGGCAAGGTCGCACTCTACCACTGAGTTATTCCCGCTCAATCAAACAACTCGGCCTTTTTACCCAGATACGGAATTAATGTCAAGGGAAAAATTTATTTTAGGTCAGATCCTTTATCGTTTTTCTGAAAAAGGTTTTGAAACCCTGCTGTTTTTGTGGTTGAGTGTATCTATGCCCATAACCCATAAGAACGGATATGATAGTGGACGCGCTTCCTGGGGAAGCACACCGCCGTTGCCAAGGGGTTTGGAGATGAAATGAACCGTGTTGCCGGCATTTGCGGAAGAACCATCATGCCCGACGGCACAATCAGCTTGATCCTTGATGTTCCCGGGATTATAGGAGTGATGAAACCGTAAATTATGAACCTTACAAAAAACGAAAACGTACTTGTGACCGGGGGCGGCGGTTTCCTGGGCAAAGCCATTGTAAAACAGCTGAAGGAGGGGGGTGACCGGGTCACAAGTTTTTCCAGGAATTTCTATGATGATTTGGACCGATTGGGGGTGGAGCAGATCCAGGGGGATCTTGCGGATCCCGGGGCGGTGAACCAGGCCTTACGGGGAAAGGACACCGTGTTCCATGTGGCTGCAAAACCTGGAATATGGGGGGCGTTTGACGCATATTACAGGGCAAACGTAACCGGTACCCGGAACGTGATCAACGCCTGCCGGGCCAACCGGGTGGCAAGGCTTGTTCACACAAGTTCCCCCAGTGTGGTGTTTGACGGAAATCACATGGCGGGTGCCGACGAGTCCGCCCCCTATCCGGAACGATTCCATGCCCCCTATCCCGAGACCAAGGCCATGGCTGAAAAGCTCGTGATAGAAGCTGCCGCCACGGACGTTCAAGCCATCATTCTGAGGCCCCACCTCATCTGGGGGCCCGAGGACAACCATCTTGTTCCTGGAATCATCAAGCGGGCCGGGCGGCTCAAACGGGTCGGTGACGGAACCAATTTGGTGGATACCATTTATGTGGATAATGCGGCCCACGCCCATATCCTTGCCCGAAACGCCCTGAAACGTGATCCAACCCTCACAGGAAACGTCTATTTCATTAGCCAGGACGACCCCGTTCCCCTGTGGGAGATGGTGGACAGTTTCCTTTCTGCGGCGGGCCTGCCCCCGGTCAAGGGACAGGTCTCCGCCGCCACGGCCTTTTTTGCCGGTCGCTGTTTCGAGTCCGTGTACCGATTCTTCGGCATTCAAAAGGAGCCGCCCATGACCGGGTTTGCAGCAAAGGAGCTTGCCACCTCCCACTGGTTTGACATCTCAAGGGCGAAACAGGATCTTGGCTATGCCCCCCTGGTTTCTACCCCGGAGGGCTTAAAGCGTCTCAAGGAATGGCTCAACGTGGGTGAACAACAATGAACAGGTTTGGGGGCAGGGCAACCAATGGCCTGGACAGGGACGGCTTGTCCGCCCTTGTTGCCCTGATCTCGGATCCGGTGCTGTTCAGGGCGGCACTCAACAGCTGGGGGAAAAGGGCCTGGAGCAGCGTTTTAATTGCCGCCAAGGGGTTCAGGGAGGACAACTGCATGCTCAGGGCCTCGGCCCTCACCTTTTACACCCTGCTCTCCATCGTTCCGGTGATGGCCATGGCCTTTGGCATTGCCAAGGGGTTCGGATTTGAGAAGGTGCTTGAGAAAGAGCTTTTGACACGGCTTGCGGGCCAGGAGGAAGCGGCCCACAAGATCATCGATTTTTCCGGCAAGATACTGGCAGAGACAAAGGGCGGGGTAATGGCGGCTGTGGGGGTCATCTTGCTTGCCTGGGCCGTAGTCAAGTTGCTCGGCCACATGGAAGAGGCGTTCAACGCCATCTGGTGGGTCAAGGAGAGCCGGACCCTGATCCGGAAGTTCAGTGACTACCTTGCTTTGCTCTTTACCGCTCCTTTGCTGCTTGTCTTTTCGGGAAGTTTTACCGTGTTTGTCTCCACCGGTTTGACCCGGTTCTTTGAAGCGGTTGGGGCGCCGATCTTTTTAGAAACCCTGGTCTCGCTTTGTTTGAAGATCCTTCCCTTTTGCACCATCTGGCTGCTCTTCTTTTTTCTCTACGTCTTCATCCCCAATAAAAAGGTGGAGATCAAGGCGGCCCTTGTGGGTGCCGTCATGGCAGGAAGCGTCTATCAGCTGGGCCAGGTGATTTACATCAGTTTCCAGGTGGGGGTGTCACACTATAACGCCATTTATGGCAGTTTTGCAGCCCTTCCCCTGTTTCTCTTCTGGCTCCAGGCAAGCTGGATTCTCCTTCTGCTGGGGGCGGAGATCGCGTTTGCATGGGAGAGCCGCAGGTTCATTATGGATCCAAAGGTGGGGGAGTATGAAGATATAAGCATCCGAACCCGTAAGATTTTGTCCCTCAGGATCGCCCTTGTCTGCGTTCAGCGGTTTGCCCGGGGGGTTGCTCCCCTTTCGGACAGCGACATATCCACTTCCCTGGAAATCCCGTTGCGGGTGGTGCGGATGCTTTTGATGGAACTTGTGGAGTGTAATATCCTCTCCGAGGTGACGACCCGGTCCGGATCACGGTTTCAGCCGGCCAGGGATATAGATGCCCTGACCGTGATGACGGTGGTCAAGGCCCTGGAGGAGCGGGGCAGCGGTGAGGTGGCTGTTCCCGGAACCATGGAGTTTGAGGCGCTCTCCGATGCCGTGGATGCTTTTGCCCAGGTGGCCGCAAGATCCCATGCAGAGCGTCGGCTCAAGGATATTTAAAAGTCGGTGGTGATTTCGAAAAATTCTTTGATCTGATCCTCTTTCTTTTTCAGCATCTCGACGATCAGCCGCAGGGCGGCCTGGTTGAGGCCCGTCTTCTGGGCGGCACTGATCACCGCCACGGGAACGGGATTGCCGCTGTGGCCGATGTGTGCCTTGTGACAGAGATAGTCGGCCATGTTGACGATCAGGGCCTGGTGACGGAACTCCACCGGGCAGGCATCCGGGTTGTGGTGAAACCTGCAGGGGTAGAGGATGCTGTCGGGGAATCGCCATCGCTTCATGAGAAGGCCCGACATGACCGCATGGTTCATTTTAAAGGTGGCGGGTTCGGTTTTGTACAAGGTCTTTCGCTCTTCCATGGCCGTCTCCCTTACCTGTTTGTACTCATCCCTGAAGTAGATGGAGAAGATCACCTTTCCCATGTCGTGGAGGAGGCCCGGGATGAAGATCTTTTTCGCAATGGCCGGATTGGTCCGGGTGGCGATCTCCTTTGCCGCAGTGGCACACCCGATGGAGTGGATCCACAATGCCTTCATGTCCAGGGTCAGGCCCCCTGATTTGTCTGCAAAGGCGGAAAGGACGTTCATGCCAAGGGTGATACCGATCACCTCGTCAAAGCCGATCACCGTGATGGCTCGCTTGATCGTGTCCACCCTTGTTCGCTGGCCGTAGTAGACCGAGTTGGCCAGCTTTAACAGCTTGTTAGTGATGCCCTGGTCATTGGTGATGATCTCGGCCAGGTCTTCGGTGGACGTCTTGACATCAGACGCTGCCGAAAGAATGTTATTCACGATGACGGGAAGGGTGGGCAACTCGGTATCGTGGCTCTTGACTAGCCTGATGATTTTCTGCCTTATGTCCGTTTTGTCTTTAGTTTCCATAGCAGTTTATGTGAACTTTTTCCGTTTCAAGGGTATGGACCGGGTGGGGTACTTTTGTTTCATCCGGATAGCCGATGGCAATTACGGATTCCACCCTGAGATTATCGGGAATCGACAGGAGTTGCCGGATATAGGTTTCAGCGCTCATGGTCTCGTCGTGTTCCCTGCGCCGTATCTGCACCCAGCAGCTTCCAAGCCCAAGGGCCTGGGCTGCAAGCTGGATGAGGATGGAGGCGATGGAGCAGTCCTCCACCCAGACGTCGCACTTTTCAGGGTCCGCAATCACCACGATTCCCAGGGGCGCTTTCTTGAGAAAGGCGCTGCCGTGGGGTTTGGCGGTTGAGAGTTGTTCTAGGATTTCGGGTTGGTCAACCACGACAAATCGCCAGGGATTGAACCCCCTGGAGGAGGGGGACCTCAGTGCCGTTTCAATGAGTTTATCAACCTTTGCACGTTCAACAGGAGCAGGCTTGAATTTTCGGATGCTTCGTCGTTTTTCTATCAAATCAAAGAACATTGTTTATCCTTTCGGGATCAATGGAAACGGCTGATGTTGATGCTGCCCCCGGCATTCATTTCGTTCAGTTTTTGACGCAAGAACCGTTTAAAGGCGTTGCGGGTCACGGGCCAGAGCAGCAACAGGCCCGAAATGTCTGTCAACAGTCCCGGGGTGATCAGAACCACACCTGCAGCAAATATGATCAGGGCGTCCAGGAGCTCTTCGGCAGGCATGGAACCCTGTTGAAGGCTGGCCCTGACCTTGAACATGGTGTTCATTCCCTCTATCCTTGCCAGCCATGCACCGAAAAAGCCGGTGGCAATGACCAGAAGGATGGTGTTGAAACTGCCCAGGACGGCGCCCACCTTGATAAGCAGGTAGAGCTCTGCAACAGGGATAAGTGTAAAGCAGAGAAATAATTTTAACAGCATTGCAATGGTCTCCTTAAAATAGTGTTTGTTCCTCCTGACAAAGTTATAATGAAAAGACCATTGTCAAGAAAGTCTCCCTGTTCTCTTTTACTCTTTCGGCAACTCCCCGGAAAAGGTTTAGGCTGTAGGGGGGATCTTCTTAACGGTGCCGTTGTCTCATAAGGTCGATGGTATTCTTAAGAAGAGTAGAATCCCATGAATTGAGAAAAAAATCAATATATTGCTTCGTTGGGGAGGAGATGTGTGAAAAGGGGGTGCAGCAGGCGTTGCGCCTGCTGCACCAAAGAAAAAGGAGGGTTAAACCAGGGGAGAATGGGTGGCGATGACCATGCCGTATCCGCCCTGGACGTTTCGGGTCCGGGTGATGCCGTGGCTTGCAAGGACGATCTGGGCCTCGTAGGACCTGGGGCCGGATCCGCAGATCAGGCAGAGCTCCTCGTCCTTTGGCACCTCGTTGATCTTTTGCCTCAGCTCATCCTGGGGGATGCTGATCCACCGGTCGCCGTATTTTTCGACAAAGGGATCGGCCTGGATCTTGCTCCTGACGTCCAGGACCCGGATCTCTTTGTTTTCAAATCTTTCGGTGAACTCCAGGGCGTCAATGGGCTTGTGGGTACCGTTCAAGACGTTGTCCAGGGCGTTGCCGGCGTTGTTAACGATATCCATGGCCGAAGCGTATGGCGGTGAGTAGCCGGCTTCCAGGGTGCAGATGTCGGAGACATCGGCCTTGTACTGGAACAGGGGCGCCACGGCATCCACCCTGGCCTTGACCGCATCTCCCTGGGGACCGGCCGCTTCCACGCCAAGCACCCGCCGGGTTTTTCTGTCGGCGATGAGCTCCATGAACATGAATTCCGAATCCGGGTAGAAATGGGCCCTGTCTGACTGGGCAACCGTGGCATAGACCGGATCGAATCCAGCTGCCTTTGCCTGGTCAAAAGTGAGGCCTGCCGTGGCAAATCCCAGCTCAAATATCTTGATACAGAAGGTTCCCACTGTGCCCTTGAACTGCTCGCAAGACCCATTGATATTGGAGGCGATGATGCGTCCCTGGCGGTTGGCAAGGCTTCCCAGGGGCATGAGAATGGTCTGGCCGTTGACGAGATTCATCACCTCTACGCAGTCGCCGCCGGCATAGATGTCGGGATCGGTGGTGCGCATGCAATTGTCAACAAGGATGCCCCCGGCTTTTCCAAGGGCTAGGCCCGCTCCTGCGGCCAGCTCCGAGTTGGGTCTTACGCCCGTGGCCAGGATCACCAGCTGACAGGGAAGGGTGCCTGCGGTTGTCTCCACTGATTCGACCCCGGTCTCTTCAGTGCCGTTGATTTTGAGCACCTTTTCCCCGATGAGGAGCTTGACCCCGTTGTCCTGGAGATGCTTTTCGGCAATCCGTGCGATGTTTCTGCCAAGGGCCTGGGGCAGGATGCGGTCTGCCATCTCAACGATGGTGGTCTCAACCGCCCAGAGGTCGGTGAGGGCCTCGGCCATTTCGATACCGATGGCGCCGGCGCCGATGACAACGGCATTTTCCACCTCTCCCTTTGAGATCATGTCCTTGATCGCCTTGGCCTGGTGAAGGTTGGATACCGTATGGACCCTGGGAAGGTTGACGCCTGGAAACGGCGGGCGTATGGCGGTGGCGCCGGTGGCGATGACAAGCGTGTCATACTCAAGCTCCTCTTCCCTGTCCTCCCTTAGGTGACGGATGGTGAGGCGCTTTTCCCGGCGGTTGATGGCAATCGCCTCGGCCTGGGTGACCACATCCACTCCTTTGACCTTCCTGAAGAAGGTCTCGTCCCTCACGGCATGGGCAATGGTGGAATAGAGTCCTTCGAGATCGGCAATATCACCGCCTACATAGTAGGGAATGCCGCAGCCGCCGTACGAGATGAGGCTGTCTCGGTCAATGAGGGTTATGGTTGCATCCGGGTCGATGCGTCTCAACCTGCAGGCAACTTTGGGCCCAAGGGCCACGGCGCCGATGATGATTATACGTTTGGACATTGTTTCTCCTTTTTCGCTGATTTAACACCCAACTCTTGTCAACTGTAACTGGGATAATAGAACTATGTAAATTTGCATGTAAACAACTATTCTTAAAGGCTGATCACGGCAGCGTCGCAGGCGAGCCGGATCAGTTCCGTAGCCGGTGCAAGTTTGCAGCTCTCTTCCAGGTCCTCCGCCTGGATGAACCGAGCCTTGGCACAGGGGGTACACACCAGGATGGGAACGTTGTGGGCCTGGAGGTGGGCAAGAAGATCATCCGCAACATCGCCGGTTGCAGCCTTCATGTGTGCCATGGCCCCTTGCCTGGCAAGATAGACCGCCTCGTCCAGAAGGAACATGGTGACGTTCTTTCCCTCTTTCTGGGCAACGGTTGCAAGGTGAAACGCCCGGGTTCCACGGTTTGGATTGTTGGTTCCGCACGAGAGAACGATGAGTACGTTTTCAGTCATTTGTGCCTCCTTTAATGGCTGTTTTTCTAAGTTGGATCGTAAACCAGGCCCCTTTTTCCCTGACCGCCTCCATTTTGACCTCTTCCCATGAATCCCTGGGAAGGACCTTCCTGATCTGGGATGAGGTTTCGGGATTGCTCCATAATACCTCAAGTATCTCCCCCGTTTGCATCTGCCTGAAGGTGTTGCTCACCTTCAGCAGGGTAAACGGTGAGATCCCCCCCCGAAGGTCCAGCACGTGGCCGGGGGAGACCCACTTCTCTTTATTTTCTTCAGCCTGTTGGTTCACGATCCTTATCCTTGCCGTTACCCCTTGTGTCCATCCGCCGTTATCGTTCTCCAGGGCGGGGTTGTTATCTTAAGGATAGGGATTATAGCAATATGGGTGCCAGGATGGATAAAACAAGCCCTTGAATGGAAAAAAAGTCAATTCCCAGCATAACAAACCGGCCACTCCCGGATATTGGGCTTCAATTGGCCCCTTGGGTCGATCCATTTTCCGGGGGGCTGTCAATAAAGTGAACGATAGGTGTTAAAGATGTGAACGCTGGCTGTACAATGTCTGAACATGAACTGAACCGGGAAGCATACATTGGGATTCTGTCCCTTGTATGGGTTTGCGGGGAGGGGGGATAAAGAAAGCGGAAATGAAAGGATGCTGCCGGAAATCATGAAATTGTCCATGACAGCAACCGCCTGGGGCCAAGCACCTCACGCGTCAAGGCGCTTGGGTCATACCATTCCCCAGGCTGTTTCTCTGTCACTTACCTTGGTCAAGCCAGAACCCAAGAGGTTTTCTGAATCCCTTGCCAAAATAACACGACCACCAGAGTTAGGAAGCTAAATAATATTAAAATCCAAGATAGGAATCTAATTCAGCATGGTGCGGCTGATAATTTCATCCTGCACTTCTTTACACAGTTCCACGAAGAAGGCACTGTATCCGGCCACGCGAATCATAAGATCTCGATATTCTTCCGGGTTTTTCTGCGCCTGCTTCAGAACTTTGTTATCCACGTAATTGAACTGCATCTGCGCGTTGCCGAAGATTGAAGCCGTACGCAAGAGAGTGATCAATCCAGCTTTCCCTTCCGGGGTGTCAAGGGAGCCTTCCATCAGCTTGAAATTATGCGCCATACCGAGGCTCATGGATTCAACATTCAGCTTACCCACCGACTTGATGATGGCAGTGGGGCCTTTCTTGTCGGCGCCTTGGGACGGACTCATCCCGTCAGACAAAGGTGTGCCGGATAAACGGCCGTTGGGAGTGGCTTCAATCATCTCTCCAAGGGGGGTGTTAAATGACTGGGACAAGGTTCCGTGAATCAAACGGGCGTAGAGTGATTTATGCTGATTTATGGTCTTTTCGGTGTAATCTATGATATCCTTTGTAATCTGGTCGGCGTAATCGTCATCGTTACCGAACTTGGGTGCATTGAGGCAGTCCCGGCGCATCTGCCCATGGCCTTCCCAGTTGGCGTCAAGGGCTTTTTTCATGTCGGTGAGCGTGTATTTCTTGTCGTCATAGATCCGTTTTTTGATGGCGGCCATGCTGTCGGCGTAGGTGCCCAGACCGGCAAAGATCGTGCCCGGTCCTTCATAGAGAACGGCACCACCTGCGGTTACGTCCTTTCCGGTTTGCATACAGCCATCGACAAACAGGGACATGTAAGGCGTGGGCACCATATCTCGCACCAACTGCTGGTTGATGACCGTACCCCTGGCCGTCAATTCCATGATGTGGTCAAGCTGCTTTTTGACGGCTGCATCAAACTGCTCGTAGGTGGTGAACTGATCTAACTCGCCGGTATCCAGCCCCTGTTTGCTGCCGTAGGACTTCAACACACCGCGGTTGAAAACGAATTCGATTGCAATGGGCCACTGGGTAAAACCACCGGCTGTCCACTGATGGATCCGACCCGATTTCTGGGGCTCGACACAGCCCATCAGGCTGTAATCCCGGGCGTCTTCGAAATCAAAGCCCTTGCGGAGCATCATCTTGATATGTGCATCGTCAAAGTGACAGGCGGGCATGCCACCGCCGGCTTTGACAACTTCCACGATTTTTTGCAGGTATTTTTGGGGGGACTGGTTGTGAATCCGGCAGGCAAGGGAGGGTTGATAAACACCCACCCGACGCACAGCGTCCATGACGAGATAGGTCAGGGCATTGGTGCCGTCACCGCCCCCACGCTTCTGTCCGCCGACACACAGGTTGATGAAGGGCATGTATCCTGCGAAATATTTGGCGGTTCCACCGGGGGTATACCATATCATCTCAGAACATTTGATGATGAAGCAACTCATCAGCTCAAAGGCCTGGTTTTCATCGAGGGCATTGGCCTTCATATCGGCTTCGTAGCAAGGATAGACATACTGGTCAAAGCGTCCCAGGGACGTGCTGCACTGGTTTTCCTCCATCAGGAACAATGACTGTATGGTCCAGATGGCCTGAAGCGCTTCCTGGAAGGTTCCAGGTGGATTGGCTGGCACACGGGCATTGACTTCGGCGATTTTTTCCAGCTCGGCCCTGCGCTTGGGATCCTGCTCTTTTTCAGCCAGTTCCGTTGCGTAGGCGGAGAGTCGGTTGGCGTAGATGAGGATACCTTCACAGGTTTCAATGGCGGCCTGGTAGAAGGACATTTTACCCTTCTCCTCTGCCACATCCATGGAGAGTTTTGCCAAATGCGCTTCGGCCTCGGCTTTGATGCCATGGATCCCCTTGGTAAACAGAATGATGTCATAACCGGGGCTGGTGTCGCCGCCACCGCTGGTATGGTGATAGGTCAAATCGCTCACGCAGGCTTCAGCGGAGAATTCCCACAGACCTTCTTTCCGGAACCAATCTTCACACGCTTCATCAAGGGATCTGCCCTCCCAGAAGGGGAATATCTCTTCCCGCAGGATCTTTTTGTCTTCTTCGCTGATTACGTAGGGATCCTGGGAACGCGTGCCGATGGTGTCGAGTTCGTCACGTATCCATTTCCAGGCGGTATCTGGAGAGAAAGCGCCGGCACGGGGCTTGCCACAGGGATGACCGACAATCAGTTCGTCTTTCTGAATGAGCATTGGCGCGGTTTCACACGCTTTTTTAAACCCCATGGCCCGACGCAAATTGTTCGGCACTTCGGGGTGTTGCTTCGCGACGTCCGTAAAGGCCAATGCACGACCGATGGTAATGCTCGGTTTGACTTCCAGGTAAGCGTCCTTAAGTTGCTGAATCCGTACCGGAAGCTCGGATTTCTTACGTTTGGCTATTTCCATGAATACCTCCATGCTACTCAGTTCTTCAATAATAAAAATGCCCTTATTCCCTAAGTACCTTAAGGCTTCCTCCTTAGGGGAAAGTCAACTTTTTTATGAAGTATTGACGGGTGTTGAAAATAGAAGAAAGGGGGCTGGCACATCATCAGATCTCGTTATTCTTTCGGGCGCTCCCGGGGCATGAATTTTTATCTTGTCTTTGGTTGATCAACCCCCTGGGGTGTGTTAAAGAAGTGAACGATAAGTGTTAAAAACGTGAACATCGGGTGAATAATGTCTGAACATGAACTGAACCGCTACTGGAAAACCGTGGTGGAGACCCTGCAGGACGGCATCATGATCGTTGATACCGCTGGAACCATTGTCTTTGTGAACACCGCTTTTGAACGGATTACCGGCTATTCCCTGGACGAGATCATGGGAAAACCATGCACCATCCTCAACTGCAGCATATGCGATGTCTCCCGTCAGTGCGACGACTGCAACTGGTGTGTCCTGTTCCGGGAGGGCAGGATGAACAACAAGCAGTGTATCATCATCAGAAAGGACGGCACCCCCCTTCCCATCATCAAGAACGCCTCGACCCTTGTGGGGGAAGAGAACCGGGTCATGGGGGCTGTTGAGACCCTCACCGATATCTCCGCCATTGTCAAAAAAGATGCCCAGATTGAGGACTTCCGCAGGGAGCTTGCGTCCATGGAGAGCTTCCAGGGAATCATCGGCACCTCCTCCACCATGCAGCAGGTCTTTGATCTCATAACCAATGCCGCGCTGTCCGATGCGCCGGTCATCATTTATGGGGAGAGCGGTACGGGCAAGGAGATGGTGGCCCGGGCCATCCACGAGAGCAGTCAGCGAAAAAAAATGCCCTATGTCAAGGTCAACTGCTCGGCCCTGAACGAGTCCATCCTGGAGAGCGAGCTGTTCGGCCATGTCAAGGGGGCCTTTACCGGCGCCTACCAGAACCGGGAGGGAAAGTTCGAGGCCGCAGGCCAGGGGGATATTTTCCTGGATGAGATCGGTGACCTTTCCCTTGCAACCCAGGTGAAGCTCCTTCGGGTCCTTGAGGAGAAGGTGGTGGAGCGGGTGGGGGAGAATCGGTCCATCGACATCCGTGCCAGGATCATCACCGCCACCAACAGGGATCTTCGCTCCCTGGTGGGCCAGGGCCGGTTCAGGGAGGATTTTTATTACAGGATCAACGTGATTCCCATCTGGATTCCCCCCCTGCGGGAGAGGACCGGGGATATCCCTTTGCTTGCCGAGGCTTTTTTTCGGCGAATCCAGCTCAAGAGTGGCAAAGATTTCATCCACGGCATTTCAAGCCGGGCCTTTGAACTTTTGACCCATTATCCCTGGCCCGGAAATGTGCGGGAGCTTAAGAGCGCCTTTGAGTTCGCTTTTGTCACCTGCCGGGATTCCATGATCAAACCCGAGCACCTTCCAAAGACCATCACCACCCATGAAATCCTTCACACTCCTCCTCTTGCGTCCGAGCCGTCCATGGCCGGAGATCTGGATGCCATCAAGCGGTCGAGGCTTGTGGAGGCGTTGAAACAGGCCCAGGGCAACAGGACCCGGGCGGCGAAGATCCTGGGAATCTCCAGAACAAGCGTCTGGAACCAGATTAAGCGCTACAAGATTGAGTTTCCCTGATTTCCCGGGAGGTTGGTGTATGGACCTCCCAGTAAAATTGCTACCTGCTTTACCTCGGAAAAATTAGGAACTGGTAACACCTTACAACTTTAAAAGGAGGCTTTAGTGGTACGAAAAAGTGTCACCATGGGTTGTCTGTTCGTTGTTTTGGCTGTTGTTTATCTTCTGGTCTGGCCCGTACCCATTGACCCTGTGGCGTGGACGCCCCCCCATGATCCCGGGTATACCGGGGCGTTTTCGTTGAACCGGGCATTGACTGCCATGGAAACCTTTTCCCTGGGCGGCGGGTACGGCCCCGAGGATGTTGCTGTGGATGAAGGGGGCCGCATCTATGTGCCGACCCATGGGGGTAACATCCTCCGTCTTGCCCCTGACGGTTCCAATCCCGAGGTGTGGGCAACCACGGGGGGGCGCCCCCTGGGGATCGACTTTGATAACAGGGGCAATCTTGTGGTGGCCGATGGCTTTCTGGGGCTGTTGTCCGTGGATCCCACGGGACGGGTAACCCCCCTTGCTACGGTTGCCGACGGCGTTCCCATCCGCTTTGCCGATGATGTGGATGTGGCCCTGGACGGAAAAATTTACTTTTCGGACGCCTCCACAAAATTCGGCGCCCAGGAGAGGGGAGGCACCTTTGAGGCGAGTGTCCTTGACCTGATAGAGCATGGCGGACACGGAAGGCTTCTGGTTTTTGATCCCCAAACCCAAAAGGCCACCACCCTGGTCCGGGGGCTCAACTTTGCCAACGGGGTTGCCGTCAGCCACGACCAGACCTATGTGCTTGTTAATGAGACCGGGAGCTACCGAGTGATCCGATATTGGCTCAAGGGGCCGAACCAGGGACAAAGCGAGCCCTTTATTGAAGGGTTGCCCGCATTTCCGGACAACATATCCACGGGCCTTGACGACCGGTTCTGGATCGCCATGGTCACCCCGAGAAATCCCCTCCTGGACAGGCTGGCCCCATTTCCGTTCCTGCGAAAAGTGGTTCAGCGCATTCCAACGTTTCTGCATCCGAAACCGGTTGTCCACGGCCATGTCATTGCCGTCAACACCCAGGGCGAGGTGGTTGAAAACCTCCAGGACCCCGACGGAACATTCCCCATGACCACCGGCGTTATCGAGACTGCGGACTGTCTTTACATCGGCAGCCTCGTGGCCCCGGCCCTGGGCCGCCTTGACAAAAAAAAGATATCCTTCACGACCCTGGAATGAGCGTGATCGGTCCAAGGGGACGGGGCCTGCCCGTCTCCTTTAAGGGGTGTATTTAATCTTTGCGAACACTTCGGGGGTGGGTTTGGGCAACCCTGCGATCTTCCATGCAACAATGGGATCCGGGAATTGCTTATAGTTGCACCCCTTTGCTTGATGCACGTTTTTGCACACCGCCCGGAGTATGGGAAATGCATTGAATTTTTGCCAGTATCCCCGCATGAATCTCAGGATTTCCAGTCTCTCCTCGCTCAGGGGACACTCGGTTGCAATCTTTTCCTTGTCCGCCATGGCGCAGGCAACCGCCTCGGTCCAGCTCTCAAAATCTTTGAGATAACCCTCTTCATCCAGATCAAGGGTTAGGTTTTTATAATCGTATTTTTCCATGATTGATCTCCCCAAAAAGTGAATCGATTCATTCGGCCAGGGGGGTGTCATTGTGGCATACCGGTCAAACCTGCGCGATAAATGGTGGTGGGTCAGATATTTGCCAGACACTGTTCTAATGAGAATATTTCAAACCGTCTCGACATGTCAAGGGAATAAGGTGCAGCAACTTCATTGCCCGATTTTTTCAGTCGGTTTCATTGCTTTCGTCAGTGGGGTCCCCGCTCCATTCCGATCTGTTTTTTTTATTGCCACGGGGGGAGCAAGGGGGTATTGTTTGGAATAGTCTTTTCGCGGAGATGCGACATCCTAGGAAATAACAGAACTATCGGGAGGCATGCCAATGTTAGATGTAACCATTACCCTGGTTCAAATGGCGTTTGTGGCGACGATTTTAACCGTGGCCCTGGAGCAGATTTTTGACACCCGTCTCTACCAGCGATTTCTGGGAAAGGGGATCGACGGCAATGGAAGCGTTTTCTTTAAAACCTTTGAGCTTCGCCCCTGGATCTCCACGGCCTCCGGCATCTTTGTTGCCATGACCTTTGAACTACAGGCCGTAAGCATTGGTCTGGGTGAGGCGTATCTCGGCAGCGCGAACCCCGCCGGAACGGTGGTGGATGATGTGAAAATCGTTGACATGGTGCTCACCGGCCTTGTGATCGGGGGCGGCACCAAGAGCGTCAAAAAGGTGGCCAAAATGTTTGCCCAGACCCGCCAGGAGATCAGCCAGTCCGGGAAATAGCGGTTCCATAACCCCAAAATAACGCGAAAATCAGCGCTGAGAAGCGAAGGGTTTTATTTTGATGACGGCTTTGTTGGATGGGGTTTCGGGTGTATTTGATTTTTTTTATGTTGCATCATGGGGGTGACAACTTATCTTAAAGGGTAACTCGATCCTTTTTAAATGACTGGGAGGTGTCATATGAAATTCCCTTTAAGATTGATTTTCACCTTGATGGTGATACCGCTTCTCTTCTCATGCTCTGTTATATCAACAGGGATGAAAACCGAGGCCGGACCCGGGGTCGATTTTAGCCATGTAATGGCGTTCACCGACGGCTACCTGGGCCAGACGGTGATCCTGGGCGGCTATATCATTGACACTGAAAACAGGGAGGAAATCACCCTGATAACGGTGCTTCATTCTCCCCTGGACATGACCGACTCCCCGGTGGCAAAGGACAGTTCCCAGGGGCGGTTTATCGTTGTTGCTGATGGGTTCCTCGATCCTGCAGTGTATGCAAAAGATCGAAGGGTCACCGTGGCCGGGGTGGTGGAGCGTCCCGAGTTTCGACGGGTCGGCACAAAGAAGGTCAAATACCTGAAACTCAGAAGCCGGGAGATCTATCTCCATACCGAGGGGGTGCCGGGCTATTATGACCACGATTATTTCGGCCGTGATCCTTTCATGCATCCCTACCACCGCCATTCCCTCTATTACCGGTGGCGCTATTACTGAGGGTGTCCCTGATCCCCCCGGCCATTGCCGGGGCAGGGCCGAGACCGTCATGTTTTATTTTGTTTTTTCAGCCGGACCCTGCTATTGGTTGGGTCATGGGCATTTATAGGGGATACATTCTGACACGGGAACGGATGGCGTCCAGCCATACCCATGGGCTTCGCTATTCCGGAATCAGCGATCAGGGTCCCTTTGAAATCATCGTCACCGATAATCGCCCCCTTTGTTTTCAGTCCTGTCCCTGGACATCGAAACAGGAAAAGCAGGGGAACTCTACTCCATTGCCTGTCATTTTAAAGGCTCTCCAGGGCCCGGGGGAACGGTTCACCACCCGGAACAGATGGATGGTGTTGTCCTGATGCTGGATGGGAATGCAGCAAAAACTGCCAGGCCCCTGACCTCTCCTAAATCCACTGATGCATCCGGTGGGAAGAAAGGAATCCATGATGTCCTTCCCGGGTATTCCTTTGAACTTTTGTCCCAGGGGGAGTATCTATACCGAATGCCCACTGAAAAAGCCCTGCTCAAAGGGTTTCTACACATTATGGACATTTTAGATCCCGATATTATTATTGGCTGGCATGTGATTGGCTTTGACCTTCTTTTCCTTGAGAAAAAATACAGAGAGTGCAGGATACCCTTTTCAATCGGGCGGGACCATGGGTCGCCAAGGATACAGGAGGTCCGGAAAGGTCTTTTCAGGGCGGATATCTGCGGCAGAATCGTCATTGACGGACCGCCGGCCCTGAGGGCGGCATTTTACTCATTTGATAATTTCCGATTGGAAACCGTGGCTTCGGCAGTGTTGGGAAGGGGGAAGGACATTGGTGGGGAAAAAGATAAAGTCGCAGAAATCGAACGCCGGTTCAGGGAGGATAAAAAGGGGTTGGCCCGTTACAATCTTCTGGATTGTAAACTGGTATCGGAGATTTTCAACAAAACCGATTTAATTGATCTTGTGTATAAGCGGGCAACCATAAGCGGGCTGTCCATGGACCGGGTCGGCATGTCCGTGGCTGCCTTTGATTATTTTATGCTGCCCCACATTCACAGAAAAGGATTTGTGGCCCCCAATGTCAGGGATGTTGTCAGTCAAGGGCATGCCCAGGGCGGATGGGTCTTTACCAAAGAGCCGGGTTTTTATGAACACGTGGTGGTGTTGGATTTTAAAAGCCTTTACCCATCGATTATCCGAACCTTTAACATCGATCCCCTGTCAAGGCTTAAGGGTGACCTGGACCCCCTCAATACGCCCATGAATATTTCCTTTTCCCGGTCAGCCCATGTTTTACCCGGATATATCAAAGCATTGATGGGTAAACGGGAACAGGCCAAACAGGACAATGACCCCCATCTTTCCCAGGCAATAAAAATTTTAATGAACAGCTTTTACGGCGTGATGGGAACTGCCGGTTGCCGTTTCTATCACAAGGATCTTCCCACAGCGATTACCGGCACCGGCCAATGGATATTGAAAACCACCCGGCGTTACCTTGAGCAGGAGGGATATGAAGTTATATACGGGGATACGGATTCGGTTTTTGTCTGTCTGAAAGAAACGGATTTAGCCGATTGCGATGGGGCTTCAAAAAAACTTGTCTTCCAGACAAATGGGTTTATGACCCAAAAAATTCTGGATGAATTCGGCCTGGAATCCCAACTGGAAATTGAATATGAAAAGCATTTCACCCGTTTTTTTCTGCCGGCCGTTCGTGGCGGAGGAAGTGCTGCCAAGAAACGATACGCCGGGATGGTAACCAAAGATGGCAAAAAGGAATTGGTTCTTACCGGTCTTGAATTTGTCCGTTCCGACTGGACGCGATTTGCCAGGAATTTTCAGTACCACCTATTTCAGCGGGTTTTCCATGATCAGGAGGTCGTGGCATGGACCAAGAAAATGGTTTCAGATCTTAAAGCCCATGTCTATGATCATGAGTTGGTTTACCAAAAACGCCTGACCAAACCGCCCCATGAATATATCAAAATGGTCCCGCCCCATGTGAAAGCCGCCCTTTTGCTGGGAAAAGAAGGGGCAAACCGAAAAGAAAGCCGATATGTCATGACCCTGAGGGGGCCGATACCGGTTGAATTGCCCCACACGGATCTCGATTACCACCACTATCTGGAAAAGCAGCTTAAACCCATTTTTGACGCTGTCATGGTCTTTTTTGACCTGTCCTTCAATGACATCATCGGTGGCCGTCAACTGAGTTTATTCTAGCTTCTTAGCTCTAATTTCCGCGTTATTTTGGTAAAAGAATCAGAAAACGCTTTGGTTCTGGCTTGTCCAGTTTCTGTTAATGCCTAGTGCCGGATAACTGAAACCGGAAAGTCATATTTTTTAATACTGTTTTCAATTCTGTCCAAATCTGCTTCACTCAAACTCGGATCCCCTTCCATGGGGTAGTTCCAGCCCAACTGGTTGTATTTATTTACGCCCAGCTTATGATAGGGCAACAGATCTATCCCTTTGAAATTCTTGTAATCCCGGAAGGGCGTCAGAAACGCGATAAGTTCCAGAATTTCCGCTTCACTGTCATTTGCGTCTTTTAACAAGGGCATTCTGATCTTCACATTGTATCTTTCCTGAAGCAGTCTTTTCAGATTGCTCAAGATCGACTCATTGCGCACCCCGGTCAGTTCAAAATGACGGTCTGAATTCATATGCTTCATGTCAAAGAGGAACAGATCCGTGAACTTCGCCACCTTCATCAATGATTCAGGCTTTGCATATCCACACGTCTCTATTGCCGTATTGATTCCCCTTTGTTTGCAAGCCATGAGCAAATTCGCTGCGGCTTCCGGCTGCATGAGCACTTCCCCGCCGCCCAGGGTAACACCGCCGCCGGAAACATCGTAGAAATGCTGATCCTCTTCGATGACCTCCAGGAGCTCTGAAATGGTTTTCAGTTCCCCAACAACGGAGAGTGCGGATGCCGGACAGGCGTCCTCACATTTTCGGCAGCCGATGCATTTACTGCCCTTTACGAACTCATGGGCCTGGGTGTCCGGTGAAATCCTGTGGACCCCGGTGGGGCAAACCGAAACGCATTCACCGCAATTGACACACAGGCTCTGCTTGAACAGAACCTGGTGCTTTTTCTTTTGACTTTCGGGGTTTGAGCACCACTTGCAACGTAACGGGCACCCCTTGAAGAACACCAAGGTTCTTACGCCCGGGCCATCATACATATTGTATTTTTGTATGTTGAAAACCATTGCTTTTCTTTCAATCATGGCGACTCCTGTGCTGCTCATAGTGCTCAAACTCCTACTTATATTTCAGTCAGCATGGTTCGACTGATAATCTCATCCTGAACATCCTTGCACAGCTCCACAAAGAATGCGCTGTAACCCGCGACGCGAACAACCAGGCTACGATACTTTTCCGGATGTTTCTGGGCGTCAAGCAGGGTCTCGTTATCAAGGTAGTTGAACTGCATCTCACCGTTACCCAGAATACAAGCGGTGCGGATCAGGGTGATGACGCCGGCTTCACCTTCAGGCGTGTCCAGGAGACCGGACATCAGCTTAAAGTTATGAACCATACCGATGTTCATGTTGTCGTTGGACATCTTGGAAATGGACTTGATGATGGCAGTCGGTCCCTTGAAGTCGGCGCCCTGGGTGGGGCTGATACCGTCCGAAAGGGGCATCCATGCGTCACGACCGTTGGCAGATGCGCCGAGGAGCATACCAAAGGGTGTGTTGTTGGAGATGGACAAGGTGCCATGGCTCAGTACGGAGTAGAGGGTTTTGTACTTCCGGTGCTCAGCTTCCGTAAAGTTAACCAGATCGGCTGCGATAAGATCGGCATAGTCATCATCGTTGCCGTACTTGGGGGCGGCCAGGCAGTCGGCCTTGATCTGATCATACCCCTTGAACTCAGCCTTCAGGGCCTCGTTCATCTGGGCCAATGTGTATTTTTTGTCTTCATACACAAGCTTTTTAATGGCAGCCATGGAGTCGGTGTAGGTGGCCAGGCCGCTCCAGATGACGCCGGGGCCGAAGTTGTACATGGCACCACCGCCGGAGACATCCGTAGCGGATTCCATGCAGCCTTCATACATGGCGGACATGAGGGGCTTGGGGGCCAGCTCTTTGTGAACCCGCTGGGAAATAACCGTACCGATGCCGGACCACTTTGTGATGTATTTGATCTGCTCTTTAACCGCAGCTTCGAACTTCTCATAGGTATCAAAGGAGCTGATTTCCCCCAGGCTGGGGCAAACCTGCTTCTGGTACCAGAGGGGAACACCCTGGTTGAGAACCAGCTCAATACAGATGGGCCACTGGGTATAAGCGGTGGAGGTCCACTGGTACAGACGACCGGATTTCTGGGGCTCAACACATCCCATGAGGCAGTAATCACGGGAGTCTTCGATGGAACATCCCTTGGCCAGCATCATTTTGATATGGGCATCGTCAAAGTGAATGGCAGGGAAGCCCATACCGGAGCGAACCACATCAACAATCTTCTTCAGGTATTTCTGGGAGGACTTGTTGTGGACACGTGTTGCCAGGGAAGGCTGGTAGATCTTTACGTGGCGTACGGCATCCATGAGCAGGTAGGTCAGCTCGTTGACCGCATCACGTCCGTCCCGGGTCACACCACCAACGCACATGTTTACAAAGGGCTGGTAGCCAGCGAAGTATTTAGCCCCTTCCTCACTTGTGATCCACATCATCTCCGACATTTTGACCAGCATACAACCTGCCAGGTCAAAGGCTTCGTACTCAGTCATGCGCCCGGCGTCAAGATCTGCTTTAAAGAAGGGGTACATATACTGGTCAACCCGGCCGATGGACATGCCGGTCTGGTTCTCTTCAACCACCAGAAGTGATTCAATTGTCCAGACGGCCTGGATGGCTTCCCAAAAGGTTTCGGGCTTGTGGGCAGGGACCCGTGCGTTGACGGCAGAAATTTTCTCAAGCTCTGCCTTACGCTGGGGATTGGTCTCTTTTGCGGCCAGCTCGCAGGCATAATCAGACAACCGCTTGGCATAGATCATGACGCCTTCGGTGGTATCGATGAGGGATTTATAGTAATAAATCTTATCGATGTCCTCGGGGTTTTCATAATCCAGCGCTGCCAGATGGTCTTTGGCTTCCTGCTGGATATCAAGCATGCCTTTCTTCATCAGGATGACATCATATCCGGGGTTGGAGTCACCGCCGCCGTTTACTGCGTGATAGGAGCAGTCAGTCACATAGGACTCGCCGGAAAGTTCCCAAAGACCTGCTTCGCGATACTGCTGCTCGCAATACTCATCAATGGATTTGCCTTCCCAGAAGGGAAACAGCTCTTCCTTCATGACTTTTTTATCTTCGTCAGAGATATGGAAGGGGTCCTGGGCACGGGTGCCGATGGTGTCCAGCTCGTCAAGCATCCAGCGCCAGGCAATATCAGGTGAGCAAGAACCCGCACGGGGGGCACCGGTGGGTGAACCGACGATGAGCTCATTATCCTGAATAACGAGGGGTGCTGTCTCGCAGCAGTACTTGAAGCTCTTGCCCCGGAGGATAGCCTTGGGCAAACCAGGGTTTTCCTTGGCTATTTTGGTAATGGCCCGGGCGCGATGGGTTGTAATCGTGGGAACATGGGTCAGGAACGTTTCCTTGAGTTTTACGTGACGGTCGGTGGGACCATCAGGAATTCCCGTTCCATGTGATGGCGCAACAGTCGTGCCGGCGGACGGATTATTTGTCATGCCGGCAGTAACACCTTCAAACATCTTCCTTAATGACTCACGGTCCCCTGCGGGCATGTTTTTGATTGTTTCTGCAAGTTTATTTGAAAAATCTTGAATATCCAAAATTACTACCTCCCTTTAACTGATACTTTTTCAGTCGTATCTGCAGCGCTCTTCACACCTTCAAGAACCTGTTCTACAATACGGTGTAATAGCTGCATGTTGTCTAAATTAAGATCTTCCTTCTGAATTGTGTTTTCCAGGGAAGGCGTCTCATTTTTCGAAATTTCGTTGTCAATTGCATCCACTTGCCTGACACCATATCCAACTTTACGGGTGTAAATCAGGTTCAGCGGAGATACATTATCAGAAGTTATGCCGTATCCGGCCGATCCGCTGCCCAACGTCATGGAGGGAAACAGGTTCGTGGTTGCACCCATGCCGCCGAATGTGGCCGGCGTGTTTACAAGCAGTCGGCCTACGGGCTTTTTCAATGCAAATTGGTAAATAACATCGTCGTCTTTTGAGTGTATGACAAGCGTATGCCCGTTTCTTTCACTGAGCAGCAACTCTATACATTTCTCACAGGCATGCATCCAGTCGTCTTCAACATAATAGGTCAGGACGGGGCAGCGTTTTTCCTTTGAATACGGATCTGTCTCAGATACATACTTTCGTTCGGCGATTAAGACGGTTACATCATCCGGTACGGAAATGCCTGCTCTTTGGGCAAGGATTTTAGCGGATATGCCAACCATATTCGAGTTGGCCTTTCCGTCAGGATAGAAAAAAAGTGAGGCAAGTTTCCGGGACTCTTCTTCCGTCATGAAATGCGCGCCGTTGTTCTGCAGCTCACGCTTAACGTCATTTGCAATACAGCTGTCGACAACAATGGATTGTTCTGCTGAGGAGACAACCCCATTATCAAACGTTTTACTGATGATAATGTCTTTTACCGCCTGTTGAATGTCAGCCGTACGTTCAATGAATGCGGGACCGTTTCCTGTGCCGCCATAGATAACCGGTTTTCCAGCCCCATAGGCCGCCTGAAGCATACCTGGAACCCCTGTATTCAGGATCAGGGAGATTGCCTTGTGCTTCATTAATTCAATGGTTCCGGCGGGTGCCACCGTATGCAAATAGGTGAGGACGCCCTCGGGTAACCCATGGGCCTCGGCTGCCTCTATCATTATATTGAGTACTTTACCGATTGTCTTTTGGGCCCTGGGATGCGGTGAGAAAATGACGGCATTTCCAGACTTAATTGCAATCAGTGTTTTGTATATGGTCGTTGAAACGGGACTGGTTGCCGGGCACAATGCGACGATCACACCGACCGGCACACCGATATCCATCATGCCATTCTTACGGTCTTCACCAATAACCCCGACACAACGCATACCTCTCAAATGTCTGCGTGCATACCCACATACAAATTTGTTCTTAACGCATTTGTCCTGCCATCTGCCATAATCCGTTTCCTCATTTGACATGACGGCAAGTGCCTGGGTATGTTGTTCAACTGCTTCCGCCATGCACTCGACAATCTCATCTAACTTTTCCTGGGGAAACGTTGATACTCTTTTCTGTGCTTCAAAAGCATTTTCCGCAAGAATTCGAGCTTCCTGGATGGAGAGTAAATCATTATCAATAATGCTCATTTATCTCTCTCTCCTTTCTTTTGCAAATCAATGTGTTTATTGTCGCCTTCACTGTTCCCCCACCTGACACCATTTCAGGACTTAAGCCGGCAGCAGTTTCTCAAGGGCATAGCGCCCGGTGATCTTCGCAAGATCCGGATGGGGTGATGGGATGACGATGGAGCTGTGCACTTGGGCGCCCATGGCCTCAACTGCAGCTATTCCGGATTCTACCGCTGCCTGGCATGCGGCAACGTCACCTTCGACCAATACCGAAATGTACCCTGACGCTGTGTTTTCATAACCGATCAATTTAACATCCGACGTCTTCATCATGGCGTCGGCCGCCTCTAATACAAACACGATACCGAATGTTTCTATTACCCCTAATGTTTTTCCCCTGGTCATTTGCATATCCTTTTTTTTGGCCTACTCGAAATCAACATCATGGACAGAAACGATATCACCAACGCCTTTGATAGGTCGCGGCATAACATTCTGTGCGGTCAGTTCACCTATTTCCGATGCTGCTCTGGCACCGGCTTCCACTGCAGCTTGAACAGCGCCGACATCGCCCTTTATCATAATCGTAACAAGCGTGGATCCAATGTTCTCGTATGATATCAATTCAACATCTGCTGCCTTTAACATTGTGTCTGCTGCATACAGCGCAGGAACCATCCCCAATGTTTCAATGAGCCCTAATGCCTCTTCTCCATGGTAACGCATTAAAATTTCTCCTTGCTATTCTTTAAGTTCAACCCTTTACCGCGAGAGCTTAACCCTTTCCCTATAGGGGAAAGTCAATGATTTTTTTTCACCAATGGTCTTATTGATACGAATATTTTATAGGGAACGAATGGGGTTGCTTAAGGTATTGTTTTTACAGGTGTAACGGGTTGTCGATTGTGGCAGTGTCCATGGCCTGTTAAGTTGAAATTTTCTTGAACCGGGTGTTGTTCAAAATAGGGGTGGTTTGTTCTGTTCTAGGACGAAATATCGGGGGGAGGGATTCGTGGGAGAGCAGACAATCCTGGGACCATGCTGGGAAACTAAAAAGGCTCCACCCCGGTATCCGGGGCAGAGCCTTTTTTTAAAACCTTAAAACTTTAAATCGTTTACATCAGTCTTGAATGTAGTGATTTATCGTTTCAGCACCGTCTTCGGATGCACGATAGTAAACTCTTAATTCATTATTTGAGTCCATATCGAATCGTGTTTCCTCAAGGAGCCCATTGGCCTCAGCAGTCATTATCGCTGAAATCATGGCATCCTTTTTAAACGCCTGGAAAGTACTGTATTCGCCTTCCAAAGCTGCCATAACGTCATCGGCACAAGCTTCCTTGGTTTTTGTATAGAACTTGAGCATTGCATAATTAAGTGGTTTCATATTAGATTGTCTCCTTTTTGTTCAGCAAGTCCAATGGATTCAACGCAATTACGAAAATACCCGCGATCATTACGACCGCTCCGGCCCAGGCGATGGGCGCTAGGGACCAGCCCTCAATGCCGAATATGACACCCATTACGAGCCAGCAGCAGAAAGGTCCCCAGAAGGAGAAGGTTGCATTACAGGACATTCCAAGGGCTGCACCGCACATGCTGTTGCCTTTGTACCAGAACATAAAGGAAAGATATGCGCAAAGTCCGCTGATGGCAAACCAGAACATGGAGGGGCCGTCTGTGAAGCCCTGGACAACAAGGCCCATTGCGTCAACGCCGGCGCTGTCCATCATACCGAAAATGGGGACCAGGATGATCAGGTTTGACAGGCCGGATGTGACCTGGCGAATGGTGATTCCAATCTCGGAATCGATCATGGATGTGCCGTAACCACAGACACAACCTTCAAAACCCCAACCAAAAGCGGCCAGGAGGCCAAAGCCGATACCCGTGAGCATTCCCTCGGGCGCATCGCCACCCAGGCCTGTGCTGCCGATCATGAAGGCGGCAGCGATACAGATGCCGATACCGAGCATTATGCGTGCAGTCAATTCCTGTTTAAACATGAACCGGGCCAGGATCGCACCAAAAACCGGACAAAGGGCGGCAATGGGCACAACGATTGAACCAGCCTTCATCAGTCCGATAACATAACATGTACTTGCAAAGGGGCCACCGATCAACGCGGCAACAACCATTACAAGGCCTGGTTTGGTTTGCAGGCACCTGAAAAAGTCTCCAGCCCGTCCTCTTATGGCTGCGATTGCAAGCGCCCAAACTGCACTCAAAGTATCGTTGAGTGCTGCGCCCAGGGCTGCTAACACAAATGTTATGGTAAAAGCAGATAAGCCTGCCGTGTTTGCCCCATACCAGTCTGCCCAGACTCCTTTTGACATTCCCAATGTGATAAATGCTGTGTAGAATCCGTACAAAAGACCAGAAAGCAAGGCGATCATAATGCCTTTTTTCCTAAAGTCTGCCGACAGTTTCATTTTCGCAGCGGCTGCGACCATGTTTGCTGAACCTGATACTCCACTCATAAATAGCACGTTCCTTTTTTAAACTAACGTTTTTTGAATCCCGTTAAGCCCCAATAAATAAAAATCTGTTGATGTATAATGATTACAGGTTTTTATTTCAAAGGAGTATATCGTTCTCCATGGGGGTAATGTCAAGATAAAACTGTATAAACAGCAAAAAAAAATTATATATACAATATTACAGGGCCACCCGCTGTGCAGGATGAACTTCCGGAACAGCGGGTGGGGGATTTTGATGAATATTTCGTCAAAAATCAGCGTCCCATCTGTTAAATATATTCCTGGAACAGCTCCTTTGAAGCCGATGGAATAATCACTTTGTTGACCAGCATGCCCGATTCCTTGATCTGCTCAACCCCGGCATTAACAGCCGCATTAACGGCACTGGTATCGCCATTGACCAGGAAATACCCCTTGCCGCCCACGGCCATGGAGACATGGACCCGGAAGAGCGTCACGTCGGCCGCTTTTACCGCAGCATCGGCCGCTTTGATAATGGGGGTGGCTGAAAAGGTCTCAACGATTCCCAAAGCCCGATTAAAATTTTTGGGAAGCTCAACACTGCCGGACAGGGCAGGGAACACCTGGCCATCGATGTTGGGAATGTTCAGGGATTCGATCAAATGCCCTGCAGCCGTTATTTTGGCCGCGTCCAGGGCGGCGCCCACGGCGGAGACCGATCCGCCCACGATGACAAGGAACTTGCCCGGGCAGATGGTCCTTGCAATGAGCACTCTAACATCCGCTGCCTTGAGCATGGCATCCTCTGCCTGAAAGCCTGCGGCAATACTTGATAATTCTACGATTCCTATGGCGTTTGGCATCATTGACCCCCACTCTTATTCTGCTCCACACAGCCGTTTTGCTTTTGCTCTGCACAGCTCAGCTCTACACAGCTCAACTCTACCGAGCATATCTGTATGAAGGTGTCGGTTACGCGTTGGACCCTGCCATTGACAGGGGCGTGAATCTCTGCGCCCAGGTTTTTCCCCGGGGTGGCGATCTTTTGCTCAACGGTCACCAGGTCCCCCTCTTTGACAAGGGGTGTTGCTGGCGCACCAATGTGCTGGTGCAAAAGGATCTTAAGCGTTGTCGGCTTGGGGTCAAACGCAACCAGGGGGCCCTCGTCCGGGTAGCGGTTGAGGTCAAGCATGCTCTTGAGCCGCCGGGAAGGGGTCCGGCGATAATCTGCCAGGGCATGGGCCTGGTTCAACGGCTCCCCTTCATGGGAGAGCTTCTTGAGCATGGCCTTGCGTTTGGTGTTGACGGTGACGGTTGAAGGATAGAGCCCTTCGGGACAAGAGACAAAGCTGCAAAGGTTGCACTCGCAGCAGGACAACGCGTGGGTTCCGGGCTCGGTTGTCTCCCCGGTCTCATCCATAAACACCAGGGATCGCATGGCCTTGTGGGGCTGGACCGGATGTCCCAGGAGATATCTGGGGCACAGCTCTGTGCACAGGGTGCACTGGTCGCAGGCCGACTTGCCGATCTTGTTGACCGCTGATTCCGAGGCCATCACCCTGTAACGTTGAACCAGGATATGGTCCGGGGGAAGAAGGATCAAAGCGGCAGTGGTCTTTGTGACAACCTCGTCAAGGTCGTGGACCAGCTTGCCCATCATGGGGCCACCCACCAAAAGCACGAAATCGTCAATCAAGGGTTCGGCAAAGTCGATGAGTTCCCGAAAGGATATCCCAAGGGGAACCTCGACCGTGACCCGGTTCTTTACCTCGCCTGCAAAGTTGAGGAACTTGGTGGTTACGGGTTTTTGGGCACCGATGTTGTAGATGGTCTCAACATTGTTGACAATGACACCCTGGGTGATGGGAAGCTTCCCCGCCCCGATGACCCGTCCCGTGGTCTCATAGATCAGGGTGATTTCGTCCCCGGCCGGATAAAAATCCCGGATGGGTATCACCTTGATGTTGTCCCCGGCTTTCTTGTTGAGCATCTCGATCAGGGTATGGTGTTTCTCCTTGATGCCGATGATGCCGGTCTTGGCACCTGCGGCTGTAATCAAGGTGGTAAGTCCCCTGAAAAAGGTGTCGGTCCTCTGCTTGAGGATCTCCTTGTCCTTGTGGAGCATCGGTTCGCACTCGGCAGCGTTGACAATGACGATTTCCGCCCGGCTGCCAAGTTTGACATGGGTGGGAAACCCGGCACCGCCGGAACCCACGATCCCATGCTCTTTTATTTGAGTGACGCTATCCATGGAATTTGATCTTCCCTTTGCTTATTGTTCTTCCCAGTTAGCCGGGTAGGTGACGTACATGAACCGTGCGCTTTCCGCTACGCTGAACTGGATGGACGTGTCTTTGGGAATAAAGATGATGTCACCCTTGTTGCCGACGACCTTACGTCCGTCAATGATGATCTCAAGGGTCCCGTCGATGATGTAATCCACCTCGTCGTACTTGAGTGTCCAGTCAAATGTGGTCTCTTTCATCTCCATGATGCCGAAACCGAGACGGGGGCTTTCCTCAAGGGTCATCACATCCTTGAGATAGACCTGGTCCCCTTCCTTGCCCGTGTCAAACTTTTCAGGGGTGACCGTGGCGGCCTTGACCGAGAACACGCCGCTCTTCTCATCCACGTCCTTTGTAAACCCCTCGGGTGCTTTGCCAAGGTTCTCGGCCAGTACCTTTCGGATCAAATTTTCAAGCATCTTTTCGTCAAGTTTCATTTTTAGATCTCCTTAAAGGGGGTTACAGGGCAGCGCCGGATGTGGGAAGAATACCTTCTACGTCCGTGTGGGGCCGGGGGATCACGTGGATGCTGACGAGCTCGCCAACCCGCTCTGCTGCTGCGGCACCCGCGTCGGTGGCAGCCTTTACCGCACCCACATCACCCCTGACCATGACAGTGACAAGACCGCTTCCAACCTGCTCTTTTCCGATCAGGGTTACGTTTGCAGCCTTTACCATGGCATCTGCTGCTTCAATTGCGCCAACAAGTCCTTTTGTCTCGATCATTCCCAATGCGTTCATGTTTATGTCTCCTTAATGCTGTTTTATCTAATCTAATCTACTTTTCTTTTATTTTATCTAATACGATCCGGCTTATTTCCAGAATCGCTTCAGGATCACTTTTCAAGAGCGCTGTAAAGGTTTCCATCAGTGAATCAATGGATTCCCCCTGAATTTCCGGGTTGTCCAGCTTCTCTTGGGTTGCTTCAGGCTCCTGGGTCTCACTGGGGCAGGAAACAGGGGCTACAGGCCGTGGTCCGAACTCGATGGCCACGCCCTTGTTGCGCAATATATCCTTGGCTCCGGGAGTCAGGATCATGGTTTTATCCATATAAAGGGTTTTTTCGCCCTCCTTGATGAACTCATCAACCCTGGAACTTCCGATCAGTGTTTTCTTCATATCATCTCCTAATAACCGGCATGGCGGAGCGTGGTTCTTGTGCTTCACCCTTTGGTAATATCAATCGTGGGATTTCTGGCAAACTCTGCTCTACCCGTGTCGAATCAAACCCCACAGAACTCATCCTGGGGCTGCTTGACAATGGTGCACTCGGAGGCCGGGGTCCAGCCGCTGCCGTTGCCCTCATCAAAGTCGATGTGCATGGCAAGGTTGAAATCACTTGATACCCGAACCAGGACATCCCTGAACACCACGGGTCGGGTTCCGGTCATGTTCACACACACCAGATCCCTGTCCTTGACGCCAAAGCGCTCGGCATCCCCGGGAGACATATGAATATGGCGGCCGGCCACGATCACGCCCTTTTCAAGCCCAACGATCCCCGTGCTTGAAGCAAGGACGATCCCCGGGGTGCCGTCGATGTCACCGGACTGGCGGATGGGTACCTTGAGCCCCAGGGCCCTGGAATCGGAGATGGAAACCTCCACCTGGGATTCGCTTCGCTCGGGACCGAGTACGGCCACGTTGTCGACCACTCCCTTGGGACCAATGAGGCGGACCCGCTGGTCGCAAAGGTACTGACCGGGCTGGGAGAGCTCCCGCTTATACGTCAAGGGTCCGCCAAACAGGGCAAAGCTGTCCGCTTCCGAAAGGTGGACATGCTTCGCTGAAAGCTCAACCGGAATGGTGCTTTTGACCGCTTCCCCAAGCCGTTTCTTCAACTCACCCATTATCAATCCAACTAATTTTTCATCCATCACTTGGGTCCTGTCATTTATAAACTCCGGCCTTCTCCTTGAGCATCATGATGTAAATCACGCTGCTCATGCGGTTGAGGGCCTGGATCATATCTTGTTTTTCAACGTTGTTCATGAATGCGGCCACGGCCGCAATCTCGATTTCCCGCACACTGCTCCTCAGGGTGTTCAGTCCCAGAAGGGACGGGCCCATATCCACCGAAGGCATGATGTGCCCGATCTTGAAGTAGCGTTTCGGGTGGTGGGACCGGTCCCTGAGTTCGGAATCGGTGAGCCCCAGTATCCTGATCTCAGGCAGGGGCTGGTCCATCACGTCGCACTTCATGATCTCCCGGGCCCAGGAGAGAAGTTCCTCCAGATCCTTGCTAAGGGGCCTCTTTTTCAGCTCAATGCTTCTGAGCTGCTCCATGAGAATCGCAGATTGGAAGCTGTCGAGCTTTCCCCGGAACACGATCCTGGGATCGTTTTTCACCACCAGGGCGTTACCGCGAAGCTGGGTCATGTGCTCGGGTTTTGTCTCAAACATGCCGCCGTCCGTGGCCGAAACGTATTTCGGCTTTGGCTGGGGGGGCGGAACCGGCTCAACCGGTGCTGCCACCGATTCCCGGGACGCTGTTTCCCCTTTTCCGATTTTTACGACGGCAACGGACTTCTCGTTTAAGAACTGTTGGGCGGAGGGGGTCAGGATCTGACCCTCCTCCACATTGAAAGTCTTAAAGGCCTTTTTCCTGAAACGCTGTCTCAGTAAGGATTCCGTTATGACCTTCATGGATTACTATCCCTCGAGCTTGGGAAGAATCATCTCAACATCGCCATGGGGTCTTGGGATCACATGGATGCTGATAAGCTCGCCCACACGCTCTGCTGCAGCAGCGCCGGCATCTGTGGCAGCCTTGACAGCGCCAACATCACCCCGGACCATGACGGTCACAAGGCCTGCGCCGATCTGGGTCTTTCCAACAAGCTTTACGTTAGCTGCCTTGACCATTGCATCGGCCGCCTCAACAGCGCCGACAAGTCCTTTGGTCTCGATCATTCCCAATGCATTCATTGTAGCCATGGTTGGTTCTCCTTATGTTTTAGTTTAACTCTTTGAATTGTTTCATGATCATCTCGGTGATGAGCTTGATATCCGCAGCCCCTGTCTCTGCCGGGGGTGCAGGGGTCTCCTGGGTGGCCTCCATGGGCATCTCAGTGGTCCCGTAGGCCACCCTGCGGATGCTGAAAAGGTTCTCAGGAGTTACATTGTCTGAAGTGGAACTGCCGCCCACCGGTCCGCATCCAAGGGTAAAGGAGGGGAACAGGTTGGTGGTGATGCCCACCGCGCCATGGGTGGATGGGGTGTTGACCAAAAGCCGGGAAACCGGCTTTTTCATGGCAAACTCACGGATGATGGCATCGTTTTCAGAATGGATCGCCAGGGAGTGACCCAGGCCGCCGTTCTTCAAAAGCTTGAAGCAGGCTTCGCAGCCATCCTGCCAGGTCTCAACCCGGTAGAAACCGAGAAGGGCCGTGAGCTTCTCCTTGGAAAAGTGGTACTTGGGTCCGATGCCCTCTTCCTCGCAAACCAGCACCTTGGTGCCGGCAGGAATGGAAATCCCGGCAAGGGCGGCGATGTAGGCTGCGTCCTTTCCAACGATGGCGGGGTTCATGCTTCCGCCGGGGCGCTCCATGACAACCCTTACCTTGAGAAGATCATCTCCCGTAAGGAAGTGACCGCCCTTGGCGATGAGACGCTCCTTGACCTTGTCGGCAATGATGTTCTCGGTAACGATGGCCTGCTCCGAGGCACAAACCGTACCATTGTCAAAGGTCTTGCTGAGGAGAATCTTGTCCAGGGCGGACTCGATGTCAGCGCTTCTTTCGATGAAAGCGGGAACATTACCGGCGCCAACCCCAAGGGCGGGTGTGCCGGAGCTGTAAGCCGCTTTGACCATGCCCGGACCACCCGTGGCAAGGATCAGGTCCGCCTGTTTCATCAGCTCGTTGGTGCCGACGAGGGAGGGAAGGCTCATGACGTTGATCAGGTCCTCGGGAGCGCCTTTGGCCTTGAGGGCAGCGCGCATGACGTCAACGGCTTTCTTGATGCATTTGGCGGCACTGGGATGGGGGGTGAACACAATGGCATTACCCGCCTTGATGGAGATCATTGATTTATAAATGGCTGTGGAGGTCGGATTCGTGGAGGGAATGATTCCGGCAATGATCCCGGCAGGAGTTGCGATCTCGATGATCTTTTTGTCCTGGTCTTCGTTGACAATACCAATGGTCTTCATCGGTTTGATGCAGGTGTAGAGCTTTTCAGAGGCAAGGAGATTCTTGGCCTTCTTGTCTTCACACTTGCCAAAGCCGGTCTCTTCAACAGCGAGCTTTGCAAGGGTTTCAGCTTCTTTGGCAGCTGCCAGGGAAATGGCAAGGACCAGGTCATCAACCTGTGCCTGGTCCATCTCTGCAAGGATGGCCTGGGCGGTTCTGGCTGCCCGGACAAGGGACCTTGCCTCTTGTATGGATAGTAGATCTTTATCAACCATTCTGGTTATTTCTCCTCATGTCTATGGTATTCAACAATTGCTTCAATCAATTCTTTTTTCCTGGCATACTTGATTTTCTTCTGGGCCAGGGACAGTCCGGGAAGCTTCCGGGCAAATTGTCTCAATTTTACGACGCTCATGTTCCTGAGTGCGGCCAGATCCACCGTTTGTTTACCAGCAGCCTTTTTTTCCGGGGGGGTGCTGATCTCCGTTTCTGCCTCTGTTTCAAGGAGGGGGGCGGTAACCGCTTCAGCCTCAGTTTCAGGGGGGGTGCCAACCATGGTTTCAGCAGTGGTGGCCATGGGTGCCGTTTCCGTTTTTTCCGGATCCGTGTTGGGTTCGAGCACGGTCTCAAGGCCCTCGCCGGTTCTTCCGATCACGGTGGTGGAGCGCACCGTTCCAAGCCTTGCGGCAGCCGCCTTGCCGGCGTCGACCGCAGATGAAACAGCGCTGATGTCCCCGACGATCACGATGGTGACAAGGCCTGCACCGATCATCTTCAACCCCTTCAACTCCACATCCGCGGATTTGACGGCGGCATCGGCCCCTTCGATGGCAGGAACCAGGCCTAGGGTTTCCACAAGTCCAAGGGCTTTTTGTTCCATCCTAATCCTTTCCTTAACTAATCTTTTAAACATCTTAAGTTAAGCCCCATTAAGCAAAAAAAAATGATGCATAATGGCCACCTATTTCTATTTTCGAGGAAGCATATCTTTTCCCCTAAGGGTAATGTCAATGTAATTTTTATTGAAAAAAACAAAAAATATTCAGGCCGCATTTTGATGGAATTTCTTTTAATTCGGATGGGTTTTCAGCAGCGCACCGGCCATGGATACGGACAAGCAATTGGATTATACGGGTGTTTCCCACGATAAAAATAAGGTGCCGTGTCCGACCCTAGTGCCTCCTTTCATTCCTGGAGAGGTCCGTCCGGGTCCAACTCTTTGCCCGAGGAGCCCAAGGGCGACGATTCCATGGTCAAAGGGGGGTCTGCTAACGGGAAGGTTGACTGAACAGGCTTGTATGTCGTACCATGTTTGTTTACAGTAGTGAAACCGATGATAAAAAGGGTAGGGTTTTCGCCAAATATTTGATGCCTGATACATTACCAAGCTAAGAGGCTAGTTTATGAAGTATAAAGATAGATACTCCATAGGAGATGTCAGTAGAATCTGCAACATATCAAAAAAGGCACTTCGATACTATGACAAAATCGGGCTTATAAATTCTGAAAGAGACTGTGTCAATAATTATAGATATTATTCCAACGAATCATTATTGGCCGTACCGGTAATAAAATACTATAAGCAGATGGGATTTAAACTTGATGAAATGCGGGAGTTCATTGAGGGGAATGTTTATAAGGCGATTAAAAGGTCCTTTGAATCAAAGATTGACGATCTGAAAATAATACAGGAAGAGACACGCAGACAATATGCATCCGTTAAAGACTGGTATGATTTAATCCTGGAAGCAGAGATGGTCATCGATAATGATATTCGTCAAGTAGCCGTTAAATATGTTGACTCATCAGAGTATCTCTTTTTAGAACAATCCTTTAATAATGATATTAAGGAATCCATTATTAACATTGAATTTACAAATTATGTGGAAAAGGTAAACAATGAGATAACGGGTCCTGTAGTGATAAATTTTTCTTCCTTTAAAACCCGAATGCAGGATAAAAGCCAAAATGTAAGGATTCTGCAGAAGACATTAAAGGAATGTAAAGAAGATGAAAAAATGAAGTTTGGTGGACAGATGATGATTTCTTGTTATCACATCGGTACCCATGAAACCCTGAATGATACCTACGAAAAAATATGCCGGTGGGCTGACAAACACAACTATATTATCGGTGAAGAATCATACGAAAGGTATGTTACGGATTACTGGACAACCAGAAACAGTGCACAATTCGTAACAGAGGTCATGATGACTGTTTCAAGAGAAAAGAACAAAGTATAGCGGACCCCAAACGTCAGACCCTGGAAACCAGGCCGGAGATACTCTTTGGGATCTGTTTTTGATCGGATTGCAGGATGCTATTGGCCTGGATTGGAGGTCGTTTGAGAAAAACAGGGCTTAAATGGGTTATTCTCGGATATATTCTGCTCAAAACCGCACACGCCTTTGCTGGCATTGACACCTCCCTTATAGATGAACAAAAAAACAGGAAAAGATGGACCGGAGATTATGCCGAACTGGTCCAACACCGGGTCATAAGGGCATTGGTTCCATACAGCAAAACCTATTTTTTTCTGGATAAGGCGACTCCCCGGGGGGTGACCCATGACCTGCTCATGGAATTTGAAAAAACGGTCAACACCCAATTAGAGCGTCGCCATCTCAAGGTTCATGTGGTCATTATTCCCACCCCCAGGGACCGGTTGATTCCGGACCTGGCATCGGGTTTAGGCGATATTGCCGCCGGTAACCTGACCATTACCGGCGGCCGGAGAAGAAAAGTGGATTTCACGGTTCCGTTTATGACCCAGGTGAAAGAAATCCTGGTGACAGGTCCGGAATCACCCAGGATCTATTCCGTAAACGACCTGGCCGGGAAACCCATCATGGTTAGAAAATCCAGCAGTTACTATGATAGTCTGCTCCGGCTGAACAGAAAGTTCCGGGCCACAGGAAAAAAGAGGGTTCGCATTGTCAAGGCCCATGAATACCTGGAAGATGAGGACCTTCTTGAAATGCTCGACGCCGGAATGATTCCCATGCTGGTCGTTGACAATCACAAGGCTGAGCTGTGGAGCAACATTTTTGACAACATCGTTATCTATCCCCATATTGCAATTCGTACCAGCGGACAGATTGCCTGGGCCATAAGGAAAAACAGCCCGGAACTGGCAACGGTTCTCAATGACTTTATTCAAAAAAACAAACGGGGCACTTTGCTGGGCAACATTATATTTGAGCGGTATCTGAAAAATACCCGCCATGTCCGCAATACCTTTGCCCAGGATAAGAAATTTTCCAATATCTTGGAATTATTTAAAAAATATGCCGAAGAATATAACTTTGACTGGCTTTTGCTCAAGGCCATAGCCTTTCAGGAATCGGGGATCAACCAGAAAATAACCAGTTCCCGGGGGGCGGTCGGCGTGATGCAACTCATGCCTGCCACGGCCGGGGACCCCAATGTGAACATCCCCGACATCACCGGTGTGGATGCCAATATCCATGCTGGAAGCAAATACCTCAGGTTTTTGATCGACCGCTATTTTACTGAATCCGACATCGATCTCCTGAATCGCAACCTGTTGGGACTTGCCGCCTATAATGCCGGACCGCGAAGGGTTTCAAATCTCAGGGCTGAGACAAAAAAAATGGGCCTGGATCCCAATGTCTGGTTCCAGAATGTCGAGGTGGTGGCGGCCAGACAAATCGGCAGGGAAACCGTGCAGTATGTGAGTAATATCTTTAAATATTATATTGCCTACCGCTTGATCCAGGATCAGGAAAATCTAAAACAAAGCAATTAAACCCGTCTGTACTAATTTTTTTTCTAAAGTTAGTTCTCATAATTGGCGATAGGGAAACGAGTCTACCTAGGGTGATTGCTGATCCATGGAGGAGGGGTTCCCATGATCGTTTCCGATTGTCCTGACCACATCTTTTAACGATAGAGCGCCAAAGGAGTGTACAATGAGCATTTCAACCATTCAGTCTGGAATGGCGTCGGTTTCCCAAATGAACCATGGGGGAACGTCTTCCCTGAACCCTAAAGTCAATGGGGCCGTAGGGCAAGGCACCGATGCGTATACGGTGGAAATCTCCCAGGAGGCAAAGACGGCTGAGGAGCTTATGGCCGAGGCGGCTGAAGGGGCCGGAGGTGCGGGAGGAGGCGCGGATACCTCTTTAATAGACGTCACCATTGAGAAGATAAAAGAACAGATGGAAGCGATCAAGGCACAGCTTGAACAATTGGCAAATGCTGAAGGCGAGGCAGCCATGGCCCAGAAAAAGACGCTTACTGACCAGCTGGCAAGCCTCAGCTCCCAGCTCATGGATCTTCTATCAAAAAAAGCTGAACTCATGGCCTAGTTTCCGAAAACAGGCGGTCTCTTTTAACTCACTCTCACACAGTTTGTAATGTTAGTTTGCTAACCACCGTATCGTCCCAGGATGCTGTGGAATCCGGGGGTGTCTGTAAATTCCGCCATGGTGAGGCCGGCACCGGCAAAGAGCGCTTCCATCTCGCTTCTGTCCGGCAGGCGGTCGTTTGACACCGCGCTTTCGGTCTTGTGATGGGTGGCAAGCTCCTTGGATGACATGAGGTGGGCAATCACCAGGAGACCGCCGGGCTTGAGGACCCGCACCAGGCTTTCAAGGGCCTGGGCCTTGTCCGGAAAGTGGGGAAAGCAGGCAAAGCAGATCACCCGGTCGCAATGGTTGTCCCATAGGGGAATGTCGGTCACCTGGGAACAGATGAAGCTGATGTTGTCTCCCGGGTGGAGGGATTGGTTGACCTTGATCATCTCCTCGGCATAGTCCAGTTCATAAAGGTGACCTTTGTGGGAGAGTCGCTTGAGGAGATAGGGGGCAAGCACCCCGCTGCCGCATCCTGCGTCCAGGATGGTGTGGTTTGGGTGAAGGTCAAGGGATTGGATGATGCGCTCTATCTTGTCTGAATAGCGGTCGTAGTTCCCGGTTTCGGGATTTTTGTACAATTTGTCCAGCCAGGTTTCCGCTCGTTTGTTGAAAAAACGTTTTCTTTCAATATCCTGTTGTATCCTGTCCATGGTTTACTCCTTTAGGGTCCATTCCATCCATTGGCAGGCCCTGAGTTCTTTTGCTGTGTTTTGGTCAACGCCGTAGAGATTTTGATAAAAGGTCAGGAGCCAGTCGCCAAGGTCGATATCCTGGAATCGTTCGGGATAGGCTGCCTTTGCCATGACCATGACATCGATGGGGTATTCCAGCCGTTTTTCGCAGTTGCAGGGGGTCCAGGGCAGGGCGGATACCGCCCTGTTTTGGACGGCAGTCATCTCTGTGAGACCCTGGTAGTAGGGCGCTTCGTAGAGTTCCCTGGGGGGGTGGTAGCCCCAGGCCGTGACCAGGATGATCACATCCGGGTCAAGGGCCAGGAGCTGCTCGGTGTTGAGGATGCCCCAGGCGCCACTGCCCTTGTAGGCGTTGTCGGCATTGACATAGGTTTGGAGAAGATGGGTCTGGATGGTGTCCTGGCCCTTGGCATGGCCTGCGCCTCCCTGGCTTCTTGCCTTGGGGGACAGGCCCAGGAGCAGAATCTCCTTTTTCTCAGCCACTTTAATGTCACCGGTTCGTTCCCGGACAAAGGCAATGCTCTGTTCCAGAAAGGCGGCAAGGGTGTCGGCTCGCTCTGATTGCTGGAATACCCGGCCGATGATTCTTATTTCCTCTCCCATGGATCCAAGGTCCGGCCGGTCAAAGGTGTTGGGGCCGTGGAGCACCACCAGGGGGATGCCCAGGGATTCGATGAGGCGGATCCCCTTGTCCATCACGTCATCCCCTCCCCTGAGGGAGCAGGAGCCGGTTCTGACGATCACAACATCGGGATCAAGGCTTGCAAGTTTTTCATAGTTGATGCCCGTGCCGGACCGGGAGACCAGGGGTAGATCCATGAAGCCCGGGTTGAGATAGGTAACCGGGTTCATGCCGTCGTGGTAGTCATAGGTTTCGCTGCCAAGGGTGGGGTAGGTGTAGGACCAGATCTTGGGAATGCACCCGGATCCCAGGCCCACGATCTTGTCAGCCACCTTGAGCCGTGTCATCACCCCCTCGATCATGCCGTCGCTGATGGTGACCACCCGGTTGATGGTTCTGGGTACCCGGACGTCAACCCCCCGCTGGTCCTTGACCGTGATGAATTCCTGCAGGGCCCGGCAGGGGAGGGGAAGGGCGAAAAAAAGGACAAGGGCAAGTCCCAGGGCCAATCCCGGGAAAGGGCGTCTAATTACGGCCATGGCTTTCCGCTCCTGTTTTCCACCAGAACTTCATGGTGGTGTGGTCAAACCCGTGGACATACCCGCCGTTTCCCTTAACCAGATGGCTGTTCAGGTATTCTTCAAGCACGGGGCGGTGGTCATCCTGGATGCGTTCAAACCGCCGGCAGTAGAACTCCACGGCCTCGGATTGACTGGCAAAGGTTTCATGGAAGTGCTCGTTGTGCACCTCAACATTGGGATATATGCCCATCTGATAGAGGACCTGGAACAGGATGTCGCTTTTGGGGCCGCCGTGGTATTCCTGGTTGAAGAGTGTGGGCCACACCGCCTTGGGCATCGCCTCCCATCCCGGGATACCGGCATGCCAGTAGATGTAGACATATCCCCGGCTCACCTGGACCATCTTTTGGACGGCCTCCCGGATGTCGGTCATGCCGAGGCTCATGGAAGCGATGACCAGGTCGTACCTGTGGCAGAGTTCCGGGGTGATTTCCACATCCTCCCAGGCTTTTTCGATACACCTTATGTTTTGGATGTTTTTCTCCCGGATTAACTCCTGCATCACCCGGTTCATTCCCGGGGAGGGCTCCACCGTGGTGACCGAGCGCACCTTTTTTGCCATGGGAACGGCCAGGATGCCCGGGCCGGATCCGATGTCGATCACCCGCATGTCCGGGGTGAGGGGAAGGTCTTTAAGGGTGTTGTCAATCCGGGTCTGGTGCTTTCGAACCCCCTCCTTGAGGTAGATCTTTGCCGATTTCGGGTCGGCCCAGAACTCCTTGCAGCTCTTGCCTGAGGTGGTGCGCCATTGCTGCATCCGGTGTTTCCACTCGTCGTTCCAGTCAACGCCTGCTAACGCCATGTTCTTGCTCCTTTGCTATTGCCGGTCTTGCGACCTTATAGTTTCTTAGCTCTGGTTTTTCCGTTATCTGGGCGAGGGAATCAGAAAAATGCTTTGATTCCGGCTTGTCCAGGTTCGGTATAATCATCTTGATGTCCTCAAGGTCCCTGACCTGGCAGGAGCCCTGGTAGATGGTGTCCATCATCTCCTGGCAGAGAACCGTTCCCGGCGCTCCGGTTGCGGCCACTTCGGCGTTGTTCAGCACCACGGTGGTGTCGCAGAACCAGGCCACATGGTTGGGATCGTGGCTGCAGGCCAGGATGGTGATGCCCTGGTCGGCAATGGCTCTCAAGGTTTTCCAGATCTCCAGTTGGTTTTTGAAGTCAAGGGCCGAGGTGGGTTCGTCCAGGAAGATCAGCCGGGTTTCCTGGGCAATGGCCCTTGCGATGAGGACCATCTGCCGTTGGCCTCCGGAGAGAAGATCATAGGGCTGGTCCCTTAAATGGGCGATGCCCAGGGTGGAAAGGGCCATCTCCGCCTTTTCAATGTCCCTGGCCCGGGGCACGGACAAACGGTTCAGGTGGGGGGTCCTGCCCATGAGCACCATCTCTTTCACAAGATAGGGGAACGGTGGTTTGTGGTCCTGGGGCACATAGGCCACCAGCTGGGCCATCTGCCGTGTCTTGATGGTCTTTATGTCCATGTGGTTGATGGCGATGGTGCCGGTGTAGCCGGTGAGAAATTTCAGGCAGCACTTGAACAGGGTGGTCTTGCCGCATCCGTTGGGGCCGAAGAGGCCGCAGAGCTCTCCCGGGGCCAGGGAGAAGGAGATCTCCTCAAGAACGGGTGTGTTACTGTAGCTGAAATTCAGGGTGTCGACGGTGAGCATATTATCCTCCAAAGATCCGCTGCCCTTTGCTCCGTATGAGGAAAAAGAGGTAGGGCGCTCCAAGTATGGATGTAATGATTCCAATGGGAATCTCGGCGCTTGTCAATGTCCTTGCCAGGGTGTCGCAGACGATGAGATAGATGGCCCCCAACATCCCGGCCACCGGGATGACGATCCGGTGGTCGGGTCCGGTGATCATCCGGGTGGCATGGGGCATCATCAGCCCCACCCAGGCGATGATGCCCACGGTGGAGACGGCGGCCGCCGTCATGAGGGTGGCAAGGGTGATGAGGAGGAGCTTGGTGGTCTCCGGGTTGATGCCTAAGCTCTGGGCCTCCTGGTCCCCCATGGAGATCACGTTGATCCGCCAGCCGGAAAGCCAGATGATCACAAAGCAGGGCAGGGCAATGGGAACGAGGATGGCAATATCCCGCCATCCGGCGTAGTAAAATCCTCCCATGAGCCAGAACACGATCTCCCGCAGGGCCGTGTCCTGGGCAACGTATTTGATGATGCCCACCAGGGCGGAAAAGATGGAGCCTGTGATGACGCCGGCAAGGATCAGGGTGACCACCGGTGTCTGGCCCCGGACCCGGGCCATGGTGTAGGCCATTGCAACGGCCAGGAACCCGAACACAAAGGCCAGGACCTGGACCGACAGGAAAAAGGAGGGAAACACAATGCCCAGGGAGGCGCCAAAGGCGGCGCCCGAGGAGATGCCGAGGATATAGGGTTCCACCAGGGGGTTCTTAAAACAGCCCTGGAACACCGTGCCGGCCGTGGCCAGGCAGACGCCCACAACAACGGCCAGGAGGGTCCTTGGCAACCGGATGTTCCACACGATGGTGTTGTGGAGCCGTTCCAGGGAGTCCAGGTCCGGATAGGAAAAGAGGTGGGCTGAGATGGTCTTGACAATGGCGGAAACCGGGATGTTGCAGGCACCGCACTGCATGCAGAAAAAAGCGGTCAGGACAAGAAGCCCGAACAGGCCGGTTGTTGCGAGGGTCTTTTTGTTGATCAGCTGGGTCGTGGTCATTACTCTGTTGTCCAAATCCGTTTATGGTTGAGGCGATTGTCGCCAACAAAAAAAAGGCCATGAAGATACAGAAATCGTTCTGTAAGCCTTCATGGCCTTTGGTGTTTGCTTAAATTTTTTTACAACGGTATTTTGAGCAACATCTTCAGGATGTCATTGGACACTTTCATTAGTATATGGATTGCAGGGTGTCAATAAAAAAAAATCACAAAAGGATAATCATTGATTAAGCGATATGATATGTTTATAGTAATTTTCAGACCTCGGAATTAGGATATTGAGTTGATATCAAGAATTTAATATTTTAGGGTTGTTGAGTCGTTTATGGACA
>JAEINR010000199.1 GCA_016342325.1 Desulfobacterium sp.
CAGATGGCATTAACCATTGCCGAAACCGGGACCTACACGCTTCTGGTTCAGGACTATCGCGGCGACTCCACCGGTGAGTACGACATTTATTACGTCAACATACCAGGCGCCAACGAGCACGGTAAGATAGGCAGCAGCGACCTGATGCCGGAAGCCATTGATCTGGGAGATATTGATACATACACGTTCAGCGCTGCCATTGGAGATACGTTTGAAATCCAGGTATCCGATTCAAGCACAAATGGCACCCTCATCCCCTACATCGAGGTATACGGGCCGCAGGGAGACCTTGTTTCCTCTGTTTATGGCCACAACACTGCCTACATTGAAAACACAGCCTCCAAAGACGGTATCTATACCCTGGTGATTACAGATTACAGCGGTTCCGAGTGTGGAGAATATTGGCTGTCCTACTACAACGACGCTGACCCCATTGATTATTGTCATAATAATTTTGATGACGATAGAGATATAGACGGCGAGGATTTACTACATTTCACATTGGATTATGACACCATCCACATCTATGACATTAGGGGGGTGGATAACTTTGCAGCGTCATTCGGAAAAATGGATTGTGAAGAATCGGAATAACATGCTTGTTACTTGATCATAACTATAAAAAAGACTGTGCTACACTGCAAGCGGCGGATTAATTACTTGTCAGGGATTTCACCCAAAGCAGCACATCAGACACCATGCGTTTGGCAAAGGCCCCCTCACCCTTGGCACGGACAATGGGCAGCGGGGGGCCTCCTCTTCAAATAGAGGGCAATGGCAAAGCGGGTGGGAACGGTGGCCGAGCTCGTTTGGGTCACCATTAACAATTTTCCTTTGTTGTTGTTTCCTGGGCCTCAACATTTTTCTTATACTGGTACCTGAAGGTATGGGGTTTTAAATTCAATAACCGGGCTGCCCGGGTTTCATTCCCCTTTGCCAGGGCCATGGCCTGGGAAAAATACAATTTATCCATATGAAACCGCATGGCATTCAGGTCGATACCGGCAGGAGACAACGGTGGCAAGGCCGCCAGGGGATCGCCTGCCATGGCTCGTTCGGGTCGAATTTCGTCCAGCCCCAGATCCGTTACGGTTAGGGACGGTCCCTTTGCGGTGAGGACTGCCCGCTCTATCATATTCCTCAACTCCCGGACATTGCCGCTCCAGGTGTAAACCTTCAGCAATTCCAGCGCCTCTTCATTGATTCCGGTCAGGGCTCTTTTGAATTTTTCATTGAACATCTGTAAAAAATAGTCTGCAAACAACAGGACATCATCCCCCCGCTCGTTCAGGGAGGGCACCTGAATTTTAACGACACCAATCCGGTATAACAGGTCTTTTCGGTAGGTGCCCTTGGCTATCATTTCATCAAGGTTCTTGTTGGTGGCAGATACGATGCGGGTTGCGACCTTTTGTCTTGTGGTGCCCCCCACCTTATAGAACTCCCCCTCCTCCAGAAACCGGAGCAATTTGGCCTGGGCATCCGGATTCAGGTCTCCGATCTCGTCCAGAAACAAGGTGCCTTTGGCCGCCATTTCAATCAGCCCTTTTTTGCCGTCGGCAACGGCGCCGCTGAAGGCGCCCTTTTCATATCCGAACAGCTCGCTTTCAATCAGGTCCTTGGGAATGGCTGCGCAGTTGACCGCGATAAACGGGCCTGCGAAATTCGGGCTTCTGTGGTGGATGGTACTGGCGATCAATTCCTTGCCCGTACCGGTTTCCCCTTGTATGAGAATGGGGGTATCCGGGCTTTTTGCAACCATTTCAATATACCCCATGATGTCATGAATCACCTGGCTTTCACCGATGAAACAGGGCATTTCCTGGCGGATCTGATCTTCCTGTAACGTCTTTAGCTCTTTTCTGAGGCGTATGGTCTGCAACGCATTGGCAATGGTGACCTCCAGCCCTTCCATCTGAATGGGCTTGATAATATATTCATAGGCACCGTTCTTCATGCACTCGATAACCGAGTTGATGTCTTCATATGCCGTGATCATGATCACCAGAATATCGGAACGGATTGCCTTGATCTCTTTCAAGGCCTGGATGCCGTTCATACCGGGTAGTCCGATGTCAAGCAGCACCAGATCCGGATCATGGACGCCAAGGTTCTCCAGGGCCTCTTCCGCGGTTTTATAGGTAAACACGGTATAGTCATCTTCGATATTTACCGCAATACCTTCCCGGATGGTTCTCTCGTCATCTACGATAAACAGGGTGTACTCTTTCATGGTCATCATCCTTTGTTAAGCGAAACCGGAAGTTCAATCGAAAAACCGGCACCACCCAGGTCAGACCCGACCACATCCAGCTTTCCTTTGTGATCGGTAATAATGCGGTGGCAAAGGCTCAATCCAATGCCGGTGCTGTGGCCCTTGGTTGTAAAAAAGGGATCAAAGATTTTCACCTTTAAATCCCTGGGAATCCCCGGGCCGTTGTCTTCCACACAGAGAAGAATCTTATCTTTTAGCAACCGGGACGACACCCGTATCATGCCGTTGTCCCGGGTCTGAAACAAGGCATCGGCCGCATTGTTGATCAGGTTCAAAATCACCTCTTCAATCAGATGGGGTTCGGCATAACGAATAAGGATAGATCGTGTGAGGAACGAACCACGATCTTATCCGGTTGTTGGACAAGCCCGGTGTTTTA
>JAEINR010000200.1 GCA_016342325.1 Desulfobacterium sp.
CTTTTGTTCAAACCTTAGGCGGATGGATTCGTTATGCACAACTTAAACTGCTGTCTTAAAACCTGGGTCCACTATATGTCGTGGATTTGCCCTGGAGCTGGATGACGATAAAAAGGTGACCTTTTATCGCTACGAAGTGGGGTTCTGAACTGAGTTTTTTTTCATTTCCCTTTGCGTTTTTTTTCCGTTAATTGCTTTAAGTTTTGCCAGGATAATAATATGGCCTCCTTGTTAGGAAACTGTTTGTAAAATGCTTTTAAAATGTATACCTATATAAAAGCAATCATAACAAGGAATAAGAAAAATGAAGAAACATCGTGAAGGGTTCGAGGTTCTGTTTTATCATCTGGACAGATACGGGTATTCTTCCATTCGTTCCATTATGAATTTCATGCAGGCAACGGCTAATATGCACGGTAGAATTCTCGGAACATCCCTGGATGATTTTTTGGAGGAAGACTTTACCTGGGTTTTTTCACGGTTTCATATAAAAATGGAGAATTACCCCAGGCAATACGACCGGATCAGCGTTGATACCTGGCGTTCTGAAATCCGAAAGTGCTTTGCCTTCCGTGAGTTTGAGGTCTATGATGATGCCCGGAATCTTTTGGGGGCAGCAACTGCTTCAGCAGTGCTCATGGGCAAGTCAACCCGCAAACCCACAGATATACCAGGGTTTATAAAGGAGCAGTTTGCCCCTGATCTTGGTCGGGCCATCCGCGATGATTTCGAGCCGATCCCCATGTTTGAGAAACCCCTGAATAGTAAATCTTTTCATGTACGACACAGCGATATTGACCTTAATCATCATGTGAACAATACCAGCTATGTTGATTGGATTATTGAATCCGTTCCTGAAGACGTTCTGAAGACGTGTGTAATCAAGTCCTGTGAAATAGCCTATAAGGCGGAGGCTTTTTACGGTGAAAAAATCCAAAGCCATTCGTCGCCTGAAGCAGCGGATGACAAATCTTTTATAAATACGACCTCTTTTTTACATCGGCTGGTGAGATGTGGGGATGATAAAACCACGACCATTGCCAGAACGGTGTGGGAAAAGATGACGAATACATAAAAAATATCAGTGGTGGCTGGTTCGGAAATTGGCTGCAAAAGGGCTCATCCGAGGGGGATTCAGGACGACCCCCCGGGTAAAACCTTTGACGGCTTTCCAAGGGGGGCGCCCATGGCATTCAGCGGCCTGTCCTGCCGTGGATTTGCCCTGGAGCTGGATGACGATAAAAAGGTGACCTTTTATCGCTGGGAGGCGGGGCGCTGAACCGAGGGTTTTTCTGGGCCTTGAGGAGAACGGAGACCCGGTTCAAGAACCCGCCGACCTTGGCAAGGTTTAGGATATCGTTCCCCAGCCGATTGGACAGGGGGGTTCTCAGTCCCACCCCGTGGGTGTCCAGGGAAAAATCCCGGGTCCCCAGCCGGAGGATCAACGCCTCCAGATAGGGCCCCACATTTTCCGGGGAGAGCCCGCCTGCAAAGCCGAACTTCATATCCGGACACGATTGTCTTATTTCCGAATAGACGGCCACGGACCTGTCGAAATTTGAACCATGAAAGAGATCCCCGGACGGGTCGATGAGGATGCAGTCCGCAACTTCCTGGTAGTACTTAAATCGCTCTGCGATCTCCTTCGGGGGCAGTTCGCACACATGGCGGTTTGCCGTAAGGATGATCTCCAGCCAGGGGAATCTTTTCTTGATTCCATGGACCTGGCAGATATCAGGCCATGATTTGTCGATCTGCAGGGTCTGGCAAAGGCGATTGCCCTGGAGCATGCCCATCAATTGATCCACCTGGCCGGCCAGCTGTTCCATGTTGTTGGTGGTGTACTTGAGGATGGTACCGAGTCTTCCGTTCACGGCCTTGAAGATGGACGGGAGGCGCTTCACCTTTGGGTGCCTTTTCCCCTTTACCTTTTTCCCGGCCAGGGATTTGGACTTCACATAGGTTGAGATCACGGGACGATAGTCCGATACCCGGGTGTAACCGGCATTCCTGAAGGCGTTTAAGGTTTGTACGGCTTCTTCGGCAGTGGTGATTCCTGAAATGGCGATATAATTTTTCATGGAGAACCTCGTTTCTCTATATTAAATCGTCTTCCGGAGGGGTTGGATCTCAACCGGTTTTATTGCTCTGGTCAGACCAATTGATACCGCTACCTATCAATAAGGGTAAGGTTGGCATCATGTCATTTGACCGGCACTATACCAGGGTCGTTATTTGGTTAAAAACAGGGTCAGACTCTCTGCATAACAGGCGGATGTTTTACTCCCTTTGATCTCAACCGTGTGGTTTGCCGTGGTCAGGATCCTGCCCCCGCCTTTTTCCTCTACATGGGCCAGGATGATGCGGTCCCTGATCATGGAGCCCACCGTGACCGGCGATAGATGCCTGATCTTGTTCATCCCGTAATAGATGGCCATGACGGCCCCTTCGGGGATCACCATGAATTTCTCATGGAAATGGGTGAGTAAAGAGACGATGAGAACCCCCTGGGCAATGGTCTTACCGAAAAATCCTTTTTTGGCGGCTTCCCCATCCAGGTGAACCCAATGGTTGGACGAAGCCGCTACGCGGCGGAAAAAGCAAAAATAGTGTATAACTCCTATACTTGCCCAATACCGGGTAA
>JAEINR010000061.1 GCA_016342325.1 Desulfobacterium sp.
GCTAACTGAAAATATAGATAATGTGGTGTCTCAATTTATCTGAGCACGGGCGTATCAATTTAAGTGAGCGCTATAGATCCGTGGGTTTGACAGTGGGATGGATCAATAAACAGTGTAACCAGGACACGCCTCACCTGTCAAATGAATTGAATCTGGTCGGACATGGCGGACGATATTTAAATGACTTGGGACAAGGGGAAGGGATGTTGACCGGTGGTCAGTTTGTGGTTGACAGTTGTCGATAATTTAAATATTGTTCGTTGAGTGTAGTTCTATTCCTTAAAGGGGCTACCGTTCTGTTCTGTTTCTGCTCACGAGTTCCGGCAGGCGACCTGCCGGATGCAATCAACAATGCATCACCTGTTTTCTATTATGAGGAGGCCTTGATGAAGAAAGTCGTACTCGCTGCCGTGATTCTTTCCCTTCTGGGAGCCGGAGATCTTTTTGCCAACATTGACAATCTGTCCAACATGAGTGTGGAGTGGATTCGCACCGGGAACCGAAACGCTGCCACGGATGCCGCCGATATCGTGATCTATAATCCCGGCGGAATCACCCAGCTGCCTGACGGGTTACAGGTGAACATCGGCAACCAGACCCTGATTCGAAAACCAAAGCACTCCTATGACCTGGGAATGGGTCCCCAAAGCCATGAGCAGGATGATATCGACTGGTTGCTCCCCAATGTATATGTCACCTACAACAAGGATAAATGGGCTGTTTTCGGCGGATATTACATCCCCGGCGGCGGGGCCGTGGTTGATTATCCCGACGGCTCCATCACCACGGATATGATGGGCGCGGGCATGATGCAGGCGGGGGCCATCCAAGGCTTTGACAACGATTTTCTGGAGGCGGAGTCGGTTTACAACACCCTGACCCTTGGCGGCGCCTACCAGGTCAACGAGCGATTCTCCGTTGCCCTGGGGGTTCGGTACATCTCTGTAGATAATAATACCAAGGCCGGGCTGACCGGCATCAACGATCTTGGCGGCGGGAATGTCGTTCAAACGCCAATGGGGGTTGATATTGACGAGGAAGCCGATGGTTTTGGGTTTATTGTCGGGGTCAACGTCAACCTGACCCCGGAGCTGAACCTGGGGATCCAGTATCTGTCCAAGGTGGGGCTGGATCTTGAGACCGAGGTGAACCGGGACGATCTGGGCATGTTTGTGCATGGCAGCGAAAGTCCCCGGGATTTGCCAGGCATGCTCGGCCTGGGGGTGGGATATGACTTCTCAGACAAGCTCTACGGCGAAATCAATTATTCCTATTGGTTCCAGGAGGCGGCCGACTGGGGTAGTGACGCTGCCGGAAGGGATATCTCCGGTATGGCAGGGGATGCCCAATCTTTCGGTATCACGGCGTCCTACAAGTTCACCCCCACCCTCCTTGCAAGTGTGGGAACCACCTACACCGATTTTTTCTGGACCGATATCAACGGTTACTACCAGGCCAGCCTGGGATCCTACGAGGTCCTTTACACGGATAACTGGCATTTGGGATGCGGGGTTGCCTATGAATTCAGGAAGAATATGAAGGTGAACCTGGCCCTGGGCTGGACCATCTGGGACGATAAGGATTTCACCAACGTCAATTTGCCTGGTGTGACCATCGAAACCGAAAACGCCACAACCACCATCGGCATTGGGTTCAACCTCGGTTTTTAGGCATTTCCTTTAATAAAGCGGCCCCGGACAAGGCTCCGGGGCCATGGGTGGGTTGGGGCGCCACCTGTATACGTTCCGAATAAGCGTTAGCGGTTGTTCATTTTTTCCAAGACCTTGTAAAGCCCCTGGGTGCCGAGGTCTTCATGGCCCAGGGCGGCGGCGCTAATGTAAAACTGGTGGACCATGGCAAGACCGGGCAGGGAGATGTTCATCCCCTTGGCCTCCTCCAGCGCGATTCCCATGTCTTTTATAAAATGTTTGATGTAAAAGCCGGGATCGTAATCACCGCAGGCGATGCGGGGCCCCAGGTTGTTGATGCACCAGGAGCCGGCAGCACCGCTTCCGATCACCTTGATGACGGATCCCAGATCAAGCCCGCTTTTCTGTGCATAGAGCAGGGACTCCACTGTGCCTATCATGGTGCCGGCGATCAGGATCTGGTTGCTCATCTTGGTGTGTTGTCCGGCACCTGGGCCGCCCATGAGCGCAATGTTTTTTCCGATGATTTTAAACAAAGGCAACACCCTGTCATAAACCGGTTTGTCTCCGCCCACCATTATGGCAAGGGTGGCTGCCTGGGCGCCGAGATCTCCGCCGGATACCGGGGCGTCCAGGGATTCCATGTCCTCAGCCCCCAGGGCCTTGTGAATCTCTGCCGCAAGCTTGGGGCTGGATGTGGTCATGTCCACCACCACGGAACCTGGCTTTGCTCCCTTGATGATCCCGTTTTCACCCAGGATGGTTTCCCTGACATCCTTTGGAAACCCCACAATGGAGAAGATAATCTCGCTATTCCCAGCAACTTCAGCCGGTGTGCTGCACCATATAGCGCCTTTTTCAATCAAAGGGGCCGCTTTTTCCTTGGTCCTGTTATAAACATACATTTTGTGCCCGGCATCCATCAGGTGCATGCACATGGATTGTCCCATTACCCCGGTTCCGATCCAACCTAATACGCTCATTGTAATTTTTATTCCTTATCTTATGATTGTTCGTTTCGGCCTGGTATTACTGCTATCGATGTTCGCACTTGAGCTGATACTCGCTTTACTTTCATCAGTAAGAAATGATATCAATTCACATGGGAAGACCTATAACCCGGCAACAGTAGCCCATGGGTTTGGGTGTGTCAAAAGAAATTTGTCCGGGATATTTTCGAGGCGGTTGATTTTAAAACAGGTGATCAAGGGTTATGGAATGATGGGAGGTTCCTTGTAGAATACAAGTTCCCAGGCGTTGTTTTGGGGGGCGTGGCGTATGATATAGGTTCCAAGGTCGGAGCCTGTAAATTTAAAATACCGATGGTCAGGGGCAAGCCAGCTGTCGATCAGCTCGTTCACATGGATCTCTTTGCCGTGAATCACCATGGACCGGGGGGTCTCTTCGCCCCTGTCTCCAGAATAACATTTAACCCCAAGGGGTATCATTGTTCCGGGCGCCCTGGAAACGTCCCAGGGCCATGGGGAGCTGTTTTACCCCGGATGGGCCGGGTCATGCCGAGGTCTCTAATATGTTTCCCCCGAGTTCGCTAATTTTATCGTCAACGGATTTTAAGGCGGCTTCAATGGTGTCATAACTGATGTCGGGAAGTTTTCCTCCCCAGGCTTTTTCCGCTGCTTCGAATCCCTGGAGGATTCCCCTTCGTCCCTGTTTAAGACGATCCATGTCATCTCCGGCTCCGCTCAACACAAAGTCGGCGATGCGTTGGGACGTCTTTGCCACGCCATAGTAGCCGTCGTCGCTGACCAGGCTTGCGGCCTTCTCCGGGGTGAATTGGGATAGGGGCGTGTTATCAACGGTGAGTCCCTGCTTTTTCTGGTCGCTCAGGAGGTCGAACTGGGCGATCATCCCTTGGGTCCGGGTGCTGAGCCAAGTGTTCTCCCTGGCGCTGAAAGAAAATTGACTCGTATTGACGGTAAGAGACTGGCTTGTCGATGCGGTCATGACCCGGTTGGAACTGCTGGTTTGCATTAACCTGTAGCCTGTTTTTTGAAACGGGTTGATGCTGTATCCGGTGTTTATCATTTGATACCTCCTTTATAGTTGACGATCCAGTTCTTTATATTTCGGAGGAGCAGGGCAAAAACTAAAGCTAAAAAAGCAACTCAGGGGCTTCGGCTCAAGGTGATTACCAGGACTTCGGGCCGGCAGTTGTACCGGACCGGAATTCCAGAGGAACCTGCGCCGCAGGAGGTGTAGCCGCAGGTGTTGTTGTGTTGCCAGCGGCCCGAGACAAAGCGCCTTGGCACTGGGCAGTGGGTAAACACGGGTCCGATAAGCGGCAGGCAGATCTGGCCGCCGTGGGTGTGGCCGGAGAGGCACAGATCGATGTCGTGGTGGTCCAGGCTGTTGATGATTTCCGGGGAATGGGAAAGGAGGATTTTGAATGCCGTTTCCGGGACTTCCCTGAGGGCCTTGTCAAGGTCGTGGCACTGGTAGTAGTGGGGATCGTCCACACCGCAGACGGCCAGGTGCCGGCCATCCCGTTCCAGTACCATGGCATCGTTGATCAGCATGCAGATGTTGGAGTCTTCGAGATCAGGCGCGATCTCGATGCAGTCGTGGTTGCCGAGGATGCCGAACACACCGTCCCTGGCGTGGATGTGTTGAACCAGTTCTCCCAGTTTTTCATTGGCTTGTTGAAACTGGCCGTACATCTCCATGCGGTAATCCCCGCCCAGGAGGCAGAGGTCCACCGGCTGATTTTTGACGATCTCGATGAGACGCTCCGTAAGCCCGTCCAGGCCATCCAGGTGGAGATCACTCATGAAGAGGATCTTGTACTGGTCAAAGGCTTTGGGAAGGCGCTTGAAGGAAAAACCGAGGGCATTGACCCTGACGTCGAGGGCGTTGTTTACTCCCCGGTTGTAGAGTCCGGACAGCTTAAAGCAGGTCTGCATGAACAGCCGGTAGTATATGACGTTTTCAAAATTCAGGAGCCGGGCCATGGGGGAGAGGGCAATATGGCATGCCCGCCACTCCTTGAACCCGGATTTCGATCGGATCACGGTACTGACCTGTTGTTGGGACGGGAAAAAGAATCTCCGGTGTAACCGGGAGGCAAAGATGCCCGCCACGATAAAGATGATGAGCATGGCGCCCGAGGCATGGGGGGGGAAATCATGGGTGCTGTGGAATAAAACAAGGGGAAATCCTCCCTGGAAGATCTGGTCCAGGATGCGGACCTCGGTTCCCTCGTTAAAGCTGAACCGTCTTTTGATAAAGCTGGATACGCTGTCTCCTGCCATGGCAAGAAAACCTGAACCAAATCCTAGGGCCAGGGGAAATCCAAGGCAATAGCCCATGGTACCCCCGGCCAGGATTCCGAATCCGAATCCGCCCACGGTCTTGTGTTTTCCAAGCCAGGCCCGTCCGTCCAAAAAACGCAGGTTAAAATCCATGGGCATGCCAAAGGGTCTTGCCTTGGAGAAGAACGGCATCATGATCGCAGGGATGGCATTGATAAAAAGAAGTAGCACAATCATCTTGGCATAAATGATCATTCGCACTTCCAAAGCCGGATGATCTCACTGGCACGACTTTAAGCCCTTTGAAGGGATCACGGCAGGGCCGATGGCCTGGCCCAAAGCAGGGCCATCTTGCCGGCACGACTTAAAACCCTTTGAAACGATCACGGCAGGGCCGATGGTCTGGCCCAAAGCAGGGCCATCTTGCCAGCACCACTTCAAGCCCTTTGAAGGGATCACGGCAGGGCCGATGGCCTGGCCCAAAGCAGGACTATCTTGCCGGTACTACTTCAAGCCAATATCCGTCGGGATCGTTAATAAAATAAATGCCCATCTCCTTATTTTCATGGCAGATACAGTCCATTTCTTTGTGAAGGGCATATGCTGCATCGAAATCAGGGGTTTTAAAGGCGATGTGGAACTCTTCATCTCCCAGGTTGTAGGGCTGTTCCTGGGCTTTGAGCCAGGTGAGTTCAAGCTTGGTGGGTGTGACGCCGTCCCCTAGGTATACGATGATATAGCTGCCGTCTTTAGCGGTCTTACGGTTTCCCTCTTTTAGGCCGAGGGCTTTATCGTAGAAGGCCAGGCTTTTTTCAAGGTTCAGCACATTGATATTAAAATGGTCAATGGTAAATTTCATTGTTCTGTCCTTCTCATGGATTTAAAGCTGCCAGGGCTGCATCGTAGTCGGGCTCATGGGCGATGTCGTCCACCAGTTCTGCATGGATGATTTTACCGGTTTCGTCCACCACCACTACCGCCCGGGCGGTCAGTCCGGCCAGGGGGCCATCGGTGATCAGCACCCCGTAATCCGTGGCAAATTCAGGGTTACGGAACAGGGAAGCCGTGATGACGTTTTCAATACCTTCGGCACCGCAGAACCGTTTGTGGGCAAAGGGCAGATCCGCTGACAGGCAGATGACCTGGGTATTGTCCAGGGAACCGGCCTCTGCATTGAATTTGCGAACAGATGTGGCACATACGTCCGTATCAATGCTGGGGAAAATATTCAGCACAATTTTTTTCCCTTTAAACGTTTCAAGGGAAACCTGTGACAGGTCCTGTTGAACTGCCGTAAAATTTTTGGCCACGGTTGATTTGGCCGGGAACTCACCTGCAAGGGTTATGGGATTGCCTGCTAATAGTGTTTTGCCCATGGAAAGGCTCCTTTTAAATTAAAAAGTATTTTTTGGTTCATAGCTGGTAATTGAAATATTCTACCATGAATTGCCAACTATTCAATATTTTCTTTCCCAAAGGCCTTTTGGGGCAGACATTCTCTATTCGGTTGTTTTTAACGGGGGTTAGGTGGACGGTTTTTTCAGCCAGAGATGGTATGCAGCCAACAGAACAAGGAAGCCGGTTATAAAGGTGATGGGGAACCAGAAAAACGTGTCCACAAAAACCATGTTTTCAACATCGTCGGAAAGAATGCCCTGTTTTTTGATCTTTAGAAGCAGGGCATAGGCAACCCCTAATACGCCATAGGAAATGTTATAGGCCAGGCCTTTGAAGCTCAGGACCGTTGCCCGCTGGTCCGACGGTGTCACCTGGTTGACATAATAGCTGACAAAGAAGCCTGTGAAGTACATGGCGCTGAAGGTTACCAGGGCAGGGAGCAACCCTGCATAGGGCCAGAAAAAGTTCATGGTGCCAAGACCTGTGCCCGTTAAAAAGACGGTGAGCCAGAGGGCATAGGTGGGCGGGCAGTTTTCGGTTATTTTTTTGGCCATTTTGGGAATAACAAGGCCGAGCATGGCCACCAGTGCGCCAATGATACCGAATACTGATTCAGGCAGCTGGATCATCCTGTAGTATTGGCTGGAAAGGGTGATAACCATCCTGATGATGCCGTCAAACAGCATCCCAAAGAGAATGACGGACAGGACAAAGGGGGTTTTATAGATCCACAGGCCGGCCTTGATGGTTAAACCAAAGGCCTGGCGAACCTGTTTTGGTTTGAATCCGGGCAAAGCTTCTGTTGCTGGCTCCGTCATCTTAAGGGTCGTGAAAAATGCAAAAAACGCCAGGATAAATGTCAGATATAAGGGAAATCGCATGGTGGTTTCCTGGGGAAAGGAGAGTGTAAGCTCGAAAAAACGGCCAAGTTTTTCCAGCAGAACCGGATCATAAACAGCTGCGCCAATACCCATGGCAATAATAAATCCAAGGGATTGAAACCGCATTAACACCTCAAGAACCCGTCCCCACTGGGCGGGATTGCCTTCTGCTGCCAGGGAATCATAGGCAATGGCCTCATCCGCCCCGCTGGCAGCCGCTTCTGCAAGACCGCTCAAAATACGATTGAGCAGAAAAACCATGAAAACCATTGAAGGGTCAGTTTTGGGAACAAAACAGATGATGCCGATCTCAACAATCATGGTCAATGTCGCAAATACAAGCAACCGCTTTCTTCCGATGATATCAGCCAGGGCCCCGGAGGGGACTTCGGCAAGGACAATGGTGGCGGCCCACACAGCGTTGAGTATGGAAAACTGGGCCACGGTAAGTCCGAAATCAAGGAACAGGATGGTGAAGACCGGATAATAAAAACGTGAATTGAACAAGACCCTGAAGGCGATAAACAAGCGGATGTTGGGGATGGAAAAGGGTGAGGCCACAGGTTGCTTTGATGGGGTATTCAATTTGAACTCCTTGTTTAAATCGGACGATTGGGCTTGTTTTTTATATTGAAATTACCTTGGTTCCACCATGCAAAAACCAAGAAGTCAAGGCCCTTGAACTTTTTTTCAAGGGTTCTTGCCTTACTCGAATTCAAAGTATAAAGTATCGTTAGTTTGTTATTTCATATTATTCTTCATGCTTTGCTCGTAGACCTGAGACCTTCTGTCAATGGATACGGGGTGTCAGATGAAAAGCAAGGTGCCTCTTTAATGGTTTATGCTGGGAGAAAATTAACATGGAACAAACAAAGTTTAGAGTTTTGCTGGCCTATGATGGTTCGGAACTTGCTCTTGATGCCGCCCGGTACGTTGGAATGGTATTTCCCCCCGATAAAACAGACGTTGTTGTTTTCTATGTGGAGAGCAAGATCCCCAGATCCTTCTGGCACATGGAAAAGGATCTGGACTTCAGGTTCAAGACCCCAGAAATAAGGGCCAGCATGACCGAGAGGTACAAGTTGGTCAAAGAGTGCATGGCAAAGGCCAATGAGATCCTGTTGAGTGAGGGCTTTCCCCAGGAGGCTGTGAAAACGAAGATTCACACCAAGGACCAGGGGGTGGTCCGGGATATTGTTGAGGAGTCCCGCATGGGATATGATGCCGTGGTGGTGGGCAGAAAAGGATATTCCCGGCTCAAGGACCTTTTTGTCGGAAGCGTTCCCACAAAACTCCTTGGAAAGATAAAGAGCATTCCCCTCATCGTTGTCGGCGGCATTCCAAAGCACAAGGACGTCCTGGTCGCCTTTGACGGTACCCGTGAGGTGTTGGAAGCGGTGCGGCGGATGGGGGCGCTCATTGACAACAAGGGATATCGCCTTCTGCTCTGCCATGCCGCAAAACCCTTAGCCAATGGCGAAAAGACGGCGCTGAAGACCCGGGATCATATTTTCGAAAAATCGATGGAATGTCTCACCAGTGCTGGATTCACCAATGATCAGCTCACCTGCGAGGTCATATCAACCAACGGCGATCTGACGGAGAATATTGTCAACAGGGCCCGTACCGGCGGGTTTGAGAGCATCGTGATCGGACGAAGAAACCTGACTTTTCTTAAAAACGTTTTTATGGGACGGGTGGGGGAGAAGATTTTCCAGGCTGCCGGCAACCACGTGGTCTGGGTCGTGCAATAGAAACATTCAATAGAATTCGACTTGACACCCGCTCCCATTATTGGTATGCAAATTGTTTCTGTTAACCATAGATTAACCATAGATGCAGATTGAAAAATCTGGTGGAGTGATTGAAAAATTATGGGTTTTTTCGGGTCTAAAGAAGAATTTCCAGGAAAAGGGAGTTTTCCCCACGGGATTCATCCCCCTGACAACAAGTTTTATTCAGCTGGGGCTGCGGTTGAAGTACTGCCCAATCCGGACAAGGTAGTACTTCCACTGCTCCAGCACATTGGGGCCCCCTGTGAACCGGTGGTCAAGCCCAAGCAGGTGGTCGCATGCGGCGAAATGGTCGGTAAAGGACAGGCGTTTGTCTCGGCTGCCCTCCACTCTCCGGTGGCAGGAAAGGTGAAAAAAAACACCGTGGTGACCCTTGCCAATGGTCGGCATCTCCCGGCCATTGAGATCAAGACAGACGGTGACCAGGTGGATCCAAAGGATTTGTGGAAGGAGATGACCGCCACGGACTGGTCCTTTTCCACTGTTTCCGATTATGCCCCGGACGAGATCTCAAAGCTGATCCACGCTGCCGGCATCGTCGGCCTGGGTGGTGCTGCCTTTCCTACCCACGTCAAGGTGATGCCCAGCGACAAGCAGCTCATTGACACCCTGCTGGTCAACGGATGTGAGTGCGAGCCCTACCTGACCTGTGACTACAGGCTCATGAAGGAGGCGCCTTACGCCATTGTGGCGGGTGCGCTCCTGGCAGGACGGGCTGTTTCGGCAAAGGAGATCTTCATCTGTGTGGAGGACAACAAGCCCGAGGCCATCGAAGCCCTGGAACGGGCAACCCAGGACACCGTTGTAAAGGTCGCCGTGGTAGAGACAAAGTATCCCCAGGGCAGTGAGAAGCAGCTGGTAAAGGCGGTTCTCGACCTGGAGGTGCCCTTGGGCGGGCTGCCTTCTGCCGTGGGTGTTGCCATGAGCAATGTGGGGACCATGGCCGCCGTGGCAAGGGGGGTGATGAAAAAAGGTCCCCTGACCCATAGGGTCGTGAGCGTCACCGGGGGCGGTATTGCCAACCCCAAGAACCTGTTTGTTCCCATCGGTATCACCATGGGCGAGCTGATCGACTATTGCGGCGGCTTGACCCAGGACGCGGCACGGATCATCGCCGGCGGTCCGATGATGGGATTTGCTTTTTCAGATTTGAATACGCCGGTGACAAAAGGAACCAGCGGAATCACCATCCTCACCCATGCCGAAGCGGCCCGGGGCGAGGAGACCTCATGTGTGCGCTGCGGACGCTGCGTTGACGCCTGCCCCATGAACCTTGTTCCCACAAGGCTTGCCATGGCAGCACGGTATCAAAACCCGGAGCTTGCCCGCCAGTATAATATTAACGCCTGTTTTGAGTGCGGTAGTTGTACCTATGTCTGTCCCGCGAACATCAAGCTTGTCCAGTTGATTCGCACGGGAAAGGCCCAGGTCGCAGCCACCATGAAGAAATGATGGCCTCAACAGAGACCATAGGAAAGGAGTTGGCATATTGTCAAAAATAAGTGAAATAGAGGGAGCGGGGCATGAGGGACCAACCCTTAACGTAGCCCCTTCACCCCATGTATCTGACATAACATTTACGACAAAACGGATGATGACAGATGTCCTCATAGCCCTTGTGCCCCTTGTGGCCATGTCCGTTTTTGTGTTTAGGGGGTACGCCGTCAAGCAGCTGGTTGTCTGTGTGGTCGCCTGCCTTGCAAGTGAGGCCCTGTTTGTCTCCATGCGTGGAAGAAAGATTACATTGACAGACTGTTCCGCCGCCGTTACCGGTATCATCCTTGCCCTGTCCCTTCCGGGCACGGCCCCCTGGTATGTCGGCGCCCTTGCCTCCTTTGTAGCCATGGGCATCGGCAAGATCATCTTCGGCGGCCTAGGCATGAATATCTTTAACCCGGCAATGGTGGGTCGCGCATTTGTGATGATCGCCTTTGCCAGCCTCATGGGAGCCGGCGCCTACGAAAATCCGGCGGGTGTCGTGGACGCCATTTCCCAGGCAACCCCGTTGAACGCCTTTAAGGGCAGCGGCGTTGCAACCTCGGTATTTGATCTCTTTTTTGGATTTACCAACGGATCCATCGGAGAGACAAGCGCACTTGCCGCCCTCATCGGCGGAATCTTCCTGTGTGTCCGGCGAACCGCCTCCTGGGAGATTCCCGTGGGCGTCTTGTCCTGCGTGGCTGTTCTTGCAGGCCTTGCCGATCTTTCAGCCGGTGCCGGTGGCTATGTCCTGCTCCACCATCTCTTTGGCGGCGCATTGCTCTTTGGTGCCTTTTTTATTGCCACCGATCCTGTCACCTCTCCCTTGACCCCCAGGGGCAAGTTTATCTTCGGTGCCGGCGTGGGTGCACTTGTCATGATCATCAGGCTCTTCAGTGGCTATCCCGAAGGCGTGATGTTTGCGATTCTTCTGATGAACGCCGTGACTCCCCTGATTAACCGATGGACCATACCACACCCAATGGGAGATGCCTGATATGAACGCTATTCAAAGGACAAACCTGGGCCAGGCATGGCTTGTGCTGTTGCTGGCACTGCTTTTCGGCATGTCGCTTGCCGGGGTCCAGGCGGCCCTGGGGCCAAAGATCGAAGAGAACAAATTAAAGGAGACCCTGGAAAAGGTTCCCGTGGTGATCCTCGGCCAACAGGCCGCGGATGAGCTTAACGCCAAGGGCGAAACGCTTGTGATCACCCCCAACACCGTTGCCGTTGAAAAGGGTCCGGTCACGAAATACTATACCCTTTACAAGGCTGACTTCAAGGACGGAACACTGGCGGGCTGGGTGGTAAAGACCAAGGGCCAGGGATATGCAGACAAGATCGAGCTCCTCGTTGGTATGGATGCCGATGCAGCAAAGGTCACCGGGCTCTTCATTCTGGATCAGAAGGAGACCCCGGGTCTTGGCAACAAGATTGTGGAAGACGCTTGGCGGGCCCAGTACAGCAATAAAGAGACGACCACCCCTTTTAAGGTGGTCAAGCTGGCAACGGGCGGGGTCAATGAGATTGATGCCATCTCCGGTGCCACCATCTCTTCAAAGGCCGTGACCAAATTTGTAAACCAGGCGGTTTCTGATCTGAAACCCCGGGTGGCTCAATTTAAAGATTCAGACGGGAAGGGGGTTCAGTAATGGCAGATCAACCAACAGCCACCGAGAGGTTCCTGCAGGGTATCCTGCCGGAAAACCCGGTGTACCGCCAGCTCCTCGGACTCTGTCCGACCCTGGCCGTTACCAATGGAATGCAACCGGCCATCACCATGGCGTGTTCAGTGGCATTTGTGCTCATCTGTGCCAACGTGGTGATCAGCCTGCTCCGGAATTTGCTCAAGCCCCATCTTCGTATCGTCATCTTTACCCTGACCATTGCCACCTTTGTGACCATTGCGGACAGGGTTCTGGCTGCATATCTCTACCAGATGAGTAAGACCCTGGGACCCTATATTCCCTTGATCATCGTTAACTGCCTTATCATCTGCCGGTGTGAGGTGTGTGCCTCCAAGCAGTCACCCTTCATTGCAGCCTCCGATGCCCTGGGACAGTCCCTGGGATTCGGTCTTGCCCTGGTAAGCATTGCTGCGGTAAGGGAGCTCCTTGGCACCGGTGGTCTCTTTGGCTACCAGTTGCTGCCTGCTGCATGGCCGGATTGGGTCATCATGGTATTGCCTCCGGGGGCCTTTATCACCCTTGGACTCCTCCTGGGACTGGTTAACTGGTACTCTGCGCGTAAATCAGGAGGAAGCATATGAATTATCTTATCGATATCGTTCTGATTGCCCTGAGTGCAGCGGTTATCAACAACTTTGTTCTCTATTATTTTGTCGGTATTTGTCCCTTCATCGGCGTATCCCGCCGGGTTGACATGGCCGTTGGCATGGGATGTGCCGTTACCTTTGTTATCAGTATCGCGGCTTTTCTGAGCTGGACCATCACCACCATGGTGCTGATCCCCGGTGCACCGATCTCCTCCTTTATCGCAGGATTTTTTGTGTCCAAGGAGGCTGCGGCCACCGTTGATCTCACCGTGCTGAGTTACATTGTCTATATCTTCTCCATCTCCTCTTCGGTACAGTTTGTAGAGATGTATGTGAGAAAATTCTTTCCGGCATTGTACAAATCCTTTGGTGTATTTCTTCCGTTGATTACCACCAACTGCGCCATCCTCTTTGCCTGCCTCACCATCATGAGCAACGTGGCAGGGGTTGAGAACCCGGCGGATGCGTGGGATCTTGGGCGGTCCCTGACCCTGGCCCTCTTTGGCGGTATCGGTTTTACCCTCGCCATTGTGATCATGTCCGGCATCCGTGAGGATCTGGATCTGTGCGATGTGCCCGAGCCCTTCAAAGGCGCTGCCATCACATTGGTTGTGGGCGGTATTCTTGCCTTGGCCTTCATGGGTTTCACCGGTGTGGATTCAGGTCTTAGAAAGGCCATGACACCGGCGGAGGAAGTGGCCATGGAGATGTCCGTGGAACCGATTCAGACGGCAATGATCGAACCCAACTTACAGCAGCAGATTCGAGGTATCAATGATTGAAATAACCATAGGCATCGCTGCCGTTACCATGCTGGGCATGGCAGTGATTATGTCATACATACTTGGATGGGCCAGCAAGAAGTTCCATGTTGAGGTGGATGAAAGGGTTGAGGCGGTGTTGGAAGCCCTTCCCGGTGCTAATTGCGGCGGTTGCGGCTATCTTGGCTGTAGTGAATATGCCGTTGCCGTGGTCGCTGACAATGCCCCGGTGAACCAGTGCCCGGTGGGTGGCGAAGGTTGCGCCAACGAGGTTGCCGATATCATGGGTGTGGACGTGGGGGACTCGGTTCCCAACCGTCCGGTGGTCCATTGCGGCGCCCATTTTGAAGCGCGCCAGGGCCGAACCGAATACAGGGGTGAAATGCGGTGTGCCGCGGCAAACCTTGTGGCCGGGGTCCAGGGTTGCACCTTTGGTTGCCTGGGATTTGGCGACTGTGTAAGCGCCTGCGATTATGACGCCATCCACATTGAGGACGGCCTCGCCGTCGTGGACTACGACAAGTGCATCGGTTGCGGTGCCTGCGTCAAGGCGTGTCCCAGGGTGATTATCTCCATGACCGATTTTCATGAAGACAAGATTCCCTCGGTACTCTGCTCCAACCTGGACAAGGGTAAGGACGTTAACACGGTCTGCACCAAGGGGTGTATCGGTTGTAAGGCCTGTGTCAAGGTCTCCGACGTCTTTGCCATGGATAAGGACATTGCCGTGGCAAACACCGACGCCTACAGGGTTGAGCAAGAGGAGTCGGCGGTGGAAGGCCTTGAGAAGTGTCCCAAGGATTGTATCGGGTTTATCGGGAAAAACGCGGACTAACTCCCCGTACATGCATAAATAAATAGCAATGGCCGGCCCGGGAACTTTCCGGACCGGCCATTGCTGTTTTTGAATCAAGTTCCAGGGGAGGTATCGTTAGAGGTTGTACACATCCTCGCCTTTGATCACTGCGATCTTGTTTTTGGCCAGGATCTCGATGGCTTTGTCAATGTTGTCAAACCGAAAGATCATGATGGCGCTTTTACGGTTGGGATTGGCAAAAGCGTACATGTATTCCACATTGACCCCTTCGCTGGTGAGGGGGTCCAGAACCCTGTTGAGTCCACCGGGGTTATCATCAACCTCCACGGCAATCACATTGGTCTTTCCCACGGTGAAACCCTCTTTTTTGAGGATATCTTCCGCCTTCTGGTTGTCGTTGACGATCAGCCTCAGGATTCCGAAATCCGTTGTATCGGCAAGGGAGAGCGCCCTGATGTTGACGTTTGCATCCCTTAGTATGGCAGTGACCTCTGCAAGGCGCCCGGCCTTGTTTTCCAGAAATATTGATATCTGCTCGGCTCGCATATCCGTTTACCTCCTTGTTCCTGTTAAATGTTTCGGTTGTCAATAACTCTTATGGCCTTGCCCTGGCTACGCTCGATGGCTTTTGGCTCAACCAGCATGACCTTGGCGGATACGCCCAGATATTCTTTGATATCATTAGAAATGTTGGCCTCCATGTTCTGGAGGTTCTTGATCTGATCCGAGAATATCTGGTCGCTGACCTCTACCTTGACCGTTAGACTATCAAGATTACCGGATCTGTCAACCACAAGCTGGTAATGGGGCTGAATATTGTCGCTTTTCATGAGAACGTCCTCTATCTGGGAAGGAAAGACGTTGACGCCCCGGATGATCAGCATGTCGTCGGTCCTGCCCGAGACCTTTTTCATGCGCACATGGGTTCGGCCGCAGATACAGGGTTCAGGATTCAAGGAGGTGATATCCCGGGTTCTGTACCGGATGATGGGAAAGGCCTCCTTGGTGATGGAGGTGAAGACGAGTTCGCCTGTTTCTCCGTAGGGAAGCACCTCTTCGGTGATCGGGTCGATGATCTCCGGGATGAAGTGATCCTCAAAGATATGCAGGCCGTTCTGGGCCTGGATGCACTCGATGCTGACACCGGGTCCCATGATCTCACTCAGGCCGTAGATGTCTATGGCCTTGAGGTTGAGCTTGGATTCGATCTCCTCTCGCATGGCCTCGGACCAGGGCTCAGCCCCGAAAATGCCGGCCTTGAAACTCAGATCCTTGAACGATACCCCCATCTCTTCGGCAACTTCAGCCAGGTGAAGGATGTAGGAGGGGGTTCCGGTGAGGATGGTAGGCTTGAAATCCTTCATGATGATGATCTGGCGTTTGGTGTTTCCGCCGGAGACCGGGATGACTGAGGCGCCTAGGCGCTCGGCGCCGTAGTGGACCCCGAGTCCGCCGGTGAAAAGGCCGTAGCCGTAAGCGTTGTGGAGGATGTCACGGCTTGTTGCGCCGCCGGCTGCAAGGCTCCTTGCCATGAGTTCGGACCAGGTTTTGATGTCCCGTTTGGTGTAGCCGACAACGGTGGGGCTTCCGGTGGTGCCGGAACTTGCGTGGATCCGGACTACGTTTTCCATGGGTACGGCGAACATACCGTAGGGGTAGTTATCCCTCAGGTCCTGTTTGGTGGTGAAGGGAATACGACGCATATCATCAAGAGAATTGATGTCCTGGGGCGTGATGCCGGCCTTTTTAAAGCTGTCACGGTAAAAGGGTACGGTGGCATAGACTTTTTCCAGGGAGGTTTTTAGGCGTGAGAGCTGGATGGCCTTCAGGGCCTCCCGGGGCATTGTTTCAAAATCCATGTTAAAGATCGGCATAACTGATTCTCCTTTGGCATTGGGGCCTGTTGTTAGAAAACCAAAAAAAAGGACTCAAGGATTTTTAAACCCCCGGTCCTTGAAAATAAAAAACCATGGGTTTCGTTCTCTTCGAGTCCGCCCATGGTTTCTATTGTCAGATTATGGCGTGGTTCTTATATAATCTTTCCATGGGCAGACCTTGTAAATCGAAAGTCTGCTTTAAAGAAAAATATAAAAAAGAACCTGTATACCATTGTTTTATCCTTTTAGTTAATAATTTAAGTTTTATTGTCTATCGGGAATCAAAACCCTTGTCAAGGAAAAAGTTATTTCGTAAGCGTCCCTGTGAATGCGGGTTTCCGTTTTTCAAGGAATGCCTGGGTACCTTCCTTTGCGTCCTGGCTTGCCATGCACAGGGCAAAGGCGTTGTTTTCGATTTTGCAGCCGGTTTCAAGGTCCGCGCACAAGCCCGTGTTGACAGCTTCCTTGGCCGCCCGGATGGAAACCCGTCCCTTCAAGGCCATGGCTTTTGCGGTTTTCATGACTCCGGCCATGAGTTCTTCAGGGGCAAAGATCCTGTTGACGATGCCGTAGGCTTCGGCCTGGGCCGCGGGTACTGTTGTTCCCGTATAGATGAGTTCTTTGGCACGGTTGGGACCCACAAGCCGCGCAAGGCGCTGGGTGCCGCCAAATCCGGGAATGATGCCGAGGGTAATCTCCGGAAGGCCGAACACTGCCTTTTCCGAGGCATAGATAAAATCGCAGGCAAGGGCCACCTCGGTGCCGCCCCCCAGGGCAAATCCGTTGACGGCCGCGATGACCGGGATGGTCAGGGATTCGAGCCGGGAAAACGTTTCTTGACCTATTTGGGAAAATTGTTTGGCTTGGAGGACGTTCATCTCGGCAAGCTCCGAGATGTCGGCTCCGGCTACAAAGGCTTTGTTTCCGGCGCCTGTCAACACAAGAACCTTGATATCGGGATCGGCTTCTACCCTGTCGATGACGACGCCAAGTTCCTGGATCAGTTCCTGGTTCAGGGCGTTCAAGGCCTTGGGTCTGTTAAAGGTGAGTGTTCCGATGGTCTCTTCAACTTCATAGATCAGGTGTTTGTATGTCATGATCTGCTCCTCTATACCGGTTATAAGGTTGTTGGGTTGGTTTCCTTTATGTAGCGCTCGACCCCGTCAATGATGGCGTCGCACAGGCGTTCCTGATAGGTTGAGCTGACAAGGCGCTTGCACTCTGTCTTGTTGCTTAGGAATGAGGTTTCGATGAGGATGGAAGGCATCCTTGCCCCCAGAAGAACATAGAACGGGGCCTGTTTCACCCCGAGGTTCTTGATCTTAGAGTAGTTCTTGGCAAGCCCCTTGCACATGGTCCCCTGGACCTTGGTGGCAAGGCGGCTGGATTCGTTGATCTTGGCGTTTTTCATCAGGTCATTGAGAATGGATTCAAGGTCGCTGATGTTTTTCCGGCTGGTGGCGTTTTCCCGTGCCGCAACTTCAATGGCCTGGTCGTCGGTGGCAAGGTTGAGAAAATAGGTTTCCGTGCCTGTGGCTTTTCGGTTCTTGGCGGCATTGCAGTGGAGGGAAATGAAAAGGTCGGCATTTCGGGTGTTGGCAATGGCCGTACGCTCCTCCAAAGTAAGATAGGTGTCCGTTGCCCGGGTGAGGATGACATCGCATTTGAGGCGGTCCCGCATTTTTTTTGCCAGGCGCTTGGAGATCTTGAGTACCACATCCTTTTCCCACACGTTTTTGAGATATCCCGGGGCGCCGGGGTCCTTGCCGCCATGGCCGGGATCGATGACGATCCTGCGAACGCCGAGGGCGAGTTGCTTTGCAATGGCCGAGCTCTGGATATTATCCGTTGACATGTAGGCCTTGGAATTTCCGGATTTTTTGGATAATCCCGCGACTTTGGCCTTTCCATTGGCTCCCTTTGCCCATACGTCCACCACGAGCCTGAAGGGATCTTTGAGTGAAAATACCTTGTAGTTGTCAAAGGATTTAATGTCAATGACCACCCGTACGGAATGGGGGGTGTGCTGGGCGGCCCTGGCCTGGATCAACAGGTTGTCGTTGATTTCGGTGTGTTTGGGGACATCCTTGCCCAGCCGGGATTGGTTCAGATCGATGTAGAGCCGCTGGGGCTTGCCGTTGGCAGGATCTTTTTTCAGAAGCCTGTGGGCAAAGTTTCGGTTCTGGGTGGCATCGATGACAACCCTTGTGTATTCGGGGTTTGACCAGAACCTGAGGCCACTGACACGGGCGTCTGTGGACCCTGGGGCAGAATCTGTAGATTCTACAGATGGGGCTGGCGTGGTCGGTTTGGGTGCCACCGCCACAATCGTTGCCGGCATTCTACGGATGAATGTTCGTTTTTTCAGGGATGTTTTTCTTTTCAGGGTCGTTTTTCGTTTTTCCACCGTGGGTTTTTCCACCGTGGGTTGGGCCTGGGGTGTTGAGGCAATGCGTTTTAGGAGGTGCCGGGCCCGTTCGCTGTAAGCACTGTCGGGATAGTGTCCTTGAATTCGCTTGAGCAGGTCCCGGGCCTCTGTTTTGTCCCTGGCCCTGCGGGATCGCTTGTGGAGTTCAAGGTAGAGTTGGGCCGACCGGTACATCCCGGCCGGTGCCCAGGAGCTCTGGGGAAATTGGGAATTGACCCGCTGGTACTGATCAATGCACTTGATCCAGGAATCTCGGTATTTCTGCTTTGCCGGGTTTTTTCTCAGCTTTAGATAGGTTGCGTCTGCAAGCACGTATTGCTGTTGGGCGGTCATGGAAGCGCAGGACGCCGGAATGATCGACCCCAAAAAAAGCAGAACAAGAATACCGGGTATGAGCGGTTTCAGTTTCAGCATGGGTTATGTGAGCGCTTTGGAGCTGATTTTTTGTTTTAGATTGTGCACCAGGTTGAGGGCTTCGATGGGTGTCATGGTGGAAATGTCAGTTGCTTCAAGGGCGGCAATGATCTCGTCATGGTCGGGATTCCCGAAAAGGTCCATCTGCTGATCTTGTTTCATTTCAACGGCAGGGGCAGCGGCTTTAACGGGGACAGCTTCGGGATCGACCTCCTTACCGTTGGACTCTATCTTTGCCAGGATTTCTTTGGCCTTTGCAATGACCTGGTCCGGTACACCGGCCAGCCGGGCGACCTGGATACCGTAGCTCTTGTTGGTGCCTCCCCGGACAAGGCGGCGCAGAAAGATGATGTTGTCGTTGAACTCCTTGACGGCAATGTTGAAATTCTTGACCCTGGGCTTTAAGTCCTCAAGCCGGGTGAGTTCATGGTAGTGGGTCGCAAACAGGGTTTTCACCCCTTTGTTGTCCAGGTCGTGGAGATATTCGGCCACGGCCCAGGCAATGCTCATTCCGTCAAAGGTGGAGGTTCCCCGTCCAATCTCGTCCAGGATGACAAGGCTGTTCTGTTTGGCGTTGTTGACGATGTTGGCGGTCTCTTCCATCTCAACCATGAAGGTACTCTGGCCGAGGGCCAGGTTGTCAAGGGCGCCCACCCGGGTGAAGATTCGGTCGATGATGCAGAGGCTTGCATGTTCGGCTGGCACAAAGGATCCCATCTGGGCCATGAGGGACATGAGGGCCACCTGGCGCAGGACCGTGGATTTACCGGCCATGTTCGGTCCCGTGATGATGAGCACTTGGTCATTATCGTTGTCCAGGCGGATGCTGTTAGGGACGTATCTTTCTCCCAGGATCATCTTTTCGACCACGGGATGACGTCCCTCCTTGATCTCAAGGACCTTGTCCCGGTTGAGTTCGGGCCGGGTGTAGTTGTTCTCTTCAGCTGCGGTTGCAAGGGCGAGCAGGACATCCACACAGGCCAGGAACTTGGCCATCTTAAGGATGGACGGGGTCTTTTGGACGATGCTTTCCCGGACGTTGCAAAAGAGGCTGTACTCAAGGGCGGACCGCTTGTCCTGGGCGTTGAGCACTGTGGATTCCACCTCTTTGAGTTCATCGGTGATAAAGCGTTCCGCATTGACCAGGGTCTGTTTCCTGATGTAGTGGTCAGGCACGGACTGGGCCTGGACCTTGGATACCTCGATGAAATAGCCGAACACTTTGTTGAACTTGATTTTCAGGGAGCTGAGACCGGTTTTTTTCTTTTCCTTGGCCCCGGTCTTGGCGATCCAGGAGCGGCCGTCCCTGGCAATTTCCAGGATTTCATCCAGCTCATCGTTGTAGTCGTCACAGATGATGCCACCCTCGTTCAGGGCGATGGGGGCGTCCGGCCGGATGGCCCGGTTGATGAGGTCGGCAAGGGCGAACAGTTCGGTGGAGACCTGATCCCTCTCCTCGATCAATTCTCCCTGGAACAGGGGAGAGGAGAGCTGGTTTAAGTCGTTGAAGAGCTGGGGCAGTTTGTACAGAGAGGTTTTCAGGGCGGTCAGGTCCCTTGCGTTTCCGTGGCCCATGGATATTTTGCTCCCAAGGCGCTCCAGGTCGTACACCTCCTTGAGGTGGGACCGCAGGCTCTGCATTGCGCCCGGATTCTCTTTTGCTTCGGCAACGGCATCCAGGCGCTGCTGGATGCCGTCGATATGGATGAGGGGATAGCGGATCCAGTTCTTGAGCTGCCGGCCGCCCATGGCGGTGATGGTCTTGTCAAGGACGCTGATGAGGCTTCCTTTTTTGTCACCGTTCTGGATGTTTTTCAACAACTCCAGGTTCCGGCAGGACCGGTCGTCGATGAGCAGGTAGGCGTTGAGCTCGTAGCTTTCCAGTGCCAGGATGTGATCTGTGTCCTGGAGCTGGGTTTCCTGGACATAGGCGAGGATGGCGCCTGCGGCGGCGGTTCCGGCCGTAAGATCCTCGCATCCGAATCCCTGGAGACTCCGGGTGCGGAACTTTTCCGTGAGCCGTTTTTTGGCCGGTGCAAGCTTGAAATCGTCCCCGTCAAGATAGGAGATCTGAATGTCGGCAAAGGGCCTTTTTACATGGCTGTAAAAGGGATCCTTGTCAAAAGATGCCGGCAGCAACAGCTCCTTTGCATCTATCCTCAGGGCTTCATCTATCAGGGCTGGGGGGACTTTTCCGTTTTTGGCCTCGGTCTGGGTGGTCCTGAACATGCCCGTGGAGATGTCCAGGTAGGAGAGGCCGGCAAAGCCCTGGCTGACGCAGATGGCAGCAAGAAAGTTGTTGGATCCCTTGTCCAGGAGCGCTTCGTTGAGGATCATTCCGGGGGTGATCACCCGAACCACTTCCCGCTTGACAAGTCCCTTGGCCAAGCCCGGGTCCTCCACCTGCTCGCACACGGCCACCTTGCAGCCGTTTTCAATGAGCTTTGCAATATAGGTGTCGGCGGCCTTGTAGGGCACCCCGCACATGGGGATGGGGTTGTCCTGTGTCTTGTTCCTTGAGGTCAGCGTTATCTCAAGAATTGCGGCGGCCTTTGTTGCATCGTCAAGGAACATTTCATAAAAATCCCCCATTCGGTAGAAGAGGATTGAATCTGGATACCTCTCCTTTATGGAGAGAAATTGTTCCATCATAGGGGTGTTTTTTTGAACGGTCATGGTAAATTAAGCTTGGTTACGCTGTCTCCTCTTTTTCAATGGGCTGATCGTCCCCGGGCTCTTGGTTTTCCGTGACCGCTTTTCTCTGGTAGGGGTCGCTTGTAAAGGGCTCAAGCTCGGCTTTTAGGGAGGCGATCTTCTCAAGATGGGACTCGATGGTTGCGTTAAGGGACTTTATGGTTTTCTTGGATTTTAATTTTGACGCTATACCGTAAAAGCCTGCCCCAAGAAGACCGAGGGCAAGGGCGATTCCGAAATAGGCGAGATTCTGGACTGGCAGTGCGGTCCAGTGCCAGGTTTCTACCCCGAGACTTAAGGATAGTGCCTGTTTAGCAAAGAAGTAGTCCCTGTTCTGGTAGACTACCAGGCCGGCAAATATCAGTATGATGAGTCCGAAAAACAGTTTGATCTTTTTCATTTGCAGTCTCCATTCTATTTGTTATTGATAAATTCCTATTTTAAAATGCTTTGGGATAATAGATCAAATCCCTGGTTTTTTCAATTATTCTTTTTCATGACCTGCCACCTGGGCCGGGTTTGCATCCCCTGGTTATGGTTTGTCCAGGTTAGATCATGGGATTGAAGAGCTTCACCCCCTTAAGGTCGGGCTCTCCCATGATCTCCCAGGAGATCTCGTTGTCCGTAATCTCGTTTGCTATCTCCATGATGGAAACATGAAGATGGCAGTGGATGCCGGATTTTTTCCCCGTGGTGTCGGCAATCTGTCCGACAACATCCCCTTTATTCACCCGGGTTCCCGGAACGACCGCTGAAGGAACCGCTATATGGGAGTAGACCGAAACCAGCCTTGATTCCGCGTCCTGTGCGTGTTTGATAATCACCGACCGGCCCAGGAAGTCGCTGCACACGTTGATCACCTCTCCTTTGGCCATGGCAGGCACCCGGGTGCTGGTGTCCAGCCACTGGATCCTGCCTGTCCGGTTCCTGAACAGGGCGATATCAAGGCCCTCGTGCATGGCATGGCGGGTGCCGAAATCGGCCCACCACTTTGCCCGGGACCAGAAGAGCATACCCGGGTGGAAAAACCACTCCCGTTGATCTGAAATGGGAAGATTGTTCAGGTGTGTAATGGCATCAAGGTAGGAACGGATGGCAAAGGATTTCATCATTGTCCGGTACGGATCAGGCAACCAGGACGATCTTGTGGGCCATGAGGTTGATGTCTTCGATGGTTCCCGTGACTTCCTTGCTCTCTCCAAGCAGTCCTTTTAAAAGGAAGCGATTGTCGCCGCAGGGGGTTATTGCTGCAACATTTTCCATGACAAGCTCTTCATTTCCATTGGTCTTGATGTAGACGTTGGATTCGCACATGTTGATCTCCTTGTTTGGTGTTTAAAAGTTGCATTATCGCGCCTTGTATATGAATAGAAACCCTTTTTTCAGGCATCAATTCGAGTGCTGACATCTAGGGTCTCATACCCAACGGTTGACCCAATATCAGGAAAACCGTGTTCTTGCAAGTCTACAATAATAAAAAAAAGCGGCATTAAAGGGTGACCATTTCAATGCTGGGGGGGTGCTCAAGATCCCAGTCGATAAGGGCTCCGCTCAAATTTCGGTTCATGGCGCAGTTGACGACAATGGTTTGTCCGAGGGTGGTTGTGCCTGCGTCTTCATGGATGTGCCCGCAGATCACCATTCGGGGTTGACCCTGGTTGACAAGATGCCTCAGGCCGGTTGAGCCCGCATGGAATCGGCCTCCCACCCGGTCCCGTGTTCCCAGGGGCGGCGGATGGGCCACCAGGATGGAGCGTTCTGTCATAAGGGGTGCCAGGGCCTTTAACGCGCGGTTCTCCCTAAGGCATACCCTGGAACGAAAGGGCAGGGGGATGGTGCCGCTGATGCCGACAAAATTGACGCTGTTGAAGAGAATCGATTCCATGTGCAAACTGGTGGTGCCCGGGGTTTCGCTCAGAAGCGCTTCCACACGGCCCAGGTCCGAATTTCCTCCGATGCAGAACACGGGGACTCCCATGGCGCCAAGTCTGCTGATCACGGGGCTTGGACCGACATAGTTGGTAATATCGCCTGCAACCACTGCAACATCCGGCTGAAACCGTTCAATGGCGGTTTCAACCCTTGCCAACCTGTCCTCTTTCCCGTGGATATCCGCAACTGCATAAATTCGCATCCGCCTCTCCTTTGTCCATTAGTCCATTGTTGCCATCTATATCGGGTTGATTTATAAATGGCAACGATTTCCTTCCAAGAAAACCGTTGACACCCACCTGCTATTATACTTGTATTAATATCATGCCTTATAAACGGGTAAATTGTTTTAAAGGGGGGCTTCATGGACTCTTATGTAACCCTTGGAAACAGGGAGATGACCCTTGAGTCGCTTGAATCCGTTGCCAGGAAAGGTGTTGGCGCGGACCTGTCAGCGGCTGCTGAAACAAAAATTAAGAGGGCCCGGACCCTGGTGGAACAGTGGGTCCGGGAGGGGCGAAGCATCTACGGGGTCACCACCGGGTTCGGGGCCCTGAGCGATGTTTCCATCTCAAAAAAGGATACGGAACGGCTCCAGACCAATATTCTCATGAGCCATGCCGCCGGGGTGGGCACGCCCTTTGATCCTGAAATCGTCAGGGCCATGATGGTGTTAAAGCTCAATGATTTTTCCCTGGGACACTCTGGCATCCGCCCCAAGACCGCCCGCAACCTTTGCCATCTTCTCAATTCAGGGGTGGTGCCAGTTGTGCCGGACAAGGGGTCCGTGGGTGCCAGCGGCGATCTTGTGCCCCTGGCCCACATGGCCCTGGTCCTGATCGGAAAGGGTGAAGCCCTGGTCCGCAATAAGCGGGTTTCCGGCCTTGACGCACTTAAGGGGTGTTCCCTTGTCCCCCTCTGCCTTGGATCCGGGGAGGGGCTTGCTTTGGTCAACGGAACCCAGGCCATGACAGCCGTTGGCTGCCTTGCCCTGGTGGATGCCGTGAATCTCCTGAAGCACGCCGATATTGCCGCCTGCATGAGTTTGGAGGTGTTGATGGGATCGAGGACCGAGTTTGACCCAAGAATTCACCAGGTCAGGCCACACAAGGGGCAAATCAGAACCGCGGACAACATGCTCAGGATCACGGCCGACAGCGAGATCATCTCGTCCCACAGGGATTGCTCCCGGGTCCAGGATGCCTACACCCTTCGCTGCTCCCCCCAGGTCCACGGGGCGGTAAAGGATTGCCTCGACAATGGGAGAAAGGTTCTGGAGGTGGAGATTAACTCGGCCACCGGCAATCCCCTGATCTTCCCGGACCAAGGCGATTTTCTCCTGGGGGGCAATTTCCATGGGGAGCCTGTGGCCTTTGCCCTGGATTTCATGGGCATTGCCGTGGCCGAGGTGGCTAACATTTCGGAGCGGCGCATTGAACGGCTGGTCAATCCGAAGCTGAGCGGGCTTCCTGCGTTTCTGGTCAAAGACAACGGGCTGAACTCCGGGTTCATGATCGCCCAGTACACGGCTGCATCCCTGGTTTCCGAAAACAAGGTGCTCTCCCACCCGGCATCGGTGGATTCCATCCCCACCTCGGCCAACAAGGAGGACCATGTTTCCATGGGGACCATTGCTGCAAGAAAGGCCAGGCAGATTGTGGAAAATGCGGAGAACGTCATCGCCATTGAGCTCATGTCCGCAGCCCAGGGTTTGGATCTGTTTACCAATCTCAAGCCGGGCAAGGGCGCCCGGGCGGCCTATGATGTCATACGGAAGCATGTGGCGTATTTGGAAGAGGACAGGATACTTGCAACGGACATTGGGGTGGTCAGAAATCTCATACGGGACGGCAGTATCCTGGCAGCGGTGGAAGCGGCAATAGGGGCGCTTGCCTGATCATGGAGAGATTTCTTTTATGGTTCCTGCAATTCCCGGGGGAGCGGCAGCAGTATCTTTTGCCTGATCAGGAGAGGCGCACAAGTTCCAGGTCGCCCCAGGCGCCCATGCTTTTCCCTTTGATGATGATGATTCCCTGGATTCCCGGGATGGCGGCCCCTTGTTCGATGGCAGCTTCGATGTCTGATTCGGTGTTGACCCGGTTGCCAAGGGCGGTTGCCGCGGCATCGGCCAGGGCGCAGGAGCTGGCAACAACGGTTGCCGCATCTGCCCTGCCGAAACTCTTTGAATGGCCCAGGGTGCCGGAGGAGGTGCACAGGGCAATCGGGTGCCCCTGGTTTTGAATGCGGACCCCGGTTTTCATGCTCAGTACGGAATTTCCGGCATGGATCCCGAACACCGCATCCGTGTCAAGCTTCATGAATATGTCTCCCCCGTTCTCCACAATCACTTCGTTTGTGGCTTCCAGGAGCTTTCTGCCTGTAAACTCAGCCACGGCGCCGGCCACTGCCGCCATGGGACCGACATTGGCAAGCGTTGCCGCCTCGATCATGGAAATGACAATGTCCGGGGTTGGGAATTTCCCTTTGACAGGTGCAAGGGAGGTCAAAAAAGAGGGGTCGATGCGGCCGTAGGATTCGATCATTTCCCGGGCCTTGAGCACGGCCCTGACAGCTGTATCTTCAAGATCCGATTGGGCCTGGATGTGTAGGTTGGTCTCTTTGACCGTGGCGCCGAAGGCCACAAGGCCTTTTCGGTTTGACAAGCTTCGGTAGGTACGGTTCTGGAACATGGGGTTATCTTTCGATGTAACTGGGCTGCATGGCCTCGGGTGCCTGGCGGATGAAAAACGAGTCCGTCATTCCGGAGATGAAATCCCTGACAATTTCAACATGGGAGTGGTTCTCCTTGTAGGCATCGCAGAGACCGTCGTGGAAGCGCCTGAGCATGGGCTGGGCGAGTTTTCCGGTCTCAAGGTCATTGAGGTAGAGGTCAAACAGATAGAGGTAGATCTCCTTGACCGGTTTCAAGTGCTCCTTGATGCTGGGTTCGGAGTAGATCCGTTCGTAGTTAAACGCTTTCAACTGTTTGAGGGCCTCGGAGACCTCCTCGGTAAAGGAAAGAAAGGGTCTTCTCAGGCTGTTGGAGATCAGATCCGTCACCAGTTTAAAGACGATGGTGCCGTTGGTGATGCCCAAAAGATCCTGGCTTAATTCGGGCAGCTCCTCCCGTTGTATCAGTTTGAGCCGCACGGCATCCTCCATGTCCCTTCCCACATAGGCAATGGTGTCCGCCATCCTGACCACGCATCCTTCCAGGGTCATGGGCACGGGGAGCGGGCGCTCAAGGGTTTTCATCTCCTTGACCAATGCGTCAAACTCGGCAAAGCCCCTGTTCCTTTCGGGTTTGAGTTTTTTTGAATGCACTTCACCGTTGTGGCAGAGGATCGCATCCAATGTCTGGAGGGTCAGGTTCCACCCCTTGCCCTTGCGCTCGAGCTGTTCCAGGAATTGGATGCTCTGCACATTATGGTGGAAGTATCCGGCGTCGTTGTTCCGGCACAACTTTGATAGAATGCGTTCTCCGTCATGGCCGAAGGGCGGGTGGCCAAGGTCGTGGCCAAGGCTTGCCGCTTCAATGAGGTCCTCGTTGAGGCCCAGGAAGCGACCAATGGTTCTGGCAATCCGTGAGACGAGCTGGACATGGAGAACCCTGTGGGTGAGGTGGTCGTTTTTAATGAGGGAAAAGACCTGGGTCTTGTCTATGTACCGGGTATAGGCAAGGGAGTTGAGGATGCGGTCGGCGTCCAGGCTGAACGCCTGGCGGTAGCCGTCGTCAAGGCGATTATCCGGTGACCGGCGTTTTCCATCCTCGCTGAACGAGGCCAGGGGGGAGAAAAATTCCCTCTCTCTTTGGTTGAGGATATCCTTCATCCACCCCGGTTTTGTGTCTATGGAACTCAATAAGCCCCTTTATTATAGCTGCTTGGTGATGTTTGCCACAATGACTTCAAAGGCTTTTGCAAATTCGCTCTCCGCGTTCTCCAGGACAACGGGAGATCCGGCATCACCGGACTTGACCACTTCGGTGTCAAAGGGAATGGAGCCGAGGAACGTAAGTCCTTCTTTTTCCGCAGTTCTCTGTCCGCCGCCGCTCTTGAAAAGCTCGATGGTCTCGTTGCAGTGGGGGCATTTGTAGGGTCCCATGTTCTCCAGAAGGCCCAGGGTCTCCATCTTGACAGTTCTGCAGAAGGAGATGGATTTTCTGACGTCGGCAAGGGCGACTTCCTGGGGAGTGGTCACAACAACCGCCTTGGCGTCCTTGATGGTCTGGACAACGGTCAGGGGCTCGTCACCGGTTCCCGGAGGGGCGTCGATGATCAGAAAGTCCAGGTCTCCCCACTCTACGGAGCCGACAAACTGTTTGATCATTCCTGTCTTTGCCGGGCCTCGCCAGATGATCGCCTGGTCCTTGTCCTGCATCAGGGCCTGGATGGAGACGACCTTGAGGTTCTCTCCGATCATTTTTGGCAGCAGCAGCTTGTTTTCGGAGATGTCCAGAAGTTCTGTCATGCCAAACATCTGGGCAATGGAGGGGCCGTGGAGGTCCACATCCATGAGGCCTGTCTTAAATCCTTTTTGGGCAAGGCTTGCCGCAAGGTTCGCCGATACGCTGCTCTTTCCAACGCCGCCTTTGCCGCTCAGGACGAAAATCTTGTTCTTTATCTTTGAAAGTGATGTGGCGATCATCTCTTCCTGGAGTTGTTCCTGGGATTTTTCCTGGCCCTGGGAGGGGCAGCCGCCCCCTTTTTTTGCTTGGTCCATGTTGTCATACAGCATAATATATTATATCTCCTTTGAGTTGGGATTATGAATAATCACCTCAAGATAATTATCATCATTCGATTTCTGTCAAGGAGAATACCGACTCTTTTACGGGAACATCCGGATAAAAACTAGTGATCTCCAGGGTCAGGGTTCTGCCCGAAGAATCATTGATGACGGTTTTCATGGGTATGGTGTGACTTCCGTAGCTTTTCAGGTCCCTGCGTTCTGTCGAATAAATCGGGTCTCTGTTGTTGTTAAGACGCTGGAATCCAAGGATTTGATTCTTTTGGTCAACCTGGACCGTACCCACGGTTCCCCGCCACTTTCGTGCCAGCACCAGGGTGGTTTCGGATGATGGCCCATCGGTTGACAGCATGGCACTGTCAAAGGGTTCCATGGGGATCCGGCCAGCTAAAAGGGAGATGATTTCCTGGATCCGAACCGGCATGGAGATGACTCGCTTTAATGAGGGGTTGGGGTCTTTGATCCGATGGGGCGAGTGTTCGCCCGTGTGGGAGACAAAGAACACCTGGGTTCCGTCGGCAAGAATAGTTTCCAGGGGAAGGCCGCTTTTGAGGATTGTCAAGCGGATCTTGTCGGGGAGGAAAGCTGCCCAGGCAATCTTGAACCGCTGGCTTGTGTTCTCGTCTGCCAGGGTTACCCGGGCAGTGCCTTTAAAAGTCTGAAGCCCAGGGTTGATGGATGTTACCCGGGCGGCAAGAAGCGTTGCTATCGGGTCCTGTGTCCGGGCGTCTCTGGGGGTCAGGCCTGCACATCCGGTCAAGAGCACCAGGGCCGCACCAAGGAGGAACAGGTTGAGTCGGTGGGTTCTATTGGGGCTCATTTAGCTGCTGTTCCAGAAGTTTTATTTTGGTGTCCAGGTCGGGATTGCTTTCTTTGGTGTTTGAACGGGCTTTTTTATAGGTCTCAAGGGCCTTCTCCAGTCGGTTGTCCTCCATGTAGGCATCCCCCAGGTGTTCGGTGATCACCGGGTCGAACTGGGTCAGGTCTGCCGCTTTTTCGAGGGTTGTCACCGCCTTTGAAATGAGTCCCTTCTTGTAGTATATCCACCCGAGGCTGTCGGTGATGAAACCGTCCTCCGGCTTGATGGCAAGGGCTCTGGATACCAGTTCTTCGGCCACGACAAGGTTTTCTCCCATCTCAGCATAGGTGTAGCCAAGGTAGTTCAGGGCATTGGCATTGGCGGGTTCGAGGTCGATCACCCGCTTCATGGACTCGATGCACGCCTTTTTTTCGCCGGACTTGTCCTGGACGATGCCGAGCCTGAAGATCAGGGCCGTGTTGGTTTCAGACAGGGCAATTCCCTTGTTTAAAAGGGTAATGGCCTTTTCATAGTGCTGTCCTTCCTCGTAGAACGAGGCAAGGTACATGATGATGTCGATATCCTCGGGCATCTCCTGGTGCTTGGCTTCCAGGAATTTTATGGCTTTCTCTTTCTGGTCATTTTCACTATAGGAAAAGGCGATGTGAACGATGGTCTTCTTGTAGTGTTCGGAGTCAGGCTTTACCTTTAAAAAGTGCTTGATCGTCTTACGGGTCTGTTTTAGGCTGTCAAACGAGATCCCTGCCAGGTAGTGGAGGGTTGAGTCCTGGGGTGCGCCTTTGAGCATCCCCGTGAAAACAATCGAGGCATCCTTGTATCGCTTTGATCCGATGAACTCCCGTGCGGTTATAATGGTGATGCCGCGGTTCTGTAAACTTTTTTTCCCCATGTCGGCCAGGAGGGGTACGGCTTCATCCTTGTTTCCATGGTTGTGGTAAAATAATGGAAGCTCCAGTGCCGCCCGGATGTTGTCGTTGTCTATCTCAAGGATCTCTTTATATAGTTTGATGATCTTTGGGGCTGTTTTGGGGGTGACCGGATTCTGGTAGATGGTGATGAGCTCGAACCGGGGTTCCACCAGGGGCGGGTTGAGTTCCAGGGTCTTTAGAAACTCTTTTTCAGCATAGTCGGGATTTTTTTTTATCACATGGATCTTGCCCAGGAAAAAGTGTGCGGCGTAGGAGTCCGGAAAGTGATCGGCCATTTTTGTATAAAGGCGGAATGCTTCGTCCGTGTTGCCTGAATCCATGTGCATGCGCCCGAGGATAAGGTAGATGTTCTCCTGGTCGGGATTGAGTTGAAGAACCTTTTGATATATATCCCTTGCTTCGCTTTCCTGGTTCAGCATCTGTCTGAGCTTTCCAAGGATCAACAGCGAATCTGTGTTTTCAGGGTCAAGGGCCACCAGGCTCTGTGTAACTTTAAGTGCCTTAGTTGTCTCTTTCTTATGAAGGTAGAGGGCGATCAGTTCTTTTTTTAAAAACGAAGATGCAGGATCTTTTTCCACGGCCTTGAGCAGTGAAACCAGGGCCTTATCGTATTCCGCCTGTTTCTTGTAGAGCTCGGAGCGGGTGTAATGGTAATAAGGCGACTGCTGTAGATCCTCTTCAGCTACATCACCAGGGTTCGCCGGGGGCGACTCATTGGTTTGGGCGGGTCCTGGGATCGTTGCGCAGCCTGTCGCCATAAGGGCCAATATCAGCAGATAGAAAAAGCATCGTGTTTGTTTCATAGTAGGGTGTTATTCTCCGTTTGTCCCTGGTCATACAGTCCGTGATTTAGAGTTGGCTGTGGTCGTAGGCATCAAAGTCGGGCATTTCGTTCTTAAAGTATTCTTTCATCTTTTTGATGATATTGTTTTCGATCTGCCTTACCCGTTCCCGGGATATGCTGTATTCCTCTCCGATCTCCTGGAGCGTGAAGGGTTCGTCCGAAAATATCCTTTTGGTAAAAATGTCCAGCTCCCGCTGATTAAGGGTGCTGGTGAACTCTTTTACCCTGACATGGAGAATATCCTCGATCTCCTTTCTTGCAACCCGCTCTTCGGTGGAGTCGCTCTCCACGTTGATAAATTCGATTCGTTCAGTGTCGGAATCATTTCTAAGGGGTTCGTCAAGGGAGAGATCCCAGCCGTCCAGGCGCTGGTCCATTTCAATGATCTCCTGCTCTGACACGCCCATTCGTTCGGAAAGAAGTCTGGGCCCCGGATCAAACCCCTCTTCAATCAGTTTTTGCTTCTCTTTTTTCAGCCTGAAAAAGAGTTTGCGCTGTCCCTGGGTGGTTCCTATCTTGACCAGGCGCCAGTTGTCCATGATGAATTTCAGGATATAGGCCTTTATCCAGAACGATGCATAATAAGAGAACTTGACCTTTTTATAAGGGTCAAATTTTTTCACAGCCTTGACAAGGCCGATGTTCCCTTCCTGGATGAGGTCCAGCAGGTTCTGCATCCATATCCTCTGGAAATCCAAAGCAATCTTCACCACAAGTCTGAGGTTGGAAGTGACCATGATGTATGCGGCGTCACTGTCGTTCTCCTCTTTTATCTTGGTGCCGAGATCGATCTCTTCATCCCTTGTGAGAAGTCTGTACCTGTTGATCTCGGCAAGATAACTCTGCAGGGGATCCGCCTTGACAAGGGCTTTGCTGGTAGAGGCTTTTTTATCCTTTGGTACAAGATACCCTTTGCGGGTGGATGGTTTTTCGGTCTCTTTGTTGTTTTTTGTCTTCGTCTTCGGCTTCGTCTTTGTCTTCGGCTTCTTTTTCTTAGTTTGTGTCTCTTTATTCATAACTGTTCCTTGCTGTTAATGTGCATCCATATCATACTATACTAAAACCTGGTAAAGATCGATTAAAAAAAAATGAACCCCCCTTCAATTTTTTTCTGGACACAATAGAATTCCTTTGATATAAGTCCGTCTTGTTTGCGCCTGTAGCTCAGCTGGATAGAGCAACGGACTTCTAATCCGTAGGTCGTAGGTTCGAGTCCTACCAGGCGCACCATTTGGTATCAAGGCTTTCAGCGTTTTTCGTTGGAGGCCTTTTTTGTTGGGGGTGACAATAGGGTGACACCTGGGCATACTTGCTCCCATCTTCCCCCTGATAACTATCCATTCCATGACCTTTGAATATTTCCCAGGGATTGACCATTGCCATCACATAAAAAAAGAGCCCATAGTCTCTCCTGACAATTGAAAAACCCATAAACAAGCTTTGATTCTTACCCCCCTCAAAACTTGTCTGTAAAAATATCCCTCCATCATTTTTCTGACAACTTCAACAAATTATGGCATCCTTCATATCCGCATAAAAGTACTTTACACTTTTTTTAGTGTAAAGCAAGTATGAAGGATACCTAAACATTGTGGGAAAGATTCATTCGAATATTTTTTCTTCACCCCGGGCAAGAATAATCGGTTACGTTCCTGCCATGGAGGTGGGGGCCAGCTTATCCTCTGCCTGGATAGCGCCTGTTGAGTGCTGCCAGCAGTTTCCACTTGCCCGGCTTTATCCCGATCACCCTCGACTATGCCTCCTGCCTGTCCATCCATGCAATATTAGAGAAAACTTGCTCCCCCATTCCGGCTGGATCCAGCCCCCTTATCCTCGATACAAAAAAACAGCCTCAGGTTAAAAGAGCTGATCTTGATCTGTCCAGGACGTAGCCCGTCAAGGAGAATCAATTCATTCTTAACATCGAGTCTTTAATCTTGCCTTTGGGTTTTTAAAAGGGTTGTCCTCAAACGCTAATTCATATTGGGAAACGCTTTCTTTCAGGCATGCCGCTTCGTAATCAGCAAGCCAGCGGTTCGACTCCGCTCATCGGCTCCAGCAAGATCAAGGGTTTTCAGAGTTTCTGCTGAAAACCTTTTTTATTTGGACATTCAATTTTGCCCACTTTTTGCCCACTCTGTAGATGATAACATGTGATGGTTGCCCCCCAAAAAGGGTATCCATTTCAACCTGTCCCGGCAAATTCAATAACCAAAGCAGCACTATTAATGCCACCCCTCTCAGGACTCAAGATCAGATAGATGGGATTTATCTTGATCATTATATGCCCTGGGACTACGAATCAGGGGGGTGCAAGTTCGAATCCTGCCAGGCGCACCACTTGATATCAAGGGTTTTCAACTTTCGGGTTGAAAACCCTTTTTGCTTTTATGGTGAGCTTCCACCATTCTTCCACCACTTCTATAATGATGGGGCGTGAAATCATATGATGTTTGCCCATTACTTTCCATCCCTTTTGGATTATCTGGGACCAGTCCCCGTCTCCCTCTTCGACTCTCCACCCTCTATCTCTGGGCAGAATGTCAACCAAGCATCGGGGATCTCCCTGGCCATAAAAAAGACTCCAAGGTAATCCGGGCCATGGGGTAATCCAATGTGTTGAAAAGCACCTTCCCGCTATCATACATCGATACCGAACGAATACCGGCATACACGGATGGACTATTCCCAGCCAATCCGTAAAAAACACCAAACGTCCCGGAGAGCCCGCATGCTTCCGGGGCGTTTTCTTTTGTGGCCTCGACCATATTCTCCAAGGCAGTTCGCACCTTCCCGGTTGGTACTGGGACCGTAAGAAATTCGGCTAAACTCGGTTAAATCTGGAAAGAAAACTTGTTTTTTTCATTTCATCTATATACCTTAAGCCCTGTTTAACCTAATGTAGCCGGATTGTGCCCCTATGGGATACCATCTGGTTAAACAACTTGACGAGCCGTTTGGACGGCCCTCAAAGAATGATGGAGCCTGCAATGGAAGACAGATGGCTGTCCGTAGATGAAATTGGAGACTATCTCGGGATCAAGCGAGATACCGTTATAAGTGGATAAGCGAAAAAGGCATGCCCGCCCATAAAATTGGCCGTCTTTGGAAATTCAAGAAAGACGAGGTCGATGCCTGGGTTCGTGAAGGAAAAGCTGGCGAAGTGACCGAAAGAAAATAACATAATCAGGAGTTTATAGATGACAAGTAATCAACAACGTGCAGCACTGCAGCGCCAAATCTGGCAGATCGCCAATGATGTACGCGGCGCAGTGGATGGCTGGGACTTTAAGCAATATGTACTCGGAACCCTTTTTTACCGCTTTATCAGTGAAAACTTTGCCAGCTACATTGAAGCCGGTGATGACAGCATCAACTATGCTGCGCTGGGCGATGAGATCATCACCCCGGAAATCAAAGACGATGCCATCAAAACCAAGGGTTACTTCATCTACCCCAGCCAGCTTTTTGCCAACATCGCCGCAGGTGCCAACGCCAACGAAAGCCTGAATACCGACCTCGCCGCCATCTTTACCGTCATCGAAAGTTCAGCCAACGGCTACCCGTCGGAAATGGATATCAAAGGCCTGTTTGCCGATTTTGACACCACCAGCAATCGCCTCGGCAATACTGTCACCGACAAGAACAGCCGTTTGGCCGCCGTTCTCAAAGGGGTGGCCGGGCTTGACTTCGGTGATTTTCACGGCAGCCAGATCGACCTGTTTGGTGATGCCTACGAGTTTCTTATCTCAAACTACGCCGCCAATGCGGGGAAATCCGGCGGTGAGTTTTTCACCCCGCAGCACGTGTCCAGGCTGATCGCCCAGCTCGCCATGCACAAGCAGACCAGCGTCAATAAGATATATGACCCCGCATGTGGTTCCGGTTCCCTGCTGCTTCAGGCCAAAAAACATTTTGACGCCCATGTGATTGAAGACGGCTTCTTTGGTCAGGAGATCAACCACACCACGTACAACCTGGCACGGATGAATATGTTCCTGCACAATATCAACTACGACAAGTTCAATCTCCAGTTGGGCAATACCCTCATCGACCCGCATTTTGGCGACGACAAGCCCTTTGATGCCATCGTCTCCAATCCCCCCTATTCAGTGAAATGGAAAGGCAGCGATGATCCGACGCTGATCAACGATGATCGCTTTGCCCCCGCCGGTGTGCTGGCACCAAAATCCAAGGCCGACTTTGCTTTTGTACTCCATGCCTTGAGCTACCTTTCCAGCAAAGGCCGTGCAGCCATTGTCTGCTTTCCCGGTATTTTTTACCGTGGCGGTGCGGAAAAGAAAATCCGCCAGTATCTGGTGGATAACAACTATGTGGAAACCGTGATCTCCCTTGCGCCGAACCTGTTTTTCGGCACCACCATCGCCGTCAACATTCTGGTGCTCTCCAAGCACAAGACCGACACCACAACCCAGTTTATCGACGCCAGCGGGCTGTTCAAGAAAGAGACCAATAACAACGTGCTCACCGATGACCATATCCAGCAAATTATGGCGGTATTCGACAGCAAAGAAAAGGCAGAATACTTTGCGGAATCAGTCGATCACGACAAGATTGCGGCCAACGCTTACAACCTGTCTGTCAGCAGCTATGTGGAAACCGAAGACACCCGTGAGGTGATTGATATTACAAAGCTCAATGCCAAGTTGAAAACCACCGTTGCCAAAATCGACCAGCTACGTGCGGATATTGATGCGATTGTGGCGGAGATTGAAAATGCGTGATTCTAATTTTATAGAGAAACTGCTGGATGGGGTTGAGGTGGAGTGGAAGACGCTGGGTGATGAAGCATTTGTTGAAGTGGCGAACCGGGGTAGAAAGCCAGTAAAAGCTTCGTTACGCCAACCCGGTGAAACTCCCTACTATGGAGCAAATAATATTCAAGATTATGTGGAAGGACATACTCACGATGGCGAGTTTGTGTTAATCGCGGAAGACGGCTCTGCAAGCCTTGAAAACTATTCAATTCAACATGTTACTGGAAAGTTTTGGGCTAACAATCATGTTCATGTTGTGCGTGGAAAATCCGGATTGAACACAAGGTTTCTGTTTCATTATTTAAGCATCGTTAATTTCATTCCATTTCTATCAGGCGGAGGTAGAGCAAAGCTGACAAAAGGGAAGATGATCGAAATCCCTATTCCCATCCCATGCCCGGAAAACCAGGAAAAATCCCTCAAGATCCAGGCGAAAATCGTCCGCATTCTGGACGCCTTCACCGAGCTTACCGCCGAGCTTACCGCCGAGCTTACCGCCGAGCTTACCGCACGAAAAAAACAATACAACTACCATCGAGATCAGTTGTTGAATTTTGAAGACAGTGAAGTGGAGTGGAAAACGCTGGGGGAGCTTGCAGAAAATCTTGATTCGAAGAGAAAACCTATTACTAGCAGCCTGAGGGAAGCAGGAGACATTCCATATTACGGTGCATCGGGTATTGTAGATTACGTCAAAGACTATATTTTTGATGGCGATTTTCTCCTGGTCTCTGAAGACGGCGCAAATTTATTGGCTCGCAATACGCCAATAGCATTTAGCATTAGCGGCAAGACTTGGGTCAACAACCATGCTCACGTCCTTAAATTCGAAACATATGCTGAGCGCAGATATATTGAGTATTATCTGAGCAGCATTGACTTAACGCCATACATCTCGGGGGCAGCCCAGCCGAAGTTGAACAAAAAGAACTTAGAGAGCATCCGCATTCCAAATCCATCGCCCGAAGAAAAAGAGCGTATCGTTACAATTTTCGACAAATTCGACGCTCTTACCAACTCCATATCCGAAGGTTTACCACGTGAAATTGAGTTGCGGCAGAAGCAGTATGCGTATTACCGCGACCTGTTGCTCAGCTTTCCAAAACCGGAGGTAGAGGCATCAGATGAGTAAGACATTAACGGAGATTGCCCAGCAGCTGAAAGGTGCAACGCATAATAGAAAAGCTCGATCAGCAAGGACTATTGATATAAAAGTTCAGCTCATTTATGCATTTAATGGCATTGGCAAAACGCGCCTTTCGCGGGAGTTCAAAGAGCTTATCGCGCCGAAATCTGAGAATGGCGGAGACGCGGATGATTCCCGAGCAAAGATTCTCTACTACAATGCCTTTACCGAAGACCTGTTCTACTGGGATAACGATCTGGAGTGGGACGCCGACAGAAAACTGAAGATCCAACCGAATTCTTACACAGAATGGGTACTTCAGGAGCAGGGACACGACCAGAACGTAATCACCCACTTCCAGCACTATACGAGCAACAGATTAACACCTCGTTTTAACCAGGAATACACTACCAAAGACAAGGGTGGCCAGAATATCACAGTACCTGCTTTTTCTGAGGTGACCTTCTCTTTCGAGCGTGGTAACGAAGAACCAGCCGAACACATCAAAGTCTCAAAGGGAGAAGAGAGCTGTTTTATCTGGAGTATTTTCTACAGCCTGATTGAACAGGTTGTTGATGTGCTCAATACTCCAGAACTTGAGGATCGGGATACCGACCAGTTTGATCAGCTTGAATATGTCTTTATTGATGACCCCGTGAGCTCCTTGGATGAGAACCACCTGATTGAGCTGGCCGTGGATGTAGGGCAATTGATCAAATCCAGCAAGTCCGAGTTGAAGTTCATTATTACAACGCACAGCCCGCTTTTCTACAACGTTTTGCATAACGAGCTGAGAAAGGATAAATATAAAACGTATGTGCTAAAGAAGCATGAGGATGGGGAATATGAACTGAAGCCACAATCAAGTGATTCCCCTTTTTCTTATCATCTTCACCTCAAATCTGAGATAGAGAAAGCAATCGGTGCTGGCCAAATCCATAAGTACCATTTCAATTTCCTTCGGAATATCCTGGAAAAGACTTCTACATTCCTTGGTTATCAGAATTGGGGCGATCTTTTGGATCTGGTTGAAGGTGACCGCAAATCTTATGAGACAAGGCTCATTAACATCTCAAGTCACTCCAAACATACAGGAGAAGAGGTAGCTGAGCTTACTGATGATGATAAGCGTGTATTGGACTTCCTGGTGAAACAGATCCATAATATTTATAACTTCTACCCTCGTCCTTTGTAAGTTCTCATAACTTATTGAATTTATTAGTAGCAAAAATTTCCGAAGAAAAATTCAGTTCTAATGATTTCAATAGGTTACAGAATAACGCTTTAAAATTTCAGAGAACTTACAACTCTCGAGTTCTACCCAAGCGCCACTTAAATGATTTGGAGACTTAACCCATGATTAATTATACTAAGCCGATTGCGGAATCAAATAATTTTATCGTTTTGGATAAATACACCCAGGAGTGGAAGATCTGCGAAACTTACCAGAGTGAGTATGCGCTGGAGAGCGAGTTTATCGAGGACCTGAAAAATCAGGGGTATGAATTTCTGCCCGATCTGAATACGCCCGATAAAATGCTGGCGAATGTGCGCGTGCAGCTGCAGGCGTTGAACAAGGTGCAGTTTACCGAGGGCGAGTGGTTGCGCTTTGTGGAGACCTATCTGGATAAGCCCAGCGATACCATCATCGATAAAACCCGCAAGATTCATGATGACTTTATTCACGACTTTGTCTTTGATGACGGACATATCCAGAATATCTATCTCGTAGATAAGAAAAATATTGCCCGCAATAAATGTCAGGTGATCAAGCAATTTGAGCAAACCGGAACCCATGCCAACCGCTATGATGTGACGGTTCTGATCAACGGGTTGCCGCTGGTGCAGATTGAGCTTAAAAAACGCGGTGTGGCCATTCGTGAAGCCTTTAATCAGGTGCACCGCTACAGCAAGGAGAGCTTTAACAGCGAGCATTCCTTGTATAAATATCTGCAGCTGTTTGTGATCTCAAACGGAACGGACTGCCGGTATTTTGCCAACATGACGAAGCGCAATAAAAACAGCTTTGATTTTACCATGAACTGGGCGAAGGCCGATAACAGCCTGATCAAAGATCTGAAAGATTTCACCGCCACCTTTTTCCAGAAAAACACGCTGCTCAATGTGTTGCTGCATTATTCCGTATTTGATGTCAGTGATACCCTGCTGGTGATGCGTCCTTATCAAATTGCGGCAACCGAGCGCATTTTGTGGAAGGTGAAAAGCTCCCATGAAGCAAAAAACTGGAGCAAGCCCGAAAGTGGCGGCTACATCTGGCACACCACGGGTTCCGGCAAAACCTTGACCAGTTTCAAAGCGGCGCGTTTGGCGACTGAGCTGGGTTTTATCGACAAGGTGTTTTTTGTGGTCGATCGCAAGGATCTTGATTACCAGACCATGAAAGAATATCAGCGCTTTTCGCCGGA
>JAEINR010000201.1 GCA_016342325.1 Desulfobacterium sp.
GTTCGTGTCCCGTAGTTTTTTGATTTGAAGAACAATCAGATTTTACAGCATGAATGACTAAGCCGAACATTTACCGGGCGGTGTGGCGTATGCCTTTATTATCGGGCGGTTAGCCGTTTCGCGGCGGGCGCGATTGGGCCGGGAAATGTTAGAGAATTCTTAAAATGTTAGAAAATTCATAGATTTTAAAGTCGGGTGTGCCGGGGAGGGTACGGACCCCGGCGGTATTTGCAGAAGAGTATAACTTTAAGGCGGTTTGTGGTATGCATGTGGGTCTGTCCATGGGGCTTCGGATGAAAATTTAAGAAAACAGGAAAACAATGGGGTGTTCAGTCAAAACAATCGGTATTGGTTTTATGATCCTGTGGGCGGTGTTTTTTACCTGCAATCGCCTTGATGCCGCCGTTCCCGGGTTGACCCAGGCTGAGCGGCTTTGGCTGACGGTCCATGATGGAACCGTCCGGCTGGCCCACACACCGGATTGGCCGCCCATGGACTTTATAGGTGAAACCGGCAAGCCCATGGGCATGGCCGCCGATTACATCCGGTTGATCGAAAAAAAGCTGGATTTCAAATTTCACGTGGTCCGGGTAAACTCCTGGAATGAAATGCTGGACCGTGCCAAGTCCGGCACCATCGATGTGATCAGTGCGGGTCAGACAACCCAAGCCCGGCGGGAGTTCATGAACTGGTCCACCCCATTTATGAATCTGAAAACCACCATTATCGTAATAAAAGAACGCCAGGGAACCTTGACCCTGGATCAGATGCAGGGGATGAAGATCGGGGTGGTTCGCCAATATGCGGTGGGGGAGTTTATCCGGGAGATGTATCCCTATCTTACCCTGGTGGATGTGGCAAGCTCCAGCGAGGGGATTCAAAGGGTGTCCTTCGGCGAACTGGATGCCATGATCACCGAGTTGCCCAATGCCCTGTATCTTATTGAAACCGAAAAAATAACCAACCTGCGCCTGGCCGGAAGTACCGGGTTTGAGTTGAACCATGGCATGGGTATACGCCGGGACTGGCCTGTTTTCAGCAGCATTATTGAAAAAGCCCTGGCCGCCATAACGGCCCAGGAGCACAAGGCGATATACGCAAAGTGGGTTAAGCTTGAGACCCCACGTTTCTATCAGACCCGGGTCTTCTGGTATTTTGTGATGGGCACGGCCGCAGCTGTCCTGCTGGTCATCGGATCGATTCTATTGTGGAACATGGAACTCAAAAAGCAGGTGTTCCAGCGGACCGAAGCCCTTCGGTTCAATGAAATTGGCCTGGAAGCCCTGCTGGCAATAAATGAAAAACCCCATGAATCCATTCAGGATATTATAGAGTTTTCATTCCAGCAGATGCTGGATTTGACCCAAAGCAGTTTTGGATACCTGGCCCTGGAAGACCAGGACGGCATCACCTATGTGGTGGATTACAGCCATCCTGCGTCCAGCCAAAGATGTTATGCGAAACATCAACACACGGGATTCAGCGGTGACACCAAGGGGTTTTGGGGGGAGGCCGTCCGCCGGGGCACGCCCATTATTTCCAATGATTATCCGGGGTCCAATCCCCAGTTGAGGGGGGTGCCCGAAGCCCATAAACAGGTTCTCCGCTACATGAACGTGCCGATCTTCAACCATGGTAAAATCGTTGTGGTGGTGGGCATGGGCAATAAGGAAACCGCTTATAACACCTCCGACCTGCGCCAGGTCAATCTGCTGGCCCACGGCATGTGGCGGTTGATCCAGAGAAAGAAGGCTGAGCAGGCCATGCGGAAAAGTGAAAAGCGGTTTCAGGATCTGGTGGAGAATTCTCCCAACGGCATTGCCATTGTCCAGGACAATACCGTTGTCCACGAAAACTCAATCCAGGTGGAATTAATGGGGGATTTGAATATTCTGGATCCTGATTCAGACAACCGTTTCCACCGGGAGGATCTTCAAAAGGTCAAGGCCTTTTATGAGCAGATCATCCATGATGATTTAAAACAATCGGAACTGGTCTTCCGGTTCTATCCGTCCGATGCACGACGGGAGAGCCCGGACACCATGAAGTGGGTCACTTGCATTGCCACCCCCATGGATTACCAGGATCGAAACGCCTTTTTGCTCATCTTCATTGATATGACCGAGGCCAAAAAACTGGAGCACCTGCTCACCATCCAGGACAAGATGGCATCCCTGGGCCATGTCTCTGCCGGCATTGCCCATGAGATCAGAAATCCTTTATCCGGCATTAATATTTATTTGAGAACCATAGAAAAATACTATCAGCATCCGGAAAAATCCGGGAAAATCGACTCCTCCATCCAGGCCATACGGTCAGCGTCCCATAAAATTGAGTCGGTGATCAAACGGGTTATGAATTTCGCCAAGCCCACTGAACCGAAATTCGACCTGATCACGATCAATGAACCCTTGAAGGAAGCCATTAAGCTGACCCGCTTTACCCTGATCAAAAAGGGCATTACCATTGACCAGAACCTGGATGACCGTCTCCCCGATTGTTGGACGAAGCCGCTACGCGGCGGAAAAAGCAAAAATAGTGTATAACTCCTATACTTGCCCAATACCGGGTA
>JAEINR010000202.1 GCA_016342325.1 Desulfobacterium sp.
AAGATGGTGGCCCGTGAGGGCATCGGGCACCTTTTGGCCGATGGGGTCAAGCAGGCAGCCCTTCGGATCGGCAAAGGCGCCGAGGACTTTGCCGTCCATGCAGGGGGCCAGGAGCCGGCCATGCACGACCCACGGAACGACCCCGGGTTTGCCCTCCACTACAGCGTGGAGCCCTCCCCTGGTAAGCATACCGTGGGATGTGGGCTCTATTATGAAATGTTCAAGCTTTGGCAGGTGGTGGACGGCCTCCCCAAGATCCCCTTGTTCTACATGAAAAAAAGCAAATACAAGGCCGATGAAAAAAAGGCCAGGGAGGGGGCTGCCAACAGCCAGTTCATGAACGTGGTTAACGGGACCGGACTCTGTCTTTTCGGCTCCTTTCTGGGGGCCAAACGAATCCGGGTGTTTGATTGGATCAACGCTGCCACGGGCTGGTCCCGTACCCCCAACGAGTACATGGCCATTGGGAGCAACGTGCAGACCCTGCGCCAGGCCTTTAATGTGCGCCACGGGATTGAACCCAGGGATTTCAAACTATCGGACCGGGCCTTGGGACGACCGGCCCAGACCAAGGGGGCCAATAAAGGCCGAACCGTGGAGATTGAGGTGATGATGCAGGATTACTGGACCCAGTTCGGGTGGGACCCCCTGACGGGAAAACCCTTCAAAGAGACCATTAAAGAACTCGAAGCCGGGTTATAAGGGAGAAAGATCATGTCGTATATCATCACCCAAACGTGCACAGGATGCGGTGGCTGCCGTCGGATTTGCCCTACAAGCGCCATTTCCGGGGAGAAAAAGCAACCCCATGCAGTAAACCCGGAACTCTGCATTGAGTGTGGCAGTTGTGGCCGAATCTGCCCGGCCGGGGCGGTTCAGGATCCCTTTGGCATTGTGCAAAAACGCGTTAAAAAGAAAGCATGGCTTGCCCCGGTGTTTGATAAAAAGGCTTGCATGGCGTGTGTCATCTGCCTGGATGCATGCCCCACGGGATGCCTTGCCCTGGGACAACCAGAAGGAAAAGATCCCAATGGGTATCCCCTCCTGGCAAAGATGGGCAGTTGTCTCGGGTGCGGGCTCTGTGGGGCGGAATGCCCTGCCGATGCCATCGCCCTGGAACCACGGCCCGTGTCGGCCTAACGCTGCCCCGGCACCACAATCAGCCTTGACAGTTCCGGTGGTTTCACAGGATAAGCCTGGCATGGAAATACATTAATTTTTCAACGACTTACAACGAACCTTCTTTTTCATATGCAGAAATATGCTTTCAACTCCTTTCTATTTATTCGGTGTTTCCGATACCGTTTGGCTTGGGCAACTTTATATATTGGTACCTTTCTAAATGAATAGATATTGAGAGAGTGAGTGAGCCTTTCAGGCGAGCTCACTCACTCTCTCAATTCTATCATTTGGGGAGGTTTTATTGTTCGCGCAACTAAATTTAGGCGTTTAATTTCCTGTTAAATACTGGTGAAACTCCCCCCAACCCTAACCATCCGAACGAAATCGGTGGTAGTATTTTAAGATCAATCTGCAAAAAAGCAGTTGAAAAATAAGGGAGGAGCCCCACCATGAAAAAGCGAAACATTTATCATAACCAAAGTCAAGAGATTCTAAGCCTTTTCGAAGACGCGGGGAGCAGCATCAAAGTGATGTGTATACCAATGGATTATGCTAAAAATGACCATGTGGTCATGTTTTGTAATGGTAACGGTGACATCATACGAAAACCATTCTCGGTAAAAAATTCACTGGAGGGAAAACAATATCTGCTTGAAGAAGTTACAAAATCCTGCCATCATCATGGAATAAACCTTCAGCATGTTTTTTTCGGGGGTGAAGATTGCGGGTCTTACTCTGATAATTTTATAACAACTTTACGTTCAGAAGATTGGCTGGTTGCAGGCGTTAATGCCCACGATGCAAAAAAACAACGCGAAAACATGCAAGCAAGCACTGATCGCTTGGATTTGTTGGGTATCTGTAAACTGCTCCTCAGTTGTAGAGGCAACTGCGTTCCTGCTCAATCCGGGATCTATTTAATTTTACGGACACTTGTTCGGCAAAGACGAAAACTTGTAAGTATGAGCACCGGGGTTAAAAATAGAATTCATACCATTGTTGATCGAATTTTCCCCGGATTTTTAAGCGAACGAAAAAGTGGCATTTTGCCATTTTCAAAAGGCTCATTATTATTGATGCAAGATCGATTCAGTGTACATCAGATCCGTCGACGCCGACGCTCTTCATTAGCTAAACTCCTTGCCCGCCAGGGAGTCCATCAGCCAGATCGATGCGCTGAAAAACTTCAGCAATATGCTGACCAAGTGCTCAAACTAAAGTGGACCCCTGAGTCAAGACAAAAAAACAATTAGTTTAAGCTGCACATGGATATTTATCCACAATCATCGC
>JAEINR010000203.1 GCA_016342325.1 Desulfobacterium sp.
CACAGGGAAACCATAACAACCCACTGCTCGGAAGTGACTTCCAGCCCGGCGTCGAAGAATTTTTCATTGAGCCTCTGCCTGAGCTGCTGGGCTGCTGTGGCCATCAGCCAGCCATAGGATTCATCAATGTCGTAGGCCAGTTTTTTGTTCATGGATCCTCCCTGTTTCAATTACAATTATAGTTAACGGATTAACTATGCGAGGTGTATTTATCAAATACGTCCCCAATTAGAAACACTTTTTTTAAAGCAAGGGATGGGGTTATCGGTGGGGGCATGGGAGAAAGGCCACCTCTTTAGACGCAAAATCCTTAACCTGGACAAGCCAGAACCAAAGTGTTTTTCTAATTCTCTTGCCAAAATAACACGAGAATCAGAGCTAAGAAGCTAAATAGGCTTCTGTTGTTTGACATGGATGTACGGGTATGGCAAAATAAGAACGTTGCAATCACCAACAGAATGGGACACCCCACTCCCCTTCCCATCTCTTCGTGTCCCCTTTACAACTGGCAGCCCAGGGGGGATCGCCCCCGGCAAACGGTTCAAATACGGATGACGACCCCCTACTTATAAAAGGGACCAAACCATGAAAAACCATTCCGAGACGTCAAAGACCGTCTACTATTTCGGGACCTGTCTTGCAGACATGGTCTACCCCCAGGCCGGTTTGTGCGGCATCAAACTGCTTCAGCGCGAAGGCATTCGTGTGATCTATCCGCAACAGCAAACCTGCTGTGGCCAGCCTGCCTACAACTCAGGGTTTCCCAGTGAAGCCAAAGAGGTGGCCCTCGCCCAGGTGAGGATCTTCTCCGGAAGCAGCGCCCCTGTTATCGTTCCCTCGGGTTCCTGTGCCGGTATGATGAAATACCATTACCCTGCCCTGTTCCAGGACGATCCCGAGTACTTCGAGGTCAAAAATTTCTCCGACCGGATCTATGAACTGACCCAGTACCTCAACAGCGTCCTCCATGTCCGGTATCAGGACAAAGGCCCCCCCATCCGGCTCACCTGGCACTCATCCTGCCATGCCCTGCGCGAAATGGAGTGTACCGAAGATTCCAAAGCCCTGATCCGCCAGCTTGAAAACGTGGAGATGGTGGCGGTTGAAAATGAGTATGAGTGCTGCGGATTCGGCGGCACTTTTTCTGTTAAACAGCCGGAGATCTCAGCGGCCATGGTCCATGACAAGGCAGAGCACCTGAGGGAGACAGGGACTGAGAAATTCCTCACCGGTGACTGCGGGTGCATGATGAACATCAACGGGCATCTGGAGAAGCAGAGGTCCCCCATGAAAGGACAGCATATTGCTGAATTCATTCTGGAGCGAATCAATGGATCACCAAAATAAGTTCAACTTTAAGCTCAATATTGAAAAAGGCCTGGCGGACAGCGTGCTCCGCGCCAACCTGAAGTTCGCCACAAACACCCTCCGGGCCAAGAGAAAGGCGCTGTTTGCAGACCCCGAAGAGACACGTGCCTTGAGAGAAACGGGCAGGAATATCAAAGCCCGGGTTCTCTCCAGGCTTCCCAAGCTCCTTGGGAAGCTTGAAAAAAAATGCATCCGGAACGGCATCCAAGTCCACTGGGCCGAAACAGCGGATGAAGCGAACCAACTGGTACTCGAGATCATGGACGAACACGGGGCCGCCAAAATGGTCAAAGGAAAATCCATGGTGTCCGAGGAGATGCACCTGAACAGCTTTCTTGAAGCAAAAGGAAAAACACCCCTTGAAACTGACCTGGGTGAGTTTATCATCCAGCTGAACAACGAGCCCCCCTCCCATATCATTGTGCCGGCGGTTCACAAAAATCGTAGGCAGATCGCACGGATATTCGCCGACAAAATCCCAGGAGCCACCTATACCGAAGATGTGGATACCCTCTTGAAAACCGCCCGGACAATCCTCCGGGAACATTACAGAACCGCCCATATCGGCCTCTCCGGCGTCAATTTCGCCGTGGCAGAGACCGGGACCCTCTGCCTGGTGGAGAATGAGGGCAACGGCCGCATGTGCACAACAGTACCTCCGGTTCACGTGGCCCTGATGGGGCTTGAAAAAGTGGTGGAGAAATTGGACGACGTCCCCCCCCTCTACCGGCTTCTCTGCGGTTCCGCTACGGGCCAGAGAATCACCACCTACTTTAACATGATCACCGGGCCCCGAAAAAAGGGGGAAAGGGACGGCCCCACCGAAGTGCATCTCATTATCCTGGACAACGGCCGTTCGAAAATACTGGCCGATGCCCAGCTCCAGGAAACCCTCCGCTGCATCCGCTGCGGTACCTGCCTGAACCACTGCCCGGTCTACACCCGCATCGGCGGCCATGCCTACCGAATAAGGATAGATCGTGTGAGGAACGAACCACGATCTTATCCGGTTGTTGGACAAGCCCGGTGTTTTAACAGCG
>JAEINR010000062.1 GCA_016342325.1 Desulfobacterium sp.
ATGTATCCTCTCAACAAAAAATTTAGGGTGTTGTTGAAAAAATAAATTCTGAATGACTAAGCCGAATATTTACATGCCGGGGTTATTTAAGCAGATGCAAACAGATGAATTACCCAATGATGATTCTGAACAAAAAAAACAATCAGCTGACCAGACTTTTGATCCGGATCATAAGGACCTTAATCCATGAGAGCCCTGCTGCCTTTTATTAAATTGTTTAAACATCAATGGTTGATGATGCTCATCGGTCTGCTTTTAAGTGTTGCCACCTTAATGGCCGGTATTGGTTTATTATCCCTTTCGGGGTGGTTTTTATCTGCATCTGCCGTGGCGGGCTTAACCCTTGCCACCGCACAAGTGTTTAACTATTTTACACCCGGTAGTGGCGTACGCTTTCTATCTATTATGCGAACCACAAGCCGATACTGTGAGCGTTTGGCGACCCATGAAGCGACGTTTAAACTGCTCACCCAGCTTCGTGTCTGGGCGTGGCGCAGGGTGTTACCGCTTAGTGCGCGTAATATGCAAGGGTTTCGACAAGGGGAACTGCTTAATCGCTTAGTGGCGGATATTGACACCTTGGATCACCTGTATTTGCGGTTGCTTACACCCATGCTGTCGGCCTTGTTATTGCTTTGTGGGTTGTTTTTGTTTGTTGCTTGGATAGATGTGAAATTAGCACTGATTTTATGCGTCAGCCTGTTATTGATTTGGCTGATCCTGCCTTGCCTTTTCTATTTCCTTGGCCGAAAACCCGGTATCAAACAGATGGAAAGTAAAAGAGCATTACGTATCCAGATATTGGAATTTGTGCAAGGGCTAGCTGAAATTTCCCTGTTTGGTGCGAATGACCGCTTTCGTGAACAATTGGCGCAATCTGAAGCAAACCTGATAGATAGCCAGCGTGCAATGGCAAATGTCATGGCACTTAGCCAAGCCGCGTTGATCTTATGCCATGGCGTGATCATGGTCTGCATTCTATATGTCGCAGCTTCCGGTGTTGGTGAACATCAGCCGCCGGGCCCTATGTTCGCGTTGGTTGCTTTTATGGCACTGGCTTGTATTGAAATGTTAATGCCCATTGCAGGCGCTTTTCAACATCTGTCTTCTTGTGTAACTGCGGCCAAGCGCGTTAATGAATTGGTTGATCAAACACCGGGCATTGTATTCCTCAATCAAAATGAAACGCCCCTAAAGCATGGCGCATTGCAGCTCAAAGATGTCGTATTCTCATATGGTGACCCGGGCAAACAAGTACTGAAGGGGATTAATGTATCGATTCAACCCGGTGAAAAGGTGGCGCTTTTAGGCCAAACCGGCTGTGGTAAATCAAGTTTACTCTCATTGATTACCCGGGAATGGGAGCCGGATTCCGGCAGTGTATTGCTTGATGGCGTTGAGATTGAAGAATATAGCCAAAAAACGTTAACCGATGGGCTCTCTGTCATGAGTCAGCGTATTTATCTGTTCAGCGGCACACTCAGGGACAATTTGACCCTGGCCCAACCGGATATTACAGAATGTGTAACCGATGCTGGGCAAAAAGCGGCTGAAGCAATCAATGATCAACATTTGATTGCCGTGCTTGAGAAGGTGGGGTTATCCGTGTTAACACAAGCCAAAAATCCCCTTGATGCATGGATCGGTGAAGGAGGCAGACAACTTTCCGGTGGTGAACAACGGCGTATCGGTGTTGCCAGAGTGCTATTGCGTGATGCGCCATTGTTATTACTGGATGAGCCGACAGAAGGGTTAGATAAACGCACTGAAAGAGAGATCCTCGCTTTATTATTTGAGTTTGCCGGGGATAAAACAGTTTTGCTGATCAGCCACCGACTGACAGCTATGGCAAAAATGGATAAAATCCACTTAATGGAAGATGGGGTGTTACGTGTTTCGGGTCATCATACTGATCTGTTAGCAACGGATGATTATTATGCCAGCTTGCATCAACAGCTGCATTAGCCGTTCTAATTCCGACAATGGGCTATGGTGAGGTAAAGCACAATCACGAAGGGAATAAACTTGTTGTCGGAGGGGAAGCATTGTCACCAGGCATTGGAGAAAGGAATGATGTCTATCATCCCCGTATATAATTCCGGAAACTGGGGTGACATCGAAACTACCGGTGGGAAAATAAAGAACAGCTATATATTGAAACAAAACCTTGCAGTGGACGCCGGAAGATCCCGGTTCTCAATGAATCCCGCTTTATAAACACTAAATAAATTACGGAGTATCAAAAAATATGTCGGAAGCAGCAAAAGCATTTGAACGATCCATAAACGTTGCTCAAGAATTGTTAGAAAGATTTGATGAAGAAAATTCACATTCTTCGGGTAAAAGTGCTGAAACACTTAAAAAAGTTGATATGGTCTTAGCTGATGAATAATCATATGGATAATTGCTGCCCCCTTTGCGGATGGAATGAGCTGCAGCTATTTTTTGAAGATAAAAACAGAGCCTACCTGTCTTGCACGAAATGCGCTCTTGTATTTGTGCCGAGCGAATATCACCTGACCAAGACAGCTGAAAAGGCCGAATATGATCTTCATAACAATGATCCAATGGATCCAGGATATTGCCGGTTTCTTTCCCGCTTAAGTCAACCCCTGTTGGAACGGCTGGGTCCCGGGCTAAAAGGTTTGGATTTTGGTTGTGGTCCAGGGCCTGCGTTGAACACGTTAATGGAAGATCGTGGGCACAAGATGGATCTTTATGATCCGTTTTATTTTAACAACACAGACGTTTTTTTAAAAACGTATGACTTTATTACGGCAACAGAAGTTGTCGAGCACCTGCATGATCCAGGTAAAGAATTTAACCGATTGTTTGACTTGTTGATCCAAGGGGGATGGCTTGGTATCATGACAAAACTTGTAATTGATAAAAAGGCATTTTCAAAATGGCATTATATTCGGGATCTAACCCATGTCTGTTTTTACAGCCAGGCCACCTTTGAATTCATCGCAGGAAGGTATGACGCATCCCTTACTTTTATAGGACAGGATGTTATATTGCTTCAAAAAAAATGATAGAAAAAACTGTTTTTAAAATTATTGAACTGATTGCGGGTAATACGGATGAAATTTTTGCGTTCGTTAATGATATAAAAACCAAATATCCAAAATTGGATAACGACAAATTAGCAAAAAAAGTAGCGAATAAAATAAAGAGAAAATGCGCAATCCAAGGGGGGATAATGGCAATCCCCGGTGCAATTCCTGGCGTTGGGTCCATGATTCAAATTGGAATTTCATTATTCGATTTTTCGCAATTGATCAAAAATCAAGTTTATCTTATTTTTTCAATTGGATATTGCTATGGAATATCTGATCCGGATAAACTTAAACGTGTAGCCCTTAAATGCTTTGGGTCCACTTTAGACATTGATACTGTCGTGGGTTTTCGCAATCCAATTGGGAAAGAAATGGTTAAAACTCTGTCAGACAAGGCGATAAGATTAATTATTAAAAAATTACAAAAAACATTAGCCAAAAAGTTTATTTTTAATTTGATCCTGAAGCTCATTCCTTTTGGGATAGGTATCATCTTGGGGTCTATCTCACATTGGATTAATCTCAGAACGTTTCAAATTAGTTCAATCAAACTCTTCCATGAGTTGATTGAGCAGGATAAATCTTTACCTAAGACTGAAATAATATAACAAATCACTATTAAAAAGGAATTTGAAATTATTATGACCACATCCATTGACCTCACCCACCCCATCCATGAAGATATGCCTGTTTATCCGGGCACGGAGCAGCCGGTAATCATCACTGGCTGCTCCATTGAGCAGGATGGATTCCTCGAAAAAAAGATCACCTTTTACTCCCATACAGGCACCCATATGGATGCACCGGCCCATCTGATAAAGGGCGGAAAATATCTGGACCAATATGATATTAGCCGTTTCCACGGCAGTGCCACTGTTGTACATCTTGAATCCAATGGGGCTAAATCCATAAATCTCGGTGTTCTCAAACCCTTTGAGAATCAACTGAAAAACACCGATTTTCTCTTGATCCATACCGGTTGGAGCCGGCATTGGGGAACGGACGACTATTTTGCCAACTTTCCGGTACTCACCCCGGAAGCTGCTGAGTGGGTGGCAAGGATAGGGTTAAAAGGGATCGGGTTTGATACCATTTCTGCGGACAGTTCCGATACCCAGACCTATCCCATCCACAAGATTCTGCTTGGATCGGATATGGTGATCGTTGAAAACCTGGCAAACCTGAATCAGCTGCAGGCGGGGCCTGTTGAGTTCTCCTGTTTGCCCCTCGCCTTTCAGCAGGCAGACGGATCTCCAATCCGGGCCGTGGCCTTTATCTGATTATCAGGTCTTGAATCTTGAATTAAATTTTAACCATCTAAATGCACCCGGTTTTTACTATAGTAAATCGTTCTGAAATTTACTATAATGAAAGCGTTATTTAAAATAAGAGGAACTCACAATCATAGTTTGCTGGAAACAATTTTAATTTAAGGGCTCGTCAAAAACACCTAATGAATAGAACCGTGAACGATTCCAAAACACTGTTAGCACTCAATAAGCCTAAGGGGTATGTGGTCACACGCTCTGACGAACTTGGGCGAAAAACAGTCTATGATATTTTGCCCGATTGGGTTTTTCATGACGGATGGATGCCCGTCGGACGCCTTGACCTAGAATCTAGGGGGCTTCTATTATTTACAACCAACGGCAAAGTCGGCGACGCGTTGACCAAACCTGGGAATTGCATTAAGGTATACGAGATCTGGGTCAGGGGCCACGTAACAGACGAACATATTGCAGCGGCTAGGAAAGGAGTGGAAAGCAAGGACGGCCTGCTGAAAGCGATTGGCATCGAAAAAATCGGCATTGGTGGCGCGAAAACAAAACTCAGGGTAGAAATTGACGAGGGAAAGAATCGGCATATTCGCCGGCTTTTTGGGGCGCTGAAAGACCCAAAATTTGGGACACCTTTAAAGGTCTTAAAATTGAACCGAATCCGCATTGGCAGTTTTAAACTCGACCTCGAAATCGGTAAGTGGCGTTACCTTTCATTGGAAGAGGAGAGAACGCTACTTAAAAATATTGATTAACACGAAGGCTATCTTTTATTGGGTAGGTTTACAACGTAAAACTATAGCACAAATACCATCGAGACAAAAAAGGATTAAAAATGTCGGATACGTGGCAACGAGACCCAGATAGTGGTGGGGTGAAAATAGATGATAGTGTGCAATATGAGGTAAAACAACGCATCCTTAAATATGCTGAGACAAACCTTGCCGGTCGATATACAAAACTGGATATTCGATTTCGTGACAAATTTTGTTATGTTGATGCGTACACTGAGCCTTTAGAGCCTGTGATAAAAGAATGGCCGTCTGATTTTCCGGAAACAAGGGAAGAACATATGGAACGAATGAGGAATACGCCGATACATTTATGCCGACTTCGTTATTTTGGAGATAAGGATGAATGGGGCCTTGCCTTTTACAGTTATGCTCACAACGATTATGAGACATCCGTATTCCCCAATGGGAAATTCTATGGCATCCCAGAAATGGCAATTGAAGCCGCTGCAGATTTCCATCTTTAAACGCTTTAGTGTCGCTTACCATCGCTGTCCTTCTTATCACCCTATTCAAATTGAATCGTTTCGTTCCGGGTTGGGACGACAACTATTCTGCCCCATAGGGAGATGGTTAAAATTGATTAGCGGATAAAATAGTCCTTAAAATATTGAGAGTTTAAAATGGGTAGATGGCGTCCTCCTATAAAAAAAGGTTCCAAATATATCACCCCGGAAGGTGCACAAAAATTAACTGAAGAGTTTCAGTACTTGTGGACAGTTGAGCGACCACAGGTGACCGCGAGAGTTTCAGAAGCGGCCGCACAAGGTGATCGTAGCGAAAATGCCGAATACATTTATGGCAAGAAACGCTTGCGAGAAATTGATAGCAGAATTCGATTTTTAACGAAACGCCTCGACGGGATAACTGTGGTCGATCGTATTCCTGATGATCAGGATATCGTTTATTTTGGTGCTTTCGTTACCCTCGAAGATGAAGAAGGGGAAGAGGTCGAATATCGTATCGTTGGACCCGATGAGTTTAATGTTGTTGACGGAAAACTGAGTATGGATTCGCCCTTAGGTAAAGCCATGTTAGGAAGACGAGTGGAGGATGAAATCAAGGTTTCTACTCCAAAGGGAGTGAAAACTTTTTATATATTGAAAATTCGTTATTGTTGAAAAACCATCATCATAAATTGTATGCTGTACCGGGGGAATGCGGTTCGCGGATGTAAATGGTTACTGCCCCCACACAGATAAAATCTATATTCCAATCAGCGGTTCACGGGGACAGTGATATGAGCGATGATTTAGAGCGCCTCCATGTGGGGACCACCTGCACCATATTTCTGAAGACGATTGAAACAACCGGCAGAACCGTTGCACTCAAGGTTCTCAGGTCGGACCTGCCCAGGCCTGAGCAGCTGGCCCAGCTGAAAAACGAATGGCGCATCGGAAAGGACCTGACCCTGCCCGGCTGCCGGAGGATCCTGGATGAGACCCTGGTGGAGGGCCGCCCCGGCCTGGAGATGGAATATGTCAGGGGCAGGTCCCTGAAGGCATATCTGGCTGATGCTGCCCCGGATCTTGGCAAACGGCTGGGCCTGGCCATTCAGGTGATCACAGCCCTGGGCGAACTCCATGACGCCCATGTGATCCACAAGGATATCAACCCCAGCAATATCCTGGTGTCGGAAGGGGACGGCAAGATACGGCTCATTGATTACGGATTGTCCACCCTGGTCCTGATGAAGGTGCAGAACCTTGATCCCCCTGATACCCTTGAAGGAACCCTCAAGTATATTTCCCCGGAACAGACCGGCCGGATGAACCGGGTGGTGGACTACAGAACCGATTACTACTCCTTTGGGGTGATGCTGTACGAGATGCTGACCGGTCGGGTGCCCTTTGGGGCCGAAGATCCCACGGCCCTGATCTACGCCCATATTGCATCCACCCCTGTTCCCCCGTCAGGCATAACTCCTGATGTTGGCCCCGGCTTGGATGCCGTGGTCATGAAGCTGCTGTCAAAAAATGCCGAAGACCGTTATCAGTCTGTCCGGGGTATTCTTCATGATCTTGAGGAATGTCGCGGGCCTGCCGGTTCTGATCCCGCATTTACCCCGGGCCGGTTTGAACGGTTTAACCGATTTTCCATACCGGAAACCCTTTACGGCAGGTCTGGTGAGCGTAAGCAGGTTCTGGATGCCTTTGAACGGGTCTCCAGGGCAGGGATGGAGATGATGATGGTCTCCGGGTCTTCCGGGGTGGGAAAGTCCGCCCTGGTTTACGAGATCCACCAATCGATCTCAGCGGCAGACGCCTGTTTTATTACTGGAAAATTTGACCAATACCGGAAAAACATCCCATACTCGGCCCTGGTTCAGGCCATGGAGGCCTTTGTCCGCCAGATCCTGATGGCGCCGGAAGACCGGTTCAACAGGGTGCGGGCGGATATTTTAAGGGCCGTGGGAAAGAACGGCCGCCTGCTGACGGACCTGATACCGGACCTGGCCCTGATCATCGACCATCAGCCAGCGGTGCCTAAACTGGGGCCCAAGGAGAGTGAGAACCGACTCCGCATGGTGTTCCGTAAATTCATCTCTGCCATCAGTCGGCCGGAATACCCCCTGGTGCTCTTCCTGGACGACCTCCAGTGGGCGGACCTGGCCTCCCTTGATCTGATCCGGTTGATTTTCCAGGGCAATGGCGATACCTGTCTGTTTCTGATCGGGGCCTACCGGGACAATGAGGTATCCCAGACCCATCCCATGATCCGGATGAAGGACGATTTGATCGATTCAGGGGCGTCGATTCATGGGATTGCGCTTGGGAATCTTTCAGGGGAAAACCTCCAGGCCATGGTGGCAGATGCCCTGAAAACCAAAAGGTCCCAGGTTCGTTCCCTGTCTGACCTGATTTTTGAAAAAACCCTGGGCAACCCCTTTTATGTCCGCACCCTGCTGGCCTCCATTTACCGGGACCGGCTGCTGGTCTATTCCGGGGCAGACAACCAGTGGACCTGGGATATGGATGCCATCCGGGCAAAGGATTACAGCCGGAATGTGGTGGACCTGCTCGTCAGCCGTCTGGATACCCTGTCCAGGGAGACCCGCTACCTGCTCCAGGTCGGGGCCTGCATCGGGAACCGCTTTGACCTGAATACTCTGGGCCTTATCTCCAACACTCCCTTGAAAGAGACCCTTGGGGGGATCTGGCCGGTGGTGGCGTCCGGCATACTGGAATTTTTGGACAACGGGTATAAATTTGTGGATGTGCAGCCGGATGCCAACTCAACCGTGCGCTTTGTCCATGACAGGATTCAACAGGCCGCCCTGACCACCTTGCCCGGTGATGAGCGGGAACAGCTTCACCTGACCATCGGTAAACTGCTTTGGGCTGCGGTGGACGGAGAGATCCCGGCAAAACAGCTTTTTGAAATCGCGGACCAGATGAACCAGGGACAGCAATGCCTGGAGGCGGGTGAGAAACATGCCGTGGCCCGGCTCAATCTGGATGCGGGAATGCAGGCCGGGGCTGCCACGGCCTATGCCGAAGCCCAGACTTACCTGGAAACCGGCCTGGCATTGCTGGGGGATCGCCCGTGGCAGGCAGATTATGCCTTGACCCTGGCCCTGAACACGGAAGCGGCACGGATTGCCTATCTCATGGGGGACACCGACAGGGTGGCCCGATGTTCGGAAGCGGTGCTGGCCAATGCCGCAGACTTGCCGGACCGGATGAACATCCACCTGATTCAGATGGAAGCGCTCATTGCCCAGGGGCAGTGGCTGCCGTCCCTTGAACATGCGGTATCTGTATTGCGGCTCTTGGATATCCGTCTGCCGGCTCCGGGCAGGGCTGACGGTCCGGCCATTGCCGCTGGCCTTGAAAAGACAGTACAGCTGCTGGCCGGGAAACCGCCCGAGGTCCTGATTGACCTGCCCCAGATGACCGATCCGGCCGTACTGAGTGCCATGGAGATCCTGACCATCAGCCTGCCGTCCTCATACATCGCCGCACCTGAACTCTTTCCCCTGATCGTATCCAAGATGATCAACCTCTGTCTCGGGTACGGCAATGCCCCCATGTCTGCCCTTGCCTATGCCAATTACGGCATTGTCCTGTGCGGGGTGGCCGGGGATACCGACCTTGGATACCGTTACGGCCAGCTGGCGCTGACCCTTCTGGAACGGCTGGATGCATCGGCTTACGAGGCCAGAACCCTCAACAATGTCAATGTCTTCCTGACCCACTGGCAGGCCCCGCTTAAGGACACCTTGTCCCCACTGCTCCGGGCCTGGGATATCGGGCTTGAAACCGGTGACCTGGTGTTTGCCGGTTACAGCATCAATGCCCGCAACTACCATGCTTTTTTCACAGGTGTCCGACTGGATTTCCTTGAAAGGGAGATGGCCGATTACAGCCAGGCCCTGGTGAACATTGCCCAGGAAGGCACGGTCCAGTGGAATGAGATCCACCACCAGACCGTACTGAACCTCATGGATCCGGATCGTTGTCCTGATCCATGCCGACTGGCCGGTCCGGCCTATGATGAAACAAAGATGCTGTCCGTCCATGAGCACAACAACGACATGGTGGGCCTGTTCTACATCTATCTGTACAAGATGATCCTGGCCTACCTTTTCCATGACTGGGCCGGGGCGGCCGAACATGCAGACAGGGCCGAACAATTCCTGGCAGGTGCCTCGGGAATGCCCCTGGATCCCATCTTTCATTTTTACGATGCCCTGGTGCAACTGGCCCGGCATGGGGAGGAAACGGATGGGAATCGTAAAAAAGAGATCCGGGAACGGATTTCTGCCAGTGGGGACAAACTTTACCGCTGGTCTAAAACCGGGCGGGCCAACTATCTCCACAAGTATTACCTCATTAAGGCGGAATGGTACAGGATCGAGGCAGATGCCGGAGCGTCCCGGGAATACTATGACAAGGCCGTCACCCTGGCACAGGATCAGGGCTATGTCAATGAGATGGCCCTGGCCAACGAACTGGCCGGGCGCTATTACCTGAAACGGGATATGTTCCAGCAGGCAAGGCTCTACCTGAACAATGCCCTCATCGGTTACGAACGCTGGGGAGCGACAGCCAAAGTCCGGCACATGACCCAGGCATATGCCCATCTGTTGCACCAGGAGCAGGAGTCTTCGGCGGTATCGGGGGTGCCCCTTGACGCATCCACCACGGGCAGCGAGGTGAATGCCCTCATTGACTTTGACACCATCCTGAACAGTATTACGGCCATTTCAAAGGAAATCGTCCTGGATCGGTTGCTGCACGCTCTTATGGAGATCGTTCTGGTGAACAGCGGGGCGGACAAGGGCTTTTTTCTGTCTGTTTCAGACAATACGTTCCGGGTCGAAACCCAGAATGTGCTAAAAGAAGGGCGGATAGAACACCTGGCCAGGGACAGCAGTGACCCGTTGCCCCTTCCTGAAAGCATTCTCCTGTATGTGACGCGGACAAAGGAGCGGGTGCTGATTAACACGGCTGAACCGGAAAATCAATATGCCCGGGATCCCTATTTTGAAACCCATCATCCCAAATCCGCCCTCTGCATGCCCATTGTCCGGCAGTCGGTGATTTCGGGGATTCTCTACCTGGAAAATAGCCTGGCATTCGGGGTGTTTTCCGAACGCAGGATACGGATCCTGGATATGCTGTCTGCCCAGATTGCTATTTCCTTGGAAAATGCCCGGGTTCATAAGGATCTGGAAAACAGGGTGACGGTAAGGACCCGGACCCTGAGTGAAAAAAACCAGGAACTGGAATCCATGACCGTTGAGCTGACGCGGGTCAACCGAAAACTTGAAAAACTGGCCTCTGAAGATTCCCTGACCGGCATGTACAACCGCCGGCAGATCTTTGATGCCGGAGAAATGCTGATTAAAAATGCCATCCGGGCCAGGGTGCCTGTTTCCGTCTTCATGCTGGATATTGATTATTTCAAGCCCTTTAACGATACCTACGGCCACCAGGCCGGTGATCTTTGCCTCCGCCAGGTAGCGGTTGCCATCAGCCGTCTCTTTGAACGGTCCAACGATGTGGTGGGGCGATACGGGGGAGAGGAGTTTGCCGGCATCCTCTTTGATGTTGACATGGCAGAGATGGAAAACAGGGTCAACCGGATTTGCTCAGATATCAGGGCCCTGAACATTCCCCACCGTGCCTCGGATATTGCAGAATGCCTGACGGCAAGTATCGGATTTACAACCGTGGTGCCAGGGCAGGGGATAGCCCTGGATGATTTGATTAAAACCGCAGACAAGGCCTTGTACCAGGCAAAGGCTGGGGGCAGGAACCAGGCGGTTTATCGGGTACATTAATGGACAGAGAGAAAACAGACCTAGGTTCGGCAGGAGAAGAGAGATGAACAACGTATTGCATATCACCAGCGGCGATAGCGCAGGCGGAAGTATGGCAAAGGCGGGTCTTCCCGGTGAAATATTTGTCTGGCATGACATTCTTTATGATGGCCCCCGGCAGCCGGGTTGGCTGGATGAAGAGACCCTTAGTGCTCGTGCATTATTTCTGGAGAAATTCACTGCAGGCGGTTTGGATCGGGAGCATATTCTGGAGACATTGCATCTTCAGTACAAAAAACTGGTGGAATCAGCTTCCTACGCGCATATTGTTCTGTGGTTCGATGCCTGTCTTTTTGATCAGTCGATGCTTGCCCATATTCTCACGTGCCTAGACCACAAAGGTATCCGGAACGTGGAACTCCTTTGTGTCGATGCATTCCCCGGAATCGTGCCATTCCACGGGCTCGGGCAACTGGCGCCGGAACAGCTTGCATCCCTCTATGCTAACCGACGTCCCGTCTCAAGTGAGCAATTCAGGTTTGCAGCCGTCGTGGACAAAGCATTCGCAACCCAGGATGTCGTTTTACTCACCAAACTGTCAGAAACAACAGAGGCGCCTTTGCCCTGGGTCCCGGCCGCGGTATCACGATGGCTACAGGAACAGCCTGACCTGACAACTGGATTGGGGTTTCTTGAAAGCCTCGCCCTTGAAGCGATCCGTGCCGGCTGCAAAACACCGAACAACATTTTTGCTTCAGTGGCTGCCGCTGATACGCCCCCGCATTTTTGGGGAGATACGACATTATGGGCCAAGATAAATGGGCTTGCGGACCGTGTGCCTCCCCTGGTGCAGATCAAAGGTCCCAGGGACAGGTTGCCCCAGTGGGAGAGTGATGTTTCGCTCAAGGATTTTACGATCATCCGATACAAAACCGAACAGGAATCAAATTGAGAATGTTTGAAAATCATAAAAAGCCCTTGCCCACGCCTATTTTTATTAAAGGTGAAAAAAACAGCAGAATTGCATTATACCGGTATGAAAATTCAGTGAGTGCTTCACCGCCGGTTATATTGACCCATGGTACATTCTCTAACGCAGGTATTTGTCAAAAAATGGCCGAGTTCTTACATCTGAATGGATTTGATTGTTGGATTTATGAATGGAGTGGCCATGGGCTCAGTGAATATGGGGCGTTGTATCCTGATGCAGAAGCCTTCGCACTTCATGATGTGCCGGTTGTTATTAAAACCGTGCTGAAAGAGACAAAGAAAAAGTCATGCATATGGGTCGCACACAGCGGCGGAGGCTTTTTACCCCTGATTTATATGGCAAGAAATCATCACCGACAGCATGAAATCAAAGCGATCGCTGGAATAGGCTCCCAAACAACCGGGGCAGGTAAAACATGGATCGGCAAACTAACGACCCTGATCCTTCCAATCGTCATCCAAGTGCTTGGCAAAGTTCCGGGGCCGTTGTTTGGTTTGGGGCCGGAAGATGAGGTGTCGGGATTTTTAGAACAATGGTGCCGGTGGAACCGCTCTGGGAAATGGATTGGAAAAGATGGCTTTGACTATGGCAAGGCGCTTAATAATATTCATATTCCCACGGTTTTGATCGCAGGTGGAAATGATTTAATCGCTCCTTCCAATGGGTGCCGACAAATGTTTCATTGGCTGGGTAGTACTCAAAAAAAATATGTTTTGTGCTCAAAGGCAAATGGTTATTTGGAAGATTATAATCATCCAAGGCTTATTGCCAGTCAAAATGCAACGGTTGAGATATGGCCTGTTGTGTTGGACTTTATTCGTTCCCAATTCGGTTCAGATTCTTAAAATCGTGGAAAATCAAACCCAGAACAAATCGCTCAACATGAAAGGAATTCTCCATGTTCGTTGGTAGCCGTGAAATGCAAATCAAAGACGAGGCCCATGGCATCTCGTTTCCAGTCCTTGTTATGTATCCGACAGAGGTACCTTCTGCCCCCAAATTCTTCGGACCCTACGCCATTGACGTCAGCCCGGACGCGCTAATAGCGGTAGGCCGGTTTCCTCTTATAATGGTTTCCCACGGTGGCGGTGGTTCGCATCTGCTCTATCGAACCATCACTACTCATTTAGCAAAGAGCGGTTACGTTGTTGCCATGCTTGAGCACCCTGGAAACAACCGCAACAACAACGAATTGGACGACACCCACGAGAACCTTGTGAACCGCCCGAGGCATGTCCGGATGACCATGGATGCCGTCTGCTTCGACCCTCAGTTCAGTGGGTGTGTACAACCGGACAACGTCGCAATCATCGGGCATTCACTGGGTGGTTACACTGCTCTGGCAGTGGCAGGCGGCACACCTTGGTCAGAAACCCGGCAAAGGGTTGATGTGGTACCTGATCCCCGGGTTCGTGCGCTTGTCCTGCTGGCACCGGCTACCGCCTTTTACATCCCCGACGACTCGTTGAAGAATGTCACCGTTCCAATTCTCATGCTTGTGGCTGAGCATGACCCGTTTACGCCACGGTGGTATGGGGACGTGGTAATGGACCGTGTTCCTGACCGATCCAAGGTTACTTGCAGAGTGGTTGAGAATGCAGGACATTTTTCGTTCTTGAGTCCATTTCCGCCCCATATGAAAAATGCGCGCTTTCGCCCATCCACTGACCCGGAGGGGTTTGATCGCGAGACGTTTCATGGGCAGCTTCCTATCGAAGTGCTGGAATATCTTGACGAAACGCTGAAAAATAAAGAATGAATTGTTATTTGTAAGCAAGCATTTCGAATTCTTGGCAGGTGACGCCGGAAAAGCCGCCCAGGCCACGTCTGCCGCAGGAACCGCTGCCTCCGGGGCCAAGGATAAAAAATTGAAAGATTATGTCGAAGACCAGACCAACTAAACTATTTTAGGGAACTTGGTTTTTTGAAGCCAAACTCTGAAACAGGAATGAAGGCGGACGCTTTGCATCTAAGCAACCAGGCAGGTCAGGCCGTTGTTTTTGTTCTGGCCATGTTAAGCGTTATTCTTGTTTCCGTGGTGTTTCTTTATCAGGCGGGTAGGATTACTACGGAAAAAATGCAATTGCAAAATGCCGCTGATGCCGCTGCCTTTACCGCCTCCACCCTGGAGGCCAGGGCCTTGAATTTTACCGCCTATACCAACCGGGCCATGGTGGTCAATGAGATAGCCATCGGCCAGGGTGTCGGGCTTTTGTCCTTTGCCGATGAGCTCAAGTCCGTCAAAAAGTTTTTTTACGCCTATGTTAAATGGCAAGGCCCTTTTTGATTTTTGTCCTCATCTCCATGGTGATCCTGTTGGGTGGTTGTGCATCCCACAGCCAAGGCCCCGTATCCGTTGTCTTTGGAGCAGTCTGAAGCGGCCATGCGCATGCAAACCCGTGTCAAAAACAGCAAAGGGTTTTACAAAATCCCTTAGCTCTGATTTTCGTGTTGTTTTGGCAAGAAAATCAGAAAAACGCTTTGGTTCTGGCTTGTCCAGATTAGGTGGACCCGAAGTGTGCCGTTTCCTGCTTTAAAGAGCGGGGTGCGATGGGGATGGGTGGAATCGACCAATTTACTTGACTAGGTCAAAATACAGGAGGTAAGGAATGACGGACAATTATGCGAAAATTGTTCAAGACAATCTTAATGCGCTATACGGTGGTCTGCCGGGGGACCTTGCTGGGAATCTTCCCGGCGAACAGGATGGAGATCGGTTTGTTTTTGAGGCATTTGGAGAGAAGTGCCGGATTGAACCGAAAGGGATTACCCTGGGTGAGAAAGAACACTCTTCCGTGTTTGGTATATTAATCTCTCTTTATGCCTTGAACGCCCGCCCCGATATATGCGTACCTGCGCCGTTAAAAGCATTCAAAGAGTTACCGGACAGTGCACCCTATGCGGGGGCCTTTACGACACACACGGAGCAGTTGCTTGTCCCCCATGTGGCCAAAATCAAAGAGTCGGTCCGGATTGTCACCGAAACACTCAAGGGAGAGGACGCGCCTGATGGAACAGGCGGAGATTTTTCCTTTATTGTTTATCCCCTTCCGAAAATTGCGCTGTGCTATATCTTTTATGAAGCGGATGACGATTTTCCGGCGTCAGTAACCTGCTTATTTTCAAATAATGCACGGTTGTTTTTACCCGTAGACGGGCTTGCCGATGTGGGGGAATACTGCTCAAAAACAATTCTAAAATTGATCGAGTAATGATGAAGGGCCGATTATAAAATATAACATCGATAGGACCGGTGACGCAAAAAAAAAGCCCGGCAGGCGGGATTTTCTTCAGCCAATATGAACAAAACGAGTTTGTTCATATTGGCTTCGGACGGCAAATCAGGTTGGTGAATCCGATGATGGATCATGGAAGGCCACGATGCTTTTCGGATCCCGACTGGCGACCTGTTGGGCCGCACTGGCCGGTATCAACTCGAATTTGCCCTCCAGCTTGACAATGGCCAACTGCCCGGTGGTCAGCTGCTTTGAAATTTCTTCAGAGAGAAATAATTTCTTTACCCGCTTTCCCACGACAAAGTAGTAGGGTTCATCATCATTACGTTCTTTCAGGGTTAACCGGTTTGTCTCGATGAGCTGTTTTACCTGGGCTAACTTTTCACGCCTCTTTTTTTCTTCATTGCGCTTCCGGTTGAGTTCCCGGTTACGCTCTTCATGGGCCAACCGTTCTTCCCGGGCGATGCTGCTTTCAACAGGCGTTTTTGTCCCTTTTTTCTGCTGCTTGGTGATGCGTTTGTCGTGTTTGGCCTTTTTGACCTGTTTCTTGTTTACCAGTCCGGCCTTGAGAAGTTGTTCCTGAAACGAGCTACCCATACTGTTGCCTCATCCAAACAGCCATGACAGAATCGCCTGCCACAACAAAATCTTAAAGTTCATGATTATAAGCCCTTAACTGACGTTCCATATACCATTTTATGGTTCAATATTTCCACCTTTATCAGCATCCCCCCCAAAAAAAAACACCTGTTTGGGAATCCTCCCCCCTGTGGTAGGATGGTTGCCCATGTACCATGACGGCAAAACCATGGTCATTGGTGCGTCTGCCTCCGCTTTTTAAACTGGATATGTATATTCTTGAGGGAGTAATGCCATAAACCCCATGACCTATTCAATCGTAAACCCCAATCTTTACCTGATCACTCTTGATCAGAAGCTGCCCGGGTTTCGTAATTTCATTAATGCCTGGCTCTATAAGAGTGAGACGACCACTTTTCTGGTCGATCCCGGTCCTAAATATTCCATCATGCGCCTGATCAAAACCCTTAAAGAGATCGGCGTTGAACGGATTGATTACATCCTGTTGACCCATATCCATATTGATCATGCCGGGGGTGCCGGTGCCCTGGTGGCGCATTATCCGGGAGTCAAAATCATCTGCCATCCGAAGGCAGTCGGTCATATGACCGCCCCGGATAAATTGTGGCAGGGGAGTCTAAAGGTCCTGGGAGTAATTGCTGAATCCTATGGCGAGATCATACCGGTGCCGGCCGGAGCCGTTGCATTCCAGGACCAGATAGAAACCGGAGCCGGTGATATTAATGTTTTTGAAACACCGGGCCATGCGATTCACCATCTCTGCTTCCAATTTCAGAACTACCTGTTTGCAGGGGAAGTGGCCGGCGTTATTCATTGCCTGAAGGAGGGTATCTATGCACGCCCTGCAACACCGCCCAGGTTTAAATTGGAAATGTCCCTGGCCTCCCTTGATCGTATTATACCCCTTGACACCGCCATGATCTGTTATGGCCATTATGGATTCAGGGAGGATGTAAAAGCCGCATTGAAAGCGGCTCGGGGTCAGCTGTTGTTTTGGGTGGAGGTGGTCAGGAGTCAATTGGAGAAAGGGGAGGGGAACCTGAAAGAGCGGATCATTGCAACCCTGAAAAAAGAGGATGCCGCCTTTGCCAACATGAAATACCTGGCCGAAGATATTCAGCAGCGGGAGGTTTATTTTGTCGGCAACACCTTGAATGGGATGAAAGAATATGTCATGGAAATATAGGCGTTTATCTCTGGGTTTTGTGTCATTTGGGCAAAAGAATTTGAACTACGCTTTGGTTCCGGCTTGTCCGGGTCAGGATCTATAATGATTAGAGAAGCAAATGATGGGGATTGCATTAATCTGGCGGCACTGTCAATGGACGTGTGGCTTCAAACCTATGCAATTGAGGGTATCCGAACGGAGAGCTCAACGTATGTATTATCCACCTTCACGGAAAAGTACTTTAAAGGAGTGTTGCGTGAACCCAATTATAGATTATTCGTCTATATTGATGGGGTTTATCTTCGGGGGTACACACTTGTGAACCTGGAATCTCAGTTTGAGAGTGCAGAAAACGGATTTGAAATAGCGAAACTCTATGTTCATGGACCTTTTCAAGGGAATGGGATTGGCCGGAAACTTTTATCGGAAGTCAGGGCCCGATATGGGGACCGATTTTGGCTTTACACTTGGGTTCGCAATAAATCGATTGGATTCTATAAGAAAAATGGTTTTAAAGAGATCGGTCAGTATACTTTTGAATTTGGAAGTGAAATGATTGAAAATTGTGTGCTGGGGTTTGGCCGTACATAAATAAAACAGCCGGGGCTGAACCGCCCCCCGTTGATTTAAACCATCATGCAGGGAAATTGCTGATTATTGGTGTACCCACTTCCTGCCTGCAGCGATATAGACAATAACAGAAGCCAGAATCAGATAGCCAAACAACTGGGGGTTTTTTGTTTTAATAACAAAAGAAAGCGTAACAATAATGGATGCGCTGATCATAAAAAAAACGGGTTTAGGCATCTGTTTGAGGATCACCCGTCCAAAATGGGCAAAACGAATGTGACTCACCATCAGGCCGACGGAGGCACAGGTCAGCCCCCACAATATGACCGGAGTTGAAACAAGAGATGCACCCAGAACGATCAATGCTCCCGCAGGGCTGGGAAGGCCGTTGAATATCCCCTCGGGCAGGTCTGTTCGGTTTTTATCCTTCATGATAAAGCGGACGAGACGAAATGCAACCCCGATGATGAAAAGCCCACCGACAAACCATGCCAACGACCCGCCTGTTTCCACAACCACATAGGCGGGTGCCAGTCCAAAGCTGACAAAATCGGCAATATCATCCATTAAAGGACCATATTTCGTGCCACCATGCTTGAGCGCCATCCGTCCGTCAAACAGGTCAAACAATTGTCCGACGATGATGATACAAATTGCCCAGGCAAAATAGTGATGATGGGTCAGGAACAGGCTGGTGACACCGCAACAAAAATTAAGTGACGAAAGAATGTCTGCATAGAGCCGGTTGGGGATAAATTTAAAGACCACAGATGCGGATGAAAGGATAATGCAGGCCATGAGAACGCCATCGGCCATGTTTATGATCTCTGGATTTTTATCCATCAATGCACATAAAATAACAAGGCCAAAGCAAATGATGGCCTTTATTTTACCAAAATTATTGGCAGCCCCGGAGAATTTGAGCCAGGTCAGAATCCGGCGGGCAAAAAACTGGCCCATAAATTCAATGGCCACAAGGATCCAGACCAGTTTTATGGATAGAATCCCTACATAGGCAAATCCGATCAATGGCGGCAAATAGGTTAATTTGTCACACATGGGATCCAGCCATTCTCCCCAGCGAGTTCCCAGATTGCAAGCCCTTGCCACAATACCGTCGGCGCCATCAAGGATGGCCGCAAAGCTGAATCCAAATATAGCAACGGATTGATACGGGGTGAAAAAGTAGAGGGTAAATGCCATGATAGCCATGACCGCCCGCCAGTAGCAGATTGCGTTCGGATGTAACAGCCACTGGTGTGACAGGATATATTCTTGCATGGATTGCTTTTTAACCACTTGGGAAAACCATAAGAAAAAAGCAGTTCCAAAAGCAGCAGAAGCAATGATAACTAAAAGTCTTTCCATTTTATCGTCTCAATTAATAAATTGTTTTTTTGATACTGAATCCTTTTTTCGGCAACAGCATCCTTTTTATAATCCCAGTCTATTTATCATTTTATCTGTCAATAATCCATCTTCTGTTTGTATAATTCGTCTTTTTATGTCAGATTTCCATAATCCACCCTCTTGCCATAACGCTCCCAGCACGAATTTAGAAGAAACAGGATCTATTCATATGCGAGAAGCTATAAAAACGATATTCAGAACAGTTCTGTCAGCCGTCCTGCTGATCCTCACCGTGTCAGCCCAGGTAACCTATGCCCATGATCCTGCCGACATCCGTTTTGATAAAATCGAAACCGGTTTTCTGACCAACACCTTTATTCAGGACCGGGACGGTTTTTTCTGGATAGGCGGCAATAACGGTTTGTATAAATATGATGGGTATGCCTTTAAGCCCTATGTCGCGGGTCCCGGTTCCATTGCCGGCAATTATGTGACCGCCCTGTATGAGGATAGCCGGGGATTGATCTGGGCAGGCTCCCTGGGCGGACTCAGTGTGTATGATAAAGCCACGGATACCTTCACCACCTGGCTCCATGATCCCACCGATCCTGCCAGTATCAGCAGTGACCATATTGGTGACAGCAAACAGCAGGCCATTGTGGAAGATGCCGACCACATGATCTGGATCGGCACCGGAAACGGGTTGAATAAGTTTGACCCGGCCAGTCGGACGTTTACCCATTATCAGGCGCAATTTATTGACGCTGATATTTGGAGTGTTTATCTGGATGCGGAGCAGTTCTTGTGGGTCGGAACCGCCAAGGGCCTGCACAAATTTGACCCCCGGCAGGGTATTGTGCTTGCGCAATATGAAACAAACAATGCTGATCCCGGAAGCCTCCACGGGAAGTATCTGTGCAGCATTTTTGAAGACAGGGACGGCATACTCTGGGTCGGAACCATGAATGGCGGTATAAATCGCCTGGAAAAGGGGGAGAAAAGGTTCACCCATTATCGCCATGCCCCTGGGGTTGATAACCGTTTAAGCGATGACGGCGTGTTATCAATCATGGAGGATACCAGCGGAATGCTGTGGTTCGCCACCGTTGAAGGCGGATTGAATATGTTTGATAAAGGGACCGGCAGGTTTATCCATTATCGCTATACCCCTGATAATATGGACGGTATTGGCGAAAATTATATCACAACCATATATCAGGATCCATTAGGGGTGCTCTGGTTCTCCGGTTATGGCGGTATACTGCATCGAAGCGATCCGGGATCTCGAAAATTTAAACGGTATGTGCATATTCCGCAGAATCCCAACAGTTTAAGTAAAGGTCCCTTCATCGCCAAGGTGATCGAAGATCAGGAAGGAATCATATGGATTGCTGTGGGCAGCGACGGGGTGAACCGCTATGACAGACGCACCCGGACCTTTACCCATTATCGTCATGACCCGGCTGACCCGTCCAGTTTGCCGGAATTCCATGGGCAATCGATCCTTGAAGATAACGAAGGCAAATTATGGGTGACCACCCGAAATCATATCGTCTTGTTCGATAAACAGGCGGGAAAGGTGATCCAAAAATATCCCGGGGAAAACTGGCCCGGCAGTCCTGTTCAAGACGGCACCAACCCCGATATTATCTGGTATGGCACCTGGGGATCGGGACTGCTCAAATTTAACCGGTTAAATGGCGAAATTTCCTGGTTTGTTTCTTCTGTTGATAATTCCCATGATACCGTCTCTGACAATACCATTCCCAATCTGTACCAGGATGATTCCGGTATGATCTGGCTGTGTACCCGGGGCGGTGGACTGGATAAATTTGATCCGCGAACCGAAAAGGTGGTGGCGAAATATACGTATTCCCCCACGGATTCGGCCAGCATCAGCAGCAACTCAGTCTATCAGGTGTTCCGGGATTCGGTTGGCCGATACTGGGTAACGACGGAAAAAGGCGTTGATCAGTTTGATCCGGAAGCGGGAACATTTAAGCGATATAACCAGCAAAACGGGTTATTTCCCTTAAGCTCTGCTAGTCAAATACTGGAAGATCGCCAGGGCTATTTGTGGATATCGGGTTACAGCAGCGGTAAACTGGTAAAATTGAACGCGGATTCCGGTGGTTACAAATTGTACAGCACAGATGACGGTCTTGTTTCAGGAATCGGGGGCAGTTTTACCGCCATTCAGACACGGGATGGTGCATTGTGGTTCTTTGGCCGCGGCGGGATTAATACGTTCCATCCTGAACAAATTAAAGACAATGCCTATCAGCCGCCGGTCTTTCTGACCTCACTGACCCAGGGAGGGGAGCCCACAGACCCAGGGAAAGCCCTTGAACGGGTTGACACCCTTCAATTGGACTGGCGACACAACTTTTTTGAATTTAAAGCTGCGGCCCTTAATTATCGTTATCCTGAACATAACCGTTATCGTTACAAACTGGAGGGGGTTGACCATGACTGGTTTGATTCGGGTAAATTACGCCAGGGACGCTATACTGGGCTTGCTCCGGGTGAATATACCCTCATAGTTCAAGGTTCAAACAACGACAGCTTGTGGAGCGACAAGATTGCCGAATTAAAGGTTATCGTTACCCCGCCCTGGTGGGAAACCTGGGAGTTGAGAGTTTTCATGCTGGTCCTGGTGACCGGCTTGATTTACGGCGGGTTTCGTTTTCGGGTGAAAACCATCGAGGGCCAGAAGCGCCGGCTCGAGATGCTGGTGGAAGAGAAGACCCACGATCTTGACGAACGGATAAAAGAGCTGAAGTGTTTGTACGGCATTTCAAAACTGGTTGAAAAAGAAGAGAATGTAGAAGAGATTCTTCATGGTACGGTACGTCTTATTCCTTTTGCCTGGCGGTATCCCGAGGCAACTTGCGCACAGATCCGATTGGACGATCAGGTATATCTGTCAGACAACTTCAAGGAAACCCAATGGCGGCAGTCTCAAGAAATAATCGTTCTCGGCAGATCGGCCGGAGCCATGGAGATCTATTACCTTGAGGAAAAACCCGAAATTGATGAAGGGCCTTTTCGTAAGGAAGAGAGAAATTTGATCAATACCATTGCCCAAAGGCTGGGATATATCATTGGGCTCAAGCAGGCGGAAGCGGAAAGGGGGATGCTTGAAGTGCAGCTCCGCCACTCCCAGAAAATGGAAGCCATCGGCACTATGGCGGGGGGGATCGCCCATAATTTTAACAATATCCTTGCATCCATTATAGGGTATGCGGAGATGGTTAAAAGGGAAATGCCCGAATCTTCAAAGTCTTACAAATATATTGGACGGGTGTTGGGGTCTGCCCATCGGGCGACGGATCTTGTTCGGCAGATTATGGCGTTCAGCAAACAAAAAGACTCACCCAAAGCGCCCTATACCCCCGATGTTTTACTTTATGGGGTGCTTGATTCCATAAATGATTCAATCCATAAGAATATCATCGTGGATGAGAAAATATCCTTGGATATTGGAAATATTAATCTTGCCCCGTCTCAGTTTAAAACGGTTGTTGGAAATATTTGCATGAATGCGTTAGATGCCATGGGAGGCGGCCATGGTGTTCTTGGGGTCACCCTGGAAAACATTGAACTCAAGAAAGAAGATCTGCGGGGGGTGCTGGATGTTGAACCCGGTGATTTTGTAAAACTGACGATCCGTGATACGGGGCATGGCATAGCCACGGAAAATATGCCACGTATCTTTGATCCCTTCTTTACGACAAAAGCGGTTGGTGAAGGCGATGGCATCGGCCTCTCCGTGGTCCACGGTATTGTAAAAAAGCGCGGTGGCAGGATAACCGTTGAAAGCGAGGTCGGGAAAGGGTCGGCGTTTCATGTTTTCCTGCCTGTCGCAGAACCGGTTTTGTCGGGTGAATCCACTGGTGGGTCGTTATCATGACATCTCTATTCGTGTGGCTGGAAAAACGGATGGGCCCAATTGCCTTGACTATGGTCTATTCATCCTTCAGGATGGCGTATCGTTCCATTAGAAAACAGAGTGGAGTGTTTAAAATAGGTTGTCAAATCCTGTCGTATTTGATACCCACCCCGGTGGGTCGTATATCAACCCTCGCCGAATAATTCGTTCAAGCCGGCGCGAGTAGCCATGGCACTGAATTTTAACTATATTAAGAACAAGGTGAATTATGAAATTACTAGTCCGAAATCTTAACCGTAAAACGACAGAAGCAGAACTCCAGACGCTATTTAAGGTTCATGGCACAGTGCAGTCCTGCGACCTCGTATTCGATAAAGCAACCCGTAAATCAAAGGGGTTTGGATTTGTCGAGATGCCTGAGGCTGTAGAAGCCAAGGCGGCTATGAAAAAACTCGATGGCAAGGATCTTGCCGGTAACAAAATCCGCGTTAAAAAGGCTGAAATGGAAAAATAAGGTTGAGTCTGCTATAACAAAATCCAAACGTTGAAATGCACACCAAGCCAGGTACAAGCACAGCAGGTTGTGCTTGTACCTGGCTTGACCTTTGGCACGAAATGAAGCAAAGCGCTAAACATGCATGGATAATATACCTGGCCAAATTCCCAAGGTCTGTTCTATCATCGGGATAGGGAACATATGAAAACGTATACACGACAATATGAAACACCACCGGCAAAAATGGTTAACAACGGAAAATTTACCTTCGGCACATTTAACGGACCGTTTAAGACGATCAATATGCTCGATGCAAAAAAGCCCCTCCCCCTGTCGGTCCCTAAACTATTAAAATATATGCGGTTAAAAGAGTGGGAAGCCTTCCAGATCGGAAACGGAGATTATTTTATACTAGGGGCCATCTACAACGCAAAGCTCATGGGAGTGGTACAGCTCGTGGTGATCGATATCAAAAAAAACAAAAAATATATTTTTGAAAAACTCCTCCCCCCCTGGAAGCCCATTGTCGGGACCTCCCTTCTCAATCAGGTTTCTTATAGTGCCGGTAGAAAATTTTCTTTTCATCTTCACAACCACCTGGAACAGGATCGTATACGCGTGACCATCAGGACCCAGGGACAAAAAGGCCAGCCGGATCTCAACTGCTGGTTTGAGGCGAGTCACAAAAAAGAGGATACAACCCCTATCGTAATTTGTCAGCCTTTCGGGCCCAACCGGGCCTTGTATTCCCACAAAGCCCTTATGCCCCTTACGGGTGAGCTTGAGATTGGTGGGGAGAAAATCCCCTTTACAAAAGAGAGGGGATTTATGATTTTGGATGATCATAAAGGCTATTACCCCTTTGAAATGAAATACGACTGGATAACCACAGCCGGACATGATCAGGATGGAAGGCTTACAGGGTTCAACCTGACTGATAACCAGGTTCAGGATCATGAAACCTATAATGAGAATTGCCTCTGGATTGGTAACACAACCCACCTGTTGCCCCCGATAAAATTTTCACGGCCTGACGGCGCCATGGGGAAATGGTATATCAAGGATAGCTATGGCCGGGTTGATATTGAGTTTACCCCGGAGATTGAAGGCAAGGTAGATATCAATGCCCTTTTATTTAAGACAAAATACCGTGCCCCCTACGGAAGATTTTCAGGTTTTATAACGGATGATGACGGTAACAGGGTCAGCTTTGATCAATTCTACGGGATGGGTGAGGATAAATATATCCGGTCCTAGGCCACCTCGTCTACACCGGATTCCAGGGATTTTTCCATGCCTAATTTTTATCACTTATGATAAATTTATTGCGCCCTTGTGTTTTGGCTCGATACAGGGCCGCATCAGCCATACCGATAAATATCTCTACGGAAAAAACCTGATCCGAGACCTTGCACCACGCAATGCCCATACTGCATGTGAGCCGCGAACTCACGGTCGATCGTGCATGGGGAATCTGCAGCTCCTGGAGTGACGTCTGAATGCTTTTTGCTATATGTTTTGCACCGGTGTTATCGGTATTGGGCAAAAGAATAACAAATTCCTCGCCACCATACCGTGCCGCCAAATCTGCAGGTCGTTGCCCAGCGTTATCGAATAGTCGGGCGACTTGTTTCAGGCATTCATCCCCCGCCTGATGCCCGTAATAATCATTATACTGTTTGAAGTAATCGATATCGATAAAAATCAGGGCCATGCATCCTTTTTCCCGGCGCATTTTTTTCCATTCCTGATTGATGTATCTGTCAAAATGTCGACGATTGGCAATTCTTGTGAGACCGTCGATATGAACCAGAGCTGCCAATTCACGATTACGGGCTTCAAGTTCCTGTTGGAGCCTGCCAATGGTCAAATGCGTTTTCACCCTTGCCAGCACTTCTGCCTCCTCAAATGGCTTGGTGATGTAATCTACCCCGCCGGCATCAAAGGCTTGAAGCTTGCTTTCCATATCAGCCAGGGCAGTCATGAAAATTACGGGAATGTTCTTTGCCCCATCATCGGCTTTGAGGAGACAACATGTCTCGAAACCGTCGAGCCCCGGCATCATGATATCCAGCAGGATCAGATCGGGTTTGGCATAAATCGCCCGCTGAATGCCCATTTTGCCGCTACGGGCGGTAATCGTTTTAAAACCGTGCAATTCCAAGACAGCACTCAGCGTTCCGATGTTGGTCTTGCTGTCATCAATGATCAGAATCGTGTTGTTTTTGTTGCTCATCCTGCCCCTCAGTTTGACGTCTACTTCCCCAGGAAAAAATCCGTAATTGCCCATTTATGAAGCATCTTTCATAAATCGATCAAGCAATTTCAGGATCGGCTCATCCTCAAACTCTTCGACATAGACGCACAATCTGTGTGCAAAGGGGGCATAGCGGACATCCACCTCCTTCAACTCCAGGGCTTTTTCCCGAACACGCTTTAAGTCGCCGAACATGGTCAGCTCATACAGTATTTCAAGCTCCGCAGGTGGCGGTGGAATGATTTTTTCTTCTAACTCGGCATTCGGCCAGGTGATTTCCGGAACAAATGCCGTCTCTTCGTAAATCCATTCAAGTTCCAAATATTGCCTGATGATGCCAAAGAGTCTGTCCGCTTCCACTGGCTTGGAGATGAACTCCTGGCAGCCGACTATCCGACTTTTTTTCCTGTCCGGGTCTAATACACTGGCGGATATGGCGATGATCGGCACCGCCTTGATTTCATGGATTTCCCGGATGATCTTAACGGCCTCAAAACCGTTCAAGACCGGCATCACCAAATCCATGAGGATAAGATCGGGCCGAATCGCCTTTGCCTGCTCAACGCCCTCTTTTCCGGTGGTAGCCAGGGTGACATCAAAGCCGAGGGGCACCAGCAGGTCGGAAAGCAGCTGGCGGTTCTCCCTTGTGTCGTCCACAATGAGTATTTTTCGGCGTTTCCCTCCATAGCCAACGACATGCCGGTTTTCCGCAATTCGGCCCAGGGTAGATGGTGCCGCTGCCAAGGGCAGGGCGATCTCAAACCGGAAAACCGATCCCTTAGCCAACTGGCTTTCCACATGAAGCTCACCCCCCATGAGATGAATCAACCGGCGGGTAATTGTCAGGCCCAGGCCCGTTCCCTCGAAACGTTTTTCTGCATCGCCGGCTTGTTCGAAGGGTTTGAAAATTCCGGTAAGTTCCATGGGGCTTATACCGACACCGGTGTCTCGGATTTCAAATTCCAGGGAAATTTGTTTTTTATTGGCACCTCGGTTTTTGACCTGTAATGTGACACGCCCTTCATTGGTGAATTTAACCGCATTGCCCAGCAGATTGAGCAACACCTGGCGGAGCCGTTTCTCATCGGCTTTGACAGCTACAGGAAAGTCTTGTTGGCTGTCGAAGACAAATTGGATCTCCTTCTGATATGCAGCCATACGCATAATGCCGACAACGCTATTTAAAAAATCAGGTAGATCGACCCGGGTAGAATGCAATTCCATTTTCCCGGCTTCGACTTTTGCCAAATCCAGAATATCATTGATGAGCATCAGCAGATGGCGCCCGCTCGTGTAGATGACATTCAGACCATTCAGCTCAAACGGGGTCATTCCCTGGCTCCGCCTGAGAATTTGGGCATAGCCCAGAATGCCGTTCAAGGGGGTGCGCAGTTCGTGGCTCATATTCGCCAGAAAGGTGCTTTTGGCCTTATTGGCAGCCTGTGCCGCCACTTTTTCCCGCTCCGCTGCTTTATGTAATGCGGCTTCTTTTTCAGCCTCTAATCGGTGGATGCGGGTTTGTAACTGCGTGTAATAGATAAACCCTATCATCCCGGACAAGGCAAGCACGCCCAGTGTATAAAACTTCCAGGTTCGCCAAAATGGCGGAATTACGCTCACCTTTAACGAAACGCCGTCTTTATTCCATACGCCGTCATTGTTCGAACCGATAATGCGCAGCGTATATGTGCCGGGGTGAAGACCCGCGTACCGTCCCGTGCGTCGGTTCATGGCATGGAACCAATCCCTGTCTACCCCTTCAAGTTTGTATCGGTATTGATTTTTCCGGGGATTTGTAAAGTTTAAGGCGGCATATTCAAACTCGAAAAAATTCTGTTTCCAGTCCAGGGTTATGCCCGACAACCGGTTGACAACCCTTTGATCATCCCAACCCCCAACCTCTCCACCCTGGGTGAGTTTTGTCAGCACGATTGGCGGTGGCGTGGTATTCTTCACTAACCTGTCCGGATGAAACGTGTTCAGTCCATTGGTGCCACCGAACCAAAGCCGACCATCCCGGGTCTTGAGCGCAGCTAAAGAGGTGAAAACATCTCCTTGCAGGCCATCGACTGCGAGATACTGCTTGTCAACGTGTTCAATGGCCGGATTGAAACGGCATAATCCTTTGTTGGTGCCTAACCATAGGTTGCCGTGGTCATCTTCCAGGATGGAATTCACATTCAACGGCACGCCCTGGGTTTTACCATATCGCGTAAAGGTCTCTGTCTGTTTGTCGAATTTATTCAGCCCTCCGCCTTCCGTACCGACCCAGAGTTCCCCTGAGTGATCGAAATGAATCATTCGGGTCGCACCGGAGGAGAGGCTGTAGATATCGTTGGGGTTGGGGCGATAATGGGTAAATGTTTCCGTATCGGTGTTAAACCGGAGCAGTCCGTTTGAGACAAGAAAACCGGCTGCCAGCCAGATGATGTTCTCTTCCTTGGGATCGGGTACTATCTCAAAATAAAAAGGGGCGGCTATGGTTCCCTTTTCCGGCTGTTTGGGAGTGGGCGGATAATAGGTAAACGATTCGTTATTTTTATCAAACCGTGCAAATCCACCCGTGCGAGTTCCCAGCCATAGGATATTGGGATTGCGTGTATCTTCCACTATTTTGGTGAAACTGTCTGCCGGGGATTGGGGAAGATACCGTTGAATCGCCCGGCCCGTTGTTTTGTCAAATTGTACCAGAGACCCATGCTGAAAGGAGATCCAGATCATTCCGGAGGAATCTTCACAGATTCCTAACACCATCAATTCCTCCAGGGTGCCGGGATCATCGGGGTCATGCACATAACGCGTAAAGATTTCGGTAGTCGGATTGTAAGTGGTGATCCCCTGGGCCGTGCCGATCCATACCAGTCCGTCCCGATCTTCGTACAACATATTGACACTATTGTTGATGAGGCTGTTATGATTTTTCGGTTGAGACCGGTAGAACGTAATATTCTGTGTGTAGGGGTCAATCTTGTCAATATGACCGGAGTACATCGTGATCCAGAAAATACCGGATCGGTCTTCATAAATCTGATTCACCAAATCTCCGGCAAGACTTGCAGGGTCGGAAGGGTCGTGTTTATAACGCGTAAAGGTTTCCTGCTGTTTATCGAAGATGATCATTCCTGTCGGTTTTGGCCACCCACCAAGCCAGAGCCTGCCTTGGCCATCATCATGAATGATAAAGAGGTCATCACTGGGAAGGCTATCGGGGTTGCCCCCATCGTGGCGAAAATGGGTAACCGCTCCTGTGCGTGTATTGAATTTATCTAATCCAGACTTGCCGAAAACCAGCCAGAGGATGTCCGGGTCATTCTTGTCCTGGGTCACGTCATCAATCGTATTACTCGCAATATGCGTCGGGTTCTTCGGGTCATGGACAAAATGGGTAAACGTTTTTGTATCCTTTTCGAATTTATCCAATCCGCCCCCGTAGGTGCCCAGCCAGAGTACGTTGGGATCCGTCCGATCTTCGAGTAACCGCCAGACCTCTGGAAAATTGACCGTATTGGGATTGTCGGCGTCAGGTTTGTAGTGGGTAAACGTTCCCGTTTTTTTATTGAATTTGTCGAACCCGTTTGCCAAGCCGATCCAAAGCGTATTGGGGTCAACCCCATCTTGAACAATCGTATAGGCCCCATCATTTCCTAAACTGGATGGGTCTATCGGATCATGGCGGTAGAGGGTGAATATCTCGGTGGATTTGTCGAAGCGCTGTAATCCTCCGCCGGTGGCAATCCAGAAAATATCGGGATTATCCCGATCAATTTCGAGACAATATACCACCCCGTTTACCCGTTGTCCGGTGCCGAAGCCATATTGTTTTAATTCATAGCCGTCATACCGAAACAATCCCTCGCCATGCCCGCTGAACCACATATAGCCGTCATTGTCCTGGATCGTAACCGGCCTAGCTTTCATACCGAGATTCAGTACATGGTCAAAGCGCAGGTGGTTGATGTCAATTTGCGGTTGAGACGCTGAAAGAGCGGGTGCCGTAACTAAAATCATCACCAGGGTGAAGGAAAGAACAATACCAAATTGTGCAATGGGAAATTTTTTTGGTTTTTTAGAACCAGCAGGCTTTAGGATTGTCGATTGAGGAGATGTGAAGGCCTTACGCTGTATCATATTATTTTTCCAAAATTACCATGGTGTTTCGTACAATTTATACGTTTTAGGGTTCACTCAAAGCTACTGTATCCCTGGGTGCTTTATTAAGTCAGGCAGGATATAGTAATTAGGGTTGGATACAGCAGGATCAAAAAGATAGCAAGTTTTTTAACCTTCAGTTTTCACTTTTCCTTCCCACAGCTCGGAAAGGGGCGTATGTCCGGTCTCCATAACCGCTTTCAGGTTATCAAGGGGCGTGTCCGGAAGACAATCACAACCAAAGGAAAGCATGTAATTCGGGTATTGCCGCATTTGGCGCAGATGGGACAAGGTAACTCCTCGAACTTCATCCGGCGTTTTTTCCATTAACACGCCGAGGGGATCGATATTCCCACAGATCACCACATCCGGCGGAATTTGGGGGGCAATGGCCGGTATATCCACCAATTGATCGAGACTCAGACATTCTGCACCGCAATCGAGCAATTGCGTCAACAGGTGCGTACTGTCTCCGCAAATGTGCAGCGCCTTCCAGCCGTCAAACCCGCCGTAGATCCGCCGTAAGCCGGGACTGACCAACTGCTCGAATCGCTGGGGGGACATCATGATGGCCGACGGCTCGGAAATAACGATCAGCTTGGCCCCTGCAGTCACCGCTGACCGGACATAGGTTAGGACCGTTTTAACGGTAAATTCGAGCATTTTTTCTACGAAATCAGGCTTTCGTATGATGGCCCTGGCAAAATCCGTGGCGCCAGCAAGCTCCATGGCCAATGTGAAGGGTCCTTCCACAGACAGCATCATCGGTTTATCAAAATTTTGCGCCAACACACGGAGGCCTTCCATGTAGGCGGGCATGGGGCCGTCTTTATCCGGATCCGGAATCTTGTACGCCGATAGAATGGCTTCATTTTTAATTGGATTTTCCACAACACTCGGAAAATTGTGGAGCGGTCGCATCATGGGAATGTTCAGTGCATCACAAAAAATTTTACCGTAATCCATGGGGTAGACGAAATCCGCGTCATACTCGCGATCCATTACCCGGGCAACTTCCAGCTGTTTTTCAGGGGACTGGTAGACTTCATACAGTTCATACCCGGTGAGACGAAGGCCAATGGTGCTCATCCAGGGCATGATCATCCGATGTTTTGCCCCCCCCACATATTCAAGCAAGGATTCAGTTTTCCGGGCAGATGTCTTGTCCGGACGAATCAGCTGGTTAATCATTTCAACGGCGGCCAGGGCATCTGGGGCATATCCGTCGGCACCGATACGCCGGGCAAAGCTTTCCGTAATCGCCGCTCCACCGACAACGACCTTTGGCCGTTCAGGTCCCCCGCGGTGATGGCACCCGTGGATGACCGTTGCCATACCCTCCCGGGTCGTGGTCATCAGTGACGTAAGGGCGATGACATCGGCCGACTGTTCCAGGGCTTTATCCACAAATGAGCCCAAAGGAACATCCCGGCCCAGGTCGATCACCTCGTATCCTTCCGCCTTGAGCAGCATGGCCAGGATATTTTTTCCAATATCATGGGTATCCCCCTCCACCACGCCCATGACGATTCGCCCCTTGAGCCGATTTGATTTTCCCGGGACATGGGGGGCAAGCATCCCAAGCCCCACATCCAGTGTTTCGGCACAACAAACGAGTTCGGGAATGAAATACGCTCCTGAGGCATAGAGGCGCCCCACCTGCTTCATCCCTTGGCACAGACCGTCCTGGATCGCCGCTAGGGGATCCAGATCCGCCGCCAATGCCAGGCCCGATGCCACCTTCACACGATCATTATCCATGGCCACTACGGCATCTGCCAGTTTGGTTAAGATTTCCTTTGACATGATTCTATTTCCTTTCCTTTTCAAGGGCGTTTGACACCGTCTACCCGGTGGCCGGATTGTGCGTTAAAAATATGCAGATCTTTTGTCTGCACAGACACCCCCACCTGCTGTCCCACGGTCAAACACCCCCTGGGAACCCGACACCTGACATCCTCTCCTCCACAATCAATGATGGCGAAAACATCCGCACCGGTGGGTTCCAAGACCGTTACGCGGCCCTTGAACCGCAGGCCGGTATCGATTCCCAGCCGAACTTTCTCGGGGCGGAACCCCACCCGAATGGTTTGGTCTTTTCCACCGGGGGAAGCGTTAACCTGGAGGGTGTTGCCATGGAGATGGAGTCTTCCTTGGGCGTCCTTTTGCCCAGTGAAGAGATTCATGGCCGGATTTCCCATAAACGCGGCAACAAAATCGGTCTTCGGCCGTTCATATATTTCATCCGGGGTGCCCACCTGGACGATCCGGCCCTGATTCATAACCGCGATCCGGTCCGCCAGGGTCATGGCTTCAATCTGGTCATGGGTGACGAAGATCATGGTGGTCTTGAGCACGGCATGCAGTTTTTTTATTTCAGTGCGGATCTGGGATCGGAGCAAGGCATCCAGATTGGACAGCGGTTCATCCAGCAAATAGATGTTGGGTCGCCGGACCAAGGCCCGTCCCATGGCCACCCGCTGGCACTCCCCCCCGGAAAGATGCCGGGGTTTTCGAAGGAGCAATTGGTGAATATTCAATTGCCGGGCGACCGCCGCCACCCGTTCCTGGATTTCCGGTTTCGTGAATCCACGCATTTTGAGTCCAAAGGCCAAATTGCCGAAAACCGTTTTGTGGGGATACAGTGCGTAATTTTGGAAAACCATGGCCACGTCCCTTGCCTTGGGCGCCAGGTGCTCAACCGGCTGTTCATTGAAAAAAATATGGCCCTCGTCAGTGTCTTCCAAACCCGCGATGACGTTGAGCAGGGTTGACTTGCCGCAACCGGACGGCCCAATGATTACCATGAGTTCACCCGGGTGGACCTCAAGATTTATTTTTTTCAGGACAAGGGCATTGCCCAGGCTTTTACTTACATTCTGCAAGGATAACCGCGTCATATTGTGCCTCACAACCGATGGTGGGAAGCCGAAGTCATGCCTTCCACAATGTGTTTTTGAAAAAGTGCAAACAAAAGGACCAATGGAAAAACAATCACGGTTCCCGCTGCGGTGAGCAGGCCGTAATCGATACGATAGTTCCCCATGAGCGCGTGCATCCCCGGAGACGCAGTTCGATGGGCATCGGTGAGGGTCAGGGTCAGGGCAAACAGATACTCGCCCCATCCCAAAATGAATGTAAAGACACCGATGGCCATGATGGAAGGCAGCATCACCGGCAAAATCACATGGAACACGGTTTGCAACCGGTTGCACCCGTCCACCCGGGCGGCCCGTTCGAGCTCCACTGGAATTTTTTCAAAAAAACCGAGCAGCAACCATATGGCGATGGGCAGGGCAAAGGACAGGTTGGTCAAAATAAGAATCGTATACGTATCCAACAGGTTCAGCCGAGATGCCCCAAAAAAGACCGGAAATACCAGGGTGATGGCAGGAAACATATACGTGGTCAACAGGGCCTGGCGAATAACCCGCCGGCCCGGGAATCGAAAAAATACCAGTGCATAGGCGGCCAGCACCCCGACGGCAATGGCAATGGCTGCTGAAAACGCCGCCACAATCAGGCTGTTTAGCAGATAGACCGGAAATTCCGGAATCGCCAGAAGTTTTTGGTAGGAGGCCAGGGTAAAATGTTGCGGAAGAATGGTGGGATTGGTGGTGAAAATTTCACTGTAGGGCTTAAAAGACGTTGAGATGGCGACCAGGGCCGGCAGGGACAAAATGCCCGTTATCAGAACAAGGCCGCAGTAGAATATCGCCCCCCGTAACCGGGAATACCGTTTTTTAATCATGGTCATCTTTCTTTGATTTTTCTGGTCGTTATCACCACATAGATGCAGCTTAAGATCAATAATACATAAAAAATAATTGAGGCCACGGCTGACCCATAGCCCGTCTGAGTCCCCTCAAAGGCATAGTGAAATGCCAGGGTACTCAAAAGTTCGATTCTTCCCCCGGGTCCGCCCTGGGTGAGAATCCAGACCAGATTAAAGGTTTTGAACATAAAAATGATCTGGAGCAGGACATTCACAAAAAACACCCGCTGTAAACCGGGAAGGGTGACATGGAAAAAGAGTTGCATACTGCCGGCACCATCCGCCTTGGCAGCCCGGTACAGATCCGGATCAATGGACTGCAATCCCGCCATGAACATGAGCATGACAAAGGGATATTCGACCCATACATTGGCGATAATCACCGACGGCCACAGGTAATGGGCATCGACCAGAAACAGAATCGGTTTTTCAATCAGGTGAACCCCTAACAACAAACAGTTGAGATACCCGTAGAAATCATTGTACAACCATCGGAAAATAAGCCCGGTTACAATGGGGGGAATCACCCAGGGCAGTAAAAGAACGGTATGGAACACCCCCCGAAACCGGAAGCGACGGTTCAAGACCAGCGCCATCCCGAACCCGAGAAAAAGGTTTAGGCCACCTGTGACCAAAGCAAACACGATTGAATGACGGAACGCCTGCCAAAACTTTGAATCACCCATCAGTTCGATGTAATTTCCCAGGCCGACAAAATGGTAGGCCGAAACCAACATGGTTTTATCGGTCAGGGAGAAATAGACGGCATAGACCAGGGGATAAATGAGGACGCCAAAGACGATGATAACAGCCGGGGCCAGGAAGCCATAGGGCGCCAGAATGGCGCCCCATGACCGCTTTGTTTCGCAAACCATGTCCCGGGTTATTGCCTTCCGGCTTTTTCCATGATGTCGACCATGTGGTCGTGGGCCTTTTCCAGTGCTGCTTCCGGCGTTAAGCCATTGCTGATGACATCCTCAACTGGTTCGGCCAGCACATGCTGCCCCCCAATGATCTCCAGGCCCGGAACAGCCGCAGAATTCAGCCAGCCGGTCTGGATGGCACTGGCAGACTGTTTTGCCATGGCGCGATACCAATCGAACCGGGTCAAATCCGGATCCTGTGCAATGGCCTTGAATGGAGAAACATTTCCGGAGATGGCGCACCATTCCTTTTGAATGGCCGGCTGGGACATGAATGTAATGAATTTTCCGCCCGCCTCGGGATGTTTGGCCTTGGCAAAAATATAAAACCCGCCAACGCCGGACCAGCTACCTGAATGCCCGGAGGGGCCGACCGGTAATGCAGCAAAACCGATATTTTTGTAGTTGTCAGGAAACATTTCCTCAATCAAAGTGCCGTAACCACCCCACATGGGGGTCATGGCCACCTGTCCGGCGCCGATAATATTGGCACTGTCACCATATTTCCATGCAACAGCTCCCGGAGGAACCACCTTGTGCTTCAAATAAAGGTCTGTGTAAAATTTTAGCGCCGTTAAATTTTCCGGGCTGTTCAATGCCACGTTCCCATTCCCATCCAGCATGGCCCCGCCGGCGGCCCACATCATGCCCGCATACACCTGTCGGGTATCATAGGTTTTTCCCAAGTAAAGCCCCAATCCATAGACACGCCCACTGGTGGTGGCTTTCGCGACCTCCACCAGCTCATCCCAGGTCCGGGGCGGCTGGGTATACCCCGCTGCCTTGAGCAGATCTTTTCGATAACACATGACAAGGTTGGCATCGGCATTGGGTACACAATAGGTCTTGCCGTTCAGCACAAATTGGTTGACAAGATTCTCCTGGAAGATCGTTGCCCCGCCAAGTCCGGCAATGAGATCGTCAACCGGCCTGATATGGCCTTGTTTGGCCAGGGGCATAATCTGGGGAGGGCTGTTATACGAAATATCCGGGACCCTGCCGGATTCCACGGCTGCTGTGGTCTTTTGGAAAATATTGTTCCAGGACTCCCAGGTCATGTTGATTTTCACCCCGGGATTCATTTTTTCAAAGGCCTTGATGTGCTTGGCCCAAAACGTTTTTTCGGCCCCGGCGCTGTATCCAAAAGGAGGATATGAAAAATTCACCACTGTTTCCGCGTGCACTACGGAGGTACTGCAAAAAATCATTGTCCACATTAAAACAATCGTTGATAATATAAAGAGTGCGCTGGTTTTACCTTGTCGTGCCATATACGTTTCTCCGTTCCTTTACATGGGAAGAATTCTTTCCATCGCAATCCGAACCTGTTGCCATGGAAGCAGTTCCTATTGAATATTGCCTACTCCTTTATATTAAAGATATCTATAAGACAATTCGATATTATCTATGCGTGTGCGACTTCCCATAGACCAGGGAGATAGGATGGAATGGGGGCTCTTTTTTATTCTTCTTGACCTTGACATGGTGTTAACCTTTAAGATCCCTTTCAACGTCTACGGTACCGTTGATGTAAAACATTTTAATATTGGAAGTTGTTGCCCATGTATAAAATCAGTCGTTTTTCAAAACAGACCAAATTATCGCCAAGAATGCTTAGACATTATGACAGCATTGGTTTATTGCAGCCTGGGCATGTGGATAAAGTGACCGGATACAGGTACTATGCAGATTCCCAGTTTCAGGATGCCATGGAAATCATTCGGTTAAAGCGCTATGATTTTTCCCTGGAGCAAATAAAGACGATTCTTGAGACCCATGATCCGGATCATTTTCGAAATCTGTTACAAAAACAAATTGGATCGTTGGACGAAGCCGCTACGCGGCGGAAAAAGCAAAAATAGTGTATAACTCCTATACTTGCCCAATACCGGGTA
>JAEINR010000063.1 GCA_016342325.1 Desulfobacterium sp.
ATGTATCCTCTCAACAAAAAATTTAGGGTGTTGTTGAAAAAATAAATTCTGAATGACTAAGCCGAATATTTACAATGAACCATCGAGACTTCCACCGCCTTTATAACCGGGTCTATGAACTACCTGATAATCGTCAGGAGCTTCTTTGACTTTTTCTCTAAACAATTCAAGCTGGATATCTAAGTTTGCAACGAGGTCCGTACTGGCCTCTTTAAAACTTTCCATGCTGTCAACTCGCAACTGTTCGGACAGGTTAACTGGCGTTGCTTTACTCTTTATATGGCTTGTGCCTGGAGCTCGGAAAAGCATTTTGCGGCTTTGGATATCATAAACAGAGGCATCGACCATGGTGTGGGTATCATTCTTTTCACCAGGAATTATGTATGCCCCAATGAGTGTCCAATATGTGATAGAGGCCAACCCTTCATCTGTAAATTGTGTCTGGTCATAGGAGAGAAGTGTGATGACATCAATCCCGTACATTGTACGGATTTGAGTTAAGTTAGCAAAGCTTCCTTCTGTTCTGAGGTAGGCGGAAGGTATGAGCTCAATAGATTTAACGAAGTTATTATTTTTAAAATGTTGGCTTACTTCCTTCATTAGTTCCATTTTGTCTCTTTCAGTAAGCGTCTGGCGACCCACTGTATTCTCTGGGACAAACGCAATGCCAATACGTAATGGGAGCTCAAGGAGAGGTATGCCAGGCGTTTCAACGTAATCCTTTTTGTCTGGGTAAAGGTATTGCACAGCACTGCTGCTACGGTGGTGTGTTTTCATGAAACCGCAACTTGTCGTCACTACACAAATTGCCGTAGTCAGCAGAATGAGCAAGCAATTCTTTATAAATTTCATCATGATTTATAATCACCTCTTCATTATTGTATCTATTACCGGGTAAAAAATCATTCCGAAGAAACACCCGATTATAATAAAAATTGAATATATTAAGATTGTCTTCTCAATCTTGTTTAAAGTAGTGGTCGCTAATGCTTTTGCTTGTCTTATTGGGTTTGGATTAATTAATTGATTTTTTTTATTCCTAATAGCAGCAGAAATCCAAATTGTTGAACATGAAAATAAAGCCCCAGCAAAAAGCCACATGCATATTTCATTGTAGGGATCTGGATAATAAATACTTGAAACTGAAATCAGAAATAATATTGGAACTAAGATGGAATTTGTTATATTTGATTTTTTCATAAGTCATCTAGTTACTCCTGACTCATAAACAGTGAATTCTATAGATATGTTTATCCCACAAATTTTCAGGTTATCCGGAAGAACTGGAAGAAGAGAAGAGACTCTTGCTGCTGAATATTCTCTTACATGGTGGGTGGTTTTGTCAAGAGATAGGTTTTATTCAGATCAAACGGGAAAGGCCCTCGGAGAGTCGGTCAAGCATTCTCAAGGGGCAGAACTTCAGGAGGGAGGCGCTCCCGTCGAAAAACGGACCGATCTGGTTTGGCTTTGGTCTGATAACGATTGAGCAGGTTTTATGTCGTTTAACCACCCATATTTTCAGCACACCGAACGCACAGGTCAGCTTCAGGCAGGATCATTAATCGGGCAAATGGAATGGGCTCTTCGCATTCCCTGCATAAGCCGAAATCAGGATGATCAATCTTGGCAAAGGCGCGTTCCAGCTTTGACAGTGTATATTTGGATCTTCTTAAAGCGGCTTCATTCATGCTTTTACTGTTTATTGCTTCCATGCGGGTGAGCCGACCAATGGCGTTATCCGGGGCAATGGGTTTTGTAAGCAGTTCATAGGAAGTGATGGTTTCTTTTGTCGCTTCTATTTTGTCTTTGATATTTTTTTTGAGTTTTGCCTTTTGTTGGTTTTTCATCATAGTGTCTTTTTGTTAAGGGGATGCGCAATAACATGTGCTGGCTGGTGTCCTCTTTGGAGCGACCCCCATGGGTTTGTGTTTGCTGTCTCGCCTGCCTCACTTATCTGGGTTTGATACAATATGATGAAAAAGATAGCAAGGATGTTGTGGTGCCTGATCAGCCTCCGAGGTTGAGATCTGCGGATGGGACGGCAGTGATCCTGGGGCCAAAGCTCGTGATGTTGGGGAGGGTTGCATTGTGGTGGGCGCGGATCTGGATGGCGGATGCGTGGTCTTTGTCGTGGGTGGTGTGGGCATCGGAGACCAGTTGAACCGAGTAGCCCAATGCGGCTGCTTTGCGTGTGGTGGTGTCAACACAGAACTCTGTGGCAAATCCGCAGATGATCAGGTGGGTTGCCCTAAGGGTGGTCAGTCTCGCCTCAAGGTCGGTTCGGAGAAAGGAATCCGGTGTGGTCTTTCTCACCTTGAAATCAGAATCATGAACAAAGAGTCCCGACGCGGGTTGCCAGCTGTCACTGCCATATTCCAGGAGGCCCGTGGCTTGTTCGTGGTGGATGAAAAAGACGGGTATTCCGGCGGCCCTGGCCTGGGTTGTAATGTGATTGATTCTTTCAATGGTCTCGTCGGCTTCATAGGGTCTCGGGCTTTGATCCAAAAGCCCGCGCTGAACATCAATGACCAATAGGGCGGATTTCATTGTGGGGCGATCCCTCTGTTTAGCTTTTTATAGTGCCGGTCAAATGACGTGATGCCAACCTGCCTTTATTAATAAGTAGCGGTATCAATTGGCCTGACCAGGGCTACAGCTCTGATTTTCGTGTTATTTTGGTAAGAGAATCATGTCCAGGTTAGGGCTGACCAATGGGCATCACCGGAGCACAAGGCGCAGGGCTTTGGGTTCTGGTGATGCCCTGGAAAAGCAAGGGGCGGGAGGGGTTAGAGCCCGTACTCCTTGCCGTAGGTCTCGATGACAAAATCGATGTCCTTGTCTCCCCGGCCCGAGAGGTTTACGAGGATGGTCTTGCCTTTTCCTTCTTTTTTGGCAAGCTTTGCTGCAAAGGCCACGGCATGGGCGCTCTCGATGGCCGGAATGATGCCGTCGCTCCTGGAGAGGCCGAAGAAGGCGTCAATGGCCTCTTTGTCGTCGGCGGTCACGTAGTTGACCCTGCCGATGTCCTTTAGCAGGGAATGCTGGGGACCCACGCCGGGATAGTCAAGTCCGCTTGCAACGGAGTAGACCGGCAGGGGATCGCCCGCCTCATCCTGGAGAAGGTAGGAGTGGAAACCGTGGAGGGTTCCGGGTTTGCCGAAGCTCAGGGTGGCTGCATGTTCACCCTCCTTAAACCCTTTGCCCGCAGGCTCGACCCCGTAGATATTGATCTCCCTTTTTTCGAGAAAGGCGGAAAAGAGTCCTATGGCATTGGAGCCGCCGCCAACGCAGGCGACCAGGTTGTCGGGATCCTTGCCGGTCATCTCGAGAAACTGCTGTTCCGCTTCAATGCCCACGATTTTCTGGAAATCCCTGACCATCATGGGAAAGGGATGGGGGCCCACCACCGAGCCGATGGCGTAGAGCTGGGTGACAGGGTCTTCGAGATAGGCTTCAAAGGCCGCATCCACTGCATCCTTGAGGGTCTGTGTGCCCCGGTCCACCGGTATCACTTTGGCGCCGAGGATCTTCATTCTGATAACGTTGGGGTACTCTTTCTTGATGTCGATTATTCCCATGTAGATGTCGCACTCAAGGCCTACAATGGTGGCTGCCGTGGCAAGGGCAACCCCGTGCTGGCCTGCCCCTGTCTCGGCGATGAGCTTTTTCTTGCCCATTTTCTTGGCAAGAAGGGCTTCACCCAGGCAGTGGTTGATCTTGTGGGCACCGGTGTGGTTCAGGTCCTCCCGCTTCAGATAGATGTCGGCGCCGCCTATTTTTTCAGAGAGGTTCTTTGCATGGAAGATGGGGGAGGGGCGGCCGGTAAAGTGACGGTTGAGCATGGCAAGCTCTTTGAGGAAGCTCTCATCCTTTCTGATGGCAAGGTAGCTTTCCGTGATCTCATCCAGAACGTCCTGAAGTTCCGGCGGAACAAAACTTCCTCCGTAGTCGCCAAAGTATCCCCTGCTGTCCGGCAGTTTGTAGTCGTTGATTGAGTCGGTCATTATAAGTTCCTTTCTCTCTGGAGTTATATTTGTTTCTATGTGGAGAAACGTATACAGGGCTACGCCGCAAAATGCAACTCTTTTTCGTATTTCACGTTTTTTTCACACCAATTTCACCCGGGGTTCACCTGCCATGGATTATATTGGGTCGTAAATTCAACAGGGAGGGAAGTATGGAACCACCAGAGAACGAATCGAAAAAAGCACACAGATGGCGTAAGCCAGCCGTGACCGTCCTGGTCTGCTTGGGGCTGATCCTGGCTGGGATCATCGGGATGAACACCCTGGCCCGGGCCAAAAAGCCGTTGCCGAAAAAAGCGCCCGGGGTTGCGGCCCTGGCCGTTGATGGGGTGATCGCAACGTCCCGGGATGTGGTGATCTCTGTTAAGGGATACGGCCAGGCCGTTCCCCTGGAGTGCGTTGATATTTCCCCTGAGGTGTCCGGGACCATCAGCCATGTCAATCCAAATCTTGTCCAGGGGGGCCAGGTAAAAAAGGGGGAGATCTTGTTTGAGATCGATGCCAGGGATTATGCCCTTGCCGAAAAAAAGGCCGGGATCACCCTGAGGCTCCAGGAGAACCGGGTGGGGCAGCTCAAGGTCGAATATAAAAACGACCGGTCAAGGCTGTCCGATGTCAAGCGGACCACTGCCCTTGCCAGGGCCGACCACCTTCGCCTGAAAACCCTTTTTGAACAAGAGCGGGTCGGGACCCTTGCCGGGGTGGAGGGGGCCGAACAGACCTATAACACGCTCCTCGATAATGAACGCGCCCTGGCCAAGTCCATTGAACTCTATCCCCTCAAGATCCAGGAGGCGGAAGAGAACTGTGCCTCTGCCGGAGCCGAGGTTGAGACGGCCGGCCTCAATCTTGACCGGTGCACGGTGCGGGCCCCCTTTGACGGAAGAATCCGGGAGGAGTTCATCGAACCCGGCATCTACCTCTCCATGGGGGTAAAGGCTCTGACCCTGGCGGATGATGATCAGTTGGAAATCCAGGTCTCCCTAAGCGAGGACGATTGCTTTGAGCGACTGGGGCTGGGAGACGCTGTTTCCCCGGGCAACTGGTTCGAAGATCTTGACGCAAGGCCGTGCCGGGTTGAGACCGTGACGGGAAAGCTGACCTCCACTGTCTGGGCAACCGTCCATCGCATCGTCAAGTATGATCCCCTCTCCCGGACCCTGGTGGTTGCCGTGCGCATCCTGGGTGACAACTATCGGCTGGACAAGACCCGGTTTCCCGTTGTGGACGGCATGTTCTGCACTGTGTTTATTCCGGGAAAGACCCTTTCAAATGCGATCCGGGTACCCATTTCCGTTGTCAATGACGACAACACTGTTTTTATTGTCGAAAACGGCCGCCTTCGAACCGTCGGGGTCGACCTGGTCATGGCGGATGGGGACCATGCCTATGTCACCGGTGATATTCCCGACGGCACCCTGGTGATCACCACCCGTCTGACCCATCCCTTGGAAAACCAGCCGGTGAGCCTGGGTGAAACCCGGGTGGCAGCAGCCCTGGGGGCGTCATGAAATCTATTATTAAAGCGTTTGCCGGAAATCGTGTGTTTGCCAACCTTGTGATGGCGCTGATCCTTGTTGCCGGCATGCTTGCCGCCAATGGGATGGTGCGGGAGGAAATGCCGGACATGGAGCTGGACTTCATCCGTGTCACCGTTGCCTTTCCCGGGGCTGATCCCGAAGAGGTGGAGGAGGGGATCTCACGGAAGATCGAGGATGCCATTGATGGGCTTGAGGGCATTGATGAGCACACCAGCGTCTCGGCCGAAGGGATCTCAAGCACCACCATCACCGTCACCGACGGGTATGATCCCAATTTACTTCTCGACCGGGTGAGGAACGAGGTGGATGCCATTGCCACCTTTCCCGATGATGCCGAGACCCCGTCTGTGGTCAGGCCCCAGATCGAGAAGGCCGTTATCAGCCTTGCCCTGACAGGCGATATGCCCGAGGCACGGCTCAAGGAGTGGGCCGAATCCGTCAAGCAGGAGATCCAGGCCATTGACGGGGTGAGCCAGGCCGAGGTTTCCGGCACCCGGGCCTATGAGATCTCCATTGAAGTCTCCCAGGCAACGCTTCTCAAGTATGACCTTACCATTGCCCAGATTGCCCAAACTATCGCTGACGCAAGCCAGAACCGATCCGGCGGAACCATTAAAACCGATGCTGAAGAGATCCGGGTCAGAACCGTTGGCAGACGGTATACCGGAAAAGAGTTTGCCGGGATCAAGGTGATCACCGGTGCTGGTGGTGAAAGCGTTACCCTGGGAGAGATCGCCGACATCCGGGACGGGTTTACCGAGAACACTCTGTCCATGGCGGTGAACGGCGTGCCCGGGGTGTTGATCAATGTGCTGGCAGGGGAGGAGGATACCATTGAGATTGCCGACCGGGTGATCCAATTCCAGCAGGAGCTGCAGCAAAGCCTTCCCCAAGGCGCCGATATCATGGTGCTGTCCGACAACACCGAAGGCATCCGGGCAAGCCTTAAAACCCTGGTTAACAACGCGCTTTTGGGGCTTGTCATGGTATTTATTCTCCTGTGGCTCTTCATGGACACCACCATCTCCTTCTGGGTGGGCATGGGCATTCCCACCTCGCTGTTGGGGGGCCTTGCCATTGTTCATTTTGCCGGGATTTCCCTTAACAAGATCACCCTGTTCGGGCTGATCATGGTGCTGGGGATCGTGGCCGATGATGCCATTGTGGTGGGGGAAGCGATCTTTGTGCGCCGGCAGAACGGGGATTCTCCCACCATGGCCGTTGTCAACGGCGTGTCCGAGGTGGGGTTGCCCGTGCTGGCCTCCATTTTGACAACCATGGTGGCATTCATTCCCCTCTACCATATTGACGGGGTCATGGGGAAGTTCATCCTTGCCCTGCCCACGGCGGTGATCGGGTGTCTGGTGATTTCCCTGGTGGAGTGCATCCTGGTGCTTCCGGCCCATCTTTCCAATCTCAAGACCGGGGACAAGAAACCAAAGAACCGGTTCTTTGCCGGTGTTGATCGGTTTCATCGAATGACGGTGAACAGCATGGACCGGGTTGCCACAGGGATCTATCTGCCCCTGTTAAAACGGGTGGTGGGAATGCGGTATGTGGCCGTGTGTGCGGCCATGGTGATGCTGCTCCTGTGTGCAGGCCTTGTCAGGGGCGGGTTTATCCGTTTCAATGTTTTTCCCAAGTCCGCTTCTTCCATTGTGACAAGCGTCATCGAATTTCCCGAAGGCACCCCCCATGGGGTCACCCAACGGGCCGTTGCCCAGGTGGCCCTCGCGGCAGAACGGGTGGCAGCAAGGTTTACCGTCCCCAGTGGCGGGGCGCTCATGGTCAATATGCTCTCAACCGTGGGCCAGGCCGCCGGGGAAAAAGCGGGCCGGGTGGATGCGGGTCAGCCCCATGTGGGGGGCGTCCGGGTGACGCTCATGGACCCGGATATCAGCACCATTCACTCGGACAGGTTTATCCGGGCATGGGAAGAGGAAACAGGCGATCTTGCCGGGGTGCAGACCCTTGAATTCGCAGCTTCCGGCGGAGGTCCCCCGGGCGCCCCCCTGGAGATCTGTCTCCGGGGAGACTCCCTTTCTGCCATCGCAGGTGCAGCCGATGAGACCCAGGCACGGCTCAGGCAGATCAAGGGGGTGACCCAGGTTTCTTCGGACAACGCCCCTGGGAAAAACGAGTTCACGTTTTCCCTGAAACCCGGGGCCGAACATCTGGGGCTGACGGTCTCTGATCTTGCCTCCCAGGTGTATGGGGGGTTCTACGGTATGGAAGCCATGAAAGTACAGCGGGGGGACAACGAGGTGGAGGTTAATGTGAGGCTGACGGAAACCGAGCGGGCAAGCCTTGGGAGTATCAGGGATTTCATGGTCCGCACCGATTCCGGGGCCCAGGTACCCCTGGCCAGTGTGGCCGACCTTATCTATCAACCCGGGTTTTCTTCCATCACCCGGAAGGACGGACAACGCCAGGTGATGGTGAGTGGTGAGGTGGATACCGCCATGGTGGTGGCAGGGGATGTGATCGATCAATTAAACCGGGAGTTCATCCCAAAGCTCAAGGCCCAATATCCCGACATCACCATCTCCTTTGAAGGGGATGCAAAACGCTCCCAGGAGTCGTTCTCAAGCCTCTATCTCTGGGTGCCCATTGCCATTATGGGGATGTTCCTGATCATCGCCACCATGTTTCGCTCCTATGTCCAGCCCCTCATTGTGCTTGTTACCGTACCCTTTGGCCTGGTGGGCGCGGTGCTGGGGCACTTTGTCATGGGAAAGATGCTGTCTCTCCTGAGCGTGTTCGGCATGGTGGCCCTCATCGGCGTGGTGGTCAATGATGCCATTGTGCTCATGGAGCGGATCAACATGAACCTAGCTGGAGGCATGACGTTTTACGAGGCCCTGTACCAGGGCGGAGTCCGCAGGTTCAGGGCGGTGATGCTCACCTCCATCAGCACGGTGGGGGGCCTTTTGCCCCTGATCTTGGAGACGAGCCAGTATGCCCAGCAGCTGGTGCCCATGGGCATTTCTCTGGCCTTTGGGGTGGCCTTTGCAACGGTGCTGACCCTGGTGCTCATCCCCTGTTTTTTTACCATCATCAACGATCTACGCCTGGTTGGGGCAAAACTTTCCGGCAGGCAAAATGTCACCCGGGAGGGCCTGGAACCGGCTTTTACCCGGAATAAGGGGCAGGACCCATGGTTGGCGCCAGGTGTCACCGCCCCGGGAGAAGGTGCATGAAAAAGTCCATTACAGTTGTTATTTTGATCCTTGTTTTATCCGCCACCGGTTTTGCCGCTGCCGAAGAAAAGCGCGTTCTCACCCTGGAAGGGGCCAAGGCCACGGCGCTGTTGAACAATCCCGACCTGGGGGCGGCAAAAGAGCGAACACTCCAGGCCCTGGAGATTGTGAACCAGGCAAGGGCCGCCTATCTCCCCTCCATCTCCCAGACCGCCTCCTGGCAGTATACCGAAGCCATTGGGGCGGAAAGCCTTGGCATGGACGAGAACCAGTACGCCAATCGCCTCTCCGCGACCCAGGTGCTGTTCAACGGGTTCCTGACCCGGTATTCCACCCTGGCGGCCGGGGTGGGGGTGAAGATGAGCCGGGAAGCAGAGCAGGATGCCCGGCGCTTGTTGGTCTGGAACGTGTCCCAGGGGTTTCTCAACCTCCAGCTGGCCCATGAGAACATGGCCATCGCCCAATCGGACATGGCTTACAACCGGTCCCAGGCCCGGGAGGCCAAGGCCAAACTCAAGGCCGGAACCGGGTCGTTGAGCGATCACATGAACTTTGAAATCCGGGTCAATTCCGCCCGGGCCTCCCTGATCCAGGCAAAACAGAGCTACAGGGAGGCCCTGTTTGCCCTGTATGCCCTCATGGGCGAGACGATTCCAGGGGAGGTAGATGACATTGGGGTTGAAGGGCTGAACCTTGCAAGGGATGTGGTGCTCCCGGATATGGATGCCCATATCACGACTGCCCTGGACAACCGGCCCGACCTGAAACAGGACCGGCTGGCCCTTGAGCAAGCGGATGCTGAGGTGGAAAAGGCGAAATCCGGGTTCTATCCTGAAATTTCCCTCACCGGCGCCTATGGCGCCGATGGCAGCTGGGATGAGGTGGGGGACAGGGATGATTTCGGGGCAAGTGTTGGGGTTACGATGAATTTTAACCTCTTTGCCGGGGGCACCACCCGGTCCAAGGTGAGCCAGGCCCGGTCGGGCAAACGGGAAAAGGAGAAAGAGCTGGAAAAAGCCCGGATTGATGCTATATCTGATGTCAGGGCGTCCTTTACCAAGGTGGTTTCAGCCAGGGAACAGCTCACGCTCCAGGAGGAAAATGTACAGCTTGTGACCCAAACCCGTGATCTTGTTGAAAAGGAATACCGGGCGGGCCAGGTTTCCCTGGTGAGGCTCAACGAGGCCCAGAACACCTTGGTGGCCACCCAGGGTGAATTGGCCAAGGCCAGGGTTACCCTGGTGCTTGCCCGGGAGCAACTGGATTATTACACGGGAAAGAACATGGAAAAATGGGAAGCGTATGGAAAAGGTTAGGGTATTGATCGTTGAGGACAACCCCGATATCGTGGACAACATCACCGATTTTCTGGAGGCAAAGGGTTTTTTGCTGGATTTTGCCATGGACGGCATCGGCGGGTTGCACCTTGCCATCACCAATGAATATGACGTGATCGTCCTGGATATCATGCTGCCGGGAATGGACGGCATCACCCTGTGCAGAAAACTGAGGCAGGAGGCCCAGAACCCGACCCCTGTGCTCATGCTTACGGCCCGGGATACCCTGGCTGACAAGCTTACGGGGTTTGATTCCGGGGCCGACGATTACCTGGTCAAGCCCTTTGCCCTCCAGGAGCTTGAGGCCCGGATACGGGCCCTGTCCGGCCGCAGGACCCGTAGCCTGCGCACCCTCAGGGTCTCGGATCTTGTCATGGATCTTGGCACCCTTGAGGTGACGCGGGGAACCACCGCCATTGAGCTTAACAACATCTGCACCTCCATCCTCAAGATTCTCATGGAGGCATCCCCGGACCTTGTGACACGACGCCGTCTGGAACATGAGTTGTGGGGGGACACGCCCCCGGGCAGTGATGCCCTGAGGAGCCATATGTACACCCTTCGAAAGAAGATCAACAAACCCTTTGAGACCTCCCTTGTGGAGACAGTCCACGGAAAAGGATTTCGGCTAAGGGGGCAACCATGAGGATTTTCCACAGCATTCGTTTCAGAATCGTTGCCACCATCCTGCTGTTCGGGTTTGTGCTGATCGTGCTCAACTCCGGCATTACCTTTTTTGTCATGGGCAAGGGCATGACCGGGTTGATTAAGAACCTGCTTGCCACCGAGGTGGAGTATTTTGAATACCGCTACAGCCAAGATCCGACCACCGCCCTTCCGTATTCCAAATATATGCAGGTGTTCAAGGGCATCGGTCAGTTGCCCGATCGTTTCAAGGACCCGGTCAGGGACCTTGGGGACGGGGTTTATTCCTTCCATGAACCCGGCAGGAAGCGGCCCGTCCACATTGCCGTGATGGAACTTTCGGACACGGTGGAGCGCTATTATATGGTGTTCCACGGCAGGCAGTTCATGGAGGAGAACAACCCCATACGGCCCCGCCAGATGCTGCTGGTTTCCCTTATCGTCCTTCTTATTCCGGGCCTCATCCTCGGGATATTCACTGCAAGGGCCATCCTTGCGCCCATGGTGCGGCTCATGGAAAAAATCCGGGCATTAAACCCCGAGGACCTGCCGTCCAACCTTTCGGACAAAACCGATGCCAACGAGATCGGCGTCCTTACCACCACCCTGGAACAGACCATGGCAAGGATAAGAACGTTCATTGACCGGGAAAAGGAGTTCACCCGGGATGCAAGCCATGAGCTCCGCACCCCATTGACCATTGTAAAGGGCGCGGTTGAGATCATGGAGACACAGCCCGAGGTTGAAACCAACGGTCTTATCAAACGGCCCCTTGCCCGGATAAAGCGGTCCGTATTTCAAATGGAGAATACCATCGAGACCTTTTTGTGGCTGGCCAGGGAGGATGTGGATCCCACGGGGCACTGCCGGGTGGGAGCGGTGGTTAACCGGGCCGTTGACGGCAACCGCCACATCCTCCAGGGAAAAGCGGTGGAAATCGCGCTTGTGGTGGATGAAGCGGTTGCCCTTAAGGTCAAGGAGGAGATCCTCTATATTGTGGTCAGCAACCTGATCAAGAACGCCTTTTCCTATACCCGCAAAGGAAAGGTGACCATCATTGTCGATCCGGATTTCCTTGAGGTGTCGGACACGGGCATGGGGATCCATGGCGGTCGGATCGAAACCGTGACAAAGGCCCATGTCAAGGGGGAGGCGAGCTCGGGGTTCGGCCTGGGCCTGAACATCGTGGAACGGCTCTGCACCCGGTTTGGCTGGGAAATCGATATCACAAGCCCCCCCGGAGAGGGAACCCGGGTGAGAATCCTGTACAAAAAAAACAAATAACCGTCCGTGCATGGGGGGCTGGCTTTCCTTTCCTGCAGAATGCTGCCCCATCCTTCCTTTTTATTGTTTTCCTAGTAAATTCGTTTGATTTTACACCTATAGTTTCATAGTATCCTCAAAATATTCTGTCGGTTGCCGGCTTTCCCCAGGTGTTTTCATCCTGGGGAGTGTTTGCCGGTGGGATTGATACCGATGGCCCAGACCGTTGGGTGACGAGAACGAGTGGTGATACCGCTCAACAATAAGAAAAAGGGAGAAGATCATGGAGATCAAAGTGGAAAACAGGGGTGAGGTGGTTCTTATTTCCATCTCGGGACGCCTTGACGCCGTAACGGCAGCGGAACTTGAAACGACCTTTGGAGAGGTGCTGGACGGGGGCGGTCAGAATGCAATCGTTTCCATGGAAGATCTTGAATATATCAGTAGTGCCGGGCTCAGGGTGATCCTTTTGTTTGCAAAAAAACTCCACGCCGCCCAGAGACAGGTCGGGTTTGCTGCATTGTCCGGCAATGTAAAGGAGATTTTTGATATCTCCGGGTTCTACTCCCTGTTCAAGATCTATGACACCGTGGAAGAGGCTTTAGCCGCATAATTCCGGGCTGCTGAAAGTGACGGAATTTCTATAATGTTGGAGGGTGTCACAGTGAAACGAGAATCATGGCCCGCCGATCTTGTATCCCTGCCATTGATCCAGGAGCATGTGGAAACCCTGGTGGCGGCGTCCGGGATCGGTCAGAAACGCGTGGTACAAGTGTCCATCGCCCTGGAAGAGGTGGTGATGAACATCATCAATCACGCCTATGCCAAAACCCTGAAGGGGAATATATCCATTGAATTTGAGGACCATCCACGCCAGGTGGTCATTCGTATCATCGATGGGGGTATCCCCTTTGATCCCCTTGGGGTACCTGAGCCGGATATCGGTCTCGATATCATGGCGCGTCCCATTGGCGGGCTTGGGATCGTCATGATCCGGAAGTTCATGGATGGGGTGACCTATGAGCGATCCCACGACAAAAATATCCTGGGCCTGGTCATCAATAAAATAGAATAAGGATGTGGCATGTTTTTTTCCATCAAATTTAAAATTCTTCTCTCCATCACCTTGATCATGACCGCAACGGCCGGGTTCAACATCTACTTCACCCACCGGGATGTGGGCAACGCCATGCAGCTCTCCCAAAGGGCGGTGGCCGAAAAGATGCTCGAGTATGTCCGGCTCAACACCCAGGAGGAGTACAGGAATCTTTTGCGGGCCAAGACCTCCATGACCCTGGAAAAACGGTCCCAGCTCAAGGAAGCGGCCCGCCTTGCCCTGTCCGTGTTCCGTTCCCATGATGCCTTCCAGGACAAGGGGGCAAGGGCGGGTGCTGAAAAGTGGATCACAACCATACCTTTCAAGAAGATCCATTGCCTTTTGCTCAACCAGGATGCCGGGGTGATCGCAAGTTCGGATCCCAATTTCACGCTAACGACCCTGGACGCCCTCACCGACGTTAAGGGCAGGGATCTGGGCAAGGTCATGGCCTACGACAGGCTTTCGCCCAAGGGGGACTATGCGGTGATCAACAGGGGGAAAAGTCGGACCCTGGCATATTTTGTCCCCTTTTCTCCCTGGCGATGCACCCTGGCCACCACCCTGGACATCGATGACATCCAGGCCGAGGCCGAAAAAAAGCTCAACCGGATCATCAAGACCCTCAATGCCACCTCCAAGCAGCTGGTGATGATCAAGGGCGGTTACGCGTTCATGTTCACCGGGAAAAAGGAGTTTATCATTTCCCCTTCGGAGGCAATCCAGCAGAAGCTTGTTAACGGGATCAGCAATGAAACCGGAAAGCCGATCCTGGACGACATGATGGCTGCCGCCACTTCGGACAACAAAAAGCTTGTCTATACCTTTTCCCAGGATCCCGACAGGTCGCCCATGTCGACCAGCGTCAGCTATTTCAAGGCATTGGACTGGTATATCGGGGTCACGGTTCCGGTCCGGGAAATCCAGCGTCCTGCCCGGGATCTGGTGTTCCGCCAAAGTGTCATCATTGCCGTTATGCTGGCCCTGGGGCTTCTGGGTGCCGGGTTCATGGTTGCACGGATCGCCTCTCCCTTAAGGGTGCTTGCCGCCTATGCTAAAAAGCTTCCGGAGCAGGATTTCACGGCTGACGATCCAGGGGAGATTCCCATTGAAGATCTGGTGCCCCCATCCCGGGACGAGGTTGGGGAACTTTCCCGATCCTTTGGTTTCATGCAATCGGAGTTGAAAAAGAATATCAGCAACCTGGTTGAGGCCACGGCCGCCCGGGAGAAGCTCCATAGTGAGCTGAATGTGGCAAGGGAGATCCAGATGGGCATCATTCCCAAAACCTTTCCCACGTTTACGGAGCACAACCAGTTTGATCTGTTTGCCACCATACAGCCTGCCAAGGAGGTGGGGGGTGATCTGTACGATTTTTTCATGTTGGACGAGGATCACGTTTGCTTCACCCTGGGGGATGTGTCGGACAAAGGGGTGCCGGCCGCCCTGTTCATGGTCATCACAAGGACCCTTATCAAGACCACGGCAGAACATGAGCGGTCACCGGCAAAAATCATGTCCCGCATCAACAACATCCTTGGGGAGGACAACCCCAGGGCCATGTTCGTGACCCTGGTCATCGGGGTCTTGAACATCCGCACCGGGGTGGTGGCCTACTCCAGCGGCGGGCACAATCCCCCCATCGTTGTTCCTGCAAAGGGCGAGAGCTATTACAAAAAGGACAAGAGTGGTCCCATGGTGGGGGTGATCGAGAACATCGACTACAAGGAGATCACCGTGTCTCTTTTGCCTGGGGACGGCTTTTTCCTCTACACGGACGGGGTCACCGAAGCCATGGACCCGGACAACACGCTTTTTTCCGACGAAAAATTGCTGACCGTGGTCAGGAAAGGGCCTTTGGACAGCATCGAAGGGATGATCGAAAATGTCATGGCGGAGGTGAAGGACCATGCCGGAACAGCCCCCCAGTCCGATGACATTGCCATGCTCATGATCCGGTACAACGGGTGAATATGGTCGACGCACCCATGAAACCCAAGCTGAAACCAAGGGTCCGGGTCTCCCCCCCCGGCCCCTGCTCCCTTGCTGCCCTGGATCAGCTCCATTCAACCATCGGCCGGGGAAACTACATGGGGCTTTACGGCATCACCATTGCCGGGTGCAGGGATCTTTTTCTGACGGATGTGGACGGCAACGTCTATTTGGACTGCATTTCAGGGGCGGCATCCACCAATATCGGGTATGACTGCCATTCCGTGGCCGAGGCCTATTACGAGACCTCCCTGGCCTTTCCCCACACCTGTTTTTCCTATTCTCCCTCCCAGGTGGTCATGGAACTTGCCGCCACCCTGCTCAGGATCACCCCCGGTGATTATTCAAAAAAGGTGCTCTTCTCCTTGAGTGGTTCCAGGGCCTTTGAAAATGCCCTGGAGGTGATGTGGCAGTATACCGGGCGCAGGAAGATCATCGTGTTTGAGCACGCCTACCATGGCGCCACCTGGCTTGCCCAGTGGGTATCGGGCTTCCGGGGCCATAGGCTTGAAGAATTTTATCATCAGATGTTTTTACCCCTGCCATACCCTGGGGCTCCATCATCGAGCCAACCCATCCTTGCGTCCATGGAGAAGCTGCTTGCCACAGGGGAGGTGGCAGGTGTGGTGATCGAGCCGATCCAGGGGGATGCGGGCGTTGTCTGTCCGCCGGACAGATTCTTTACCTCCCTTGCCGCCCTTCTTAAAAAGTACAATGTCGTGCTCGCCGTTGACGAGATCCAGAACGGTATGGGGCGGACCGGGCAATGGTGGAGCATTGAGCACTACGGCGTGGTCCCGGATCTTATCATCATGGGAAAGGCCCTGGCTGGCGGGTATGCCCCGGTTTCGGCCCTGGTGGGCAGGGCCGAGATCATCGATTCCATGGAGCCGGGCAAACAGATTGGCACTTTTATTGGTCACCCCCCCTCGTCGGCCGCAGCCCTTGAGACCATCCGGGTCATCGAGGAGAACGGGCTGCTGGATCATGTTACCCGGATGGGGGAACACCTTATCCAAGGCCTTGGGAAGATCCAACAACGGTTTCCAACCCTGGTAAGGGCGGTCCGGGGAAAAGGGTTGCTCCTGGGACTTGAGATCGACATCGAAAACGACGGGAACCTGGGCAAGTATTTTGCCATGGCTTGTGTTGAAAAAGGACTTTACATCGGGTTCTACGGGGTCCGGCAGAATGTGCTGCGCATCTCGCCCCCCCTGACCATCCAAATGGAGGAGGCGGATTTTATCATCAAAACCATCCGGGAGGTGGCCCAGTCGTTTCTTCAAACCGGGATACCCGAACGGATACGTGAAAAGGTAGAACGATTTGCCATTGGCCTGGCCATGACTTGTCCAGGTTAGGAATTAAAACCGATTGGATCCCAGCGGCCGGGCGTGAATTGCAAGCCATGGGAATCCTGTCAACCACATAAAAAGAAATTGTTGAACCGGAGGATGTATGAGAAAACGTTTGTTTAAATTGAATGTGAGAAAACTGTTAGGCATTTGTTGCTGCCTCGGGGCTGGAGCAATGCTGTTCTCAACAGCCTTGGCTTTTGCCGGCGATACGGGTCCTGTCTTGAACAAGGGGAAAAAATGGCGCATCGCCATGTACGAGGGCGGGGAGTATGTGGACTACCAGCGGAACTTTATCGGGCTCTTGACCGGTCTTCAGAACCTGGGCTGGATTGAAAATAAGCCCCTGCCAACCCTTCGGCCCGATCAGACCAAGGAGCTGTGGGCCTGGCTGGCCAAGGAAGGGCTTAAGAGCGATTTTATCGAGTTTGTGGCCGATGCCCACTACAGCGCGTCCTGGGACAAGGCGATTCGAAAGACTATGGCCGCCGAGATTCTCCAGCGCCTGGCCAACAAAAAGGACATTGATCTGATCATCGCCACAGGCACCTGGGCCGGTCAGGATCTTGCCAACAACCAGCACTCAACCCCGGTCATTGTCATCTCCTGCTCAGATGCCGTGGCCTCCAAGATCATCACAAGTCCTGAGGATTCGGGGTTTGACCATGTCCATGCCCGCATCGATCCCCAGCGGTTCGAGCGCCAGATCCGCATCTTCCATGACATCATTGGGTTCAAGACCCTTGGGGTGGCCCATGAGGACTCTTTGAGCGGCCGGAGTATCTCTGCCATTGAAAAGGTCAGGGCTGTGGCCAAGGAGAGGGGATTTGAGGTGAAGGTGTGCCATTCCAAGAACCAGACCCCTGACCGGGCCGAGGCTGAGGAGAGTGTCAGGGTCTGCTACGACGGCCTCATGAAAGAGGTGGATGCCCTCTACGTCACCACCCAGAACGGGGTCAACGACAACAGCCTGCCCGGCTTGGTCGCCATGTTCAATGACCGACAGATCCCGACCTTTGCCCAGTACGGGTCAAAGTATGTGGAAAAAGGGATACTCATGAGCATCTCCAGGTCTGACTTAAGCTTTGTGGGACAGTTTTATGCTGACACCATGGCCGAAATCTTCAACGGCACAAAGCCCCGGGCTCTCAACCAGATTTTTGAGGCACCCCCCAAGATCGCCATCAACCTTAACACTGCCGGGATGATCGGCTACGATCCGCCCATCGATATCCTGAGTGCTGCGGACGAGATCTTCCAGGAGTAGATTTCCGGGCTCTGGGCTCATCTCATTCTAAACCGCAGGTACAGCAGATTGTATGCGGGAATCCTATGGGTCCAGTCCCTTTCCTTTACTGTCCCAACCTGGACAAGCCAGAACCAAAGCGGTTCTCTGATTCTCTTGCCAAAAAAACACGAAAATCAGAGATAGGAAGCTAGGAAAAAACCGTCATCGGTTCGATGCCAAGACCGGGCAGCTCCCTGACATCCAGGCCAGGGCCCTGGTATTTGAGACTACCGCCGGAGGGATCCTCGCTACAGAAGAGGGGGGCATCCAGGTCGTAACGGCTGATCCCAGGTTTTGCCTTTGCCAGGTGAACTGCAGCGGCCACGCTCACCGCGCTTTCCATCATGGACCCGATCATGCAAATCCCACCCGCCGATTCCGTAATTGCGGCAATCTTGAGGGCATTGTAAATCCCGCCGCACTTCATTAGTTTGATATTGATCCCGTCAACCGCCCGCATCTCAAGGATCTGCAAGGCGTCCTGGGGCGAGCAGACACTTTCATCGGCCACCACGGGAACAGAGACACGGTCCCGGACGAATTTCATCCCTTGGAAATCCTTTGCAAAAACCGGCTGCTCCAGCAGTTCAATTTCGATGTTTGCCTTGGAGAGCCGCTCCATCACCAGGACCGCTTCCTTGGGACGCCACCCCTGGTTGGCATCGATGCGCAGCTTTACCGAGGGACCGGTGGCCCCACGGATGGTTTGAAGCCTGCGAAAATCAAGGTCAGGATCATTGCCCACCTTGATCTTCAGGGTGTCGAAGCCGTTTTCCACCGCGACCTTGGCATCCGCCGACATCTTCTCAAGGGTGTCGATGCAGATGGTCATATCCGTGGTAAGCTGGGATGAAGGGCCTCCCAAAAGCCGGTACACCGGCATGTTGAACCGCTTCCCGTAAAGATCGTACAGGGCCATGTCAACGGCTGCCTTGGCTGAACCGTTCCCGATGATGCAGGCGTTTAATTTGCCCAGGACGGTTTCCAGATTTTCAATCTCCTCCCCCCGGAGCTGCTCCGCAATATGCGCCACCGCACCCGTGATGGACGCAGTGGTTTCACCCGTGATTACCGCCGTGGGTGCCGCTCCCCCGTACCCCTCATGATCCGTGTCCGTTTTGATTCTAATACAGACATTTTCAATGCAATCCACGGTTCGTAATGCGGTTTTAAAGGTTTGCTTCAGGGGAATGGACACTGTTTGGGTCTGGATGTCTAAAATTTTCATGGCATATACCTGTTCACGCAAAATATAGGTTTTAATCCGCTGGGGATGACAATCGGGCGGGCCTTCCGCCCGTCAGGGTTTTGGTAGTCCGGGCAAACAGGTTTTTTAATAATCTTGGAAGTCATTGATGATCTCCCTGTTGAATCCCTTGCAGGCGGAGAGGAGCTGTCGGGTGTATTGATGGCCCAGGTTTTCTTCCGCCAGCTGTTTCTTTGTGATCACCTCGATTATTTCCCCATGGTTCATGACCGCGATGTTTTGACACATATGGGAAACCACGGCAAGGTCATGGCTCACCAGGATGTAGGTGAGGGCTCTTTCTTTACCCACCCGCTTGAGTAGGTTGAGCACCTCCGCCTGGATCGACACATCCAGGGCCGAGGTGGGTTCATCCAGGAGAATGATCCCCGGTTCCATAATCAGGGCCCGGGCCACGGCAACCCGCTGGCGTTGGCCCCCTGACAGCTGATGGGGATACCTGAACCTGAAGCGGCTGTCCAGCCCCACCTCGTCGAGGACCTTTTCCACACGGCGGTTTGCATCCCCCAGTTTGTGAATCATCACCGGCTCTTTCAGGGTCCGGTCGATGGTATGCCTTGGGTGGAGGGACCCGTAGGGATCCTGGAACACCATCTGGACCTTCCGGTAAAAACCAGCGTTCCGCTTTGGGGCCTGGGCTTGTCCGTCAATGGTGATGGTCCCTGTCCACGCCTTGAGAAGCCCGGACAGGCAGTTTAAAACAGTGGATTTCCCAGACCCGGATTCCCCCACAAGACCATAACTGGCCCCTTTTTCAACCCGGAAGCTGATATCCTTGAGCGCATGGTTTTTAGCGGCACCGCTGCCAAATACGATATTCAGATTTGAAATCTCTAACATTGAGCAACCCTCGTTACATCCTTTGCTGCATTTTTTTGATTTTTCCCGAACCAAAGCGTTTTTTTGATCCCTTGCATAATAACGTGAAAATCAGAGCGGATAAGCTAAGGACCGCAAATTTTATAACTTGAACGAAATAGCTTGCCTTTTGGCCCATCTACTGCGTTGCATCAAAGGCCAAATAGGCTTGCTATTAAACCTTTAATGCGCCTTGTAGATGAACCAAAATTTTGCGCTATTTCTGTCCAACTTATTTCATCTGCGGTCCTAATTGCCAAGGGGGGCTTCGAGCCAGGCATCTTCCCGTTCCAGGGTCGGAAGGTACTCTGCTTCCCCCTTGATTCTTGGCAGGCAGTTGAGCAGGCCTTTTGTATAGGGATGGGTCGATTCATGGAGCTTTTTGGCATCACAGATCTCCATGATCCTTCCCGCATACATGATGATCACCTCGTCACAGAAGGATGCCACCAGCTCCAGGTCATGGCTTACGAAGATCAGCCCCATGCCCCGTTCGGTGACCAGGTCGTCCAGAATCGCCAGAACCTGGAGCTGCACTGTCACGTCCAGGGCCGAGGTGGGTTCGTCCGCAATGAGAAGGGACGGCTCTGGTATCAGCATCATGGCGATCATGATCCGCTGTCCCATCCCCCCGGACACCTCATGGGGATACAGGTGGTAAACCCGTTCCGGATGCCTGATCCGGACAGCGGACAGCATCTCAAGGGTTTTTTGCCGGGCTTGTTTCCGGGACACCTTCCGGTGGGTCCGGTAGGCCTCCTCGATCTGTTTGCCCACACACCGGACCGGGTTGAGGGAGAACTTGGGGTCCTGCATCACCATGGAGATCCCCCTTCCACGGATTTTCCGCATCTCTTTTTCACTTTTATCCAAAAGGCTCTCGCCTTTAAAATCGATCCTGTCCGCAGTGACCCGGGCATATGGGGGCAAGAGTTTCAGGACCGCCCGTCCGGTCACCGATTTTCCGGACCCGGATTCCCCCACGATCCCGATTTTTTTTTGACCCACGGAAAAACTGATGTGCTTCACCGCCTGCACGTCCCCCTTGGGGGAAGGAAACAGGACACTGAGATTTTCCACGGTAAGAAGTGGTTCTGAACGCATAGTTAATTCTCGCTTTTGGGATCAAGCACTTCCCTTAACCCGTCTCCAAGTAAATTAAAGGAAAGACTGACCATGAAAATGGCGGTTCCGGGCATGGTGATCAGCCACCAGTGATCCAGGATATAGGCCCGACCGCTGGCGGTCATGGCCCCCCATTCCGGAGACGGGGGCTGGGCACCCAAGCCCAGAAAACCCAGGCCCGCCGCCGTCATGATGATCCCGGCCATGTCCAGGGTGACCCTCACAATCAGGGAGGACATGCAAAGGGGCATGACATGGCCGGTGATGATGCGAACAGGCCCCGCCCCCTGGAGCCGGATGGCGTTGATGAAATCCGATTGCCGGATGGTGAGGGTTTCCGCCCTGGCAATCCGCGCATAGGGGGGCCAGGAGGTGATGGCAATGGCGATCACGGCATTTTCAATCCCCGGTCCCAGGGCCGCCACAAAGGCCAGGGCCAGGATCAGTTTCGGAAACGCCAGAAAGATGTCGGTGATCCGCATGAGTACCGTGTCCACCCAGCCGCCGAAATAACCGGACACCGTTCCCACCATGATTCCCACCGGGGCCGCGATGATGGCCACCAGGCCGATCACGTAAAGGGTCAGCCGGGACCCGAACACAATCCGGCTGAAAATGTCCCGGCCCATTTCATCGGTCCCGAAAAAATGGGTTTTTGAAAGGGGCTGAAGTCGGTTGCTTAAGTCCGTCTGGATCGGGTCAAAGGGGGCGATCAGGGGGGCGAACACGGCAACGGAAATAAGGGCGAGAATAATCAGAAGGCCCAGGACCGCAAGCCGGTTGTTCAAAAAGTCTAACAGGCCCAGGTAGGCACGTCCTGCGCTTGCCTGGAAAGCCGACTGGGGGGTGTCCGACAAAAGCCAGGGTTTAAGTTTAAATAGAAGCTTAAGTTTAAGCGTAACCCCTCCGTGTTGAGAATGTGTTGTGTCTTTCATATAAACCTTATCTGGCCCTGGGATCCATGACCTTGTATAAAAAGTCGGAAAACATGTTGATGCTCAGAAAAATGGTGCCCACCACGAGGGTGCTGCCAAGCACGGCATTCATATCCGCGTTCAAAAGGGAGCGGGTGAGGTAGAGCCCCAGGCCCGGCCAGGAAAACACCGTCTCCGTCAGCACCGACCCCTCCAGGAGGGTGCCGAAACTTAAGGCAATCACCGTGATCAGCGGGATGGCGCAGTTGCCCAGTGCGTGGCCCCAGATCACCCGCCATTCCGCGATTCCCTTTACCCGGGCCGTGAGCACGTACTCCTGCCTGAGCTGTTCCATCATAAAAGAGCGGGTCATCCGGCTTAAATAGGCCATGCTGTAATACCCGAGGAGGGATGCCGGTAAGATAATATGGTGTAGGGCATTCCAGAAGATCTCCCACTCCCCCGCAAGGATGCTGTCCACCAGCATGATCCCGGTGACAGGGTCCACAATCTCCTCATAAAACACGTCGATCCGACCGGGACCCGGCAGAATGTCCAGCTTGGCATAAAACACCATCAGGCCCATGAGCCCCAGCCAGAAAATCGGCAGGGAATACCCGAAGAGCCCGATCACCCGGGTCACCTGGTCCAGAAAACTCCCCTGGTGAACAGCGGAAAACACACCCAGGGGGATGCCGAAGAAGATCCCCATGAGGGTGGCGATAAAGGCCAGCTCCAGGGTGGCGGGAAAAACCCTGATAATATCCTCAAGAACGGGTCTTGCCGTGAGAACGGATATCCCGAGATCCCCGGATACCACATTCTTGAGATAGATGAAAAACTGCTGCCACAGGGGCAGGTGGAGCCCCATTTCCAAGCGGACCCGGTCGTAGACGTCCGCCGATGCCTTGTCCCCCACCACGGCCAGGACCGGGTCGATGGGAACCACTCGGCCGATGAGAAATGTCACCAGAAGCAGGCCAAGAAACGTGACCCCCACAATGGCAACAAGTCTGATCGTCTGTTTGAAAGCCTTTGAAAGGGACCTGGGGGTAAATACGTTTAACATTACTTTCAATGTCCCGAATCCTATTTGGTTACATTGTAGTAGAAATTACTGTCAAAGCTCGGGCCCAGGATAAACCCGTTCACGTTGCTGCGCCGGGCCAGGATTTCGATATCCTGAAACATGATCACAAAGGGAGAGACCCGCTGGTGTTCTTTCTGAAGCGCCAGGTATATTTCAGCCCTTTTCTTGCTGTCCATTTCCAGAACCGCAGCATCCGCCTGTTTCGTCATCTTTGGAATGTCCCAGGCATTTCTCCAGGCCAGGGGTTTTGATTTGGCGTCATCCGCGTTGTCCGGGTTTCTGGCAAAGGTGTCTGCATTGGTGTGGGGGTCCATGTAGTCAGGCCCCCAGCGCCCGATGTAGATGTCGTGATTTCTGGCCCGGTATTTGGTCAGGGTCTGTTTTCCTTCCCCCGGGATAATCTCCAGCTTGATGTTTGCAAGGGCCAGGGAGGCCTGAATGGCCAGTCCCATGGAGGTGGTGGGTTCGACGTTCCGGGTATCCATGGTCACAGAGAAACCCTTTTCCAAGCCCACTTCTTTGAGCAGGGCCTTGGCCTTTTCAACATCCAGGGAAAAGGGGGTTTCATCCAGGGAGCCAAGGAAACCCTTGGGCAGAAAGGCCTGGTGAACCGTGGCCTTGCCGTCCAGGATCGTGGATTCCATCCCCTTGTAGTCGATGAGGTATTTAAGCGCCTGCCTGACCTGGGGAATTTTCAGGTACTTGTTTTTCTGGTTCAGGCCCAGGTAGTAAATGGCACCCTTGGCCCGGGTTTCCACCGTGATATCGCTATTTCCGGCAAGCCCCTTGATATCATCGGGCTGAAGGTTTCTGGCGATGTCAATGTCCCCTTTTTCAAGGAGCAGCCGCTGGGTGGCGGACTCGGTAATATGCCGGACAATCACGCGCTTGAGTTTGGGCATCTCCCCCCAGTATCGTTTGTTCACGTCCAGAATAATGATCTCGGAGGGTTTCCATTTTTTCAGGATATACGGCCCGGAACCCGCATGGTTGGTTTTCAGCCAGTTGTACCCGAGATCCCCGTCCTTTTCATGGGCCATCACCCGTTTCTTGTCCAGGACAGACCCGGCCGTGGCGGTCAGGCAGTAGAGAAAAAAGGTGGGGGCATAGGGTTTGTCCACGGTGATTTTTACGGTATAATCCCCGGTCTGGACCATGGTTTCCGCAATGTTGTCAGGGGTGAACCCAAACTGGCTCAGGATAAATGCCGGGGATTTATCCAGGAGAATCACCCGTTTTAAAGAAAAGACCACATCTTCGGCGGTGAGTTTGTTGCCGGAAGCAAACGTGATGTTCTTCCTGATATTAAAGGTGTAGGTCCTGCCATCCCCTGAAATGTTCCAGTTTTCCGCAATGACACCGTAAATATCGCTGACATTGTCCACATCGTAGCCGATCAGCCGGTCATAGACATTGGCGGCAAGTTCCGCGCCGCTAAACTCGAGAATCTCCGCCGGATCCAGCGTGATGATTTCGTCGATGGAATGGGCTATGACCAGGGTGTTCTTGGGTGTTGATGCCAAAACCACATGGGCCCCGAAAACAACAAGCGCCAGTGTGATAAGCAAACTTCTCTTCATGGGATCTCCTCTCATCAGTTAATTCTTTACCGCTAAAACATGATTTCAAACAGGCCGTGCTTATAACGTAATTTTCGTCATCTTAAACCACCACCACCCTGTCCTTCAACTTTTTTCCCACGTCCAGGGAGAGGGGACCCTTCCAGCTGCCGTTCACAAGGTTCCGGGGGATCACGTCCATGACCGTGTCCAGAAGGGAGGCGTAAAAGGCCTCTTCCACGGTGAGGGCCTGGACTTTTTCGATATCCTTAAGGCTTAAGGGAGCGGCTGTCATCTCCAGGGCCCCGGCCGGAAAAAGCTGGCCGGTCCGGTTGCCGCACATCACCCCTGCCATTGCAGAGAAGAACCGGTCGCAGGGAACGGCAGCAACTTTTCGGGCCGATTGAACCAGCCGCTCTTCCCCGGATTCTGACAGTACACCCGCCACTTTATCTCTGATTTCAGGAAGGTACTCGCTCTGGAAATACCCGCCCACGCAGACCATGCCCCGGGCAAAGGCCAGGACCAGGAAACAGGTGAAGTTGGATGGCAAAAGTGTGCCGTTGTCCATGGCCCGGGTCAGGGCCGGGGGGGTGAAATCCACCTGGAAGCGCTCTCCGCATTCGTCCCGTCCCTCAAGTACAAGGTCGCCTTTGCTGTCGGGGACAAGACAGAGGGACACCCGGCGGTTCTTTGGGTTCATGCCCCAGAAGAGCATGGTGCCGCACCCTTTGAGCCGGGTCTTCTCTTCCGGATCAAGATCGGTGTAGTCCGGGGCCAGTCTTTGGGCGAGAAGTTCCCTGTCCCAGCATCCCCTGGCGCCGGACAGGGCCGTCACCAGCCGTTCCAGGAGCCTGGGAGTGAACAACAGGTCGTGGGCCAGGCTGTGGGGGTGTGCCAGGTCCTTTTTCAACAGTGCCATCACGATCTCCTCCATGTTGATGAACACAAGCGCCGGCGGCTTGCACTCCTCTTTGAAGAGGCCGTTGAAGATGATCCGGTTGAGCAGGCAGGCCTGGTCCGGGTAGGAGGCCTGGCCCAGGATCGAGGGAGAGGCATATCCCTGGGTCCAGAGTTTCTCTTGGGCAGCTTCAAGGTCCGGGGAGATCTTCTTCTCCCGGATGAGCGCCTGGAACCGCTTCCGTGCCGCGTCTCCCATTTTTCGGGTAAACGGGGGGGTTCCATGGACCATGCGGGTGTTGAAACGCTTGGGAAACAGGGGAAGTTTGACGGGCAGTTCTTCGGCCATCTCCTTGGGGGTTTTGTAGATCAGGGCCCCCCTGGGAAAGGTGGAGTTGTTCAGGGGGATATTGCCGCAGGAGAGGACGGGGAGGGTGGTTGCCGCCCGGCCCAGGGCCATGTTTCCCGTGGCAAACAGCAGATTTCCCTGGAGGGTGTGGGCTGTGAAATCCACCCCCATGTGGTTGACGGTGCTGACCACAGGAGTGGTGTTGATATCTTCTGCCACCCGGTCGGCCGTATCCCGGCCCATGAGGCGTTCTGTCTGTTCATGGATGACCTGAATAAGATCTTCCCTTGCCTGGAGGGGGCTTGGGAAAGGCCCGGCCAGAACGGATGCAAGGTAATCGGAGACCTTTTCGTTGCCAAAGTTTGAAAGGGTGCGGTCTAATTTGGGAACCCGGGATCTCACCAGGTCCATGAACTGCTCTGCCGTTGATGGGACGTTTGTTGCCATGGGTGTTAGTTGATGCCTTTGTGGTCTTGTTTATTGGTTTTCTTGTTCAATGGACTGGTCGCTCTCCACCATGAGGAAAAAGAGAACCGTGGCCGCGATATAACCCAGGCCGAAATAGGTGATGCCCCGGTTGATGCCCACCGCCATTATCAGACCGCCGAACAGGACCGGGCCGAGCATCTGGCCGATGCGGATGGTGGAGAGGAAAACACCCATGCTGGTGCCGTCCCCCAGGTCGTGGGTGGCTTTGAATTTTAAGATATAGGATCGCCTGGGGGCACCGAAGCTTCCGGCCAGGCCCAGGGCGAACACGGCCACACCCACGGCCAGGAGCCCGTCAAATACCTGGAAGATCAAGAACCCCGCGCCCCCCAACAGCCCGCTCAGGACCAGGGAGTGCTTCTCCTTTGAGGCTTTGATGAATTTGGTCAGAAACGGGGCCACATAGATGAGACAGATGCCGTAGATGATGTAAACCCGGCCGATGTTGGACTGGGAGGAGCCAAGGCCGTTCAGGTAGATAGGGCAGAAGTAGTTGAGAAAACCGACCACGGCCAGGGCATAGGGAATGTTGCTGAACAGCACCAGGCCCAGGATGTTCCGGTTGAACAGAAACCGGATCAGCAGGGCAAGCTTGGACCCCTGGGGCGCTTCACTGGGGGCCGTTGATGGCGTCTGGGGCAAGGGGGCCATGGGTGCCTGTTCCGGTTTTTTCATGGCCGGTCTGAGAAAGAGAAAGGCGTAGCCGATCACGGACAGGGCGGCAATGCCCCCCAGCACAAAGACCGGCCTGAAGCCGAACCGTTCTGCAAGCATGGCCCCGGCAGCACCGCCGCAGATGTTGCCGGCATAGACCCCGGCAAAGAACTGGGCCAGGCCCGTGGCGTTGGTCTCCTTGTCCGTGCACCCGATGACAAAGCCCTGGCCGGCCATGAGGGCCAGTCCGTAGCCCAGCCCCACTACTCCCCGGGAGAGGATGAAGTTGGTGGCATCACCGGCAATGCTTGAGTAGAAAAACCCCACACTCACCAGGACAAGGCCAACGATAAAGGGCTCGTGCCATCCCCTGTTGTCCAGCCAGGATCCGGCAAAGATGATGGCCAGGCCCGCACAGGTCACCTCCATGGAGATGGGCAGCCCCATGACCATGTCCTTGGAAAGGCCCAGCAGGGGCACGTAGAGATCCGCCATTTGAAGGGGCAGAAAGGAGATGGAGACGTTGATGCCGAACAGGAATATAAAGGCGGCGGGCCGCATGAGCCCGTAATGGATCTTCTGGGGTGGTCCGTCCACTGCAAGGTCCCGCTCCACAATGATGAAGATGAGCAGCAGCATGTCAAAGAGAAAGAGGATGGAGATGACCAGCACGGTCAAAGAGTCCAGGGCCGTCTCCTTGAGTTTAGAGAGGAGGTTGTCCCTGGATATCTCAGCCTCCACATGGCCTTTGAGGCGCCCCTTCACGGCCAGGGGAAGGGCCATGCGGAATGTGTCGGGCAGTTGGTCCAAATGCCGGCGAATCCGGTCTCGCTCGCCGGTTGCAGTCGTGCGCAGGTCCAGGCTTTGGCCGTTTTCTGTTGCGTAGAGAAGGGTTTTGTCGGGTCGGGACAGGGCAATGGTTCCAAGCTCTGGTGAGGCGGCGGCGATCTGGGTCAGCTTTTTGTCCATTTTGTTAAGCCGTTCCACCTTGATGCCCTTGCCAAGGAGGTATTGGACGTCATCCCGGAGCAGGGAAAGGACGGTGAGGGACTTGTCGTGGTTTATTTCAACATACTGGGCCTTGACCGTGGCCATGTTGACCCCGGTGAAGAGTATCTGGGCCCCTCCGATGATGAGAAACACCACAAAGAAGATCTTTCGTCTGGGAAAGCGTCCCTTGGGGGGCATGCCCCGGACCACCCGGGAGACCAGTAAAAAGAGCAGAATGCCCCCCCCTGCCATGATCATCACGATGAGGCGGATGTTCTGGTCCAGGACGGCTTTGAAGGCGTTTTTCACCCGATGGTGGTCAAAGGTGATGTTGATGGTGGCAGCAAGGCCCTTGTACGGGTGTTTCACCGGCAGGACGATGCGGTAGACAGAGCCGTTCCGCTTGACCTGGAAGGGCTTTCCCTTTGGATTGGGTTCCTGGAACGAGACCCGTTCTTTCGGGTCCATCACCCGGCCCGCCAGGGCGTTGTCCACGCTGTAGGCAATGGTGCCGTCGGCCAGGGCGATGAAGATGTTGAGGTCCGAGTCGTCCGTGTCCGTACTGTCCCCTTGGAAGACGCTCTCCTTGATCAGGTGCTGCCTTGCGCCCTTGAGCAGCCGGTCCATGTTGACAAACTTGTCGATCTTTTTACCAAACCGTATGGCCTTGGTCAGTCTCTGCTGGAGATCCTGGCCCGTGGCGCTGTACTTGGACACGATGGCATCGGCATAGAGTTTTTCAAGGGAACTCAGGCTGAGCATGGCGTTGAAGCCCAAGGCGAAAAAAAGCAAGACAAGGGCACTGCCAATGAGCTTGACTTGCAGTTTTTTCTTTTTCTGCACCGTTATTTCAGGCATGGACCGATTTCTCCGTATTGCAGGTTGTTGACCGAGCAGACTCATACCATAGGCGTTTTTTCATTTCAACATCCCATGGGAAGATCGCCTTTTACGCACCCGGATAAACTGGATAATTTACTCTTTTTCCAGGGATTTCACCCAGAGGAGCACATCTGCCACCTGGCGCACAAGATCCCCCGGGATATAGGTGTTCTCCTGGGCGTCTGAGAACAGCGCCCGTGCCAGGGGAACATTCTGCATGATGGGGATGCCGGCTTCCTTGGCTGCCGCCACCATGCGCTTGGCCAGGGCGCCCTCGCCCTTGGCAAGAACAATGGGCAGGGGGGTCTCTTCTTCTTCATAATAAAGGGCAATGGCCAGGCGGGTGGGGTTTGTGACCAGTACGGTTGCCTTTTTGGTGTTCTGGGTGGCTCCTTCGGCCACCATCTCCTGGTGCATCTGTTTGCGTTTGCTCTTGATCTGGGCATCTCCTTCCATCTCTTTATACTCCCTTTTTACCTCATCCTTGGACATCATCAGTTTTTTGGTGTGCTGCCATTGCTGGAACAGATAGTCCAGGGCGGCCAGTACCACCATCACCCCGCTGACATAGGCGGCAAGCTCAAACAGGATCACGCCCAGGGACGAATATACCGACCCGAGCCCGATCCGTGGAATCAGCTGGAGGGACATGAGATGCTTTTTCACCACAAACATGGCCACATACCCGATCACCACCACCTTGATTGAACTTTTGATAAACTCCACAAGGTTTTTTATGGAAAACGTTTTTTGAAACCATTGTTTGGGATTCATGTTGGACAGTTTCGGTGTGGCCGCTTTTACGGAAAAGAGAAACCCCACCTGGAGCAGATTGGCAAGGGTGCCCATGAGCATCACGGATAGAACGATGGGCAGAACGATTTTGGCAATGCAGGCCAATACTGCCAAAAGCGTGGGATAAAACACCTCGTCAAAGGGCTGGTTCATGACCGAGATGGGAAGATAAAACAACTCCTCGAGGACATTGAAAAAATAGTCCCAGAACATGTAGATCACGGCAAAAAGGGTGATGGTCGTTGCCGTTGACGGTAGCTCCTGGCTCTTGGCGATCTGCCCGTCCCGTCTGGCATCCCGGAGTTTCTTGGAGGTGGGTTGTTCGGTCTTGTCGCTCATAGGGCGCCGCTCAGGGCCGTTTGGACCTTGGACAATTTTGCCATCATCTCCATGAAAATATGGCACAAGGGGTAGAGATAGATAAAAATCAAAAACGCGGTTGCCCCGCTTTTAACACCCATGGATAAAATAAAAACATTGAGTTGCTGGGCAAACCGATTGATCAGGCCCAGGCAGAAATCACTCAAAAAACAGGCAATGACCACCGGTGCGGACAGCAGCAGCATATATAGGGCCAGCCATGACACCTGCTCGGCAAACAACAGCGGCAGTTTCATGCTCGATGGCCAGGGGATGAGGTCGGCCACGGGCCAGAGCAGATAACTGGTGAAGCACATGCTCAAGAACCCTGTGAACGCAGCGCTGGAAAAGAACATATACACCAGCACCTGGAAGAGAAATGAGCCCAGGGGAGATGTACTCTCCTGGGAAATGGGATCGTTTGTCTGGGATTGGGATGCCCCCCGCTGGTTGTCCATGAGAAAGCCCGCACTTTGCACGGTCCAGAAGAGAATACTGACCAGAAAGCCCAGGGCAAACCCGATGAACAGCTCCTTGACCATCAGGGCCATCACAAGAAAAACCGCCTCGGTGTTGTTCAGGTTTGCCGTCAGGGACGCAGCATCCGGCAGGGTCGGGTAGATAAATATCATGAGGGGGATGACGATGGTTGTTCGCAAGGGGCCTGTCACAATGCCGCCCCCGAGGAAGGGGGTGACGGTGAACAGGACAAACAGCCGCGGCATGCCAAGGGTGACGGCAAAGAACAACTTTCCGATGCCAATGGCCCTGAGCCAATCTAGGGTCTCCATTTTATCTCCATGTCTGGCATTCCAGGGCATTTAACTGAGAATCTGGTTGAAATTGGTAAATATTTCATCCCCGTAGGAGAGAAGCATTCCCCCAAGCCAACCGGCTGTGGCAAGTATGGTCAGGGAGACGGCGATCAGTTTGATTCCAAAGCTCAAGGTCTGTTCCTGCAATTGCGTGATCGCCTGGAACAGGCTGAAAAGCAGGCCCACAATGGAGCCCACAATGATGGGGGGCATGGACAGGACCAGTACCAGGTACATTGCCTTTGACGCATAGCCGATTGCTGCCTGTTCTACCATATGATCCCCTTTGTTTTCATCTGTTTTGCTTTTCCGTTTTTCCGCTCAGTGGGTGGCCCATATTCTACATTCGTATTCTGCCGATGGGATGCACCGATACTTCGGGGGTGAGCTCCTGGTAGGAGACCACCGCAATATCATAGTAGTTTTTTTCAATCAATTTTCTGACATACCGTCTGATGTCCATGGATGCCAGCACCACGGGCAGTTGTTTGCGTTTCTTATAATTGCCAAGGGTTTTGCCCAGCTCTGCCACAATCTTTTTAACCCCGTCCGGGCTGAGGGCCAGGAAGGCACCCGCCGATGTCTGGCGGATGGATTTGCGGATCTCCTCTTCCGTATCCGGATCAATAAGAATGACGGCCAGGACATTGAGGCCCCCGGTATATTTGAAGCTGATCTGCCGTCTTAGGGAGGATCGCACATACTCTGTGAGCTGCACCGTGTCCTTCTCCTTGGGAGCCCATTCCACAATGGACTCAAATATGGCCCTGAGGTTTCGAATGGAGACCCGTTCCTGGACCAGTCGCTGCAAAATCTCCCCGATCTTCTGGACCGGCAACAGGCGGCTTGCTTCCTTGATCAGTTCGGGAAACTGTTCCTCCATTTTGTCCATGAGGTATTTTGTCTCCTGGAGGCCGAGGAACTCCGATGCGTTTTTGGCCAGCAGGAGGGAGGAATGATAGGTCAGGATTCGGGCATGGGTCATATAGCCGAATCCGGCCTGCTCAAGCTTTGGGATCGCCTTTTCACTGACCCAGACAGACGGGTGATCCGGCAGGAAATCATCCCGTTTCTCAGACTCGATGTTGAGCATGCGAAGGGTGGTCTCCTTTTCCTTGACCAGCACCTTGCCCGGGACAAGGGTTCCGGTTGTGATGGGGATTTCATGGAGCAGCAGGGTGTAGGAAAAACTTGCCAGGGTCTCGGTGGGGCGGATGGTGATGCCCGGAAACGGTACCCCCATCTCATAGTACAGTACCCGCCGCAGGGTGATGATCTCCTTGTTCAAGGTATCAAAGGTCAGCGAGGTGCCAAGGTCGGATGCCACATCCAGGAGAAGGGGAACCGTGGGGGCAAATTCCTCTTTGGGGTTGGCTTTTTTCTTCCGCCGGCTATTGATCGTGGGGGCAAGGGTCTTTTGAAGTTCCTCACCGTGATCCATCAGGATCGGCTGGTTCTGGGCCCGCATCACCACGACACCGGTGCCGCAGAGGAGAGCAGAAAGGATGATGATCTGGGGCTTGGGAAATCCGGGTATCAGGGCCATGAGAAAAAGAAGCCCGCCGGCCATGACCAAGGCCTTGGGTCTTTCCAGGATCTGGTCCCCCATCTGACCGCCCAGGTGTTCGGCATCTTCATCCGAGGTGCGGGTGATGAGAATTCCTGCGCCAATGGAGATGAGCAGGGAGGGGATCTGGGAGACAAGGCCGTCGCCGATGGTCAGGATGCCGTATTTTTGAAGGGCCTCTCCTGCACCCATTCCCATCTGAAGGCTGCCGATGATGATCCCGCCCACGATATTGACCACCGTGATGATCATGCCGGCAATACTGTCCCCTTTTACAAACTTCATGGCGCCGTCCATGTTACCGTACATCTGGCTTTCGCTGGTGATCCGGGTGCGCCTGGCCTGGGCTTCACCCTGGTCGATGGCACCGGCCCTGAGATCCGCATCAATGCTCATCTGCTTGCCGGGCATGGCGTCCAGGGTAAACCGTGCCCCGACTTCCGCCACCCGTTCCGAGCCCTTGGCAATGACCAGAAACTGCACAATGGTCAAAATCAGGAAGATTACGGCACCCACGACAAAATTGCCTTCAACAACAAAATTGCCAAAGGTTTCGACGATCTGGCCGGCATCCGCCTCAAGGAGGATGAGCCGGGTGGTGGTGATGTTCAGTGCCAGCCGGAAAAGGGTCGTAAACAGAAGCACCGTTGGAAAAACTGAAAAATCAAGGGGCGTTGTCACATACATGGACATCATCAGCACCACAAATGATATCCCCAGGTTCATGCCGATGAGGGTATCGACCATGGGGGTTGGCAGCGGGACGATCATGAGCCCGATGATGGCCACCAGAAACAGGGCAAGGGTGATATCGTTGTGCCGGCTCATATAGCCGACGGCATTGTTCGCTATTCTACTGAAGCCCATGGTTACTCTCCTGCCATTATCAGGTACTCTGATATAATATTGCGGCTTTCATTTTCCTGGCCGAGGATCCAGAGGGACTTTGCCTGCATGAGCAGCAACGGCGCATCCTGGCTCTTGATTTCACTGCGGTCAAGGTAAGGCTTCAGGTACCCAAGGGCCTTTTTGCCATCCTCCTGGTCAAGGGCAATGGCAGCAAGGTATTTGCCTGTCCTTTCTTCTTCAGGGCAGGATTTTTCCAAGCCTTCCAATATCAGCTGTGCATCTTCGGTTTTACCGATCCGCATATATAGATATACAAGGAAAAACAGGCTGTCCCGTTCATTTTGCGTCAGTTTGTTTTTGGGGTTATTGGGTTTCAACGGCTTTGTTTCCATGGGTCTTTTTTGATCCGGCATTCAACTCTCCTTGAAAAACACACTTCAACCTGGCAGAACCAGGGACGTAAACATGCTGACAATATCATTGTTTTGGGCAATCTCAGCATTCAAGGCGGCCAGGGCATTGTTTTCACCCGATGGTCCCAGTTTTTCCAAAGCCCCCTGTACCGTACTTTGAAAGATATGGGGCGACATGAGATCCGGGTCACTGCTTTTAGGCTGGAGATAATTGTCCACAATGGAATCCATATTCTGCCCGTTGTAGACTTCAAGCCCCTGTTCATTGCCCGAAATTGACAGGGCTGGCGATACACCGCCATTATGTTTGGCAATTGAGATGTTTTCCGTGCGGGGGGTGCTGATGCCGTTTATGCCGACCCCGGGGTTAAACATTGATACGCTGTCAGACACGATTCCACCTCCATAAAAGGATCTTAAAAATGCCTTGGATCATGATATTTTGTTCATTACTTCAAACAGGTAGGGCAGGATCTGTTCAACCATGCCTGCATCGATATGATGTTTTTCAAGCTTGCAGATGGCCACAAGGGTATCTTCCCGGAAAAGGGCGATGCGAAGGCCATGCCTGGGACTGTTCTTCAAATGGCAGAGTTCAAGTCCCTGTTCAAGGCAGGGCATCACATCCCCATTGATCTTTCTTGCCATGCTGACGGCAAGAACATCCTCCCTTCGTTCCAAAAACAGGGAGTCGGTCTCCCCGATATTGAGGGAACAGACCCCGTCATCATTGAGCTTTATCTCGATTCCCATCTGCCTGCCAAGGGCAGCCACTGCGTTTATGATATGCATACCTTACATTGTCCTTTTACACATTATTCATACATCTCGTCTTCCACGGCAATGGCATCATCAAGGGCCGTCTGTATGGCTTCGATGATGTTGAGCCTGGCACTTGAATCAGGAAAAAGATTTTCCGAAAAATCCCTTGCAACGCTGCTGAAATCCTGGAAAAAAACGATCCTGTCCTCGATCTCTTTCATGCCGACCTTGTCGGCAATTCCTTCAATGTCAAATGCGCCGACAAAGTGGGAGTCCCTGAGCTTCAACACCTCCTTGACAAGTTCCGTGCTGGTCAGGCCGGATTTTCCATGGCTCTTCTCCACCCGGGCGTTCAGGGTGTTGCACTGGGCATTGAGCCCATGGAGGAGTTGGACCGTGCCCAGGTCCCGGGCAATGCCTTGGAGCTGGACCCTGTCCGTGTTGATGGTGGTGGCGGCCATGTCGTTGCCAAGGCTTCGGGTTAAAAAGGCCAGGGCCTCTTCAAATCGATCCACGCCATAGTCCTTGATCACCCTGTCATAGATATCCACGGGGGAGCCAAGATCCCCCAATGTCTCTCCATAGAACGCCTTGAGATTTTCAGCATCCCCTAGGGCCCCATGTTCAAGGGCGGCCACCCCGGCGGCCAGCCGTGTCTTGATTTCCGGGCCGGCAACGTCTTCCAACTGGTCCATGGCTTCGGTAAACAGCGCCTCACCAAGGGTGTCTCCCAGTTCCTGCCGGGCGTATTCAAGGGCGGCATAGGCATCGGCACTGTCGTCAAAAAAATGCTTTGCCTCTTCCATTGCCCCCCGGGGGGTGAGGTTTTCTTTTTTGGACAAAGAAGAGATGAACGAGTCAAGGGTCTTCTGTTTGCCCTGTTTGTCCATGAGTTGCGTATATTTCTCAACCTGCTCAACCCGGTCGACGCTGGGGCCTTTGGGTTTCATTTTACGCTCTTCAAGGCGGGTTTCTTCCCGTTCAGACATGGCAAAGCTGGCCTCTTCGGCAGAGTTCAGGATAAGGGAGGTGGGGTCACTCACCGTTATCTTTTGACCGGCAAAGCTGCCCGGGGCCACCGTTTGGGCCTGCTGGCCCACCTGGTGCTGGAATTGATTTGCTATATTACCGATATCCATGGTCTTTCCCCTTCTTTAACTATAGCTTAACATCAATCCCTGGCTGATCTTTAACCAGCCGTCCAAGGTGACAAACAGCAACAGCTTGAACGGCAGGGAGATGGTCATGGGAGAAACCATCATCATACCCATTGCAAGCAATATATTCGAGATGATCAGATCAATGGCCACAAAGGGCAGATACAGAAGAAAACCGATCTGGAACGCCTTGGTCAGCTCGGAGATGGTAAACGAAGGGATCAGAATCATGAAATTGTCTCCCCGTATTTTACTCTGTTGATCCTTGGGCCAGATGCGCCTTGCCGTGCGTTCAAAAAGGACCTTGATTCGCTTTTCGGAGTTGTTGCTCAGAAATTCCATCAAGGGACCGGATGCGTTTTTGACGATCTGGATCACCTGGGCAGGACTTGCATTGCTCGGCAGTCGCTGGACCCCCACAAGGTCCGTGGTCTGCATTACCGTTGGGGCCATGATAAACATGCTCAATACGATGGCAAGGCCGTTGAGAACGGTTGAGGGCGGTACCTGCTGGACCCCGAGGGCATTACGCACCAGGGAAACCACCACAACAATCTTTACATAGGAGGTCACCATCATCAAGGCAAAGGGGGCAATGCCCACTGATACCATCAGAAAAATCATGGTGACCGGACTTAAATCAAACATAATCTATGCCCTATTCCGCGCCTGTTTTTGTAATCTGTATCCCAAGTTCTATAGTGGACCCAGGTTTTAAGACAGCAGTTTAAGTTGTGCATAACGAATCCATCCGCCTAAGGTTTGAACAAAA
>JAEINR010000204.1 GCA_016342325.1 Desulfobacterium sp.
ACAGGGAAGCATGGAAAGATCCGAAAAAGCGCAAGCTCATTGAGGATATCAACCTGCTCATGCAGGGTGCGTTGCGGGCTGACAAGATGGTCGGGTTGAAGATGAACCTGCCCAAGGACAAACTGGCCGAGTTGAATGGTTCGCTGCCGAGTTTGAACTCTCCCACCGTGGCTGAATTGCAGGACCCGAAGTGGTTGTCCGTCGAGATCATGGTCGAGGAGAAGATTGTTCGTGAGTTGATTCCCCGTCTCAGGGAATTCGGAGCGGAAGGGATAATCGAGTATCCGTTGAATAAGGTTATTTAGCTTCGGCTGGAAGTGAAGATATGCAAGCCGGGAGAGCCAGATGGTTCTCCCGGTTTTTTTTGTTGCGGGAATGGAGTTGTTTTTGGCGGTGATGAAGAATTAAGAGAAGATGCCTAAAGGCAACCCTCCCGGTGGGGTCCGTTTTTTTTCTTGGCCCAAAAAAAGGGAGGAAAAAAAGGACCTTGCACTATCTTGGCCGCTGCCTTCCATGGCTGAGAATCAGATCAAAGCGGGTCGGCTTCTAGGCCTTTGGAGGCTTAACGCTGGGGATGAACTTGAGACGGTAGAGCCGTGGGTGATGCGGACAGCTATGCATTTGGGGAAATGGATCTTTCCATACTCGACGAATTGCTGAGGATAACGTAAGTTGTGCTCTTTATCCTTGAATGGATTTTCCGAATGAACGATCTGAAATTGCATTTTCCATTATCTGAGGAATAGCATTATTTTTATGTCGCGTTTGTCTTGTTTCTTTTTGGCATTGTTTTTCACGTTGTTTCTACCGGTTGCTGGTATTGCGGGCCTTGATGATTCCATCAAGGTGGAGATGCCCGAATCCGTGGGCGTGGGACAACCGTTTCTGGTCCGTATTTTTTCCCCGCAGGAATTGGATGATCTGGAGATTTTCTGGCTTGGTAGGTCGGTCCGTCCTGCCATTGCCAGAGAGGCCGGAGTGTCCAGTGCAATCGCCCTGCTGGGTGTTGGTCTTAAAATTGAACCGGGTGTTCATCAGCTTGAGGTTAAGGCTGGTATCAACAGCAAAGAGCATCGTTTCCGAAAAGTAATTCAGGTGGTTCCTCATGAATATCAGCGGGAAACCCTGTCAGTGGAACCAGCCATGATTCATCCGCCGCAAAGCGTGATGGTGCGTATTGAGCGTGAACGTGAAATAGCTTTAAGTGGATTGCCCTAGGGTTTTCTTGGACACCAAATTGGGCGTAAAGAAAAGCCTAGAGGAGGTGTTCGCATATGGGAAAGATCAAGACGGTCGGTTCCGGCTCTCCGGTGAAGGGAGGCCGTAGGCCGAGCGCAGCCGGAGAGCCGGAACCGGCGCGCAAGCAAAAACGTTTCTGGGCTCAACACAAGGTCGAGGCCGTGCTTCGTTTGCTCAGAGGGGAAGACCTTGAGCTCCTCAGTCGGGAGTTAGGCGTCCCCGCTTCAAGTCTGTCTGAATGGCAGGAAATCTTTCTCGCTCAAGGGGCAGAGGGATTCAAGAAGCGTTCAAGCAAAGACGACCTTGAAAATCGACGCCTGAAGGAAATGGTGGGCGAACAGGCCATGACAATTGAACTCCTTCAGGAGAAACTGATTCGGGTTCAATCACCGCGCCCTTTGGCACGCAGGAGGTCGAGAAAATGAGCCGGGCCGACTCACCCTCCTGCAACAAGCCGTACGGTCTGGTTCGAGTGTGCAAGGTCTGGGGCTTCCCGCGCTCGACATTCTATCGGCAACGTTCAGCGTCCGGTAAACCGCCGAAGCGACCAGGTCCCAAAGGCTTTCACAGTGATGAGGAGTTGTTGGCCCACATCCGCCAGGTCCTCTTGGAAAGCCCGTTTACAGGCGAAGGCTATCGGAAGGTCTGGGCGCAACTTCGCTTTCGTGGAATTCGGACATCCAAGGAACGGACCTTGAGAATTATGCGTGAAAACAATCTATCGGCTCTCAAACGTATGGGACGTCCCCATGGCCCAAAGGCGCATGATGGCACGATCAAGACCCAGCAGGTGGACGAGATGTGGGGTGACGTTCTCCCGTGATTTAGGTCCAAACAGAATGTGAGTTTTCCGGCGAAATCGATTATCAAAAATCAGGAGGATTTCGCTGTGAAAAAATCTAGGTACACCGAAGAGCAGATTGCATTTGCGCTCCGCCAAGCCGAGCATGGTACTCCGGTCAAGGAAGTCATTCGCAAGATGGGCATTTGCGAACAGACATT
>JAEINR010000064.1 GCA_016342325.1 Desulfobacterium sp.
TTTTGATGGATTCTGCTGTGAAGCAACGTCTCAGTTTATCTGAGCGAAACTGTCTCAATTTATGTGAGCGCTATAGACGGATGGACATAAACAAACCTGAGGATAAAAACCATGGGACATTTAATACACATGGCGATTTCATTGACGATCGTAATCGCCTGTGCCTTTCCACCCACACTGTTTGCCCAGGCAAAGGCGATCACTTTGGCGGCCGACGCCTTTGCGCCTTACTACGGAAACGAAATACTCAACCAGGGATTTGTTACGGAAATCACACGGAAAGCGTTGAAACGGTCCGGCTATGACCTCACCATGGAGTTCATGACCTGGAAGCGGGCCGTGGCGTTAAGCCGCCAGGGGAAATATGCTGGTATTTTGGGAGCCTATTACACAGAGGAGCGGAACAAGGATTTTGTCTATTCAATACCCATTGCCAGGGTGGAGGTTGTGCTCATGGCCCGGAAAGGAACCGACATGGCCTATACAACCCTGGAAGCCCTCAAACCGTATCGGATCGGGATCCTCCGTGGCTATACCAACACAGCGGCCTTTGATGGGGCCGACTTTCTATACAAGGATCCTGTGGAAAATAACGAACAAAATATTAAGAAACTGATCAACCATCGTGTGGACTTGATAATCAACTCAAGGGCCGTTCTCCAACATATTATCAATACGGCAATGCCCGACGCGGCAATGCTGGTTGAATTTGTGGATCCCCCCCTCCAGGTCCGCAATCTTCATATCATGTTTACGCGAAAGGATCCCAACCACGACACCTATGTAAAAGCCCTGCACAGGGGCTACGCAATGATCAAAAGGGACGGCACCCTTGACAGAATCCTCGCACGCCACGGCGTTCAATAGCATCAGGAAGACTCACGTCTCCTAACCTGGAGAAGCCGGGACTAAAAAACACGAAATCACAGCGAAGAAGCTAAAACATCCCCCCTACTGGAGAAGGGAGTCGTTCATGGCAACCCGTCTCACAAGCTCCCGGTAATCCACGGCGCCGGAGCAGCCCGGAGCAAACTCAAAAATGGTCTTACCGAAGGAGGGGGCCTCACTAAAATTCTCATTGTAGCGGATGGGTTTGCAGATCTGCTCCCTGTAAAGTTTTTTAAGCCTGGCAAAGATGAGCTGGGGATTCCTGATCCGCGTGTCCATAAAAGTTGGAACCACATATTTCAGCGAGACCTCCTGCCGGTATTTCTGGATGGAGCCAAGGCTCTTCATGAACTCGGAAAGCCCGTGCAGCGGCATCGCCTCCAGGGCCACCGGGATCAAGATTTCCGTTGAGTAGAACAGGACGTTGACCGTGAGCTGATCCCAGCCCGGAGAGGTGTCTATGATGATGAAATCAAATTTCGAGTCCAGGGGCTTGAGGGACTCTGAAAGGGTGTACTCCGCCCCGAAACTTTTTCGATCGATGATCCTTTTTACCCCGGCAAGGGATTTTCCCCCGCCAAGGAGCCAGAGGTTCTTTCGTGCCTGGATGATCGCCTCGTCAGGGGTCAACTCCTGGGTCAACAATTCAGTGAGCCCTGCCTCGGGCTTTTTGCCCAGGATATAACCTGACTGCCCTTGGGTGTCAGTGTCCACGAGCAGGACCTTGTAACCGGCCAGGGCCAGCCCCGCACTCAGGTTTACCGAGGTGGTGGTTTTTCCAACCCCTCCTTTGCTGAGTGTGACGCAGATCTTTCTTGCAACATCCAACGTCTTTGGCGTATTGGATTGTGCCATCTCCTGGGCCCGAATCTGGTCGACCTGGACGGGAAATCTATGGCTGCAGGCTTTACATCGCGCAACAATTGTCTTTCCCGTTGGAATGGAGTCAATGTTTACCCTATGCTTTTTCGAACACTTGGGACAGACAATAACGGTCACGATTCCTCCTTTTTCAACTCTTCCACGATGGCATCCATGGCGATGTTGGCAATGCGGTCAATGGAGATGCTCCCCTTGGCCTCCCTTGAGACCTTAATCCGTATCTTTGCCTTTGACTCCCACACCTGGATGGTGACATTGTCCCGTGACAGTTCCCAGGATTTGTCGAGCTCAGGTTCAGATATTTGTGCTTCGACATCATCGTCAGCACTTCTGTAAATCAGGCAGTTAAGCTCCTCCATCTCGGGAAACTCTTCACCCTCATCCTTGCCGCTTAAAAGGTTGTCCATCACATCTTTTTTCTTATTTTCACCCATCATTCTCTATTGCTCCAGCCCTCTGTTCTGTTGATGCGCCATTGTTCTCAAGCAACTCTTTTCGCAGGGCCAGGACTCTGGAATCGATTGTCTGGACGGCACTTGCTTCAGGTTCTAACCAGCGTATCCCGCAGATTCTACGCAGTTCCCTGCCCGGGGAGAGGTGAACCACCTCCCCCTCCAAATTTTCCACGGTCTCGTCCCCAAGGACCAATCGGCACCCAACGATCTTGTCACCCACCATCAGGTTCATATCCCGGGTCAATTCCAGGGCAATACCCGTATTGCCAATATCCACAAGGGAATGGGAAACGTTGTCGATGCTGACGGAATAGTTTTCCTTTGAAGTTAAAGGGATGCGAAATGAATTACGCACCATGTCGGTTAATTGCGAATCATTGCTTATCTCTTGAAATTCTATGGACTCTCCATGATTGTCATCCATGGCCCCACCTTATGATATAGCTTGTTTATGTCAATTAACGACCCATTGTCGTTCACTATATAACAGCAAAAAATTACAGGCAAGGGAAATCCTGATGTTCCGCCCCGGCCCGCCAATAACGACGATTCACCTTATAAAACAGAGTTATCCCTCCGCGGGTTCCAGGACAAATGCCGTGCGTGTGGGAAGATAAAGACTCAATCGATAATCAGAATCGTCATTTGACGGACCCTTGACGGTGAAATGAACCTGATCTGCAACCAAACGCCCCTGCCCCCCGAACCGTTTCCCATCAGTATCCAGAACCATTCTATATTTTCCCGGAGGCGCATTGACGAAATAATCGCTAAACGATCGGGTCGGATGGAAGTTAAAGAGAAAAACAAGCCCTGCTCTCTTAAACGCCAGGATCCGGTCCGATTCATGGTGACAGAGCAGGGTCGCCCCTGGGGAGTCAACGATCCCCCGGTTTTTTGCAAGGGCCACCATGTCCCTGTCGAATTCAGCAAGCCGGGAAAACATCAGAAGGGGATCGTCCTTTAAGGACCACTGGCGCCGGGCGTAGAGATAGGACCAGTTGTTGGCCGCGCTGGGGAAATCGATCCATTCGGGATGACCAAACTCGTTGCCCATGAAGTTCAGGTACCCGTTTCCCGCCGTCGCCAGGGTGATGAGCCGGATCATCTTGTGAAGGGCCACGGCCCGAACCGTGGTGATGGAACCATTGGCCCTTGCCATGCCGTGGTAGATACTTTCTCCCATGAGGCGCATCATCAATGTCTGGTCCCCCACCAGGGCCTGGTCGTGGGATTCGGAATAGGAGATCGTCTTTTCCTCCTCCCTGCGGGAATTGAGCTCATGCCACAGGGTGTCAAGGGGCCAGGTCTCATCCCGAAACGCTTTCAGGAGCCGAATCCAGAAATCCGGAATTCCCATGGCGAAACGAAAATCAAATCCGGTTCCCCCCATGGCTTGGGGTGCTGCCATGCCGGGGTAGCCGCTCACATCCTCGGCAATCGTAACGCAACCGGGATAATTTTCGTGGACAAGGCGGTTGGCCAGATAGAGATAGGACAGGGCATCCGGATCCACCGAGTCATCATAGTAGTCGTCATAACAGGTAAAAGCCCGGTTCAGCCCGTGGTCATAGAACAGCATGCTGGTGACCCCGTCGAACCGGAAGCCGTCCATGTGAAATTCCTCGATCCAGTATCGTAAATTGGAGAGCAGGAACCGCACCACCATGGGCTTGCCGTAATCAAAGCACCGGGAGTCCCAAAGCCTGTGATGTCCCCGTTCTCCGGAATGGAAAAACTGATCCGAGGTACCGTCAAAACGACTTAACCCCTCGACCTCGTTGCCGGCGGCATGGGAATGAACAACGTCCATGAAGACCCGAATCCCAAGGCCGTGGGCGGAATCCACAAGACACTTCAACTCCTCCGGGGTACCAAACCGTGAGGAAGGGGCGAAAAAGCTTGTGACATGGTATCCGAATGATCCGTAATAGGGATGTTCCTGGACCGCCATGAGCTGGATGGCGGTGTAGCCGGCTGCCTTGATCCTCGGAAGCACCTGGGTCTCAAACTCCTTGTAGGTTCCCACCCTCCCCTGTTCCTGGGCCATGCCCACATGGGCCTCATAGATGAAGAGGCCGCCAGGGGTAGGCGGGGGATGCTGCCATTGATATTCTTCAATGCCCGGGTCCCACACCTGGGCATTGAAGATCAAAGAGTCAGGATCCTGGACAACCCGGGTGGCTGCCGTGGGAATCCTGTCCCCCTGGCCGTGGTCCCAGGCAATGACCAACCGGTAAAGCTGGTTGTGGGTAAAGGCCTTTAACGGGAACCGGCCCTCCCAAATGCCGTCCGAACTCTTCTTTGCCAGGGAGAACCCGGGGTCAAGCGCCCAGCCGGTCATCTCCCCGATGATGTGGATGGACCGGGCCCCCGGCGCCCACTCCTTAAAGACCCACCCGTTGTTCAGTCGATGGAGGCCGAACTTCCGGTGGTAATCTGCAACATCCATAAGGGACTGTCTACCTTGTCCGGTGATCAACGCTTCTTTACTGCGGCAGTAAAGGATTCTGCTGTTGATAACCCCTTTGTAGGGCAAAAGACAGCGGTCCTCAAACATGGCAGGATCACACAAAAAACGGCCTTTGCAGCATTCGTTCATAGAGTCCTATATACTTTTCAGCACAGGTTGTGTGGTTGAATTCAAGAACACCCTCGGTCATTATCCGCCGGATCTGCTCCTCCTTGATCCGGGGGGACAGTTTAAAAAATGCCATGGCCTGGTCAACGGCCCATGAAAGTGCATTTGCATCGTGGACGTTGAAGAGAAACCCGTTGCCCTTGTCCCCATCGGGCTCAAGCTGCCTCACGGTATCATGGAGACCGCCTGTGTCAAACACAATGGGAAGAGTGCCGTAGATACACCCGGTCATCTGGGGAAGGCCACAGGGTTCGAAACGGGAGGGCATGAAAAGGAAATCAGCCCCTGCAAAAGCCTGGTGGGAGAGACTCTCACTGAAATCGTTCACGCTCATCCGGTTTCTGATGCCATGGAAGTCGACGATGTCGTTAAAGTGTTTCTGATACTCTCCGTTTGCGACAAAGACCATCTGGAGATTATCCTCCTGGTATCGTTCAATGATATCATAGGCGATATCGGCCAGAAGCTGGCATCCCTTCTGGATCGGATCCAGGCGGGAGGGCCAGAAAAAAAGCGGTGCGTTCTCGTCCCGGTCAAGTTCCAGGGCATGCTGGAGGCATTCCTTGTTCAGCCGTTTCTTTTCCCGATGGTTTTTCGGGCCGTAGTTGTGGACAACCATCTCGTCAATGGCGGGATTGAATTCCGGATCCGGGGCATTGAGCACCCCGTCTGCACACCCGGCATGCCATTTATTGGAGAGCTCCTGTCTCAGGCACGGCTCCACAAATGGATGGCGGTGCTCGATGATCTCCTGGAGAAAGGTGGGACTCACCGTGTTGACGTAGTGGGCCGCAAACACCCCCGAGGTCAAAAAATCCACCGGATTGGTATCCCTTGCGCCTTCGTAATTCCGGGGCGGGTTCCTGAAATAGAGATGTTTCCAAAAGGAGGCCGCATCAATGCCCCGGTCCTCGATCTCTGCCATGGTGGAGGTGACCGTGTGGATGTTGTGGACGGTAAACAGACAGGGGATCCCCATCTGTCTTGCCATGGAAGGCACAAGCCCCGTCATCCAGTCGTTGCAATGGATGATGTCCGGACGCACCCGGGGAATGATGTTGTTCATCACCTCCCGCTGAAAAGCCAGGGCCACCTTGAGGTTGGTGACGGAATAACCGGAATAGACATGGGTGAGGTAGTAAAAAGCCCTGTCTTCGGCAAGGTGGATCCGCTCGTCTTCCAACCGCTCCTTGATCCTGTCCAACTCCTTGTTGAAAAAATCGGGAAGATAACCGTTGATGATGGAACGGTAGTCGGGAAGGGCGACATGGACATCACCGCCCAGATCAAACAACGCCGAAATCAGGGCGGCCGAAACATCGGCAAGCCCCCCGGCCTTTGCAGAGTAGTTGGACATGTTGCCCATCTCCTCGGGAAGATAGGTTACTTCAGGGGTCACAATGAGAATACGGGGTTTTTTCCTTTGTGCTGTCATTCCCTTGTCCTTTCTCCATCAACCCGCCCAGGTCATCAGTCCCGGGCTTGCCTTGAGAATCTCGTCCCCCTGGGGGATCACCCTTGCCGTGTAGCCGAACCTGCCCGCATCAAAACAGGTGAGGGAGCAGGCGTAAACACAGGTGTTGCCTTCAAACCGCTCCTTCAATTCCATGGTCTGTATCCGTCCGCCCTTGAGCCGGGAAAGGGATCGAAGCCTTCCGTAATAGATCTGCACCTCCACCTCCCCGGGTTCAAGCTCGCCGAGGCACACCTTGACGGTGATCCCGAAGGTGTCACCGGCCCGGAACCCGTTGCCGGAAACGATTGAGGGCTTTTCAACCCGGACATCCTTCCACAGGCTGGTAAGCCGCTTCTTTGCCATGGCAAGACCGGTTGCCGCCCTGGCACCGTCGGCCGTCAGCCGCCCCATGTTGATGGAGGCCGGAACATAGAAGCGATCCGTATACTCCTTGACCATCCGGTTGCTGGAAAAATCCAGGAGGGCCATCTTCATGGACGCCTTCATCATCTCGATCCACCCCAGGGGCGCATTCCCCGGCTTTCTGTCATAAAAGCGGGGAATCACATCGTTCTCCAGTAGATTGTAGAGCGCCTGGCTCTCCACCGAATCCTGGTAGGCCTCGTCCTGAAAATCGCAGCTGTCTCCAATGGCCCATCCCCTGTCCGGGGCGTATCCCTCACACCACCACCCGTCCAGGATACTCAGGTTGAGGCTGCCGTTCACGGCCGCCTTCATGCCCGAGGTGCCGCAGGCCTCGTTGGGGCGCCTGGGAGTGTTGAGCCATACGTCGGCCCCCTGGACCATGTACCGGGCGATGTTAATGTCGTAGTCCTCGAGAAAGACGACCCTGTGCCTCACCTCGTCCCGTTTGGCAAAGTTCATGATCCGCTGGATGATATGCTTTCCCTGGTTGTCGTTGGGATGGGCCTTTCCTGCAAAGACAAACTGTATGGGCCGGGTCTCGGAATTGATCAGGGCCTCGAGCCTGTCCGGATTTTTCAACAAAAGATCGGCCCGCTTGTAAGTGGCAAAACGCCTGGCAAAGCAGATGGTCAGCACATTGTTGTCCAGCACCGAGGATACGGCATCAAGAACGTGCCTCGGGGCGCTCCTTGCCGAGTATTTATCCAGCATAATCTTCCGGCACTGGCGGATGAGGCGGGACCGATCGATGCCATGCACATGCCATAGGTCCTCGTCATCGATGTTGTCGATTCTTTGGACCAGATCCGGGCCGTAGTGGAGGTCTCCCCAGTCCGTTGCAAGATAGCGATCAAACAGGGCCGCCTTTTGCTGGGAAATGTAAGAAAGGATGTGAACCCCGTTGGTGATGTGGGAAATGGGCACCTCTTCCTCGGGCCGTTCGGGCCAGATCCCGGTCCACATTTCCCGGGCCACACTGCCGTGGAGACGGCTCACCCCGTTCAAGTAGCCAGCAAGGTTCATTCCAAGGACGCACATATAGAAGCAAGGATCCTGTTCATCATCGGATTTCATCTGCCCCCACAGGAGGAGGTCATCCCCGGGCATGTCAAATTGTTCGGCAAAGGGTTTAAGATAGGGCTTCACCAGGGCGGGAGGAAATTCATCATGGCCTGCGGCAACCGGGGTGTGGGTGGTGAAGACACTGCTTCGTTTGCTGATCTCCCAGGCAGCAACCGCGTCCACTGAAAACTTTTTCATGATCTGGACAATTCTCTCAAGCCCTGCAAACGAGCAGTGCCCCTCGTTCATGTGAATCACGGCAGGAAAGATATCCAGCCGCTCAAGGACCCGCATCCCTCCGATGCCAAGGAGGGCCTCCTGGGCAATCCGGGTCTCCAGGTTACTCGAGTAGAGCCGCTGGGTGATGTCACGGATAAAGGGACTGTTCTCCCGCATATTGGTGTCCAGGAGAAGCAACCTCAGCCGCCCCACCTTGATCTGCCAAACCTGGGCCAGGATTATGCCGTGGGGGCTTTCTACCCGGACAACGATCTTGTCGCCCAGATTGTCCCTGGCCTGCTGAACCGGCAGATCAAAGATATCGATCTCAGGATAGGTCTCCTGCTGCCACCCCTCAAGGTCAAACACCTGGCTGAAGTAGCCCCCCCGGAACAGGAGTCCCACCCCGGTAAGGGGGATGCCGAGGGAGGAGGCCGCCTTGAGGTGATCCCCGGCAAGCACCCCAAGTCCGCCGGCAAAGAGCGGAAGGGATTCATGGATCCCGAACTCCATGGAGAAATATGCAATGGTCTCCCGGGAGCCTATGTTCAGGTTGTCAAATCCCGGGGCAAAGGAGAACATGGCCTCGAACCTGGCCTTGACCCGCTCCATGTGCCCGATAAACCCGTCATCAAAAGTCAGCTCCTCATACCGTCTCTGGGAGATGGACGCCAGAAAGGCCACGGGATTTCGTTTTTTCGTTTCCCATTGAACCGGGTTGATCCTCCTGAAAAGCTCGACGGCATCATAGTTCCAGCACCACCAGAGATTTTTGGAAAGATAATCAAGAAACAAAAGGGGCTCGGGAATTGATGGATACACCTTGAAAACCTGCAAATTTTCCATGATCATCTCCTTGTTGTAAGCTTAAGCCACACCCGAAGAAGCTCGCTGGACCCCCAGGCCTGGGCATCGCATCCCCTTGCAAGGTGGGGCGCATCACCATCCAGGATTTCCGGTACAAAACCGGCAGCCCCCTTTTCCATGATCTTGAGACTGCTCTTGAGCCATGATATCCCGGTGGCAGCCCCGGGAGGGCCGAACACCACGGCCCAGGCTTCGCAAAAAACCGGAAATACCCAGGTCCAGGCGGTACCGTTGTGGTAGGCAGGTTTTCTCTCCCGATCCTCGTTCCCGGTGTAATGCCCGGAATAGGGATGGTGGGGATCTTTTAACGGCCCGTTCTCCCCCTGGATGACAAGGGGATGACAAACCTTCCCGTCGTCAAGGGTGCGTATGGCGCCGGGCACCAGAAGCGCCATGCATTTTTCAAGGGCCGGAATGCATCGTTTCTCGTCCCGGACCGCACCCAGGGCGATCAGAAAAAGCTGATTGGGCCTTAGGGCATCATCGGCCACAGCTGTTGCAGCAGGCATCATTTCCGGGCTATGGAGACAATCGGAAAAATATCCCTTGTTTTTCAGAAAAAAGAGGTGTTGAACCGACGCTTCCACCCGGTGAGCCAGCGCTTTCCAGGGGTGGTGCCGGTCCCCATCGATTCCTGCGAGAAACACCAGGGCGTAATGCCACAGGGCCTGGATCTCCACCGGATACCCCTGCCTCGGGGTACCGGCAGGATAGTTGGTATCCATCCAGGTGAAGTGGGAAGGACTGTAAACAAGGGCACTTTCCCTGTCCATTTGAATACCGGTATCTGTCCCACGGATATAGGCATCACCAATGGAAACGAGGATCTGCCGGATGGTTCGATCACCTAAAAATTCATCCAGGAATGCCTTGCCCTGCTGTTCGACAATGTCTCTGACTGCGGCAACAAACCAGAGGGGGGCATCCGAGGTCTCCCGGTTGGCCGCATCACTGCCGCAGATCATGTTGGGAAGGGTACCGTTTTGTTCAAACCGCCCAAAGAGCCTCAGGATTTTCCTGGCCTCTTCCAGGCGGCCTGCCTGGATCAGGGCCCGGCAAAAGATGAGGCTGTCCCGGCCCCAGTCCAGGAACCAGGGGTAACCTGCAATCACACTTTTATCGTCCCCCCTGCCCACCACAAAGGTGGTCAGGCTCTTCATCAGTGCCTCGGTCAACGGCCACCCCCTGGCAAAATCCATGGAACGGTCATTGTGGCCGGTGTAGGCGTTGACCCTGGATTCGACCCGGTTCTCGTTGACATCGGCGGCCAGAAGGATGGCGGAGTTGCCCTTAAGGGGTGCAATGAAATAGCCCGGGCTGAAAAGGTCTGATTCAGAATCAAGACCCCGCTGGGCATCCAGGGGTCGGTGTACCATGTACTGCCACTCGGGTTCCCAGACAAAGCTGCCAAGGGAAACCCCGACTCTCAACGAACAATGATCGGGCTCAGGGGCAAATACAAACCCGTTTGTCACCATGGTGACCGCCTCCTTCCAGTGCTTCTCCGGCCCCTGCCAGGCCTTGACGGTCTCGTGGAAACTGCGGTATTCCATGTCAGGCCGGATAATGACGGTCACCGGCTTTGAATCGTCCAGAAGATGGTCCCGGTGGCCGGCGGTGGGTCTTGAAATGGTCAGCTCCAGGGAATTTTTATCCTCGATCATCTTGAGGGTAAGCTCGACCAGACAATGGTTACCTTCGCTTGTGGGTACCCGGAACCGCCAAATACCAGCGTTGTCGTAGGAGAAAATGAAACGATCCAGGCAATCCAGACAAAGTTCCCTTGAGTAACCCTGGAAGGTCACCCATATCCTGCAACGGGCAAGGGCCATCCACCGGTCCTCAGGATAATCAGGGTTGATGTTTGCGGCAAGCAAAGCGTCATAGCGGCTCTCAAGCCTTCCCCACCAGGCAAAGGCCCGCATCATACCTCCCCGGTGATTCACCCCCAATAATTTCAAGGAGGGGTCCTTTGCAATGGCCTTTCTTGTGGATACGGACGAAACAAAGGCCGAACCCGCCCCGGGCAGGTAGACCAGGGTGGCGATGGCCTCCCGAGTTCCCTTGGATGCAAAGACCCGGAGTTTCAAAATATATTCCCGTATTCGTCCCTTGGTGTCCATGGGAAGAAAAATGGCAAAAAAACCACCGTCCGCCATGGCAAGGGCCTCTTCCTGGCCCAGGGTCGTGGCGTTGTTCCCGTTTTGGGTTCTGATCTCTGCCCTGAATGTATCAGGCGCCGTAACCATCAGTAAAAAACCGTGGGGCACCATGACCTGCCGCCCCACGTCCCGCTCCCATTGCCACACAACCACCCGGCTTTCGTTACCGTCCGGATTGACAGAGCGTACAAACGCCACAGGATCGCCAATAAGGCGTTGTGCAGCCCCTTTAAGATCCATGCCGGAGACATCCCCGTACCCGGTAAGGGCAGTAACGATTTTCAACACCTTGGCCCTTTGCTTCTGGAAGACCACCCGTTCCGGCATCCCCAGGTTCTGCACGTCTGCCTTTCTGAGACCCGGGACATCATCCTTGTCCCGGGTCAGGGCGACCACCTCGCCGGGCATGAGCTCAAGCCGGCAGAGGCCGTCCTGTTGCCGGACAAGGACCTTCCTCTCCGTGACCAGATCAAACATGGGGCCCTGGGCCGGACCACCGGCTGTCCAGGCAACCTCCTGGGCCTTGTCACAGTCAAGGTTGGCCAGCACCACGACCTCTTTATCTTCCCCTGGTTTTTCCCCTATAACCGCCCGGGACAGGGCCACGCAATTGGTCGTCCCCTGGTGCACCAGGCGTAGGCAGACGTTGCTTGCAAAGGCGGGATGGGTCTTGAGAATCAGGTTGAGCCTGCGGATATGGTCGGTCTGGTTGACCTTGGCACCCCAGTTCAGGGAAACGGATTCGTGGACGTCGATCTTCCGGGTGGCAAACCACTCCACCCCGTTTGTAAAACCAAATCCCCCGCACACGGAGAAGAGCGCACAAAGGGAGGTCCGCATCACGGCGTAGTCATGGGAGACGGCAGCCAGACGCGGGTTGTCATGGGTCTCGGCAAAGTGGATCATGTGGCCGAAGCGTTCGGAGATATCCATGGCAGAAGGGAGATAGGTTTCCAATGCCTGACGGTCATAGTTCTGGAACAGCTCGGAATAGGCCCAGTTGAAGTTGGCCCGGTCCAGGATATCCCGGGTGGCCGCAACCGGTCCCCCCAACCCCTCAAGGAAAAAGAGGGTATCCGGATACTCCTGCTTCACCCGTGCCACCATATACTCCCAGGCCGGCACGGGAATCATGTACCCGGCATCGCACCGGAACCCGTCCACCCCACGGCTGCACCAGAGGAGAAAAATGTCGGCCATATACCGCCACAACGCCTTTTTTGAGTAGTCGAGCCGGGTCAGGTCCTCCCATTGAACCCCCCAGGCTCCCGGCACCTGGATTTCTCCCTCCTCGCTCCTGACCAGCCACTCCGGATGGCGTTCATGGATGGAGGCGGCCCATCCGGTGTGGTTGATGGCGATATCAAGAATCAGGTAGCCGGAACAGGAATGAATCCTGTCCACAAGCTCCGTGAACTGCTCCAAGGGCGTGGCCCCAGGATCGAACTCGGCCAGGGCGGGATCCACATCGGTGAAGTTCAAGGCGGCATAGGGGCTGCCGAACCGCCCCATTCTGGCATAGGTGGTGGGGGTCGGATGGATGGGAAGCAGGTGAATTGCCCGGCACCCTAAATGGGACAGAATATAGTCGACCTCGGCTTTAAGATCCCTGAACGTCCCTGAACAGGGAATCACGGAGTACTTTTTTTTATCCAGGGCTTTGATCCAGCGGGCTTCCTCCTCCCCCTCCGGCAGGGCGGCGGCACACTTGGTGGGACCGAACTGCCGCACAAATGCATTGTAGACAATGTTGGCACAGCAGGAGCCCGCAGGCTCCACATTGATGACACAATTCTCCCCGGGAGGCCACACCGGAGCATCGCTGTCATCTGCGAAAAAAAAGCATTTTGCTTTAAAATGACCCGTCTCCCACAGGGGCAGGGTAATGGAAAACGTTGTCGGATCAAAGCGAACCATTTGGATATCGTGCCACGCTTCGTTGAGCTTGATTTCGTTGCGGTCGACCCTTGCGATGATCTCGCCCCTTGCAACGGTTGCCCTGCCAAGGTTTGTCCTGATCCACGCCATCCCTTCGACCGTGGAAGGCACCTTGAGGGTAAAGGTGACCACATCCCCGCAGAACATCACCTTGGATGTCCCGGGTGTGGGGTGCTGAAAAATCATATCCGACACTTTCATGGCTGAACCCTATTAATAACGTTTTATTAACATTAGAGCCCTGGGGGCCCTGGGGTAAAAATGTCTATTCGCACTAGGAATTGTACATGGTTTTCTTTACATCGGGACAAGGGGTAGTCAAAACGGTTTCAACAGTTCAACAGTTCAGAAAGGACGCTTCCGGGGATTCCATGGCTGTTCACATCTAAAGCCTGTCTATCTCTTCCATGAGCTGCTCCATGACAAGGGTGGCCCGGCCCTGGAGAAAAATATCGGTGACGGAATCGGTATAGGCCGATTCTGCCGTGTTGATCTCAATGATGGAGGCGCCGTGCTGCTTTGCTATCCTGGGAATCATGTTGGCCGGAGCCACCTCGCCGGTGGTGCCGATGAGGATAAAGCAGTCGGCCTTTTCAGCCTCCCTGAAGGCGTTTGAGTGGGCAGGCTCGGGGATGGGCTCTCCGAAAAACACGGCATTGGGTTTTAACAGCCCCCGGCAATGGGAACAGAAAGGGGGAAGCACCGCGAGATCGACTTTGTCCACATGGATTCTTTTAAGGCAGTTGAGGCAGACAAGCTTTCTCAAAGAGCCGTGGAACTCATGCACAACACTGTTTCCTGCATCAAAATGGAGGTTGTCAACGTTCTGGGTAATCACCGCCTGGATGAGCTTTCGGTGTTCCAGCTCGGCCAGGGCGTAGTGGGCCGTGTTAGGCTTTACCTCGCCGAACAGGTCGTAGAAGATCTCCCTCATCACCTCCCAGGAGCGGGTGGAATTATTCAAAAAGTAACTAATCTCAAAGGCGGCAGGATCGTATCGGTTCCAGAGACCGTTCTCTCCGCGAAACGGAAGGATCCCGCTCTCAACGGATATACCGGCACCGGTAAAGGCGACGCAGCGGCGGGAGGATGTGACCATTTTTGCAGCCGTTGCATATTTGGACAAGGGACCTCCTTGTTAGGTCAATTCAACGATATCAAAGGAGAGGGCCATGAGGTCTGCGATGAGCAGCTTGTTTCTCAAAAGCTCTCCCCGGTTAAGCAGCACCTTGACCGCCTCGGACGCCTGGAGGGCAGCCACAAACAACGCACAATAGGAAAGATTTCCCATCTCATTTTCAACCCCCGCCGCCCTTTTGGCAGTCCGTTCACCATAGACGAGGGCAAGCCCGGGATCCTCGGGAAAGATGGTAATGACCTGGCCAAGGGTTCCGGCAATGGCACCCGAGATCAGGGGCACCCCTGCCCTTTTGCAGGCATCCTCCAGCAAGAACCGTGTATCCACGCTGTCCAGGCAGTCGATCACAAGATCGGCATCATCAACAATTGCGTCGGCATTGCCGTCGTCAAGGAACCCGTCACAAGCTGTCACCCTGACGCTGGAGTTGACGGCCATGACCCGGGCCTTTGCAGCCTCAGCCTTTGGGTGACCCACCAGGGCCTCGGTTGAAAGGATCTGGCGATTGAGGTTAGTGGTATCAAACCTGTCTCCATCAATCAGAAACAACGACCCGACCCCGATCCTTGCCAGCATCTCCACCACACCGCCCCCAAGGCCTCCAAGGCCGATGATCGAGACCCTTGATCCTGCCAGAAGCGTCTGTTCCTCCCGGGTCAGGGAATTATGGTTTCGGCAATACCGATCCATGGATCAACCACCGCCCACCGGAGGAAAAATGCCGACCCTGTCACCCTGGCTGAGCCCATGATCGAGTTCCTGCTTTTTCCCGTTGATAAAAATGAGTTTTGTCTCTTCCCTTGGGATGCCGAGCACTGAAAGAAGTCCCTCCACCGTGGTGGCCCGGGGAACCCGGAATGCTTCCGGTGCCGGAGGGGTGTATTGTGTCAGGGTGGCAAATAATCTCAACTCGATTTCGATCATTTTATATTAACACTTTCGCAGTCGTTTGTTATTTGATATTAAGTTGATGTAGTATGGCACAACTTTATAAATCGGTGCAATAGTTAAATTGAATAGGAAACCAATGGGGCAATCTAAAAAAGAACCAATATCTGTTGAAGTACTGGCCAATAATCTGGCCGCCTATGCCATAGACCGGGAAGAGCTCAAGCAACTGATCCAGGCGATTCCCCAGGACAATGATCTCAACATGGCCACCCTCGAGTATGAGCTTCAGATCCTGAGGATACTCAGTGTTGGCTGGGCCATCTCGTTTTACATGCCCAAGACCCCGGAAAAGAAGCGCCTGAGTCTCATCTTCTGGGAGAATATCAAGGAGATTTCAACCAACATCTCCACCCTCATGGAGACCACCACGGGCCAGGCCATCGATTATTTTACCATCCTCAAGGATCGTCTGGACATCTATGTAAAGGCCATGCAGAAAAACCCAGGCGGCGCATCCGAACCCACCACCATCATGGGGCCGGCCTTTGCCGTGGCCTGCGGCATCCCGGAAAACGCCATCGCCATTCTCATCGGCACCAAGATGTTCACCCTCTGCCTTGGCGGAGTAAAAGCGTACATTGAGTCCGTGGAGATCACCCCTATTCCATGATGTCAAAAATAAGACTCCATCCCGACCGTGTTGTCAAGACCATCATCTATGTCAATGCAGCGCTTTTTATTGCAAGCCTTGTGTTGAGCGGCCGCCAGGTCGAACTTTCCCTCAACCCGTTTACCGCCTTTTCTCCGTCGGTGAACACCCTCATCTTTATGGGCGCGGCAGGCACCATACCCATTGACCACTACCACGAGTGGTGGTCACTGATCGCTGCCAACTGGCTCCACGGCAGCCTTGTGCACATCATCTTCAACATGACCGCCCTTCTCCAGATCGGGCCCCTGATCATCAGGGAGTACGGCTTAAGCCGGATGATCACCATCTACACCCTGGGGGGAGTTGCCGGTTTTTTTCTTTCCTACCTGGCAGGTGTGACCGTGACCATCGGTGCTTCGGCCGCCATCTGCGCCCTCATCGGAGCCGCCCTCTACTTTGGCAAGTCAAGGGGGGGCCTTTGGGGCCAGGCGGTTTACAAGCAGACCAGGGGATGGGTCCTGGGCCTTGCGCTCATCGGTCTCATGATACCCAACATCAACAACTGGGGGCATGGCGGCGGGGTTGTTGCCGGCATCGCATTGGGCTGGCTTCTCGGCTACAATGAAAAGCGTGCCGAAAACCTGGGCCATGGGCTGCTGGCAGGCATCCTTGTTGTCCTGACCCTCGGCATCCTCTCCTGGTCACTTGTCTCCGCAACCCTTCTCAGCTTATAAATCAATCTGGGGGCGGGCTTAGCGTCTAAGGTTTAAAGGAATTTAAGGATTTTTTTATGTTAAATAGAATGCAACGAATCGGTTTTATTTTTACAATATTTATCTTTTTCGGAGTTGACCTGATTTTTATTCCGACTGACGCCGCCGCTGGGGATGAACAACCTGAGCTTGTCTTTTATAACTGGACGGCCTATGTGGGAACTGGGATCATTGAAGCCTTTGAAAAAAGCCGTAATTGCAAGGTGCGTCAGGCATTTTATCAATCCTCAGATGAGCGTGATGAGAAAATCATGCGCAACGGTGGAAAAGGGTATGATATCATAGTGGTGGACGGAAATGATGTCTCCCCTTATGTGCGACGGGGCTGGATCGTTCCCATGGGAATTGGCAAAGTGCCGAATCTGGTTCAAATGGATGAGAAATGGATCAAAGCCTGGCCGGACACTGAGACCTATGCTGTTCCCTATCTGTGGGGAACCCTAGGGATCATCTACCGTTCGGATTTAATTGACGAAGAGATTGTAAGCTGGAAGCAGTTCTACCAACCCAAGGAGGCCTGGCGGGGAAAAATTATGCTGGTGGACATTCATCGTATCGGCATCGGTATGGCATTGAAGGCCCTGGGACACTCCTTGAATTCTGAAGACCCGAAAGCGATTGACGCCGCCATTGCTTTGCTGAAAAAACAAAAGCCCTACGTGCAGATATACGGATACCTGAAAACCGATGCAGACTCCGGCATCGTTTCAGGCGAAACCTGGATGGGTCAAACGTGGAGCGGGGATGCGCTCTTACTGCAAAAACGAAACCCAGCCATCCGCTATGTGATCCCCGAGGAAGGGGGGCAGATATCGCCGGACTATATGGTTGTTTCAGCACATGCAAAACATCCGGCCCTGGCTTATGATTTTGTCAATTACCTCTCAGAAGCATCCAACAGTGCAAGGGCTGCCCGGGAACTGGCATTTGGATGCCCCAATGCCCAAGGGCGCAAGCTTCTACCCAAAGACATGATTGAAAACAAGGTTATTTACCCGTCACGTAAGGCCATGAAAAATAGTGAATTCACCAAAGAAATCCCCCCCCGTATGAAGAAGAAAATGGTCGAGGCATGGTCCCAATTAAAAAATTAACGCCCTTGAATTTGTCAAAGGCGAGCACATGAAGCTGAGAACGAAACTGCCTTTATTTCTGATCCCCCTTGTTATCGGCCCCCTGGTGATTGTCAGTTGGCTTGCGTTGGAACGAATGCGCAGCAATGCGGAAGAAAATATGCTGCGCCAGATGACGACGCTGATTCACGAAATTACCGTGGGTGCGGACAATGCAGACCGTACCATGAAGGCCAATGCCTTGTTGTTTTCAGGCTCAGGACTGCTGAAAAATTACATTTTCACTCCCGATGAAGACCGCTATCACTTTGCCCTGCTTCCGCTGGTGAACTTGTTTGCCAGCTACCACAATGCCTATCCTGATTATAAGGAAATCCGTTTCATTCTTCCTGACGGATATGAAGATGCCCGTTTTGCCGATGTTGAAGCCCCCAACAAGAATGAGGATGAATCCCAAAGCAGATGGTTTCGTAACATGCAGGAAAGTAACGCACCAACAGTGAGTTCCTTTGAATGGAACCCAGACACCCTGGAACCTGTCATGATCGTTGCCCACCGGCTTGAGTTTGTGGATCCTACGTTTGAGGATTCTACAGTCATTGAGCCGTCCCACAGAGGGTATCTTGTGATCACTGTCGGCCTGAATCGCTTGAAACAGCAGATTACAAACACAGATATCGGAAAAAGCGGCGGCATTCTGATTTTCGACCCTGGGGGACGTCCACTATACCCCGATGCCCAGAGAATGCAGATACCGGATACCACGGCGATGTTTGACGTTGCCAAATCCGCTGTTGAAAAAAACAATACGGTCACCTTTCAGTTCGGCAGGGAAAAACTTCTCATCCGGGCCGTTTCCCTGCCTGGTGGGTTGACCCTGGTCGGTTATCTGCCTGAACGGGAACTGGTTCAAGCGAGTAAGGAACTTGGCCGTACAGTCGTTGTCATTGGCCTCATCGCTGTGTTGCTTTCCACCGGGATGTTGATGCAGGTTTTGCAGTACCTGATTGTCCGCCCTTTAGGTCGCCTGGGGGCAGGTGCCCAATCCATTGGGAGCGGCAAATTTGACACACGGATCGCCGTGACCGGGCATGATGAGGTGGCCCTGCTGGCAGGTCAGTTCAACAATATGGCCCAGGGACTGGTCGAGAGCCATAGATTGCGAAATGAAGCCCAGGCAGAAGCCCTGCAGTTAAAAGAAAGCGCCATTGAATCCCTCAAGGCCGCCGACAGGTTGAAGGATGAATTCCTGGCAAATACGTCCCATGAATTGCGCACCCCGCTCCATGGCATAACCGGGCTTGCCGAATCTCTTCTTGGGGGAATTGCAGGCCCCATGCCCGCTGTTGCCCAGGATAATCTAGGCCTTATCATCGCCAGCGGCCGGAGGCTTTCAAACCTTGTAAATGATATCCTTGACTTTTCCAAACTCAAACACAGGGCATTGAAACTGGCCCTGCGTCCCGTTGATTTGAAGAGTGCCTGTGACCTGGTAATATCAATGGTCAGCGTCTTGGCCGAACCCAAGGGACTTACCTTGGAAAATCGAATTCCAACGGATTTACCCCAGGCGATGGCTGATGAAAACAGGCTGCATCAGATACTTTATAATCTTGTGGGCAACGCAGTCAAGTTCACCTCCGAAGGACAGGTGGCCATTGACGCATTTGCTGAAGGAAAAATGATCCGTATCCAGGTGGAGGATACCGGTATCGGGGTCCCTGAAGGCGACCGTGAAATCATATTCAAATCCTTTGAGCAGTTGGACAGCGGGCTTGATCGTGCTGGCACCGGCACCGGGCTTGGCCTGGCAATCACCAAAAAGCTGATCGAAAGTCATGGCGGCACCATTCATGTGCTGGCAAAAGATGGCGGAGGCTCTGTCTTTACTTTTACCCTGCCCCACGGCCCTGGGGCCCAACGGACGGAAGACAGTACGCCCCCTGGTCTTTCTGCAATTGAGGCAAACAGCCCGAACAAAACGCCTGGCATGGCTGTGCAAAGGGAAACCTGGTTTTCTGATACAAAACAGCCTTCCGGAAAAAAAGAGCATATCCTGGTGGTTGATGACGAGGCCGTCAACCTGCGTGTCATTGAAAACCATTTGCGATTAAATGGTTTTCAAGTCTCCACGGCAGCTTCCGGGGCGGCGGCGATGGTTCAAATAGAAAAATCCGCCGAGGACCTGGATCTTGTACTGCTGGATGTCATGATGCCAGGCAAATCCGGTTTCGAAGTATGCGAAAGTATCCGCAAAACATATCGTTATGATTTTTTGCCGGTGATCTTTTTAACAGCACTGACCCGGGATGGTGACCTTGAACAGGGATTTTCGGTGGGTGGAAACGACTATATTCCCAAACCGTTCAGTTATACAGAGTTGCTGGCACGGATTAACCTGCACTTGCTGCTCAGCCGCCAGAGCCGGGATCTCCAGACCTTGAATGCCGAACTGGACAGGCGCGTGCAAGACCGTACCCAGGCCCTTGAGCGCGCATATGCAGATATGGAACGCCTGGCCAACCTGGATGGTCTTACCGGCGTTAGTAACCGCCGGGCACTGGATGGTTATCTGGCAGAAGCCTGGGAACGAAGCAGCCTAACCAGCGGTAATCTAAGCTATGCGATCATGGATATTGATAATTTCAAGGCATTCAACGACACCTACGGTCACCAGGACGGAGATGATTGTCTCCATGCCGTCGCCCAAGCCATAAGCCGTATGGCTGAAAAAAATAACGGATTTATGGGCCGGTATGGCGGCGAAGAATTCTGCCTGATATTGGAGCGGCCTTTGAACGACGCGCTGGAAATGGTCAAGGCGATCTGCAAGGAGATCCGGTCTCTGGCCATAACACACCCAGGTGCCGCAACAGGTATAGTGACCCTCAGCGCAGGTGTTTCTGCCCGCTGTAATACCATTTCCTCTCCGGAAGACCTGATTCACGCTGCTGACAAATCACTTTACCTAGCCAAAAAAAGGGGTAGAAATCGTGTGGAGCCCATGGAGATCGCTTAAGCGATAAGCCCGGGTCCTCCAGGGCAGGCCTGGTCCAGAAAATGATGAAAGGATCAAACGGCGTGGGCATTTTTATCGACATTGCCAGCCTCCTGAACGAGGACATAAACCATGCCTATTGACAAAAAACCACCTCCTATCTATCCTGTCAAAAATAATAACGGGAATACGATATAAGCAAAAATATGATTATAGAACACACCACCCCTTTTATAGATGCCTTTGCTTATGTAATGACGCATTATGTAAAGCTAAGGGTCAAGCCTGAAGAGCCTTTTTTTTCCACGGGAAAGGAAGAGACGCTCACGGACCGTGTAACCAGCGTGGTGGAATTAACAAGTAAGGGATTTGAGGGATTCCTCTCGATCTCCTTTCCCAGGAGCCTTCTACAGGAAGCTGCCTGTAAATTGCTTTCAAATGACGAAGAAATGGCCCGGGAAAATTACTTGAGTCTGGCCTGTGAAATCGTCAACATGATTTCGGCAAGGGGGAAGGATCGCCTGAAAACCCAGGGTATCGGTTTCAAGGTTTCGCTTCCGATCATTGATGCCAAAGGGATTAAGGATAGAATTACCAAAATCGGAAAACCTGCACTGGTAATCCCTTTCAGTGTTAAAGGGAAGGGGCTTATATTTTTTTCACTTCAGATAGAAAAAGAGGCGAGGAGTATTTAAATGGGCATAGATCACAACATCAATATCCTGGTTGTAGATGATTCCAGAATGATGAGGTCCATGATCAGGAAAAACCTGCTTTTAGACGGATATTCAAATATTGATACGGCGATAAACGGTAAAGAAGCCCTGACCACACTGCAGAATAAACGATACCAGTTGGTGACCCTTGATGTTTCCATGCCTGTTATGGACGGTTTTGAGTTCCTTGAGGTACTCAGGCAATTTGAAGAATTCAATGACGTATTGGTCATGATGGTGACGGCAGAGGCAGACCGGGGACTGATCATACGGCTGATCGAACTGGGTGCCAATGAATATATTGTCAAACCCTTCACCAGTGAGACCTTTGCCAAGAAACTCACGTTTATGCTGGAGAACAGCCACCGAACCAAGGAAGAGGTCCTGGCTGGCCTTAACACTGAAAAAGAAGACCAGGAAAATCTTGTGTCCCAGGTCAAGGATCACCTGGACGCTAAATGGGGAGGAGAAGAAAATCCAAAACGGGCAAATTTCTGCCCCAAATGCGGCACAAAGGCAATGGATGAGTCCAATTTCTGCCATCAGTGCGGCACCCCCCTTGCTATTTAGCTTCTTAGCTCTGATTTCCGCGTTATTTGTCTTTATTGCAGCCCCTCCGAAGAGGGGCTGCAGTCACATTAACCCATGAACGGGTATCTATAGTCGGTGGGCGGAACAAAGACCTCTTTGATGGTCCGTGCACTGATCCATCGGTAGAGATTCAGTGGGCTTCCCGCCTTGTCGTTGGTGCCGGAGGCCCTGGCACCGCCAAAGGGCTGCTGGCCGACCACGGCGCCCGTGGGCTTGTCGTTGATGTAGAAGTTTCCTGCGGCGTGGGTCAACACCTTCCTGGCCTCGGCAATGGCGGCTCGGTCGGTGGCAAAGATGCCACCGGTCAGGGCGTATTCCGAGGTTGAATCGCAAAGTTCAAGGGTCTCAGTGTAGGCATCGTCCTCATAGACAAAAATGGTCAGGACAGGACCGAAGATCTCCTCCACCATGGTCTTGAAATCCGGCGTCTTTGCCACAACCACCGTGGGCTCGATAAAGTAGCCGGTTGTGGCGTCACACCCTCCTCCGGTAATGATCTCGGCGTCTTCGCTCTTCTTTGCAAAATCGATGTAGGCGGAGATGGTGTCAAAGGCGTTCTTGTCGATCACGGCATTCATGAAATTTGAGAAATCCTCGGGGGAGCCCATCTTGATGGTGGCCACGGTGTCCACAAGCTTCTGCTTGACCTCGTCCCACATGGAAGCCGGGATGTAGGCCCTGGAAGCGGCCGAGCATTTCTGGCCCTGGTACTCAAAGGATCCCCTCACCAGGCCCGTGACAACGGCATCCACTTCAGCTGAGTTGTGGACAAAGACAAAATCCTTTCCGCCGGTTTCGCCAACGATCCTGGGGTAGCAGCCGTAGGTGTCCAGGTTACTTGCCGCAGTGGTCCAGATATTCTTGAACACCTTGGTGGAGCCGGTAAAATGAACCCCGGCAAAATCAGGATGGTTGATAACCGGGGTGCCCACCTCGGCGCCGGAGCCGGGAAGGAAGTTGATCACACCGTCGGGAAGCCCGGCTTTCTTGAAGATCTCCATGATCAGGTGGCCGGAGTAAACCGCCGTTGAAGCCGGTTTCCACAGCACGGTGTTGCCCATCATGGCCGGTGCGGAACTCAGGTTGCCGGCAATGGCGGTGAAGTTGAACGGAGAGATGGCAAAAATAAATCCTTCCAGGGGCCTGTACTCGAGCTGATTCCAGATACCGGGATCCGATATCGGCTGCTCCTGGTATATCTGGGTGGCGTAATAGCAGTTGAATCGTAAAAAGTCGATGAGTTCGCAGGCGGAATCGATCTCTGCCTGCATGGCGTTTTTCCCCTGACCCAGCATGGTGGCGGCGTTGAGTGCCATTCGATAGGGCCCGGCGATGAGCTCCGCCGCCTTTTTAAAGATGGCGAGTCGCTCCTCCCACGCCATGTGGAGCCAGGTCTTGGCTGCGGCCCTTGCCGCATCGGCAGCCATGGCCACCTCTTTGGCGCCGGCCTTATGATAGGTGGCAAGTTTGTGGCCGTGGTCATGGGGAACCACGCAAGTTCCCATGTTGCCGGTCTTGATCTCTTTTCCACCGATCACAAGGGGGATCTCGATCTCTTTTGCCTTAAGCGTTTCAAGGGCCTTCTTGAGCTCCGCCCGCTCACTGCTTCCCGGAGCGTAGGAAAGGATCGGCTCATTTTTCGGAGGGTCAATACTGAAAATTGCATTACTCATGGGTCATTTCCTTACATGATTTTTTAAATGCTGTTTAAACGATCCAGCGTACTGATATTACCATATTTCCTAATTGACTGTTAAAGCTGATACCACTCTCGTTTCCGACCTGTCAACCGAATCATACCCTTTTTTCTGTGGAACCCACAAAAACATAGGTTATAAGTAGTAATTCGGATCAATATTTGCGGTCAATATACAAATTAACACAGATTATTACGGACCACCATGACAATTAAAAAAATCATCTTTTCACCACGATAGTGCCGGTTAAATGACGTGATACCAACCCACCGTTATTAATAAGTAGCGGTATCAATTGGTCTGACCAGAGCTATAATATCCGGCTTGGCCATTCGAACCAGAAACAGGCCTTCAGCCAGGATTGAAGGCTTTTACAGAAGTTTTACAAACAAAACAGGTGTCGAAACACCGTTCATAACCGCCTGTTTTACCACTCTTTTACCTCCCGGTTCCCGGATCGCGTTTTCGCAAAAACCGGGACGAAACAGAGTTCCCCTTGTAATAAATCCCTTTCTCAATTATATGACGCAGTTATGAAACGTACAACAGGCAACATCGCCGTAACCGGAATTGCCGGCATATTTCCAGGCGCCCACACCATTGAAAAGTTTACGGAGAACATCATGGCCGGCCACGAAGCCATCATGGATGTTCCCGAACACCGATGGATCGTCCCCCCGGACACCATGGTCTCAGACCAGTACCAACCTGACACGGCCGCGTCGAAACGGGCGGGACTGGTGGACAATTTCCCCTTTGACCCCGATGGTTTCATCCTTGACCGGGATCTTCTTTCAGGACTCGACCCCCTGCACAAGATGGTACTCCACGCAGGAAGACAGGCCCTGTCAAACTGCTTCCACGATCAAAATATCCGGGAGAAAACCGGCGTTATCCTTGCGGCCATCAGTCTGCCCACCCAGGCCTCGTCCGAGATCTCCCACAGAATCGTGATGGGCGATCCCCGGGCCGTCACCCGGGCCGATGCCCTTGCAGCCGGCGTGGTATCGGTCCCGGCAGCCCTGTTGGCACGGGCCATGGGCTTTTTCGGGGGATGCTTTACCCTGGACGCGGCCTGCGCCTCCTCCCTTTACGCCATCAAGCTGGCCTGTGACCGCCTCAACTCGGGCAGGGCAGACATGATGGTTACGGGCGGTGTGTCCCGGCCGGACGCCCTCTACACCCAGGTGGGATTCACCCAGCTCAAAGCCCTTTCACCCACCGGACGCTGCGCCCCGTTTGACAAGAGTGCCAACGGCCTGGTGGTGGGCGAAGGGTCGGGCATCCTTGTGCTGAAACGCCTGGAAGACGCCGTTGCCTGCGGGGACAAGATCTGGGGCGTCATCCAGGGAGCAGGATGGTCCAACGACATCGAGGGCAACCTGGTGGCTCCGGCCTCCGAGGGCCAGAGACGCGCCATGGCTGCCGCCTTTAAAAACGCGGGCTGGCTGCCCAAAGAGATCCAGCACCTGGAGTGCCACGGTTCTGCCACCCCTGTGGGGGACAACATCGAACTGAACTCCATGAAGACCCTGTGGCAGGAAGCGGGCTGCGACCAGGCCCCCTGTGCCATCGGATCCGTGAAATCCATGACCGGGCATCTGCTGACGGCGGCAGGAGCTGCCGGCATGATCAAGACCCTGGTGGCCATGGATGCAAAACGCCTACCCCCCTCCCTTAATTTTTCCGAGCCCACGGCCAACAGTCCCCTTTACACCACCGGGTTCAAAGTTCAGACAACGGCTTGCCCTTGGGACGCCAAGGTTCGCCGGGCCGGGGTGTCCGCCTTTGGGTTCGGCGGCATCAACGGCCATATCCTGGTAGAAGAGTTCACGCCCGGCAACCCCAGCCACCATTTCCAGCCAGGTCTTGCCAAAAAGGAACCCTCCCCAGATATTCCCATCGCCATTGTGGGCATGGAGACCATCACGGCAACCGCTCCCAACCTGGCCGAGTTCAAGGCGCAGGTCCTGGGCGGAAAAAAACCGACACCCAGGGCGCCTGGATCAAGATGGCGGATATCAGCGGACACCACCCCATCTTTTCCGACCATTAACGGCCTGTGGATCAATTCCGTGACCACCCGGCCGGGGGAATTTCACATTCCACCCAACCAGATTCCGGACCTGCTGCCCCAGCACCTGATCATGCTCAAGGCGGCAACCAACGCCCTCAAGGATGCGGACATTGCTGTCAGGCCCGGAAAGAACGAGCCACCCCGCACCCGGTTCGGGGCCGCCGTCGGCATTGAGTTTGACTATGAGGCAACGGATTTCCACCTTCGATGGCGCAACAACCAGGCAGACGAGACCGTGAAAGATGCCCTGGCCCCTCCCCTCACGGCCAACAGAACCCTGGGAGCCCTTGGGGGAATCGTGGCAAGCAGGCTCGCCCGGGAGTTCAAGCTGGGAGGCCCCTGCTTTACCGTATCGGCCGGGGCGGCATCGGGCATGAAGGCCATTGGGGCGGGAATCCAATCCGTGAGATCCGGGGAGACCGACACCTTTTTGTGCGGCGCCGTGGACATGGCCGGGGATTGTCGCCAGATCATTCTGGACGCCTGTTTAAAACCGTTCTCCAACAAGGCCGTTCCCTTTGACAAAACCGCTAAAGGCGCCCTCCCCTCCGAAGGCGCTGCTGCCGTGGTACTGAAACGGCTTGACCTGGCCCAAAAGGACGGCAACCGGATCTACGGTATCATCAAAGGCACCGGGGAAGCCTCCGGTGGCGAGATGGCCCATGAAGGAAACGCTCTACAGCCGGACATGGAAAAACGCTATGGGGCCTCCCTTGAACAATGCCTGGACAATGCCGGGGTCTCCGCCCCTTCCATCGGCCTGTTCGAGGCCCATGCCAGCGCAGATCCAATGGAGGACGCAACCGAACTTGCGGCCCTGGCCCGCTTTGACCTCTCCTGCGCCCTTGGGTCTGCGTCAGCCACCAACGGCAACACCCGATCCGTGTCAGGCCTTCTCTCCATGGTAAAGGCCTCCCTTGCCCTGTACCACCACATCATTCCCCCGGTTCCCGGCTTTGTTGCCCCGGGAATCGAGCTCCCGGTCGAAACCCATCTCCACATCCCCCAAGCGCCCAGTTTCTGGGTCCGAAAAAAGGATGATGAACCGCGACGGGCCTGTGTCGGTACCATGACCCGGGACGGGGCCGTAAGCCACCTGGTCCTGGAAGAGTTTGCCCGAAACCAGGGGTCACCCATTTCAGACCGTATAAAAGCCGAACGCCTCAATCCCCTGGGCAACCAACAAACCGCCCTGTTTGTGGTCAAGGCCGATTCCAAAGCAAGCCTCCTGGCTCAACTGGAACAGCTCAAAGCCCTCACCCGCACCATGGCCGAAAAACCAGCCGCCGCCATTGGCCACGCCTGGTTCCGGACCACCGTGCAGCAAACCAGTCAAGGCCCGACCCTGTCCATCATGGCAGCCAATGCCAACAGCCTTGCAAATTTTGTAGATGGCGCAGTGGAAGCGGTGACAAAGGACAGGGCGTGCACCATAAAAGGGTTTGAGGGCATTGCATACACCCTTTCACCCCTGGGTACAAAGGGCAGAACCGCCTTTCTCTATCCCGGTTCAGGCAACCACTTCCCGGGCATGGGACAAGCCATGGGCGCCCTGTTCCCGGAGATCCTCGATGCCATGGAAGAAAAGGGCGCCTCCCTTGACAAGCAGGTACAGCCGGCCCTCTACTACCCCCAGCGCCTCAACTGGGAGGCCGGGTGGCAGAACCATGCCATGGACAAGATCACGTCCCATGCCCACAATATGATCTACGGCCAGGTATTTTTCGGCAACCTCATGACCCGGGTGGCGGAGAAATTCAACCTACGGCCCCAGGCCGGTATCGGCCACAGCCTCGGCGAGACCACCTCCCTGTTTTCCCTTGGGGTCTGGAACGATCCAAAGGAGATGCTCAACCGCATGGAGGCATCCGATCTCTTCACCCAAAAGCTTGCCGGTGATTTCACGGCAGCTGCCACGGTGTGGAATCTGGCAGCCGGGGAGACGCCTCAATGGCGCGTTGCGGCCGTGAACCGAAACCGTTCGGCGGTGGAAGCGGAACTAAAACACCACGACCGGCTCTATCTCCTCATCGTCAACACCCCCAATGAGACCGTGATCGGCGGCAGCCCGGACCAAATGGAAACCTTTGTCAAGAACACCGGGTGCGGCGCCATGTTCCTGGACGGTGTCGTCACCGTACACTGCCCGGTGGCAGAGCCGTGCAAACAAGAATACCTTGACCTCCACAGGTTCCCGTGCACCCCGCCCCCTGATATCGACTTCTACTCCTGCAGCCGGGCCCAACGGTATACCCCGGAAACCGAGGCAACGGCCCACTCCATCCTGGACCAGGCCCTTACCGGGTTTGATTATGTAAAGCTGATTAACCAGGCCTGGGATGACGGCATCCGGATATTTGTTGAAATGGGCCCGGGCGCATCCTGCACCCGGGCGGTGAAACAAATTCTCAAGGAAAAGGAGCACCTGGTGCTGTCCTTGTCCGAAATCCGGGGGAACGACCATGGGGTTCTTTTAAAAGGCCTTGCAACCCTGGCTGCCCACGGCCTGGATTTGGATCTTGCCCCGTTGTATCCCCTTGACAAGGAGAAAACAGGTGAACCGGCCGCCCATGAACTGACCCTTACCACGGGCAGATCAACCATGGATTCACAGGTGATTGCAGGCAATGACGGGCCAGTTAAAAAGGCAAAACCACTGAATACCGTTGCTAAGAAAAGCCCTGTAAAAACACCCATGGCCGATGATAAAAAGCAAAAAACACCGCCCACAAAATCGTTTGCCGAAACCAACGACCGCCCCCCTGGCACAGAATCTAATGCAACGCCCATGGACTCAGCCCGCTTGACGGCCCGGGCCCATGAATCCTTTTTGGCCATGACCCAGGATAACATGAAGGCCTATGAAACCCAGTTTGCAGCCCTTACCCGGGCAGCGGCAGGGGGTGGCGGGTCCCAGGAAACGGTGCCGGTACAAGCCTCCCAGGCAACCATGGGTGTGCACGACTCCCAGGCCACCGCGCCTGCACAGGGAAATAACGACAATAAGCTAGGCCTGACCCCACTGTTTGACCGAAAGATGTGCATGGAGTTTGCCACGGGCCTGGCAGGCAATGTCCTTGGCGATCCATTCAAGATCATCGACACCTATCCCGTACGGGTGAGACTTCCGGATGAACCCTTGATGCTGGTGGACAGGATCATGGATATCCAGGGAGAGATGCTCTCTTTAACCAAAGGAAAGATCGTCACCCAGCACGATGTCAAGCCGTCTGCCTGGTACCTGGACGGCGGCAAGGCGCCGGTCTCCATCACCATCGAAGCGGGCCAGGCGGATCTCTTCCTCTGCTCCTGGCTCGGCATCGACCATGTTGTCAAGGGCAAACGGCGGTATCGCCTCCTGGATGCAAGGGTCACCTTCCACCGGGATCTTCCCCGGCCCGGCGAAACCATCGAGTACCACATCGAGATCGACCGGTTCCTCAAACAGGGGGATGTATACCTCTTCTTTTTCCACTACGAGGGCTACATCAACGATGAGCTCCTCATCTCCATGCGGGACGGATGCGCAGGATTCTTCACCCTGGACGAGGTCGCCAACTCCGGGGGAATCATCCTGAAACCAGAAGACAAGGAAAGGGTAACACCCAAAGCCCCCTTTGTTCCCCCCATCCCGGTCACCCGGGAGCGCTATTCCGATGCACGGATTGCGGCCCTTCGCCAAGGGGACCTTGAAACCGGTTTTGGAAACAGGTTCAAGGGAATGAAGCTCGGAAAGCACCTGCGCCTTCCAGGGGAGCGGATGCACCTTCTGGACCGGGTGACCGACATTGATCCCTTCGGCGGCAGGTTCGGCCTGGGTGTCATCACTGCCGAAGCCGACATTCGACCGGATCACTGGTTTCTCACTTGCCACTTTACCGATGACATGGTAATGCCGGGAACCCTGATGTATGAATGCTGCGCCCACACCCTGAGGATATTTACCCAGAGAATGGGATGGGTGTCGGACAGGGATGATGTGCATTACGATGTCATCCCGGGAATAGAGAGTGACCTTAAGTGCCGGGGCCCTGTGACAGTGGACACAAAAAAGGCCGGGTATGAGATAGAGATAAAAGAGATGGGGTATGGGCCCGAACCCTATGTGATTGCCGACGCCCACATGTTTTCGGACAACCACAGGATCATCCTTTACAAGAATATGGGATTGAAAATTGCGGGACTCTCCCGCCAAGAAATTGAAAGGATCTGGAGCTAACGCGACATGAGATACTCAAAGGTATTTATCGATACAATTGGTTATGAACTTGCCCCCCACGTGGTCACAACGGACGAGCTCGAGACGAGGCTTGCGCCCTTTTACGACGCGGTTGGCTTTGGAGAAGGACAACTGCTGGCCCTGACCGGCATCAAAGAGCGGCGGTACTGGGATGTGGAGCACACCCTGGCCCAGGGGGCTGCCAAGGCCGGGAAAAAAGCCATCGAGGCCGCTGGCATCACCCCGGACCAGGTGGAAAGCGTTGTGTTCTGCGGTGTTGGCAGGGACGGGTTTGAACCGGCCACGGCCTGTGCCGTGGCAGACGCACTCAAGGTCAGCCCCCAAGCCCATGTATATGATGTTTCAAACGCCTGCCTCGGCGTCATCTCCGGCATGGTCCAGGTGGCCAATGAGATCGAGCTCGGCCACATCAAGGCGGGTCTGGTGGTTTCCTGCGAGACGGCTCGCCAGATCGTGGACGCAACCATTGATGAGATCAACCAGAATAAGAGCATCGATTTCTACAAAAAAACCATTGCAACCATGACAGGGGGATCCGGCGCCTGCGCCGTTCTGCTCACCGACGGCACCCTTGGCAACGACACCGTACAGCGCCACGCCCTCAAGGGCGGGGTGGTCAAACAGGCCAACCAGTTCCACGACATGTGTCGCTGGACCTTTGAGGAGGCGGGCATGCCCACCCACTCCCGGGTCATCATGCGCACCGATGCCCACGGGGTACTTGAAAACGGCCTGACCCTTGCAAAGGAAACCTTTGCGCTGTTCAAGAAAGAGCTGAACCTGCCCCAGGGCAAGCCGGACAAGTTCATCTGCCACCAGGTGGGTTCCACCCACCAGCAGCTTTTCCACAGGGCCATCGGCATTGACAAGGAAAAGGATTACGCCACCTTTCCCTTTCTCGGCAACATCGGAACGGTCTCCCTTCCCATTACAGCGGCCATTGCCGATGAACGGGGCTTTCTACAGCCCGGTGACTATGTGGGATTCCTCGGTATCGGTTCAGGACTTAACTGTCTCATGATGGGGGTAGAATGGTAACAAGAACGATCAACAACACGGCAACCAGCACCAACGGCTTTGACCACCTCTACCCCTTTGACGGAAATTTCCTGACCGTCAACGGCCATGCTCTCCACTACCTGGACGAGGGAAAAGGCAACCCCGTGGTCATGGTCCACGGCAACCCCACCTGGTCCTTTTATTTCAGGCGCCTTGTCACGGATCTCTCCGTGGACCACCGGGTGATCGTGCCGGACCATATTGGGTGCGGCCTGTCGGACAAGCCGTCAGCCAAAAACTACCCCTACACCCTTGAACAGCGGGTCAGCGACCTTGACGCCCTGATCAAAAGCCTGGATCTTAAAGAAAAAATCACCCTCATCGTCCACGACTGGGGGGGCATGATCGGCTCTGCCTGGGCCCTTGATAACCTGGATCGAATTGACAAGATCGTTGTGACCAACACGGCAGGCTTCCACCTGCCAAAGGAAAAACGGTTTCCCCTGCGGCTCTGGCTGCTCAAGTATCTGAGGCTGTTCGCCGTTCCCGCAGTGCTGGGCCTGAACGTCTTTTCAAGGGCGGCCCTGTACATGGCGCCCAGAAAGCCCCTTTCCAAGGAGGTTAAAAAGGGGCTCACCGCCCCCTACAACTCCTGGAAGAACCGGATCGCCACCCTGCGGTTTGTCCAGGACATCCCCCTCTGCCCTGAAGATACAAGCTACGATCTGGTCAACCGGGTGGACACCCAGCTCAACCGCCTTGGGAACCGGCCGATGATGATCCTCTGGGGAAAACACGATTTTGTCTTTGACATCCCGTTCCTGGACGAATGGAAACGCAGGTTCCCCAAGGCCAAGCTCCATTTATTTGAGGATGCAGGCCACTATCTCTTTGAGGATAAACCCGACGAAACGTCGGACCTTATCAAGGCGTTTCTTGTAAACGACGAAGCCTAGGGTTTTGCACTCGATTGGATGCCTGCTATACCTGTCCCCATAAGAAATGGGCACTATTCATAGGGGAGGGGCTGTAAATTGTTGTCCCTCTGATATTTCATCTTTTTTTATCCTGGTACTTTTAAAGTTCCCACGTGAATGATATGGATACTCTTTTAAAAAAGAGTATCCCAGTATCATGAACATCAATACAGTTAGGAGTAAAAAAGATGCCCAAGGCGTGTGATTTGAAAAAAGGGAACGTTGTGGAGGTAAACAACGAACCTTACATGGTTAAGCATATCGATGTGAAATCTCCATCGGCAAGGGGGGCTGCCACCCTTTATAAGGTCAGATTCAACAATGTCAGGACCAAACAGAAACTGGAAGAGACCTATAAGGGAAATGACTTTCTCAATGAGGTAGACCTCCTGAAAAGGCCAGTACAATATCTCTACCCCGACGGAAATCTCCATGTGTTCATGGACAGCGAAGAGTATTCCCAATACATGATCTCCGAAGATGCCATTGAAGATGAAATGGTTTGGCTCTCAGACGGTATGGAAGGCCTTGTTGCCCTGATCATCGATGAAAGCATGGTATCCATTGAAATACCCAATACCCTTGTGTTTGAAGTGCTTGAAACCGCTCCCGGGATCAAGGGAGCAAGTGCATCGGCACGGACCAAGCCCGCAACCCTTTCAAACGGCGTTGAGATACAGATCCCGGAATATCTTGAGCCCGGCGAGATGATCAAGGTCAATACGGAAACAAAGAAATACATGTCCAAGGCTTGATCCCAGGGTCTTACCCAAGCCACGATCCAAGGCCAGATACCAAGGCCGGACCCAAACCGCGATCCAAGGTCTGACCCAGGCCTTGGACCCTGGTTCCGCCATCCCCCCTTGCACACCCTACCCCCCTTACCCCGGACACGCCGTAACCAAATCATTTTTCTAAAAATAGTGTAACCCATTGACACACCCGGACAGCAGCATTGGGTCACATTGTCCATTAAACCCCCTGTGGTTAAAACCCAGCCCAGCCCGGCGATCCACCGAAAAAACAATCATCTTCCTGAATTCAATTCATTTTCTTTTTTAATTTCAGAGCGTTACCACAGCCCCCCAGGACAAATGAATAAATTTAAGGCCAGAAAGCACACCCTGGCCCTGTTATTGCTCTTATAATCAATCAAGTTAAAGCAATGTTGATTTTTTCAATAACGAACAAACTTTAATAAGGAGCATGACCATGTCAAACGGAGAAGCAGTTTACGGTTTTTTTATTCCGACAGTATCACTTATGGGTATTGGTTCACACAAAGAGATTGCCGCCCAAATGAAAAGCCTGGGCGTATGTAAACCCTTTCTTGTAGCGGACAAAGGGATCACCGCTGCCGGACTCACCAAGCAAATCTGCGACATGATCAAAGCCGATATGGGTGTGGATGCCGTTGTCTACGATGAAACAGTTCCAAACCCCACGGATAAAAATGTTGCGGAGGGTGTTGCCATCTATGAAAAAAGCGGCTGTGACATGATCATCACCCTGGGTGGCGGAAGCTCCCATGACTGTGGAAAAGGGATTGGCCTTGTGGCCGCAAATGGCGGAACCATCCATGATTATGAGGGCGTCGATCAGTCCACAAAGGCAATGCCTCCCTTTATCGCCGTCAACACCACCGCCGGCACCGGAAGTGAGATGACCCGGTTCTGCATCATCACCGATACCAGCAGACATGTTAAAATGGCCATTGTGGACTGGCGGGTCACGCCCTCTATTGCCATCAACGACCCCCTCCTCATGATGGGCATGCCTTCCGCCCTTACGGCCGCAACCGGCATGGACGCCCTGACCCACGCCGTTGAAGCCTATGTTTCAACCATTGCAACCCCCATTACCGACGCCTGTGCCATCAAGGCCATTGAACTTGTTGCCAAGCATTTGAGGCAGGCGGTTGCCAATGGAGAAGATCTTGGGGCAAGGGACAAGATGGCCTATGCTGAATATCTGGCAGGAATGGCGTTTAACAATGCAAGCCTTGGCCATGTCCATGCAATGGCACATCAGCTGGGTGGTTTTTACAACCTTCCCCATGGTATCTGCAACGCCATCCTTCTTCCCCATGTTTCAAGGTACAACCTCATTGCCAAGCTCGAACGATTTGCGGACATAGCCGTTGCCCTGGGAGAAAACATCACAGGCCTCTCCACCCGGGATGCAGCAGAAAAAGCATTGACTGCGATCCAGACCCTTTCCGCAGATGTGGGTATCCCTGCAAACCTTACAGAGCTTGGGGTAAAGAAAGAAGATCTCACCACCATGGCTGAGAATGCACAGAAAGATGCCTGTGGCGCCACCAATCCAAGACGTCCGACCCTGGACGATGTTGTGGGAATTTACACGGCAGCCCTATAATTGAACCACCAATGGTCAGCTGACCCAGCTGACCCAAAAACATAAAACCTAGGGATGTCCCTGTTCCATGGTTATCTTTCGTAAAATGGAAAGCCACTGCCACGGAAGGGGACATTCCGGCCGATACATCACATTGACAAATGTTACTTTTTAGTTATATAATTAATAAGTTATACGCTATAGAATTAGAGACGAGCCATACAATGTCACATGTCGTTTAAAAATATCCTTTGGTTATCGGGGGAAATTATCCAATGACTGAGAAACGATCTTACAAAGACAGGGGCCTATGGTCAAAAAGAACAGACGATAAACCCATTGGGTCCTATCAACATTCATTATTTGCAGATGATATTGTTGAGACGATCCGTGAGCCATTGCTGGTGCTGGATTCTAATTTAAAAGTCGCCTTTGCCAATCACTCCTTTTACAGGGCTTTCAATGTAAACCCAAAAGAAACCGAGGGTTGTTTTTTATTCGATCTTGGGAATCGACAATGGGATATCCCCCAATTGCATGATTTATTAGCACAGATCCTCTCCCGGGATACCATTTTTGAAAATTTTGAAGTAGAGCATGAGTTTAAGGATATCGGTAAACGGATCATGCATATAAACGCCCGCCGCCTGTACAGGAAGACCGGTCCTGACAAATTCATCCTTCTGGCCATAGAGGATGTGACCGAACGGATCAACTTGGAACGGGAGTTGTTTACATACAGAAATCATCTAGAAGAAGTAATCGAATCTCGATCTCAAGAAGTTGTAGCGATCAATAAAAAACTGTTGGAAGAGAAAGAGCGCTTGAAAATAACGCTTCGATCCATTGGAGATGCCGTAATCGCAACCGACATAAACGGGAAAATAACCTTTGTAAACCATGCGGCTGAAACCCTTGTCGGTTGGTCCCAAAGCAAGGCAATGGGGAAACCACTGTCTGACGTTTTAATTTTAATAGACGAAACGAGTCGCGAGCACTTTTCGAATCTTGCGGAAACGATAATAGAATCAAAAGGAATTATAAACACCATCAGGAATGCAATACTTATTTCCAAAGATGGCAGCGAGCGGATCATCGCAGATAGCGGGTCTCCCATTTGGGATATGAAAGGAAGAATCACCGGGGCGGTCTTTGCGTTCCGTGATATAACAGAAGAAAAAAAAATGGAGGGCAATCTCAGGCAATTACATAAGATGGAATCCATTGGGACATTGGCAGGAGGGATCGCCCATGATTTTAATAACGTCTTGTTCGCGATCATGGGATACACCGATCTTGCGATGTTATTGTGCGACAACTACCTTGGCCGGTGACGACAATTAACTTGTCCGGTTGATCATGTGATAAAAGTCCGACATT
>JAEINR010000065.1 GCA_016342325.1 Desulfobacterium sp.
ATCAAGCGATCAAAAATGGGGAACAAAAACAGGAACAAACATTATAAGGGGATTGGGCTGATTTGCATCAGCCCAGGATGAAACTGCTTCCCCCCTTAAAAATGGCCGAACTCCAGCTGACCATCGGGAACCTGCTGGGCGGTGTTTATCACACCCAGCTGGGACAGTATGGCAGACGTTATTTCAGTGATAAACGTGTCGCACCGTTCCTGGTCGAATTCCAGGCAGAACTGGAGGATATCGAAACCGAAATCAAACAGCGAAACAATGAAACCATTGGTGAAGGCATGGATCCGTATCATTATCTCCGGCCTTCCGAGATTCCCCAAAGCATTAATATTTAGCTTTTCATTGAATCTGGGGTCCGGGTTGAAGTCCCAGGACGTTCAGGCCCACCAGGGGATCAGGCTGCTTTCTTTGACCGGGTGTTCTTCCTTTTTTCCAAAAGGTCGTCCAGCCAGTCCGGATTCATCTTGGGAACAGAGTTGAGCAGGCGTTTCGTATAGTCGTGGCCGGGGCTGTTGAGTATTTTGTTTCTGGGTCCCTTTTCAACGATTTTTCCCTTGAGCATGACAACCACCTCATCGGCAATGGCCCTAACCGTGGCCAGGTCATGGGTGATGAACAGGTAGGAGACGCCCAGGTCATTTTGCAGATTCTGGAGAAGCTTCAGTATCTCTTCGCCCACCAGGTTATCCAGGGCCGAGGTCACCTCGTCGCAGATCACAAGTTCGGGCTTAGCGGCCAGGGCCCGGGCCACACAGACCCTTTGCTTTTCTCCACCGGACAGTTCGCCGGGGTATCGGTTGATGTAGCTGGCCGGCAGCTCGATGCGGTCCAGGAATTCCAGTACCTGTTTGCGTTTTTCCCTGCCCGAGATCCCAAAATAGAAGGAGAGGGGACGGCCGATGGCCGTTTCAATGGTCTGTTTGGGATTCAGGGCGGTTTCAGGCATTTGATAGATCATCTGCATCTTTCTCAGGCTTTCCCGGTCACGGGATCTGTAACTCGCTCCAAGGGGGTTACCCTGGAATATCACCTCGCCGCTTAGGGGCGGCAGAAGACCTGTGATTGCCCGGGCAAGGGTGCTCTTGCCGCTGCCCGATTCTCCGACCAGGGCAACGGTCTGGCCCCGCCGGATGGTAAGATCGATGGTATCGAGAACCAGTTCCTTTTTCTTGTAGGCGGCCGACACCTGGTTGACCTCGAGAATTACATTTTGCTTCAACTGGACCGGCTTTTTAATGGGTCGCTGGCTGCGCACGGAAAGGAGCTTTTGGGTGTAGGACTTCCCAGGGGTGTCCAGCAGTTTCCGGGTTTGGTTCTCCTCAACCTTTCGTCCGTTCTTAAGCACCATGATCCGGTCCGCAAGCTGGGAGACCACGGCCAGATCATGGGTGATGTACAGCGCTGCGGTACCCAAATGCCGGGTGATCTGTTTGATGGCGTTGAGTACCTCGATCTGGGTGGTCACATCCAGGGCTGTTGTGGGTTCATCAAATACAATGATGTCTGGTTTGCAGGCCATGGCCATGGCCACCATGGCCCGTTGCAGCTGACCGCCGGACACCTGATGGGGATAACGAAAGCCGATGCCTTCGGGATCCGGCAGCAGAAGGCGCCGGTAGTTTTCAATGGCCTCCTTTTCCGCCTGGGCAGCTGTCAGCTGACCGTGGCGCACCCGGGTTTCAGTGCATTGCCTGATCAATCGATGGGCCGGGTTAAAAGAGGCGGCCGCGCTTTGGGCCACATAGGCGATGCGGGTTCCCCGGATCTTTTGTTTGACCCTGTCGGATGCCTGGCAAAGCTCTGTGCCGTCAAAAAGAATGGAACCTGAAGAGATGCGGCATCCCCTGCGGGAATAGCCCATGGATGCAAGCCCGATGGTGGATTTTCCGGCGCCTGACTCGCCGATGAGTCCCAGGACTTCTCCCCGGGCAAGGGTCAGGTCGACCCCGTCGACGATGGTGGACCACTGGTTGTCATTAAACCCTTCAATGGTGAGGCCTTTAATGTTCAAAATATTCTTCATGTTACTCCTTTAATCCGCTTGCCAGGTTCAGAAACCAGTCCACAATCAGGTTGACCCCCACGGTGATCAAAGCAATGGCTGCGGCCGGCCATAGGGGGGTGAAGATACCAAAGGTGATGGCGCCGGCATTTTCCTTTACCATGCTCCCCCAGTCGGCCGTGGGGGGCTGAATGCCCAGGCCGAGGAAGCTCAGGCAGGCGATGAACAGGAACACAAAGCAGAACCTGAGACCGAACTCGGCCACCAGCGGCGGCAGGGCGTTGGGGAGAATTTCCCTCAGGATAATCCATCCTGTTTTTTCACCCCGAAGCCGGCCCGCTTCTACAAAATCCATCACGGCAATGTCCATGGCCACGGCCCTTGCCAGGCGAAAGACCCGGGTGGCATCCAGGACAGCGATGACACAGATGAGCGATAAGATGGAGGTGCCTGCCACGGAGAGCACCATCAGGGCAAATATGAGGGTCGGAAAAGAGAGGACGAGATCCACCATCCGGCTTAGCAGGGTATCACACCATCCGCCCAGGGTGGCGGCCAGAAAACCGCCCAGGGTTCCCAGGGTAAAGGAGAGAAAGGTTATCGTGAGCGCAAGGGCAATGGTGTTGCGCGCCCCGTAGATCATCCGGGTGAGAAGATCCCGTCCCAGGTGGTCTGTGCCCAGGGGATGGGTCAGGCTCATCTCCTCCCACACATCTCCCGTGATTTCCGTTTCCCCATAGGGGCTTATCACCGGGGCAAATGCGGCAACGGCGATGTTCATGACCAGGATGATAATGCCGATTCTTGCGCTCCAGGGCGCTTTTTGAATAAATTTAATCAGTGAACTCATGGGGGGGTCCTTAACGGGGATTTCTCAAACGCGGGTTGCTTGCAATGGACAACAGGTCGGCTATCAGGTTCAGCCCGATGTAAACCGAGGCAAAGATCAGACCGCTTGCCTGCACCACGGGAAGATCCCTTTTGGCAACAGAATCCACCAGCAATTGCCCGAGTCCCGGGTAAACAAATACCACCTCCACGATCACAACTCCTGCCACAAGATAGGCCATATTCAGGGCAACCACGTTGATGACCGGAGAGAGGGCGTTGGGAAAGGCGTGGACAACCACGACCCGGAGCCGGCTAACCCCCTTCAGCAGGGCCATTTCGATATAGGGGGTGGCCAGGACGTTGATGATGGCCGCCCGTGTCTGGCGCATCATGTGGGCAAGCACCACCATGGTCAGGGTCAGGCAGGGCAGCACGATGGTGTAGAGCTTGTCCATAAGGGACATCTGGCCGTCCATGGTAGCGATGCTGGGAAAGAGCGACAGCTTGACCGATAATAGGGCGATGAGGATGTAGGCGATGAAAAATTCGGGAAACGAGATCGCGCTCAGGGAGACCATGGAAACAATCCGGTCAAATAACGTGTTGCGGTATAGGGCGGTCAGGATGCCCAGAATGATGGCCAGGGGAACCGCCACCATGGCCGCAACAGCGGCCAGAAACAGGGTGTTGGAAAGGCGCCAGCCGATGAGATCGGTGATGGGTCGGTGGTTGGAAAGGGAGCGTCCCATGTCCCCCTGCACAAAATCACCCAGCCATGAGATATACCGTACATGGGGGGGCAGGTCCAGCTTCAGCTCCTTGCGAAAGGCCTCCACGGTCTCGGGCAGGGCATTTTGCCCGAGGATGGATTCCGCAAGATCGCCCGGCAGCGCTTCCACACCGATAAAGATGAGGATGGAGATCACAAACAGGGTGATCACGCTGTGTCCGATCCGCTTTAAAATGGTTGCTGTCATGTCCTTCATATTAAGCGAACCACCACCGTTCAGCAGCCCGGTGGGCATCGGTTTCCAGCAGGCCGGAGATGGGGCCGTGTTGAACCTTTGTGGTGGCGGCCTCCACATAATCTTTAAAACAGGGAACGATGGTGCCCCCCTCATTATGGATGATCATCTGGCATTCGGCATAGGCCGCCCGGCGTTTGGCGGGATCCAGCTCAGCCCGGGCGGCTTTTACCAACTCGTCCAGACGGGCGCTCTTGAGATGGGACTCGTTCCATTTTCCCTGGCTTGTGTAGGCCAAAGAAAACATCATGTCAGCTGTGGGCCGGGCCGCCCAGTGGCTATTGCAAAAGGGCTTTTTGGTCCAGACATTGCTCCAGTAACCGTCTGCCGGTTCCTTGATTAATTGGATCTTGAGGCCAGCCTTTCGCCCATGCTCCTTGAACAGAGTGGCCATATCAAGGTAGATGGAGTTCAGGTCCGAGGTGTGCAACGGAAAGGTCTGGTCCGTGAGTCCGGCTTTTTTTAGATGAAATTTCGCCTTGTCCGGATCGTATTGCCGTTGGGGAATATCTGCGGCAAAGAACGGGTGGTCTTTCTGGATGGGATGGTCGTTGCCCACGGTGCCATATCCCCTGAGGACCTGCTTGACGATCTCTTCCCTGTCAATGGCGTGCTTCAGGGCCAGGCGGGCATCGTTGTTGTCAAAGGGGGAGATGTCCGTGAGCATGGGAAGGGTGAAATGGAAGCCCCCCGAGGTTTTCATGATTTCGATCCCCGGCATCCGTTTTAACAGGCGAACGGTTTTGAGTTCCGCCTGGTTCATGTAATCGATCCGGCCTGTTTTAAGGGCGTTGGTGCGGGCGTTCACATCGTTGATGCCCAGCATCTCCACCTCGTCAAAGTGGGCCCGTCCCTGCTTAAAATAGTTGGGGTTGCGTTTCAAAAAAGTCCTGACCCCGGGTTCCCACTCCTCCAGGGTGTAACCGCCGGTGCCGATTCCCTTTTCCCACTGGTTGCCGGTGGTGCCCGCCGGGACAATGCTCAGGTGATAATCGTTCATGATGTAGGGAAAGTCGGCGTTACCACCCTTTAGGGTGAAGATCACCCGGTTTTTGCCGTCGGCCCGGATGTCGTCTATCTGGTCCACAAGACCCTTGGCGCCGGACTTTGAATCCGGACCCATGTGATGGCGGATGGAGTAGATCACATCCTCGGCATCCAGGGTTTTTCCGTTGTGAAATTCAACGCCTTGGCGCAGGTCGAACATCCATCTAACGGCATCTGAAGAGACATCCCAGCTTTCCGCAAGCTCGGGTATGGCCTCTCCCTTGTGATCGACCTCCACAAGATTGTTGCGAAGGGCGTAGTTGGTGTGGATTTCAAACTGGTCGGCTATGGTCTGGGTGTTCAGTGAATCCGTTGTATGGGACCCTCCCATGCCCATTCTGAATCGCCCACCCTTTTGGGGACCGGCAGCCTGTGCTGAACCAGGGAACATGCCGGGTAAAACTGCCATGGACAGGCCCAGTGCCGACATCTGCTTTAGAAATTTTCGCCGGGATATTGAATCCGTGGATAGGGGGGACGTCGATTGTTTCAGATCGATCATATTTTATTCCTTTGCGGCCTAAGCCTTTATAAATGAATTGAATTGGTGTTCGTGCCCTGGAAGGTGGGATTCCAGCCCATGCATATGGCCGGATAAGAGACCATGGCAGCACTCAAAATGGATAATGGGTATCCGGTCAGGCAGGGGGAGGGTGGTGGGGGGCAGTCCGTTTGATGGGATTGACCAGGCTCTCGCTGTTAAGATCAATGGATGGATTGATTCTTACAAAGCCGATCAGTACCTGATTTGTAATGGCTGAATCCTGCTGTTGATTTACGCCACTGAACGTATTCATTTCACCCTTTATTCTATTGGTATCAAATCATTTGGTTTTATTTGTATATTATTCTACACAAAGCATTTAATGGTTAAATAAAAAGCAAAGTTATTTTATTATAGTTCACTTTCAATGTTTTGCAATCTATCGCGAATGAAAAAATACATTCGACTCAATGGAAAATACAGGAAAGCTGAAAAATTATCAAGGGTAAAATAATTTGGATAGGAAGTTCTTTTTTCTGGATACCGTATTTTCCGTGTGGTTGGGGCAGGAATATAAGGGACGCCAGGCGTCAGCCTGAAAGCAGAAAGGGGGGCTTGAATGGAAAAGAAGGAGGTTTTTTTGGGGGGGGGTGATTTGCATCACCCCGGATGCAGTCTATTGGGTTAGCAGTTTAACCATTTCCTTGGCAACGGCTTCTGAGGAAGCAGGATTCTGACCTGTTAATAGATTTCCGTCAACCTCAACATAACTGGCCCAGTCAGGGCCTTTATGATACAGGCCCTGGTTGGCTTTGAGCATATCTTCAAGCAAAAAAGGGACAACGTCCGTGAGTTGCACTGCTTCTTCTTCAGTATTGCTGAAGCCGGTGACCCTTTTGTCTTTGACCAGGGGGGCACCATCCCCACTCTTTGCGTGGCGCAGCACGCCAGGGGCATGACAGACCAGGCCCATGGGTTTTTCTTCCCCATGGAACGTCTCCAGAAGCGAGATGGAATGCTTATCTTCCGCAAGATCCCAGAGGGGGCCGTGGCCGCCAGGATAAAAAACGGCATCGAAATCAGCCGGATTCACCGCGTCCAGGCGGAGGGTGTTGGCAAGTTGCTTTTGGGCCCCATCATCTTTGCGAAAACGCTCTGTAGCAGCGGTTTGGGCGTCAGGCGCGTCACTTTTGGGATCCAGGGGCGGAAGCCCCCCCTTGGGGGAGGCCAGGGTGATGGTAAAATCCTGGTCTTTAAAAACGTAATACGGTGATGCAAATTCTTCCAACCAGAACCCTGTTTTAAGACCTGTATCTCCCAGTGTATCGTGGGATGTCAGAACCATGAGTATTTTCATAGAATCTTCCTTTTTTAAATTATTGTTCGTCATTGACTCTGATGACTAATTTACCGAAGTTGTGGCCGTCTAACATGCCGATAAATGATTGGGGTGCATTCTCTAACCCGTCAACCAGATGCTCTCGATATTTTATTCGGCCAGAGCCTAACCATTGGGACATCTCTTTTGCAAATTCATCGTAGCGATGGCCATAATCATCAAAGATAATGAATCCCTGAACCTTGATTCGCTTGACTAAAATATTGCCCATCAGAAGGGACATGCGATCCGGTCCGTCGGGAAGCCGGGTGAGGTTGTACTGGGAGATGAGACCACACACTGGAATCCTGGCTTTTATATTCAACAGCGGCAGGACCCCATCAAAAACCTTACCCCCTACGCTCTCGAAATAAATGTCGATTCCCTTGGTGCAAACCCGCCGCAGTTGTTCGGCAAAATCCAGCGCCTTGTGGTCGAGGCATTCATCAAAACCAAGGACCTCTTTTGCGTATTTACATTTCTCACTGCCCCCGGCCACACCAATGACACGACATCCCTTCAACTTGCCGATCTGGCCGACGGTGGCACCCACCGGCCCGGTGGCCGCAGCAACAACCAAGGTCTCTCCCTGTTTTGGCTGACCGATATCCAATAATCCCATATAGGCGGTAAACCCGGGCATGCCCAATATTCCCAATGCATAGGAGGGGTGTTCGGGGGTCTTTCCCAATGGGGTGAGGTCGGTGCCGTCAGACAGGGCATAATCCTGCCAGCCGCTATAAGCAAGCACCCATTCTCCCTTTTTATAATCCGGGTGCCTGGATGTTTCAACCCGGCAAACCGTTGCCCCCACCATGACGTCATCTATTTCTACAGGGTCGGCATAGGAGGGCCTATCGCTCATCCGTCCCCGCATATAGGGATCCAGCGAAAGATACACCGTGCGCAGCAACAGTTGACCTTCAACCGGTTGGGGTATGGGATGGGTTTCCAGGCGGAAGTCCTCTGCAACGGGGGCGCCGTGGGGGCGGGCAGCCAGCACGATGCGACGGTTGTGTTCTTTGTTTTGGGACATGGGTGACTCCTTTTTTTCACAAGGTGGGATCTCCTGGTAAGGGAAACCCTCATTTTCTTTTAAAAATACTGTTTTGTCACAATGCAAAAGGTGGTCCTGTTTTTCCGGCCGGGATATATAGAGAGATCCCAAAGATGAAAAAAGAATGGCCGATCGTCATAAGTGTGCTGTTTGTTTGAGGCTTTTTAAGGGAACGTGGTTATGATTTTTCTTATCGATAAAGGAATGAGGCGGTGGAGAGAAAAAATGGATATGTATCAATCCATGGGAACACAACTGTTCCATGCAACACAGTCGACTCGCTCTATTCATGGTTCTGGGGGGCTTTTTAATATTTTGTCGGCGCCATAGATGAAAGTCAAGGAGATATGAATCAACAAGATCTCTTACATATGGCGCCCCGCAACCCTTGGATCAGCAGATACAGGGTTATTTGTTCTTCTTTTTTTCTTTTTTCTCCTGCTTTTTTTCCTTAGCTGTTTTTAGCGGCTTTTTCTTTGTTGCTTTTTTTGCGTCTTCTGATTTGGCCATGTTGGTATCTTTCCTTTATGTAAGTAGATCATTATGGGATGTAGATATCATCTATCACAACCAAATACAAACAACATCACCAGACCTGACCCCACCACTTAATTGTTCAGACATGTAGAGGTACAGCCTTTTTAATCCTTGATCATCAGCGCTTCCACCAGGCGGATGCGATCCTCTTCAAGGTTGGCGGTCATGGTTTGGCCGAATTGAAGGCTGTTGTCGCCAAAGATGATGTGGGGGCCAAGGGGGCGCTGGATACCTTCCTTGGGCGGGAGGACGGCCTTGACCCGTTGCCACCATTGCTTGGCTTGTTCGGTGGCATCCACTACAAAACCGGGGGTGAAGCCTGCGTCGGCGAGCATGTCTCCCAGGTTTTTTCCGGTTTGGAGAAACGATATCTTGTGGGTGTCTGCCCAGGGCACGGGCAGATGGATTTTTTCTTTTTCGCCCTGTACGACCTCATGGAGAATAAGCCGGCCGCCGGGTTTCAGGACCCGGGCAAACTCCATGAACGCAGCCACTTTGTTGGGGATGTTCATGAGGGTGTGTTGGCAAAAGATGACGTCAAACTGTTCGTCCCCAAAGGGCATCCTGCATACGTCTCCCTGCTTGAAGCGAACCTTGTTTTCCAGGTCGGTTGCCCGGGTCAGCATCCTTGCCACCCGTACAAAGGATTCCACAAGGTCGAGGCCCGTGACCTGGCAGTTGAACCGCTTGCCAAGGAGGCGTGAAGAGCCGCCGATGCCGCAGCCGGCGTCCAGGATCCGGTTCCCAGGGACAAGGCCGCTCTTTTCCCCAAGGTGCTGGGTGGCCATATGGCCGCCGGTGTGGAGCTGGTCGATGAGGGAAAGATCCTTGAGCTCAAGGCTGTCCGGGTCTTTCCCTGCAAGTGTAAGGGCGTTCCAGATTTTTTGTTCCAGGTCGTCCGATCCGTAGTGATTCTCTATTTCCGGTTCCATTTGGGTTCCCTTCTTTCCTGAAAGGCCTTGAGCCCTTCAGTTGCATCCTCGGTTGCGCAGAGTTGGGCAAACATCTCCCCCATGTAGTCCACGGCCTGGTGGTAGGGGAGGTCAGACATGCCGTAGATCCCCTGCTTGCCGCATTCTATGGCAAGGGGGCTTTTTTTTGCAAGTTTTTTCGCAAGTTCCATGGTCACGGTTTCAAGTTCATCGTCCGGCACCACGCGGTTTACGATCCCCAGGCGTTCCGCTTCCGTGGCCGGGATCATGTCGCCGGCAAGGACCATCTCCAGAAGTTTTTTCCGGGAAACGATGCGGGAGAGGGGCACTGCAGGCCCAAGGCAGATGAGCCCCACGTTGATGGCGGTGGTGCCGAACTTGGCGTTTTCAGAGGCGATGGCAAGGTCGGCGGCAGCGACGAGGCCTGAACCGTTGGCGATGGCCAAGCCCCTGACCGATGCGATCACCGGTTTTTTCATTTGTGCGATGGTGTGGTTGTGCTGGTCCATTCGCTTGACCAGGGCCCTGAGTTCCGAGGGACTCTTGTCCTGGAACTCGTCAAGGGAGATGCCGGTGGAAAAGTGCTTTCCCGCCGCCTGGATCACCACCACCCTGACCGCCTCATCCTGGTCCAGTTCCTTGAGGTGGTGGTTGAGAAGGGCTGCAAACCCCAGAGTAAAGGTGTTCCGTTCGGCCTCCCGGTTAAGGGTGAGGATGCCGATCCCGTTTTCCTTTTCCATGAGAATTGATGGTTGGTCAGGCATGATATCTCCTTTTTACTTTATATGAAACTCCGGTCAAAGCGATTTTTGTTGTGGTCGAAGCGCAAATACCATGCTCCGGCCCTGCCGGTTATTAGCTTTTCAGTTCTTCCAGGTCGGCAAAATAATCCAGGGCTTCCGGGTTTTTCAGGGCGTCCTTGTTTTTCACCTCCTGGCCGTGGATCACCTTTCTCACGGCAAGCTCCACCTTTTTCATGTTCAGGGTGTAGGGCACGTCGGGAACGGCAATGATCTTGGCCGGGACATGGCGGGGGGAGGCATTGGTCCGGATATCGGTTCGGATTTTTTTGATCAGGTCATCGGAAAGCTCGGCCCCGTTGGCAAGTTTTACGAACAGGATTACCCGGACGTCGTTCTGCCAGTTCTGGCCGACCACGACGCTGTCCTCCAATTCCGTCATCTGCTCCAGGCGGCGGTAGATCTCGGCGGTGCCGATGCGGACGCCGCCGGGGTTGAGGGTGGCATCGGACCGTCCGTACATGACCACGCCGCCCCGTTCCGTGACTTCGATGAAGTCGCCGTGGGCCCAGATGCCCGGGTATTGATCAAAATAGGCGGAGTGGTATCTTGCGCCGTCCGCGTCGTTCCAGAAGGCGATGGGCATGGAGGGGAAGGGGGCTGTGCAGACAAGCTCACCCTGTTGGCCAACCACGGGGGTGCCGTCGCCGTCATAGGCAAACACCTTCATGCCGAGTCCCCTGCACTGGAGCTCTCCTGCATAGACCGGTCCCATGGGGTTGCCCAGGGCAAAACAGCCGTTGAGGTCTGAGCCGCCGGAGATGGAGGCCAGCTGAAGGTCTGACTTCACCTCGTCGTAGATGAACTCAAAGTCCTCCGTGGACAGGGGGGATCCCGTGGAGAGAAGGGATTTCATAGGAGAGAGGTCAAAGCTTTTCCCGGGCGTGACTCCGGCGTTTTTGAGGGCGGCGATGTAGCCTGCACTGGTGCCGAACACGGTGACCTTTTCATCCTGGGCCATCTGCCACAGGGCGTCAGGACCCGGGTGAAAGGGGTTGCCGTCAAAGAGCACCAGGGTCGCACCGGTGGCCAGGGAGGCGGTGAGCCAGTTCCACATCATCCATCCGCAGGTGGTGAAGTAGAAGATGGTGTCTTCGGGTTTGAGATCCGTGTGCAGGACCAGCTCCTTGAGCTGGTGGAGGAGCACCCCGCCGGCGCTCTGGACCATGCATTTGGGAAGGCCCGTGGTGCCCGAGGAATACATGATGTACAGGGGGTGGTCAAAGGGGAGCTGCTCAAATACGATCTCGGTGGCATCCTTTTCCTGAAAATCCCTGTAGTGAACCCCGTTGGCGAGCCCGGAAATATCGGGTGCCTCACTTATGTAGGGCACCACCACCACGGTCTCGATGGAGGGAATCTCCTTGAGGATCCCTGAGATTTTTTCCAGGCTGTCCTGGGGTTTTCCCTTGAACACGTAGCCGTCGGCCGTGAACAACACCTTTGGCCGGGTCTGGCCGAACCGGTCCAGCACCCCCTTGATTCCGAAATCCGGGGAGCAGGAGGACCAGGTGGCGCCGATGCTGGTGGCCGCCAGCATGGCAATTATGGCTTCGGGCATGTTGGGGATGAACCCCACCACCCGGTCGCCGGGCTTGACCCCGGCCTTTCGAAGGGCCGCGGCAATGGAGGCCGTCTCAAGGTAGAGTTCGTTGTAGGTCAGGGTGCGACGGACCCGGTCTTCACCCCGGAAGACCAGGGCCGTGTCGTCGGTTCTGTGACGGAGCAGGTTTTCGGCAAAGTTGAGGCGTGCGCCTGGGAACCAGTCGGCCCCGGGCATCTTTTTCGGGTCATCGATCACCCGGTCATAGGGCGTTGACGCCTTGATGTCCAGGAACTCCCATGTCTTGTCCCAGAAGGGTACAAGGTTGTCCACGGACCATGCATAAAGATCGTCGTAGGTCGTAAAGCGTGTCCCCTGGGCGGTGTTGACCTCCTGCATGAACCTGTACATGTTGGTGCTTTCGATTCGCTCCTTTGACGGCTGCCACAGTAGCTTTGCCATTGCCTGCTCCCTTTATTTGGTTGATGTCCGATTATTATTCATAGAGCACGGCAAGGATGGTGGCCCTGCCGCTCTTGGCGGTGATCACATGGGGGGTGGTCGACAGGTAATAGACCGAGTCCCCGGGTTCGAGATCATAGGTTTCGTTGGCGATGGACAGCTCGGCCACGCCCTCCAGGACAAAGATGAACTCCTCTCCGTTGTGCACGGAGACCTCTTTTTCCTGGTTTTCCTCCAGTTGGACAATGAGGGCCTCCATGTGGCGGCCCTGGACCTCGGGTGCAAGGCTCATGTATGAGTAGAGGTTATTGTGCTCCTTGTGGGAGGTGGAGCGGGAGATTTTTTTTCTCTCGTTTCTCCGGGTGATGGAATAGAGTTGGTTGCCGACCCCCGAGACCAGGCGGCCCAGGGCGCTGTCAAGGGCCCTGGAGAGTTTCATCACCGTGCCGAGCTGGGGCTGGATCACGCCATCCTCTATATCCTGGAGCCGTTGTTTGTCAAATCCGGTCAGGTTGGCCACTTCTTCGATGGAGAGTTCTTTCTTTTCCCTCAGCTTTCGTATGCGAATTCCCACCTCGTCAACCTCACCTGCCTCCTTTGGTTGAATTTCTCCGGTGAGATCTTCGAAATAGTCGACATTAATGTGGGGTAAACTTTTATCTTTTTCCATTATCTCTCCTGGGTCTTGTTGAGTTGAAAATATATCCGTCCATTGCAGGTTTAATGGTTACAAAGTTCACGATTCCAAGTCAACTGGTTTTTACTCCCACCCTTTGGGAAGCAGCTGGCCAGGGGTCTCGTCAAGTTTTTCCTTGAGTTTTGCAAGGCCGGGCCGTGCATACTGCATGTGGCCTTCCTTCAGGGTCCTGCCGTTCATGACCGCCTCGCTCCTGAGCCTGCGGCCGATGGTCTTCTCCAGCTGCTTGCCGAGCCAAAGTACCCGGTCCACGTCCCAGCCGTGGTCAATGCCCATCTCGTCGATCTGCACCAGGGTATCCTCCAGGCAGACCAGGCCGACATATCTTGGATCGTCGTAGTAGTAGTCGCCGGTGCCCTTGATGGGGCAGTCGTCCAGGAAGTTGGCTGGTTGTCCGCCAAGACCGCCCAGGGTGGCCTCGAAGTTGGTGATGCCGGCCTGGAGGGCAGCCAGGACAGAGGCCGATGCCATGCGCTTGGTCTCATGGAAGTGGGCGATGTGGAGGTTGGGATCGGGCATGGCATCCATCACCATGGCGAAGTAACGGTAGACTTCGGCTGCGGATGCGCTGCCGTCATGGTCAGCATGCTCCACGTCGTTGGCGCCGATCTCCAGCCACCGCTTGGCGAACTTCACAGCGTCCTTCATGTCGGTGGCGCCGCCGATGGGGCTGCCCCAGATGGTACTCACGGTGCCGCACATCTTGATGCCGGCATCGTTGCATTTTTTGATGCTCCGCTCCGCCTCTTTCCAGTAGTTGGGAAGGGTGGTGCCGGAGTTGGCATAGTGGTGTTGCTCTTCGGTGGAGACCATCATGAGGATACGGTCCGGTCCGACACCCTGTTTCTTGAGCTCAATGGCCCTGTCCACGGAGGGCTCCCGGATAGTGATGGCCGTAAAGCAGATGTCGTTGACGTCAATGCCCCGTTTGGTGCATTTTTTCTTGAACAGGTCCCCCCGAAGGTAGCGGAACAGCTCCTCGGCATCGCTGAACTGGGGCATGAGGTAGGGGTTGCCCAGGTTGGTGACTTCGATGTACCGGCAGCCTGCAAAAACGAGCTCCTCCAGGTAGAATTTCTTTGCGGCGGTGGAGATGAATTTCTCTTCGTGCTGGAATCCGTCTCTGACAGTGATATCTCCGATGGTTATTTTTTTAGGCATTTTTGGAAAGATTTTCCAGTAGTCATATTCAGTCATGGTTGCAGTCTCCCAATATTATTTGTTTGTTATTCAGCCATCAGGCTAAAACGGCATAACGAGGTAAGGCCCTGGCAAGGGGCCATGCCGGGTTCATGTATCGCTAAAATCTGAAGTTGCCGAATGAGGGATCGCCCACGGGCTTGAGCATGCTCACCTCAAATCCCATGGCCAGCCACTCCCGTATCTCGGAGAACTTTAAGACCCTGTCGGTCAAGAGCCGCGCACCGCAGTAAAAGGGGTGGGCCTCTCCGTCGTATTTGTCGATCATTTTCTGGCGGAACGCCTCCTTCTCCTCTTCGGCCATGGGGGTTCCGGTCCGTTTTCGTTTGCCCTCTTCAATGGAGAGGAGTACGCCGCCGGCGCTCTTGCCGCTCATCACCGAGGTGCGGGCCCGCATGGTTGAAAACAGGAAGTGGGGCTTGTAGGCCCTGCCGCACATGCCGTAGTTGGCTGCCCCGTTGTCCGCCCCGATCACCAGCTGAATTTTGGGCACCTGGGCGCAGGATACAGCCCTTACCATGTCTGAGCCGTATTTGCCGATGCCCATGTGCTCGGAATCAGATCCCACCATGAAGCCCGGTGCGTTCTGGATGAAGAGGATGGGAATCTTCTCCTGGCTGCATCGGACGATGTATTCGGTGGCCTTGCGGGCGGCCTCGTAAAAGATGATCCCCACCTTGTTGGAGGCGATGACACCCACGGGCAGGCCCTTGATCCGGATCTTGCCCGTGAGGATGTTGTCCCCCCGGCCCGGTGCGTAGTTGGCCTTGTACTCCTGGAACACGCTGCCGTCGGCCAGGCACTGGATGATGCTTCTTGTGTCGATCATCTGGTTGACAGAGGTCGGCATGAGGTCGTAGATGGTGTCCTTTTCCACTACGGGTTCCTGCTCCTGGTAACGGTGGAGGTTTATGCTCTGGGGGCGATCCAGGGAGAGGATGTCCCTCACCCGGGCCACGGCCTCTGACTGGTCCTGGCAGAGGTGGTCGGCGCCCCCGGAGACTTCGGTGTGAACCTTTGCGCCCCCCAGGTCCTCGGCCGATATCTCCTCGCCCAGGGCCATCTTCACCAGGGGCGGACCGCCCAGAAAAGAGAAGCTCTGCTTGTCGATCATGATGGATTCGCAGGCCATGAACACGATGTAGGCGCCGCCGGCCGTGTTGCCCCCGGTGCTCAGGGTGACCTGCTTGAGGCCCTTGGCCGACATCTTGGCCATGTTGTAGAAGAGCGATCCAAAGTGCTGATCGTCGGGGAAGACATCGATCTGCATGGGCAGAAAGGCTCCCCCGGAATCGGCGATGTAGACACAGTTGAGCCCGCATTGGTCGGCGATGGCCTGGGCCCGCATGTGTTTCTTAAGGGTGATGGGAAAGTAGGTGCCGGCCTTGACCCTGGAGTCGTTGCCCAGGATCATGGTCCAGTTGCCGTGGATTTTTCCGATACCGGTGACGATGCCGCCGCAGGGGACATCGGGCACCCCTGGATAATCCATGCCGAATCCCGCCAGCTTGGACAGTTCAAAATATTGGGTGCCGGGATCGATGAGCTCCTGGATGAGATCCCGGACCGGTTTCTTGTCCTTTTTGGCAAGACGGTCAACGGCCTTCTGACCGCCGGGCCAGGTTGCTTCGTAGCGTCTTTCTTCAAGCTTCAGTTCTTCGTTTTCCCAGAATGTTCTGTTTTCGCCCATGACTACCTCCCTTTATATACCGGCTTGCGTTTTTCCCTGAATGCGGTCAGGCCTTCGACTCTGTCCTCGGTGGGAATGGTCACCCGGTAGGCGTTGGATTCAATGGCAAGGCCCGTGGCAAGGTCCGTTTCAATGCCCTGGTTGATGGCGTACTTGGCCATCTCCACGGCAATGGGACCGGTTTCCCGGATCATCTCGACCATGGACATGCATTCGTCCATGAGATTCTCCGGTGCACAGATGCGATTGACAAGGCCGATGGCAAGGGCTTCTTCGGCATCGACCCTGCGGCCGGTGAAGATCAGCTCCTTGGCCTTGGCAACGCCGATGATCCTGGGAAGGCGCTGGGTGCCGCCGCCTCCCGGGATGATGGCAAGCCGTGTTTCGGTGAGTCCCATAACGGCCGTGGTCGCTGCGATGCGGATATCCGAGGCCAGGGCTATTTCCGTGCCCCCGCCCAGGGCGATGCCGTTGACAGCGCAGATCACCGGCTTTTCCAGGTGCTGGATGGCGGTCAACAGGTTCCGGATGGTGAAGATGAACCGCTTCACCTGGTCCTGGGGCAGGGTGGCCCGCTCCTTTAAGTCCGCTCCCGCGCAAAAGGCCTTTTCTCCGGCTCCGGTGATGATGACGCACCGGATGTCGTCCCGGTACCTGAGATCGTCAATGGCGTCCCGAATGGCGTTCAACAGACCGAAGTTGAGCGAATTCATGGCCTTTGGCCGGTTCAGGGTCAGGATCGCAACACCGGGTCTCTCTTCTGTCAATAATAGGTCGTTGGTAGTCATAAGCGTTTTTTTCTACTCCGTGTCGGTTAAATGAGGACTTCCCCCGCCTTTGTCAGCTCCTGGGTTGCCGTGTTCCGCAGCTTGTACTTCTGGATCTTGCCGCTGGCCGTGGTCGGGAACTCGTCAACGAAAAAGACGTATTTGGGGATCTTGTGGTAGGAGATCTGATCCCGGCAGAACTCTTTGATCTCTTCCTCTGTTGAGGTCTCACCGGGCCTGACCTGGATGAAGGCGGCCACCTCTTCCCCGTATTTTTCGCTGGGAACCCCCACCACCTGGATATCCTTGACAACGGGGTGGGTATAGAGGAACTCTTCGATCTCCCTGGGGTAGACGTTTTCGCCGCCCCGGATGATCATGTCCTTGATTCGGCCCGTGATCTTGCAGTAGCCGTTCTCGTCCATCTCGGCAAGATCCCCGGTGTGGAGCCAGCCGTCCTTATCAATGGCGTTTTGGGTGGCCTCCTCCATTTTGTAATATCCCTTCATCACGTGGTAGCCCCGGGAGCAGAGTTCACCCTGTTCGCCCGTGGGCATCTCCTCGCCCGTGACGGGATCCACAATCTTGACTTCCACGTTGGGCAGGGCACAGCCCACGGTGGAGGTCTTCAGCTCCAGGCTGTCATTGTCCCGGGTCTGGGTGATGCCGGGGGAGGCTTCGGTCTGGCCATAGACAATGGTCATCTCCTTGGCGCCCATGTCCTTGATCACCCGCTTCATCACCTCGATGGGGCAGGTGGAGCCGGCCATGACACCGGTCCTGAGGCTGGAGGTGTCGTAGCTTTTCTTGTCCATCTCTTCGAACTCGGCGATGAACATGGTGGGAACCCCCAAAAGGGCGTTGCATTTAGACGCTTCCACGGTTTTCAGCGTGTCCACCGGGGTGAAGGAGACCACCGGGGCCATGGTGGCGCCGGAGACCATGCAGCACAGGGTGCCGATGACGCAGCCGAAGCAGTGGAAAAAGGGCACCGGGATGCACATGGCATCGTCCGGGGTGAGGTTCATACATTCTGCCATGCTCTTGGCGTTGCCGATGAGGTTGGTGTGGGATAGCATGACGCCCTTTGGAAAACCCGTGGTGCCCGAGGTGTACTGCATGTTGATCACATCGTCGGGCTCAAGGGTGGCCAGCCGTGCTTCAAGATCCTGGTCGGAGATCGCCTTTCCCATCTCCAGGATGTCGTCCCAGTTGTACATCCCCGGAATCTTATCCTTGCCGAGATATACGACGCTCTTGAGGAACGGCAGCTTTTTGCTGACCAGTTTTCCCGGCTCGGCATCCTTCAGTTCCGGGCAGACCTTGTTGATCACTTTTATGTATTCGTCGGCTTCCCTTACGCCCCCCGCAAGGATAAGGGTGGTGGCGTCGGACTGTTCAAGGAGGTATTCTAATTCTGCACTTCGGTAGCTTGTGTTCACTGTGACAAGGATGGCACCCATGCGGGCGCTTCCATACTGGGTATAGACCCATTCCGGAAGGTTGTTTGCCCAGATGGCGACTTTTTCCCCCCGCTCGATGTCAAGGGCCATCAGTCCTTTTGCGACATGGTTGCATACCTGCCTGAACTCCTTGAACGTGTGTTTGATGCCAAGGGAGTGGTACTCAAGCCCGCTGTTATCTCCAAAATTTTCAGCCAGGATGTCTACAATGTTACCAATGGTTGTTTCGCCTACCTTGATCTCAGGTTTGTGCATCGCGTTCCCCTCCACAAAAAAGTTTGTTGGTTAACACCCGATATATCTTGAAATCACCAACCTCTGGACTTCAGAGGTGCCTTCTCCGATATCTAAGAGCTTCTGGTCCCGGTAGAATCTTTCAACATTGTACTCTTTCATCAGCCCGTAACCGCCGTGGATCTGGACGGCATGGTTGGCCACCCTGCCCATGAGTTCCGAACAGTAGAGCTTTCCCATGGCTGCTATCTTTTCAAAGGGTTTTTTGTTGTCCCTGAGCCGGCATGCTTTGTACAGGAGGTTTCGTCCACACTCTATCTCGGTTGCGCAATCGGCCAGTTTAAAGGCGATGGCCTGGAATTTTGAGATGGGCTGGCCGAACTGCTCCCGCTCCTTGGCATAGGCCAGGGCCAGGTCAAAGGCGCCCTGGGCGCCGCCAAGGCCCATGGATCCAATGGACAGGCGTCCGCCGTCCAGGGTCTTGAGCATCTGGTGAAATCCGTCCCCCTGGCTTCCAAGGATGTTCTCCTTTGGCACCCTGACATCGTCGAAATAGAGTTCCGCCGTGTTGGAGGCCCGCCACATCATCTTTTTGTGCATGGGAATCGCCTTAAACCCAGGGGTGTCCGCCTCCACGAGAAAACAGGTGTACTCGGGTTTTCCGTTATCCCGCACACCGGTTTTCGCCTGGACCGTGACGCCCATGGTCATGTCGCAGGCAGCGTTGGTGATGAAGATCTTTGACCCGTTGATCACCCATTCGTTGCCGTCGAGAACCGCCGTGGTCTTGGAACCGCCCGCGTCGGAACCGGCCGTTGGCTCGGTGAGGCCGAATCCCCACAGCCGTTCTCCCCTGCACAGGGCGGGAAGATAGCGTTTTTTCTGCTCTTCAGTGCCGAAATAGTAGAGGGGGCCGATGCCCAGGGAATTTCCTGCGGCGATGGTGGCTGCCTGGGAACCGTCGATCCTTGCGACTTCCTCCACGGCAATGATATAGGACAGGTAATCCATGCCCTGGCCCTCGTACTCTTCCGATACAAACATGCCAAAAAGACCAATCTCCCCCATTTTTCGGGTCAGTTCCTGGGAGAACTCCTCTTTTTCATCCAGGTCTCCGGCAATGGGGGCGATCTCTTTCTGGGCAAATTTTCTCACCTCTTTTCGAATCATTTTCTGCTCTTTCGTAAGATCAAAATCCACCCTGCCTCCTCCTTATCGTTGTGGTTAACTGTTTGGTCGTAGCGGGCTCGGGTATGGAAAGAATCAGGAGCCCCTCGTAGGCGAACGAGCGCTCAGTCTATGTATGAATGATACTATATTTGTTGATTGGGATTTGTCAAATGTTTTTTTGATAAATAATGGGCTGGAGTGCATGGACGAGAAAAATAATGAAATTCCAAAGCCTTGATTCAAGGAACAAAGGCGTCTGGGGGGCTGAAATCGGGATCATCGGCCTAGGATCGCCCCATACACGGCCCTGGGTATCTTTTATGTTGACAGTGGGGTTCTTCATGGATTACAACGTTTTCATATTGTATAGATAGGTATAGTTATATACTTCTATGCTCTATGTAGCGTCAGTTTCCGGTACACGATGAAGGCCAACCAGGGTGCTATGCCGTTTTATTCAATAAAACGGATTGAGTCATAAATGGAATAATGGAACACGTGAAAGGAGAAAGAGGAGACGATGAATCGAAAGAGAACGATCTTAACTGTTATTTTTACCGTCATGTTTTTTTGTGCCATGTCTGTCACCGGGTTTGCGGAGGTTCGCGTGACAAAGGGGCCAACGCCGATTCCCAGCGGCGATGCGATTTCAAAGGGGGATATTACCCTCCAGAACAGTCGCCTGGCCGTATCCTTTGCCGCTGAAACTGCGGCACCCTGGGGCGTGGCCCGGGGCGGTATCATTGATGCCACTGTTGTCAGGGATGGCCGGTTGGAACTGGACCGGGTGACCCTGGTGGATTTCATTCCTAACAACTGGTCCAGCTGGCCCACCACCTACCAGACCGTGGAGATCTTAAAAAACACCCCGGAAGAGGGGGTGGTCCGCACCACCCGGGATTGGGAAAAGGTTGACCTGGAAACCGTTTTTACCTTGAAAAAAGGGTCAGACCGGATCCACATGAAGACCACTGCCGTGAATAAAGGCGCGGAGGCCAGCACGGATATTCTTTCCGGGTATGTGCTCTGGACCGACGGCGGGCATCTTTTTACCACGCCGGGCATGGCGGGCACCAAGAAGGGGGAGGCTGACAAAGCCCTGGCCGACTGGGTGGTGAATTACGACGAAACCTGGTCCGTGGGACTCCATGCTCCCTATTTTAATTTCATCAACTACCATGCCCGGGACATGTACCTGAAGCATACCCTGAAACCCGGTGAGAGCAGGGTGTTTGAAGGGTGGCTGCAGATCGACGGCCATGGGGATATCTCCGCCATGCTTGAATTTGAAATTGAGCGCAAGGGGCTGCCCAGCGGAACCGTCCAAGGCAAGGTGTCCACCACGGACGGCAAGCCGGTAAAAAATGCAGTGGTTGTGGCTGAAAAGGAAGGTAAGGCCTATGCCTGGACCCTGGCCAAGGACGGTGTCTATGAATTTACCCTGCCCCAGGGAGAGTACACCATGTACGCCGCTGGAAAGAGTTATGCGTCCAGTTCTTCCCAGGCCACCGCTGTCCGGTCCGGGAAAACCCTGAAGAAAAATTTCACGGATATGGAGTATCCCGGAACCATTGTTTTTAACGTGAGCGATAGTCGGACCGGTAAGTCCCTGGATGCCAGGATCACCATTGAAAAGGGCGAAACACCCCTGGTGGGATTCCTGGGGAAGAAGACGTTTTTTACGGAGCTGCTTGATGTGGGGCAACTGGAAGTGCCCATCGCGCCCGGAGAGTACCTTTTCAAGGTTGCCCATGGAGAATCTTTTATCTCAAAGGCAAGCACTGTGGATGCCAGTGTTACGTCCGGTGGAAAAGAGCAGCTGGACATCGCCGTGACAACCGTTGACCGGCCGGGTGAAAGCGGTTGGTACTCCTGTGATATGCACCACCATTCCAATCTTCTGGACGGCGTCACCCCGCCGGAGGATGCGATTAGATCCCAGCTTGCCGGCGGCCTGGATTTTACGCTAATCAGCGACCATGATCTTGTCAAAAATAACGTTGCCATGGATGAGATGTCCGAGAAACGGGGCATCCGGTTTATCCCCGCCATCGAGATCTCTCCCTCCTGGGCGCATTTTAACGCCTTTCCCGTGGTGCTTGGCCGTGAGCTCGGTATTGATCCGGGAACGGCAAGCGTGGATGAGATTTTTCAGGCCGCCCGGGACATGGGAGCCATGGCGCTTTCCGCCAATCACCCCTACATCCCCTACGGCTATTTCCACAGCCTTGACAATGGCCTGGTGCCCGGCGGGTTCAGTCCCCAGTTTGATCTGGTGGAGCTGAATTCGGCTTGTAAGTACAAAAAAACCATCAAGCGGATGTGGCAACTCTGGAACGAAGGGACCCGGTACTACCTGAGTGCGGGTACGGATACCCATGACGTGTGGAAGGATGTATCCGGCGGGATCCGCATGGTCGCCAAGATAGAGGGCCAGGATATCACCCCGGAAGCCTTTGTGTCCGCCCTGCTGGACGGCCATGCCTACGCCACCTTCGGCCCCATGGTAGAGCCCGGGGTGATGTTTGGCCGGGAGATAAAGGTTGAAGCGGGCGATCCCTTGGAGTTGAAGTTCAAGGTCAAGGCTGCAGAAGGCCTCAAGGAAGTACAGCTTATCAGCAATGGCGAAGTGGTCGAAGTGATCACCCTGGCCGGTGAGGGGGTTACGGAAAAGAATATCGTATTCAAGACCGCTCCCAAGGCAGATACTTGGTACTCCCTGGTTGTTTCCGATGTAAAGGATAAGCTTGCCTGGACCAATCCCATTTGGGTGGATGTGCTGGCCTATACCCCCACCCCGAAAGATATGTAGACGACGTATCAAACCATAACCTGCCCTTCCTTCCCGAAGTACCCGGAAAAAATAAACGGGTACTTCGGGATCTCCTAAACAGCGGTTCTCCCCCTCCTTGACTTTGTTGTCACTTCTCTTAAATGAAATCTCCCTGGAAAAATGTATGCTGATCCCTTGACAAGGGCGGTTCTCTCATGTATCAAAAAGCTATGACTGAGCGCTCGTTCGATTTGATCGGGCGCTAGAGATAAACATTGAAGCGGAGAGATTTAAGTTTGAGAAAGAGTGAGTCAACGCGATCAAGGGAAAGCGGAAGCGGGGTACCTACCCAGATAAAGAATCCGGATCTTGTGCGTGAACGAAGAAGACAGATTGTGGATTCAACGGTGCACCTCTTTGTGGAGCACGGGTACCATAAGACCACCACCAGGATGATCGCAAAGGCTGCGGGATTTTCCATCGGCAGCCTTTATGAGTATGTGGGGTCCAAGGAGGATGTGCTTTATCTTGTGTGCGAGGCGATCCATGCGGCGGTTGAGAGAGCCGTGGAAGATGCCCTCTCCGGAACGGTTCGGGGCACGGAAACCCTGGCCGAGGTGATCCGGGAGTATCTCCTTGTATGCGACAGGATGTCCGACCATGTGCTCCTGATGTACCAGGTGACCCAGTTTCTTCCGGAAAAGTGGCAGAAGCGGGCCCTTGAAAATGAGCTGAGGATCACGGAGATCTTTATCCAGGTGCTGACCCGGCTGTCGGGTAAGGGGAATTTTCCGGAACTTGATGAAAAGACCATCAAACTCCTGGGGCACAACATATCCGTGCTCGGCCACATGTGGGCCTTCAGGCGATGGGACCTTGCTAAGTACCTCACCATTGACGAATTTATTGAATTTCAGACCAATTTCGTCCTTGGGAAGATCTTTGCGGGGGGAACAGACAATAAGTAAAAAACATGTGGGTGAAGATCTTCACCCACAGATCACTATAAGTTAAAAGGAGACACCATGGAGCACACCGAAGAAATATACAAGGCTGAAAATTCCGTAAGGGTCGTTACCGCCACTTCTCTTTTTGATGGTCACGATGCATCCATTAACATCATGCGACGGATGCTTCAGGATTCTGGTGCCGAGGTGATTCATATCGGTCACAACCGCTCGGCCCAGGAAGTGGTCGAGGCGGCCATCGAAGAGGATGCCCAGGGCATCGCAGTTTCAAGCTACCAGGGCGGTCATGTTGAATTCTTCAAGTACATGGTTGATCTCTTAAAGGAGAACAACGCCTCCCACATCAAGATATTCGGCGGCGGGGGCGGGGTGATTGTCCCGGACGAGATGAAAGAGCTCCACGCGTATGGCGTCACCCGGATCTATTCCCCTGACGACGGCGCCACCATCGGCCTCCAGGGAATCATCAACGACCAGATGAGGCAGATGGATTTCTCCACCGTGGATGCGTCCGCCCTGGATTATTCAAAGCTCACCGTGGATGAGAAATATGTGACCGCCAACTTCATCACAGCGGTCCAGACCGCCAAGGAGAGAAACGATGGCTCCCTTGGCGGCATTCTCTCAAAGCTTACCGAGGCCCGGGGAAATAAACGGCCGCCGGTGATCGGTCTCACCGGCACGGGGGGTGCAGGCAAATCCTCCCTCACCGACGAGTTGATCCTGAGGATCCTCATGGACCTGAAGGACATCAACATCGCCATCCTGAGTTGCGATCCTTCAAGGCGAAAGACCGGAGGAGCGCTCCTGGGCGACCGGATCCGCATGAACTCCATCGAGACAGGCCGGGTCTACATGCGATCCCTTGCCACCAGAGAGGCCCAGTCCGAGCTGCCGGCCTCCCTTCCCGAGGCCATTGAGGTGGCCAAGGCCGCAGGTTACGATATCATCCTCGCAGAGACCGCAGGCATTGGCCAGGGAGACTCCCGGATCATCGATCTTGTGGATCTCTCGGTTTACGTGATGACGGCTGAGTTCGGGGCCCCGTCCCAGCTGGAAAAGATTGACATGCTCGACTATGCCGACATCGTGGTGATCAACAAATATGAAAAACGGGGGAGCGAGGACGCCCTCCGGGATGTTCGAAAACAGGTCCAGCGGAACCGGAAGGCCTGGGATATGGACCCTGGGGACCTGCCGGTATACGGCACCATCGCCTCCAAGTTCAACGATGACGGGGTCACGGGATTCTACCACGGCATCCTGGACCTTTTGGCTGAAAAGTGCGGCATGGCCTTTGATTCCTCCCTTGAGCGGACCAATATTAAGGCCTCCACTGCCAAGACCATCATCATTCCAGCGGAGCGAACCCGGTACCTTGCCGAGATCGCGGATACGGTCAGGACCTATCACGAAAATACCGATGAACAGGCCGATGCCCTGCGAAAACGGTGGCACCTTACCGAGGCGGAAAAGCAGCTAAAATCAGCCCTGTCCGACGATGTGGATGCCATGGTTGCAACCTTTAAAAAGGCCGTTGTCAACGCCCAGGAAGGAATAGATCCCGAGACCGACGCCCTCCTTGGCCAGTGGGAAGAGGTGAAAAAGGCCTACACCCAGGAGGAGCTGGTGTATAAGGTCAGGGACAAGGAGATCCGTTTGCCCCTTTCAACCATCTCCCTTTGCCATTCCCGGATTCCCAAGGTGTGCATCCCTAAATATGCGGACCCGGGCGAATCCTTCAAGTGGATGCGGAAAGAGAACGTGCCGGGCCGGTTCCCCTTTACCGCCGGGGTGTTCCCTTTAAAAAGGGTGGATGAGGACCCCACCCGGATGTTTGCAGGAGAGGGTGGGCCCGCCGACACAAACAAGCGGTTTCGACTTTTGTCCGGCAGCTATGAAGCCAAGCGGCTTTCAACGGCCTTTGACTCCGTGACCCTTTATGGCCAGGATCCCGATACCCGGCCCGACATCTACGGTAAGATCGGCACCTCCGGGGTGAGCATCTGTACCCTGAACGATGTCAAGGTGCTCTACAGCGGGTTTGACCTCTGCGCCCCCAACACCTCGGTCTCCATGACCGTCAACGGTCCCGCTCCCATGATGCTGGCCATGTTCATGAACACGGCCATTGACCAGCAGATGGACAAGTTCCGGGAGGAAAAGGGCAAAGAACCTTCTCACTCCGAGGTTGCTGAGATTCGCCAGCACGCCATCTCAAGTGTCCGGGGAACGGTCCAGGCCGACATCCTCAAGGAGGACCAGGGCCAGAACACCTGTATCTTCTCCATCGAGTTTGCCCTGAAGATGATGGGAGATATCCAGCAGTACTTCATCGACAACTGTGTCAGGAACTTCTACTCGGTGAGCATCTCGGGCTACCACATCGCAGAGGCCGGGGCCAACCCCATCACCCAGCTGGCCCTGACCCTGGCCAACGGGTTCACCTATGTGGAGTACTATCTTTCCCGGGGCATGGACATCAACAGTTTTGCCCCCTCCCTTTCCTTCTTCTTCTCCAACGGCATGGAGCCCGAGTACACGGTGATCGGCAGGGTGGCCCGACGGATCTGGGCCGTTGCCATGAAGAACCTTTATAAAGGGAACGAAGGGTGTCAGAAGCTCAAGTATCACATCCAGACCTCGGGCCGTTCCCTCCACGCCCAGGATATCCAGTTCAACGACATCCGGACCACCCTCCAGGCCTTGTGCGCCGTGTATGACAACTGCAACAGCCTCCACACCAACGCCTTTGACGAGGCCATCACCACCCCGTCCGGGGAATCGGTGAGACGGGCCCTTGCCATCCAGCTTATCCTCAACCGGGAGTGGGGCCTTGCCAAGAACGAGAACCCCCTCCAGGGCAGTTTCATCGTGGACGAGCTCACTGATCTTGTGGAGGAGGCTGTGCTGGTGGAGTTTGAGAAGATCACCGAGCGGGGCGGGGTCCTCGGCGCCATGGAATCGGGTTATCAGCGGGGCAAGATCCAGGAGGAGTCCATGTACTACGAGCTGCGCAAGCACTCGGGGGACCTTCCCATTGTTGGGGTCAACACCTTCCAGGATGAGGATGCCAACTACGATGAGGTGATGTCCTGCCTGGAGCTTTCCAGGGCATCGGACGAGCAGAAGGACGACCAGCTCAAGCGCCTTGCCGCCTTTAAGGCGGAGCACGGGGAAGAAACGTTAACCGCCATTCTTGAGCTTCAGAAGACGGCCCTTGAAGGGGGGAACATCTTTGCCCAGCTCATGGAGACGGTGAAAACCTGTTCCCTGGGTACCATTACCCAGGCCCTCTACGATGTCGGGGGCAAGTATCGACGAAATATGTAGACAAAAATGATAGGAGAAACTTCAAATGAAAAAGGCGGTAATAGTAAGTGCAGCAAGGACCCCCCTTGGCAGCTTTGGCGGATCGCTGAGCAAGATCGGCGCAACCGACCTGGGTGCCCATGCCATTAACGCGGCCATTGAGCGCGCCGGCATTGACAAAGAGGTGATCGACGAGTGCATCATGGGCATGGTCCTGCCCTGCGGCTACGGCCAGAACCCGGCCAAGCAGGCAGCGGTCAAGGCCGGCCTTCCCTGGGAAGTGCAGGCCATCACCGTGAACAAGGTGTGCGGCTCCTCCCTTAAGGCGGTGATGCTGGCGGCCCAGGCCATCCAGTGTAATGACGCGGACGTGGTCATTGCCGGTGGCATGGAAACCATGAGCATGGCCCCCTATTACATGGAAAAGGCCAGGTGGGGACACCGTATGGGGCCGGGGAAGATCGAGGACCACATGGTCCACGACGGGCTGTGGGATGTGGTGAATGATTTCCACATGGGCATGTCCAACGAGCTTTGCTGCGACAAGTGGGATGTCTCCCGGGAAGACCAGGACCGGTTTGCCGCAGAGTCCTATCGCAGGGCTTGCGAGGCTGTGAAAGCGGGCCGATTCGTGGACGAGATCGCGCCGGTTACCATCCCCCAGCGAAAGGGCGATCCAAAGATATTTGACACGGACGAGTGTCCCCAGGATACAAACTACGAGCGTCTTTCCAAAATGAAGGCCGCCTTTAAAAAGGACGGCAAGGGAACCGCGGGTAACGCCTCCATCATCAGCGACGGGGCTTCCGCCCTTGTGGTGATGAGCGAGGAGCGGGCAAAGGCGCTTGGCTGCACCGTCATGGCGGAGATCGGGGCCCAGGCCTCCTTTGGCATTGACATGAAGTATGTGCTCATGGCGCCCATTTATGCCATTCCCAAGGTGATCAAGAAACAGGGGTTGACCCTGGGCGATGTGGACCTGTTTGAGATCAACGAGGCGTTCAGCGGCACCTCGGTGGGCATCAACAAGGTTCTTGAGCTGGACACTGACCGGGTCAACGTCAATGGCGGCAGCGTCGCCCTTGGCCATCCCATCGGCGCCAGCGGGGCAAGGGTGCTGATCACCCTTCTCCATGAGATGAAGCGCAAAGATCTTAAGACCGGTCTTGCATCCCTCTGTCTGGGGGGTGGTGAGGCCGTGGCAATGGTAGTCAACAGATAAAACAGTACAACCAGGAGGAACAATGGAAATAGAGCGATTTGGTGTTATCGGATCAGGACAGATGGGAAACGGAATTGCACAGGTAGCCGCTGCAAGCGGGCTCCAAGTCCTCATGAGCGATATCAAACAGGAGTTCTGCGACAAGGGCGTCGCAACCATTACAAAGAATCTTGACCGGAGCGTATCAAAGGGAAAGCTTGCCCAGGAGGAGCGGGACGCGATCCTCTCACGGATCTCCACCACCACCGAGCTTTCCGGAATGGAAGTCGTGGATTTCGTTGTGGAGGCAGCGGTTGAACGGGAAGACCTGAAGTTCAAGATATTTGAGGACCTTGACAAGTTCTGCAAGCCCCACGCGATTCTTTCAACCAACACCTCTTCCATTCCCATTGGCAGGATTGCGGCCCGTACCCAGCGGCCGGACAAGGTGATCGGCATGCATTTCATGAATCCCGTGCCGGTGATGAAGCTTGTGGAGGTGATCAAGGGCCTTCCCACATCCGACGAAACCTTTGATATTACCTGGGAACTGTCCAAGAAGTTTGGTAAGACCCCGGCCGAGGCAAATGACTTCCCCGGCTTCATTGCCAACCGTATCCTCATGCCCATGATCAACGAGGCGATCTTCTGCATCTACCAGAGCGTGGGAAAACCCGAGGATATCGACACGGTGATGAAGCTTGGCATGAACCACCCCATGGGTCCCCTGGCCCTGGCCGATCTCATCGGCCTGGACACCTGTCTTGCCATCATGGAGACCCTGTACGACGGGTTCAAGGACTCCAAGTACAGGCCCTGTCCGCTGTTGAGAAAATATGTGGAGGCCGGATGGCTCGGCAGAAAGACCGGCAAGGGGTTTTATGATTACCAGTAATTTATAGCGCTTCGCATATGAATGGCATCAATTTATATGCGATTATCCATAGAGAAACAAGGACAAGGGAGATGACCATGGCTTCATACACAAGGGGAGTTCCTGAAGATGAGCTGAAACAGCGGCTTGACACATTCCAGTCTGTGCTTGGGAACGCGGGTATGGATGCCGCCATCATCGTCCAGAAGTCTGATTTTTTCTATTTCACGGGTACGGCACAACAGGGCTGGCTCTACGTTCCCAGGGAGGGCCAGCCCCTTCTCATGATCTTCAAGGAGTTTGACAGGGCTAAGATCGAGTCCCCCCTGGAGCGGATCGTCTCCATTGTCAGCATCAAGAAGATCCCTGGTCTCCTGGACAAGCTCGGCTATCCCAGGCCCAAAACCCTGGGCATGGAACTGGACGTGCTTCCGGCCAACCTCTTTTTCCAGTACAACAGCATCTTTGAGACCGCCGAGATCAAGGATGTCTCCATGGAGATCCGGATGCTCAGGGCCGTAAAGTCAGCCCACGAGATCCAGATAATCCGCCGGGCCGCCGGGTTGTCCGATAAACTGGCTGCCAAGGTGCCCGAGCTGCTTGAGGTGGGAAAAACAGAGCTTACCCTTGCTGGCGAGATCGAAGCCTATGCCCGGAGCATGGGTCACCAGGGCATTGTGCGGATGCGGCTCTGGGGCAGCGAGCTCTTTTACGGCCATCTGTTGAGCGGGGCCGCTGGTGCGGTTCCAAGCTATCTTTCCTCCCCCACCGGGGGCTCTGGGCCGTCGCCTGCCACCGGCCAGGGGGCAGGGGGCAGGCCATAGGAAAATAAAAAAGAACGAACCCGTGCTGGTGGATTACGTGTTTGCCCTGGAGGGCTACCTCTCGGACCACGCCCGGATCTTCTCCATGGGTCCCCTCCCGGATCAACTCCTCAAAGCCCACGACGACATGCTGGAAGTCCAGGAGATTGCCAAACGAGAGGGTGTCCCCGGCGTCCTGGCCGGAGACCTCTACGAAATCATGGTGGCGGCAGCAGAAGAGCGGGGCCATGGCGACCATTTCATGGGGGTGGGGGACCGCAGAATTCGGTTCACCGGCCACGGCATTGGGCTTGAACTGGACGAGTTTCCCTTTATCGCCAAGGGCCAGAAGCTTGCCCTTGAGACCGGCATGGTCATTGCCCTGGAACCCAAGGTGATCCTGCCCGGCAAGGGGGTGGTGGGCATTGAGAACACCTTTGTGGTCACCGAATCCGGCCTGGAACCCCTCACCACCATCCGGGAGGATGTGGTTGTGGTCTAATCCCGTGCCTTTTTAACTTCCCCGCCGGAAATCCCCTTCCATAATTTTTAATTTGGGAGGGGACGGTTCATGGGATCAGCGACAGCCTCATGACTCAAGACGGGACAGATCCATCACCTCGCCCACGGTTGTGTCTCCCACAGGCACCGTGGCAATCTCCTGGCGCAGGGCCACCCGATCTTTTGGAGACATATTCTCACTGTTGATATCCCCATGCAGCATATTAACGGCAAGATTTGTGGCGTAGCATAGCAGGGAATCATCTTTTGTCATATGGGACTGGCCGATCATTTCTGCGAGATTCTCGTATTTGGATTCACCCAGCTTCTGTTTGAGATTATCACTTCGGAACTCACCATTGCTACTGGACCTGTTTGAAAATTCAAGTTTATTTTCACCGAATTTGGTAATGAATTTAGAAGGATCAGAGGGATGGTCTTCAATTCCAGTAAATTTTTCACTGCTGAAATCAGGATTATTTAGTTTACCCTTTAAAACTTCCCTATCAGGGGCAGCATCAACCATGTCCTGTGTACAGTCTGTTACAAATTTATCCTTTGGCGTACTGGTGAGTTTGATATTTTCTTCCAGGTAGTTTTTGAACTGGCCCTTCATCTGAGTGACAATGCTTTGCCGGGGGGAAAACAATTGACCGATTTTGGCCAAGAAATTGGAAAGTGTTTTTCCGATGGATTGAAAGGCGTTGGTGATCATCTGACCAATGCCCCGTCCCTTGGCCTCGCCCACCTGGGCCTGATGCCCCCCGAGGCCATTGCCTATAGCTGCATTGCCTCCAATATTGGGTGTTTGCTCCACTTGTACGGATTGCTGTGAACCTACGCCACCTATAGTCATGCCTGTCTCCTTTTTTTAAATTTGCGGATTGGAAGTGAACAGGGCTTATACCCTGATGGCATAGCGTGAGTTCATGTCAAAGTCCTTATGTTGGTTGTCCCCTGATCCTGATACGGTGTTTTGGATCAACCCTTCGTAGGTGACGGACCAGTCGGCAAGGGTATTCAGATACCGTTCCATGGTGGCGCGGAATTCCTCATAGGCCGTGGTGCCCGCTTTAACCTGAAAAAACAGGATCACTTCGTTTGTCCTGTCATCCAAAGCAAATGATGCGCCGCCAGTTTTTTGTCCGTAGAGGTTAGCGTCCAGCAGGGCCCTGTAGATCGTTTCATTGCCACTGCCCTCCAGCTTACCCAGGGCAGAACTGACAAACAGAGTGTCCCTGTCCTCCACATACTCAAATTCGATTTCAAATTTATCATCAATAAGAAGACTTGCTACACCGTCTTCATTTAATGTCAGTTCCAAACCAAACTCCAAACCGATGTTGGTGATAAGCTTTTCTGCACCCATTGAGTCTCCTTTATTCTGTAATAAGATGTTGCAAATTAAACCATCAATATCGAAAGTGCAATGTTTTTTGGCGGTGTATCAATGTTTGAAAAAACGGCGGCTTGCACCCAGCCGCCGTTTGTCATGGGGCGGCTTTGATTCGTTTTGAAACGGCTTAATGAAACAGGGTAAAAATATTCTTTAGTTTTAAATGGGATTGATATAGTATGAGCATCTCAATTGTTTGCTCGAAAATTGGATAAACGGGTCCTACTGTATAACTGTGGATACTTGTAAAGGGTGATATGGAGAGAGACAGACAGGGTTTAACCAAAACAGAAGTGGCGTCTTTGAAATCCAGATGGAGTGAAAAAGATCCTGATGGAGAGGGAACCGCTTTAATCCATATGATTCAACGGCTGAAAAGCGAATGCAAAAAGTACAATTCCAAACGGCCGTTACGGCTTGATTTGCGGGGCATTACCCTGCTGAGTCAAGACCTTTCAGACCTTGATCTTTCAGGATACGACTTCTCCTATGCCAACCTCAGCCGTTCCAATTTAACGGGAACGATTCTAAGTTATTCAACATTTTACCAGGCCAGCCTTGAACAGGTGACCCTGGATGAATGTGAGTTTATCGGGTCTGATTTAACCCATGCCGGCCTGAATGAGTGCAGTGCCAAAAGGTGCGGGTTTGGCGGAGCAGATCTCTCTTTTGCAAGCATGATCAACGCTGATTTAAGTGATGCCACGTTAAGTCGCTCGAAATTGATAGGTTCGGATTTGAGGGCTTCCAACTTAACCGGTGCAAGGCTTTCAGAGGCGGATCTTTCCCAGGCCATCTTTACCCGGGCAAAGCTTTTTGAAAGCGACTTAAAAAAAAGCAACGTCGATGGGACCAATTTTGAACTGGCGGATATGCAGGGTTCCCGGCTGCTGGGTATTAAAAATTTTAAAAAAGCCAAGTGGGTGGGGGCGGATATCAGAGGACTGGACCTGAGGGGGGCGTATCTTGTCAGGCGGTACATTGCCGATGAGAATTACCTTTTTGAATTCCAGGAGATTTCCCGTTTGCATAAAGCCCTCTATTTCCTCTGGTGGGCCTCTTCCGATTGTGGGAGAAGCCTTTTAAGGTGGTTTGTATGGCTCTGTTCTGCCACATTGATTTTTGCGGCCATCTATACCCAGGTGGAGATCGATTACGGCAGGCATGCGACTGCATTTTCACCCATATATTTTAGTTTTGTGACATTGACAACATTGGGCTACGGGGATGCCGTTCCCTCCTCTATCACGGCGCAGATTTTTGTGACATTGCAGGCCATTACGGGCTACATGGGGCTCGGGGGATTGTTGAGTATTTTAGGTAATAAAATGGCCCGGCGGGCAGAATAAACCAAACCAGGTGGTATATGTTTTCATTTTTTAAAAACAAGATTGATCCAAAAGCAAAATTAAAGAAGATATTAAAGGGATATAAGCTTCCCTCTTTTCCTGCAGTGATCCTGCAGATTCTGCAAAAAATGAGGAGCCCCTATGCGTCGGCTTCCAATATTGCGCAATCCCTCTCCCTTGATCCGGGACTATCCGTGCTTCTTCTGAGGCTTGCCAATTCTGCAGCGTTTTCACCCCAAAACAAAGTTGAGAATTTGACCCAGGCCATTGCCCTGGTGGGGTTGTCCCAACTGGAATCCCTGGTGTTGGGGGTCGGGGTTGCCAAGGGCATTCCCAAAAAAATGTGCCAATGGCATGATCCGGCAACGTTCTGGCTGACATCTGCCCGGCGGGCCATGCTGGCCCAGGAGCTTGCACAGATCCTCTGCCCGGCAAAGGAATCAGAATGCTTTACGGCCGCTTTTCTCCAGGATATGGCCCTGCCGTTTCTTGCCTGTCACCGGGGGGACGACTATGAGCCGGTCTTTAAAAAATGGCATCTTGAAGGCGGGGACCTTGTTCAATTGGAGCGGGAGGTCCTGGCATGGGATCATGCAGAAGTGGCCACCTGGATTTGCAGTGAATGGGGGCTTCCTGAAAACATTGCCCTGGCCATCAAAAATCATCACAACATCGCTGCCGGTGATAATGACCATGAAACCCCGGGACCTGTGATGCTGGTTTCCATTTTAAGGGAAGATGATGCCAATGATGGGGTGGAGGAAATGATCACCAAGGCCGGGGAGCTTTACAATATCTCCCCGGAAAAGATGCAATCCATCATCGAACCCAGTTTCGAAAAGGCCAAAGAACTTGCCAAAATGATCGTCTGATCGTTACGCGCCGGAATACAAAAAAGTCAGCAATTTCAAGTGTGGACTGTAAAGGTTCAACAGATAAAAGCACCGGGAGAACCGGTGCTTTTTTTAATTAAGTAATTAGGCTTACAAAGGACCATTTGTGGCATTAAAACCAACCATTTATAAATTAAAAATTACCCTGGCGGATGTTGACCGGGATTATTATGAAACCCTCAATTTAACCGTTGCCCAGCACCCGTCTGAAACCGTTGAGCGAATGATGGCCCGGGTTCTGGCCTTTTGCATCAATGCCCAGGAATATCTGTCGTTTACCAAAGGACTTTCTGCCGTGGAAGAACCCGATATCTGGGCCCGCACCTTGGATGATCGAATCTCCTTATGGATCGATGTGGGGGAGCCAACCCTGGATAGAATCAAAAAAGCCACACGGCTTTCGCCGGCGGTCAAGGTGTATACCTTTAATTCAAAATCAGATGCCTGGTGGGCCCAGGGGCAAGCAAAGATCAGTGAGTTGACGGCATCTGTGTATCAGTTTCCCTGGGTAAGCATGCAGGCATTGGCGGCGTTGGTGAAGCGTACCATGGATATTTCCGTCACCATTACAGACGATACTGCCTATATTTCTGCAGGATCCGGGGAGTGTGAGGTGTCCTGGGTGACATTACAACGTATCCCTTGATTTTTTAAGATAAAGAAGGTGGTGGGATGCATACAATATGGGTTGCAGGAAACCCTCGGTAGCACTATACTCCACTAATCGGTAGATTGTTTTGAGAGATGATAATAGAGGGAAAATATAAAAATGGGTGAAGGACGTCTGATTGAAATTGAAACTAAAATCGCATACCAGGATAAGACCATCAAAGACCTGAATGATGTGGTTTACGAGCAGCAGCAGGAGATCGAACGGCTCGCCTCCATCTGTGACCGCTTGACGAAACAGGTCCAGGAACTTTCGGAGTTCAGTCTGGGAAGCGATGCACCGGCAAATGAAAAACCGCCCCACTATTAACGGCACTGCCACGGGCATAAGAGACACAAAGGGATTTTCAAATGGGTGAAGGAACAAAAAGAGCCGATATCATAGCCGGCTTGGCGGTTTCCATCGTATTAAAGCAGGACCAGAGAACCGGAAAGCTCACACAAGGCATTGTCCGGGATCTTCTGACCAAATCTGCCACACATCCCCACGGGATCAAGGTTCGCCTGGACAACGGCCTTGTGGGGAGGGTGAAAAATATTCATAAATAGGGGCCCCGGGGCTGGTACCAGCCCCGGCTATCCGGTACTTTTTAACACCATAATAACTTTGGAATGAGCAATGGCGAATGAGATGACGTTTTGGGGGGTAGGGCCTAAATACACTTTGTTTTCAGCCGTATATTGCATTTTAATGGTTGCTTTAAGCAACTGGTTTGATCCGTTTTTCAAAATTCATTTTGTTCCCCATGGCGTATTGACCTCGGTGGGTATTGTCCTGGTTCTGCTTGGAATTCCATTCTATATTATTTCGTTAGTTACCATTAAACGCGCTTTTAAGGGAGGACGCCTTGTTACCCAAGGAACCTTTGGAATGTGCCGTCATCCTGTG